>JANQPD010000094.1 GCA_028285465.1 Owenweeksia sp. | reverse complement strand
CAGTTGCATGCCCTCTGCCGGGTTGGCGGCCTTAATGCCCGAAATGGTGGTAGGCAAATAAGCAGAGGCCTCCGGCATATCGGGTGTTTTGATCAGCCCGGCAAAATAATCGGTATTGCCCGGTGCTTCTGCCTCCAGCATTAGCTCAGCGGTGTGCACTTTGGAAGGGCGCAGGGAAATCCATTTTTTCTGCTCCCTGGAAAAAAAGAAAAGCCGCACCTCGGCCAGGTCGGCCCCGGAACTTAACTTGTTGCGGTCTACGCCTATCTTTATTTTCCGGGCCTCCTCTTTTCCTCCCCTAAGGGAAAAACCCTTCGCCCCCTTGCTTACATTGTTGATATGGCGGGGAATGGCCGGAATATCCCCCTCCTTCGCCAGGAAGATCCTTTCTCCGGCAGCCCGCTCTTCCAACAGGTCAAAACTACCGGCCGGAGCCTCGGGCAGGTGCACCTCTGCGGCCTGGTAATTGACCGCTGCTTCTTTTTCTTGCTGGGCATAAAGGGTTACCTTGGATATGTTCATTGCCGGGAAGGGGGCCAGCGCAGAAAATACTACTGATTGGAAAGTTTCTGCCAGGGCCTGAGCAGGGAGTTCTACTCTGATTTCTTCCCCGGCCCCCTGTTCATGTATGGGCTGCAGTTTGTATGCCCGCCCATTAAACAAAACTGAGGCATTCTTTACCGCTTCTTCTCCCCCCGTACGAAAGGAAAGAAATACCTTTTTTCCCTCTAACTCCGTGCGTTTTACCTTGAAGTTGAATACATCGTCCTCCGGGGAGTTCATAGGGTCCTTTGGGTGGGCAGTTCCCAGGTAACAGGGCGCCTCCTTGGCATGGTACAAAGTGGCCGTTACTTCTTTAAAAGCGGGGGTTTTCTTTTTTACACCCGGCTGCCTTTTTTCTATGAGGTTAGAGGTTGAGACTTCCGGTCTCAGCGGGTTTGTGTTGAAGAAACGAGGGTTGCCCCCTACGGTTTTTAGCGGCAGGCATAGGGCCCGGTGGTTTAGCCATGCCCGTGTCCCGGCCACCAGGTCAGGGGTCATCATCAATACGGCAACAAAAAGGGCAGCAACTTTAGTGGTGAGGTTGGATTTCATACGTGGAGGGTCTTTTGGTTAATAGAGGTTGGACTGGATCTTTACTTTGAGGGTTTCGCTGTAGGATGAGGAGGTAAACCTCAGCAAATAGGTGCCGTCTACTGTAAAGCCATAGCGGAATATATTGGCTCCGTCTTCGGGCACAAATCTTTTTTGATCTACCTGGTTTCCAATGGCATCGTACACATATATGGTAAAGGCCGTTTCATTGAGGCCGGAAAAGCGGAAGGATACCGGATCGTTTTTCTGCGCAGGATTGGGAAAAACCTCTATACCCGCAGGGCCTGAGCCGGCGTCAGCATCCTGTACAATCCCGGAAAGTGCGCTTATTTCTTCGGCACCTGTACTCCCGGCGGCACCGGTTTGACGTGCCTCCCCCGGAACGGTATGTCCCGTTTCCCCTGCCCATTGCATACAGGATTTTACGTATACTGGGCTACTGTACGCCTTTTTCTCCATTGCCGGATCTACCGCCAACAGATACTGTCCGGGTGGAATATGTGTAAAGAAATGTTTCTCCTGCTCCAGGCGCGCGGCAAATACTTCTGGATGCCCGGAGACTGAACTCAACGACAGGGTAGCCGGCAACCATTGCGGGTCTACGCTTACTTCCATGCTTCCCGTACCCTCCACTGTTTCTGCACAGGGGGTCACCTGCCAGCGTACAGGTAGCGCGCATTGTTTGTCTTCAGGATTTCCCCAGCCAAAATACAAGCCCGCTGCTCCCGGAGAATTTAGATGGGCCTGCGCAAGCGGCAATACAAAAACAGTACGTCCTTTACCGGGAAAAACCTGCACGGGAAAACGATCTGCCCCATTGGTGAGATAAGCCGTGTTGTACACGGCCTCATCCAGCAGGGTGTCTATTTCAAAATATACCTGCTCAGCGGGGGTATCCCATTGCAGCGCCTTAAGTTTCCAGAGTGCACTTCCCTTTCCCGTACAGCTCGCGTTTAGGGCAAGCACATGCCCATCGCCTTCGGTTTTTGCAAACACCAGCAGAGAGGCATTTTGTATTTGTGTAGCCGGCATTTTCCCTGTGGCACTGTCGCGGTGCAAACTTATTTTTATGCGCCTGGAATCTTTGGAAAGCGTTTGGGTTTGAAAAAAACCAAGCGTATCGCAACGGCCCAGGGCCAATACCTCTTCGTTGTATGAGGCATCAAAAGAAGCATCCCAGGGAGCACGTGCATACAAGTCCCGGTAAGATTCAGCCCTTCCTTCCCCGTCATCCGTTATATTGATGGAGTATTTCAAGGCCAGGTAGCTTTCTATACGCCTGGCTTCATCTGCTTCGAGTATACGGGGGAAAAAGAGCAACTCTGCCAGGATAGCATTGGAGTCTAGCGAAAAAGAGGTCCCTTTCCGGTTGAACCTGATGTGCTGCTGGTAACGCAAAGTATACAAATTGGCTTCCTGCGCTATTTTCTTAAACGCTACGGGCGCATCTTTTCCTTTCAGTTCAAAAGCATTTGCATACACCTCGATTCCCGCGCAACGCAGCCAGGGTTTGGTCCCTGTTCCATTCGAAGAGTCTGCACGCGCTACGATAAACAAAGTCCCGCCATTGAAGCGCTTTAATTGATCAATGGCTGCCTGCACCTTTTCGCTTTGCATATCCAGGGTAAAATAGTTTCCAACCGTGTGTTTTTCCAAAGGATTGGAGGCATCTACATAAACCGGGGAGGCGACAGCGGGCTTCAGCCAGATCTCAGGTGGTGTAAACGAAACAAAGCGGGCGTTGGCATTTTGTTGAGCAAGGGCACAGGAAAAGGTGAAAAGGCTCACCAGGCACACGAAAGCCTGGCGCAGGAAGTTGGTTTTGGGCATGGTTAACAAATTTTACCCCACGAAGTAACACATAAAAAATCTTTTTTTCAAAAAAGTAGTGTTGATTTAATGCAGGGGTAACACCACATAACTTCCTCTAGATCTTCTCAAATCATCCTCTTTCTTAAAAACCCTCTTCCTTCTTTTAAGCCAGGCCTTTTAGTTTCAGAATATATCTCGGTACTTTGCCTTTCTTAAACCGGCACATGGATTCAATGCAAGATATACTGGCCCAGCTCAACCCTGCCCAACGCGAAGCGGTAGAGGCTACAGAGGGGGCCATCATGGTGATCGCCGGGGCGGGCTCCGGCAAAACCCGGGTGCTCACCTACCGCATCGCCTACCTCATACACCAAAAAGGCGTAGACCCCTTTAACATCCTGTCGCTCACCTTTACCAACAAGGCCGCCCGCGAAATGAAAGAGCGGATCGGAAAGATCGTAGGCCACAGCGAAGCCAAGAATCTCTGGATGGGCACTTTCCACTCCGTTTTCGCCCGTATCCTGCGCATAGAAGGCGATAAGCTGGGCTACCCTTCCAACTTCACCATTTACGACAGTGAAGACCAGGCCAAGGTGGTCAACAACGTGATCAAGGAGCTCAACCTGGATAAGGAGATCTACAAAACCCGGAATGTGCAACGCAGGATCTCCTCCTTCAAAAACGGGCTCATTACCCCTAAAGAATATTTTAATTTACCCGAGCTACAGGAGCAGGACAATGCCGCCCGCATGCCGCTTTTGGGTGAAATATTCAAGGCCTACAACGAGCGCTGTTTCCGTTCGGGTGCCATGGATTTTGACGACATCCTGCTCAACACCTATATGCTCCTGCGCTACCACCCCGAAACCCTGGCCAAGTACCAGGACCGCTTTCGTTACATTATGGTAGATGAGTACCAGGACACCAACCATGCCCAGTACCTCATTGTAAAAGCACTGGCCAACCGCCACGGCAACATCTGCGTGGTAGGCGATGATGCCCAGAGCATTTATGCCTTCCGGGGGGCCAACATTAAAAACATACTGAATTACCAGCGCGACTATGAAGAAGTGCAGGTATATAAGCTGGAACAGAATTACCGCTCTACCAAAAACATCGTAGGGGCCGCCAACAGCCTCATCAAAAAGAACAGGGACCAGCTGCACAAGGAGGTGTGGACCCAGAATGACACAGGCGAGCAGATCTATTTGCACAAACTGGTGAGCGACAATGACGAAGGCAATTTTGTGGCACGCATCATCTGGGAAAAGCACATGGACCGCCACCTGCCTTTCAGGGATTTTGCCATTCTCTACCGTACCAATGCACAATCGCGGGCCATGGAAGACGCCCTGCGCAGAAAAAATATTCCCTACCGCATTTACGGGGGATTGAGCTTTTACCAACGCAAGGAAGTGAAAGACGTGCTCGCTTACTTTCGCCTTACGGTAAACCCCAACGATGAAGAAGCCCTGAGGCGGGTGATCAACTACCCCGCAAGAGGCATTGGCAATACCACCATGGAGCGCCTCACCGTAGCAGCCAATGAGCTCGGGGTGAGCATGTGGGAAATATGCAAGCGCCTACCCGAGCTCCCGGTAAACATAAACCGTCCTACCCAGGCTAAGGTGAGCGACTTCATCACCAAGATAGAAAGCTACCGCACCATGCTGGACAAGCACGATGCGTTTGACCTCGCCAGTCATATCGCCAAAACCAGTGGCCTGATCCGCACCTTGAACGAAGACAAGACCCCGGAAGGCGTAAATCGGTATGAGAACATCCAGGAATTGCTGAACTCGGTAAAAGAATATGCCGAGAACCAGAGCGAAATAGAAGACGGCAAGCCCGGCCTGGGAGGGTTTATGGAAGACATTGCCCTGATTACCGATGCAGATAAGGACGACCCCAACGACCGGGATAAGGTAAGCCTGATGACCATACACCTGGCCAAGGGCCTGGAGTTTCCCGTAGTGTTTGTAGTAGGCATGGAGGAAAACCTCTTTCCCAGCATGATGACCGTAAACAGCCGGGCCGACCTCGAAGAAGAAAGGCGTTTGTTTTATGTGGCCCTGACCCGCGCAGAGAAAGAAGCCTACCTCACCTACACCCAAATGCGCTACCGTTGGGGCAAGCTGGTAGACAATGAACCCAGCCGTTTCTTAGAAGAAATAGACGAGCAATACCTCAACATAAACGTAAGCGACTTTAGCCCCTTTACCGGGCCGGAAGATGTATTGGCCGCCAGCAACGGGTACCGCAAAGCACCCCAGGCCGCCTTTACACGCAGGAAGCCCCAAACTTCGCAACGTCCGGTAAACCGCGCGCCCAAAAACCTGAAACGCGTAGAGCAAAATGCGCAACACGAAGGCAACTTTGAAGCCCTTACGGACGTTAGCATAGGAGAAAGAGTAAAGCATCCCCGCTTTGGCTTTGGCAAGATCACCGACCTGGAAGGCAACGGGCCCAATAAAAAAGCAGTGATTGCCTTTGAGAATGTGGGAGAAAAGAAATTATTGCTCAAATTTGCGAAACTTGAAAAACTATCATGACAGATCCGATATTAACGGTTGACATGGAATACAACAGCGACAGACCGCGCTTGATCATTCCCGAATACGGCCGTAACGTACAAAAAATGGTGGACCACCTCAGCACCATTAAAGACCGTGAAGAACGGAACAGGCAAGCGCAGAACCTCATTGAGATCATCGGCAACCTCAACCCGCAGATACGGGACACCCCCGACTTCAGGCATAAACTTTGGGACCACCTCTTTATCATGTCTGACTTTAAGCTGGACGTAGACAGTCCCTACCCGGTACCTACCCCGGAAACCTTTATGGAAAAACCGGAGTTGGTAGCATACCCGGAGAACAGCTCCCGCTATCGCCACTACGGCAATATTGTAAAAGCCATGATCCGCCATGCCATTACACTGGAAGAAGGAGAATACAAGCAGGAACTGGTGAATGCCATCGCCAACCACATGAAAAAAACCTACCTGCTTTGGAATAAAGATACGGTAGAGGATGCCGTTATCCTAAAAGAACTGAGGGTGCTTTCTGAAAACAAGCTGAACCTGGACGGGGTGAACCTCAGCGAGAAGCACGAACTCGTACCCAAAAGTGCGCTTTCTAAAAACAGGACACACGGCAAGGGCCGCAAGCGAAAGAAATACAAAAAATAAAACCCTTTTCCATTGGGCACGTTTCAAATTACCGGAGGTAAAAAACTAAGTGGAAACATTACCCCGCAAGGGGCCAAGAACGAAGCCCTGCAGGTGATCTGCGCGGTACTGCTTACCCCCGAAAAAGTCAGGATCACCAATATCCCCGATATCCGGGATGTAAATAAACTCATTGACATCCTCGCCGACCTGGGCGTAACGGTACACAAAAACGGCAAAGGGGACTTTACCTTCCAGGCAGATGAAATAAACCTGGAGTACCTGAAATCTCCTGAATTTAAAGAAAAAGGAGGCGCCCTGCGTGGATCTATTATGATCGTAGGGCCTTTGCTGGCCCGTTTTGGTGCGGGGTATATACCTAAACCCGGGGGAGACAAGATTGGCCGCAGGCGCCTGGACACCCATTTTATTGGCTTTCAAAAATTAGGCGCCCGTTTTCGCTACAATGCCGGAGAAGCTTTCTATGGCGTAGAAGCCAAAAAACTGAATGGCGCCTATATGTTGCTGGACGAAGCCTCTGTAACCGGCACCGCTAATATCGTAATGGCAGCTACGCTGGCCGAAGGCACTACATCCATTTACAATGCCGCCTGCGAGCCCTACCTGCAGCAGCTTTGCCAGATGCTCAACAGCATGGGGGCAAAAATTACGGGCGTAGGCTCTAACCTCCTGCACATTGAAGGGGTTAAAGAATTGGGCGGATGCACCCACCGCATTCTACCCGATATGATCGAGATCGGCAGTTGGATCGGCATGGCAGCTATGACCCGTTCTGCCCTCACCATAAAAGAAGTGAGCTACGACAAGCTGGGCGTTATCCCTTCGGTTTTCCGTAAAATGGGCATTCAAGTGGAGCGCAAAGGGGATGATAT
>JANQPD010000086.1 GCA_028285465.1 Owenweeksia sp. | reverse complement strand
TACATAGTACCCGTAAGTGCTACATTCCCTATCACCAGCAACAATGACGATGTGGAGATGGACATCAACAATGGCGGGATGGACCTCACAAGCTCCGATCTCGAGCTTACCTCAGATGGTTCAAGCGTTCAAATGATCGGCATGCGCTTTCAAAACATCAGCATCCCGGCCGGTTCTGTAGTGCAGGATGCCTACGTACAGTTTACCGTAGACGAAGTAAACGCCACCGGTAATGTTGACGTGTTGATCTCCGTAGAAGCAACAGATAACGCTGCCGCGATCACGAACGTAGCAAATAACCTGGCGGGCAGAAGCTATACGGATAGTGTTCTTTGGAACGCCCTTCCCGGTTGGAGTGCCGTAGGCGATGCAGGACCCGACCAACGCTCACCAAATATTGCCGGCCAATTGCAACAGCTAATAGATCGTAACGGTTGGGTTTCCGGCAACTCTGTGTTGGTTACCATGATGGACCCTGCAGAAGCAGGCGTGGCGGGTTACACCGGAAACGCTTCAAAGCGGGTAGCGCAAACCTATGATAAGAGCGCATCTGCAGCACCACGTCTTGTAGTAAGCTATATTCCCCCGGCATCTTATCAAAAAGGGACTTTTCCCATAGAAAAAAACGCTTCGTGGAAGTATGACGACAGCGGTACAGATCTAAGCAGTGCAGGTTGGACGGCAGTGAACTACAACGATTCGAGCTGGGCCTTTGGCGATGCTATTCTCGGATATGGCAATGGCAACGAAACCACAACCCTTGATTTTGGAGGTGTTTCAGCTGCCAAGCATCCCACGTATTACCTGCGTCACATTTTTGAAGTAAGCAATGCCGCTCAATACGATTCTTTAGTGTTCAACGTACTGCGCGATGACGGCGTGGTGGTATATGTAAATGGCACAGAGGCTTTCCGTATGAATATGCCTGGCGGAACCATCGGGTACAATACCTTGGCTTCTGCTGCGGTAGGGGGTTCTGATGAAACTAGGTATTTCCAGGCAAAAACGGCTAACCTGTTACAAAACGGCACCAATGTTATTGCCGTAGAATTGCACCAGGCATCCCCCGGAAGTTCAGACCTTAGTTTCGATATGGAAGTGGGCTTTGAATTGCCTCCTCTGGCTGCGGCCACCTATCCTTTTCCAAAAGAATCAGACTGGCATTACCTGGATAAAGGTACCAGCCTGGATGCGGTAGCCTGGAAAGACACCCTGTTCAATGACGACAACTGGGCGTGGGGACAGGGACCCCTTGGGTATGGCGACCCCATGAAAACGGAAATTTCTTTTGGGCCCGATGCCAACAACAAATACATTACCTATTACTTCCGCAGAGACATCGATATTGACCTGGCTACCTTGCCTGATACAGTAGAAGTAGGTTTACGCAGAGACGATGGAGCTGTAGTGTACATTAACGGGGTAGAACTTATCCGCGACAATATGCCTGCCGGACCCATTACCTCAACCACACTGGCGCCCAGTACGGTAAGTGGTTCTGCCGAGCGCACTTACTATACCACCTTTTTACCTAAAACGGTGTTTATCAACGGCCGTAACCAATTGGCTGTAGAAGTGCATAACCGCGATGTATTCAGTTCCGACCTTGGTTTTGACCTGTACATTAAAGATGCGCCCGTGGTAAACCCACCCGCTTTGGGCTGTGCCAACGGAAACCAGGGACACATAGCCTGTTTCACTTCCATTGCCCCCACTTCACAAACCAGCAATATGCTTTTTGCTTCGTCTACACATAATTTTCAGATGATCTTCAAACAAGGGGAGGCGTACACTGATGGGAGTGGAAATGTTCCCGGCAATCACGATTTTACGGGATACGTTGGCTTAAACGGCAGCAGCACCGTGGGGCACCTTTCCGTAAACCACGAAAACACGCCCGGAGGGGTTTCCATGATCGACCTGCACTATGTGGACAGCCTTCGCCTTTGGATGGTGGATACCACTCAGCCGGTAGATTTTTATAATACCGACCTGGTAACCACCACACGGAATTGCTCGGGAGGCATTACCCCCTGGGGAACCGTGATTACGGCCGAGGAAACACAGAACAGCGGAGACGTAAACAACGATGGATATACGGATGTAGGCTGGTTGGTAGAAATTGACCCGCTTACGGCAAAAGTGAAAGAATACGGGAATGGCAAACAAGAAAAACTATGGGCTATAGGCCGTGTATCGCACGAAAATGCAGTAGTCCTCAATGATTCGATCACGCTGTATACCGGGGAAGATGGAGGCTCCAGCGCAGTATTTAAGTTTGTGGCCGATACGAAGGGGAATTTGAGCAGCGGTAGTTTATATGCTTTAAAGTTAGATTTGCCTTTGGCGGGAGGAGAACCTACAGGCGCGACCGGTACCTGGGTAAGCATTCCCAATGCAACACAAATAGAACGCAATACGACCAGGGCCCTGGCCATAGCGATGGGTGCTACCAACTTTAACGGGGTAGAAGATATAGAGGTTAGCCCCATTGACGGCAAAATGTATTTTACATCAAAAGGCAATGGCCGTACCTACCGCTTCACCGACAACGGCGCGACCGTAGGCAACTTTGAAACTTTTGTGGGCGGCATGTCTTATGTGCTGAACACGGATCAGGGGGTATTTACTGAACCCTGGGGCGGAGGAAACGACAACCTCACCTTTGATGACGAAGGCAACCTCTGGGTGCTTCAGGACGGTGGCAATGACTATGTATGGGTGGTACGCCCGGACCATACACAAGCCGCTCCCAAAGTGGAATTGTTTATGTCGGCCCCGGCCGGATCCGAACCTACCGGCCTTACTTTTTCACCGGATCATAAGTTTGGCTTTATTTCCATTCAACACCCCAGCGGAAGCAATACACCCCAAATGGATGCGACCGGCAATATGGTGGCTTTTGACAAGTCGGCCACCATCGTATTTTCACGTTCGGCATACCTGGGACCCCAGGCACCTGTGGCCGGTTTTGAGGCGGATACACAACGCGTGGTAGTAGGAAATACAGTAACGTTTACAGATACCAGCGCCAATTACCCCACTTCGAGAATGTGGATCTTTAACGGAGGCGTGCCTGCGGTATCCGGCAATAAAACAGAAACGGTAACGTATAACGGGCTGGGACTATATACGGTAGAACTGCGCGTATCCAACACAGTAGGTAGCGATACAGCCGTGTACAACCAGTACATTGAGGTAGTGGATGACGTAAGCCTGAAAGAAAACGCGCTGGATGAGCACTTAAGCCTTTACCCGAATCCAACCAAAGGACAGTTAAGCCTGGAGTTAGACTTAAAGGGAGGCGAAGAAGTACACGTAGAGGTATACGACATGACCGCGAGGAAAATAGCCGACCTGCTCAAGACCAAAGCCAATGGAGGCGTAGAGCGCTGGGATTTTGACGTGGCGCAATACAGCCGCCAGCAGCAAGCCCTGATCGTTAAGATAAGCGTGGATGGCAATATTACCCAGCGTTTGGTGCAAATAGTGAGATAAACGTAAAACAAAATATAGTTTGTGCCGGGGGTGTAAAAGCATCCCCGGCTTTTTACTTTTTAGATATGAGAACCTATATACTGTTGTGGTTTGCCTGTACCATGAGTGTACTGCGTGCGCAAAATGCGGATCCTACAAAGGCATTGGTCTATGATGAGGTGCAGAAGGCACTGGCTGAAGATCCCGGGGCTACCCAGCTGAATTTACGTGATCAGGCCTTGTTTCATGTGGATGACGACCTGGATAAGCTAACAGATCTGCGCTTCCTAAACCTGATGCGCAACAATTTGGAAGAGTGGGATGAAGACATTTTTGAACTAAAAAAGCTGGAAGTGTTGAACCTGAGAAGCAACAAACTCCGGGAAGTACCAACCGGGCTGGGCAGTTTAAACAGACTGGTCCGCCTGGACCTGGCTAAAAACGAGATCAGGTCTTTCCCCGGGGAGATAGGGAAGCTGCGTGCTTTGCGCTACCTGCACATGTCGCTCAATTACCTGACCCAGGTATCGGAGGAGGTTTCAAAATGCAAAAAGCTGGAAGTACTGGAGCTCCAAAACAATCAATTGAGCCACCTGCCTGCTTCTATGAGGGAGCTGCGCAAATTAAAAAAGCTAAACCTCGGTCATAATCAATTCCATACATTTGAGGAAACCTGGACACAAATGAAAGGCCTGGAAGAGCTTAACCTGGAATTTAACTACCTGCGCAAACTCCCCCCGGGTATAGGGCGTATGAAAACACTAAAAACGCTTATTCTAACACACAACCGGCTGGATAGCCTGCCCGAGGCAATCACTGAATTAAAAGAGCTGGAGCTGCTGATATTATCTGGAAATGCATTACAAACGCTACCTGAGGACCTGGCCAGGATGACCGGTCTCAAAACCCTGATCGCGCTGGAAAACAATTTTTCGGAAGAAGAGAAACAGCGTATAAAAGCCGCTTTGCCGCGTTGTAAAGTATACCTGTAAAGGTTTTGCGGGGAAGTACAGGCGGAATCCCTGGGAGCAATAAAAGCCAATGGAGATAGGAAAAGCGGGATGCCTCCCTGTCTCCATTGGCCTCCCTTTGGAGGTAGCGTCTGCCGTAAAGGCGCCAACACCTGTACAATACGTTGTAAAACTCAATGTCTACCTATCAGCGCACCCTTTCTCGAATAAAAACCGGAGTATTGCACCAACACTCCGGTCAGGGTATCCTGAGAAAGCTGTGTTTGTTATGCCTTCTTCTTTTCTCCCAGGGAAAACCAATTGCCTGAATCGTCTACGAATAAGGCTTCATAACCATAAAACTCTTTTGTCGGGGGCTTTTTAAAAACCACGCCCTTGGCTTTCAGTTCCTCGTAGGTGGCATTGAGATCATCACATTCAAACACCCCAAAACCAAAGGTGCCTTTCTTTACCATTTCGCGCATTTGTGCCGCTGCTCCGTCTTTAAAAACCATACCGTCTTCTATGGGCATCAGGGTGATCTCAAGTTCGGGTTGTTCGGGCGGGCATACGGTGAGCCAGCGCATCCCGGGCCCCATGGGAGCATCTGTGTGCACCTTAAATCCCAGCTTATCTACATAAAAAGCCTGGGCGCTGTCCTGATCGAGTACGTAAATGCTTACGTGACTTACTTTTGTAATCATTGTTTTGTGTATTTAGTACTGCGAAGGTGTACAGCTTACTCCTAACAGCCTTCTTCAAAATTGCGTTTTTGTGTCCAGCCCTTTTGTTCTGCAAAGCAATTGGGAATAAACTGAAGGGGGGCGTTGCGGATACGTGCCTGCCTTTGTTTGTGTTGCTCCTGGTAAACCGATGGCGAAAGGCGTACGTGTTTTTTGAAAAGACCGGTAAACGAACTCACGCTGTCAAAACCTACTCTAAAACAGGTTTCACGCGCGGAAATTCCTTTTTGCAGCCAGCTTTTGGCGTGCTCTATTCTTACCCGGGTAAGGTATTGATGCGGGGTTTTTCCATATATGCTTTTGAAGAGCCGGATAAAATGGAATTTGGAAAAAGAAGCCTCATCGGAAATGTTATCCAGGTCGATCGCCTCACTGAAGTGCGCATCCATATAAAGCTTGGCGTGCACAACGCGCTTGTATAAATATACTTTTGGGTAGGTATGCATCGGTGCAAAATAACGATATGCACAGAGATTAGGTAAGGAAGACGTTTTGCCTCAAAAAAAGACGAGCCTTTAAAACCCGGCTGATCCCGTTTTAAAGGGTTTTTTCAAGTGCAATGTTCTTTGAACTGCTTTTCGCTTACCGGGTGCATAAAAGCAGAAGTTTGCCTCTTCCAGCCGATCTTCTCGTAAAACGCATGCTTGCCCGGGGCGGCGGAAAGGGTAATAAAGGTATAGCCCGAAAGTTGGTCTTTAAGTGTATTTACCAAAGTAGCACCTATTCCCCGGCCCTGGTATGCAGGGTCTACTACTATATCCACCAACAGGGCGTAATATTTCCCGTCATCTACGGTTCTACCGAAACCCACGAGCTTTTGTTGCTCGTAAACAAAACAACTGTAGGTACTTTGACGGAAAGCCTTTTCAAGGTCAGGGGCCGGGCGGTGTCCCCAACCAACCTCTTCAAACAAAGCGGTCAGCCTTTCCCAGGGCACTTCCTTAAGGTTTGGGTTTACGTATAGCTCCATGATTGAAAATTAAGAATTCCGTTCAATAAGCCGGGTAACATGATCGGGCACCTGCAAAGAAGGACTGGCATTGGGGTCGCTGATGGCCTCCCCATAGGCGATATGAGCGGGAACCACCCCTGACCAGATTTTTTCTGCCCAGGCATCCTTTTTGGTGCCGGGTGCCCCGCTACGCGATTTTAAAGAAGCCTTGGCTACATCAAAACCCAATACACGGGTAGCTTTGAGCTCACCGGCCGTTACCGGCCGCAAATGAGGCCAGCGGCCCGGGATGTATTTTTCGGTAAAGGCCTCCAATATGCTGGCTTTTTCTTCTACATCACTCAGCTCTTCAGCGCTTGAGAAAAGAGTTACGGAGCGGTAAT
Source organism: Owenweeksia sp. (assembly GCA_028285465.1). Lineage (GTDB taxonomy): Bacteria > Bacteroidota > Bacteroidia > Flavobacteriales > Schleiferiaceae > JANQPD01. The sequence continues at coordinate 8,899 of JANQPD010000086.1, read as the reverse complement.
TTACGGAATGGTCGAAGGCGGAAGTCGCCAACACAAGCCCATCAAAAAGGAAAGCAGAAATGCATACTTCTTTAGCTTCCAGCAATTCTTCTAAAAAACGGCTTTTGCCTGAACCGTGGATGAACAAGCGGTTGTCTACTAAGCAAAAACCGGTAGGCAAAGCTTTGGTGCTTCCGTTAAGGCTATAGGCAAGGGTGCAGAATAAGGTTTGTTGCAATACCGCTAATATTGCTTCAGGCGCCTGGCTGCTTCTTGAAGCATAACGCGAAGGAGTAAGCTGGTCCATATAGTATTGATTTGTTACAAAGTTGCAGCTTTCCAAACAATTGTAGTGTGCTGCAAAGAAGACCTCTTTTACAGCAGTAAGGTCAAGCCGGACTCACCTTACTCGGGTAATGATTCAAGAAACGGATTTCTTGTACATGGTGAAAAACAAAAAGGGGAGGAAGCCCGCAGCAAAAACAAAGGCCCCCAGGAGCAATAGCCAATTGGCCCCTTGCAGGTGCATTAGTTTAAACAGAACGGACAAACCGATGATCAGGGCGGAAACCACGCCCAGGATGATCTTTAGCCGTTCGGAAAGCGCTTTGGCAATAGCCACTTTGTAGCGGTCAAAGGCCAGCAGGGGCACATACACGAGCAACAGCATGAGGAAACCGCTTATAAAAAGTGTATTTGCCCCGGGGTAGTGAAGCAGCTTAAAGGTTACCCCGGCTGTTAAGACAAAAGCACTTAAGAAGCCGAGTAGATAGATGCCTTTTTTCATAATACGTATGCGTTTAGCGTTTAATAAGAACAGCGTTTTCTGTTCCAGTTCAGATAAACCCTTAGGGGCCAGTTCATCGATGGCTTTTTGGAGCCGTTCATCAAAGGACCTTCCTTTCTCTCCCTCACTTTCCAGAACGCAACAAAGGTGATCGACCAGGTCATCGCGCAGCGATTTGATCTTTAGCCCGTGTGCGTCAACAAAGGCGTGTATCCGCTCCTCTTGCTCTGCAGTTAATTTCATAGGGCTTTGAGCTGGGGAAATACAACCTTGTTCAGCGTGGCTATGAAGTCCTGCAATTCTTCCAGGTGAAATACTTTTTTCTTTTCGCCCTCTGGGGTGAGAAAATAATACTTCCGTACCCTCTTCCCGATGTATTCCTCTTCAAAAGACAACAGCCCGTCTTTACTCATTTTTTGTAAGGCAGGGTATAGCGAACCGTCCTTCAATAAGATCTTCCCTTCCGAGCGCTCTTTCACCTTTTGAAAGATCTCATAGCCGTACATGCGGCCGTTTTCTGCCAACAGCTTCAGTATGATAACCGAAAGGGTTCCCTTGAGCAATTCTTTGGAATACATAGTACAAATATACATAGAATTATAATACCTCGTAATTCTATGTATTTATTTTTTCCCTTTATTTTAAACCATAGCCGGTTTCCGCTGTGCTTTTCTTTAACCCCCCTCTCAGGCCAGGCGGTATTCACTGATCTCGAACAAATGCCCGTCCGGATCATGGAAAAAGCAACGCGTTTCGGCTCCTTTCTCAACCGGTGGGGTGAGAAAAACGGCTCCTCTTTGTTTCAGCAATGCATAAGATCTCTGGCAATTGTTTACCCGGATGGTAAAAGAATGACTTACGTCCTTTCTGTTTGGAGGAGGGATAAAGCGGGTTCCCGGCTTGTCGGGTGTGGCTCCCCCCGGGCCTACCAACAGAAGCCAGTTGTTCAGGAACTCAAGTACTATCGAGTCTCCCCCGTATTCGCGAAATACAGAAGCCCCTAACACTTCGGTATAAAACGATTTGGCTTTTGCCATGTCCGCCACCACCAGTATGGTCGTCAGGGCCGATCCGGAAAATGGGTTTTCGTGCGTGTCGTGCATAACTTTTCATTTCAATGGTCCTCGAAGGTAAGTGATTAAGCCGTGCTGGCTATTAAAGGGAGCATTCCGTAAGATTTTTATGCATACCGGGAAGTGAGTTTTTCCAAAACATCTACGCTGAGACCTGTAAAATCCCGTATATGATGATCAGCGCCTTGTGACAAAAGTCCTTTGGCTTGAGGGCCAACACACACAAACGACAAGTCCAGGTTTTTTGCGGTTTCCAGGTCCCAGGCCCCATCACCGAACGAGAGCATGGTGCCGAATTTTTCTTGCCCGTAAAAGCGTTTTGCCCGGGCGATGGCATGGTTTACAATGGCCTCTCTGCTGAGGTGTTGATTGGATGTGGCCAATACTTCTTCACGAAAAGAAAACCCCGCTTTTTGCAATTTGTACAGTGCCGGTTTTCGCAGCGAGCCTGTGGCAAAGCAGACGGCAAACTCCCGGAAGGCCAGCGCGGTAAGGAAATCACGAGCCCCTTTTATCTCGTTTACTTCTGCGGTGTGATCGAGTTGCCTCATCATTTCTTCTTCAAAATGTTCCAGGCTTGCGTTATCAGGTATTTTCTTTTTAGAACGTACATAGTTCTCTTTGAAGATAAATGAATCGGTATGGTGACGATAGGAGGGCCAATCGGTGTTTATATCGGAAATCCCTACAGCCCTCATAGCCTTGGTAAAAGCAGCTTGGTGCAGCGTTTCGCTTTTGAGCAGCGTGCCGTCAATATCAAATATCAGCAGCCCTTTTTTCATGGTCCTGTCTTTTGAGTTCGTACTGATGAACCGCCTGGTAGAAGTTGATCTTTCCCGGGATGGTGGCGTAGGTTTTTACGCGGACAAAGCCCAGGTGAGGCAAGGTACGGTTTGGGGCCGGATTGGCGGCATAGGGTTCGCAGATGAGTGTGCGAAGTTTGAATGTCGAAAAATAGTGGGGTAGGGTCAGGCTTAGTAACTGTTTTCCCAAGCCCCTTTTTCGCTTGCTTGGGCTCCATAGGTGCAAATGCATTTTGGCACTGTGGCCATATACAATCTCGTTCAGGCTGGAGTGGCCTATGGCTTTCCCCTCTTCCAGCCAAATGATGTAATAGTGTTCTTTTTCGGTAAAGGGTTTGCTGTATTCTTGTTCGAGCTTATGGTGCCATTCCCGTTTTCCGGGTAAGCGGTTTTTATCGGCGCCCATTCCCGCCAAAAACTCAGCATCGGCATTGTAAAAGTAATCGATGATCAGGGGGATGTCTTTGGGTTCCATTTCCCTTACCGCCAGGTTCATGTACACTTTTTTTTGCAGCTTGTTGAGTCTTTTGCCGATGGTATGTTCATGTTTTTGTTTCTGAGGCTTGCAGCGCTTCGTCCTGATAGGTTATTTGCAGCTCTTTTCCTGCTTCGTTTTCGATCACCGCTTCAAATGGAAACGGAAAGGCTTCATCCATGTTGGGGATCCATTTTTTTATAGCGTGGTTTACCACGATAAAAAGCCCGGTTTCACTGCCAACGGCGCCAAACCGCTCCAGGTCTCCATCATACCGCTCCAGGCCACAACGGGTATGAAGGATATGAAAGACCTGGCTGATGTCTTTTGCAGGAAGTCCTATTTCGCTGATATGCCTGAGGCTTTCTATGGAAAACAACTTGTCCGAAGGGAGGCGCAGGTTCCTGCGGGCGATCAACTCCACAATGTTCTGACCTGCATCGTAGAAGTAGAGCGCCTTTGCATTCCAGTTCGGAAAATCTACAACGTATTTTTCTTCCCAGGTGAGTAACTCCACTTTTTGCGACAACCATTTTCTGGCTTCTTCGATTTGGTTGGAAGGGATATTGACCGCATAGTGGTAGTAGGGATTGCCGGGCCCCTTACGAAACCGGAGGAGGGATTCCCCAATCGGTACATCAAATGCGTCCTCGGTTTCCCCTGTAATGGTAAAACCGAGGACCTCGGAGTAGAATTTCTTTTGTTCCTGGAGACGGGAAGTAAACAACTGTAGCCTTTTGATCTTCATTTAAGGTTCAAATTTGAGTTTCATCCCTATGTGGGAGTCTTTAAAGTCCAGTTTTTTATAAAAGCCCAGGGCTTCGGGCCTTTGTTTATCGGTAGTCAACTGTACCATATGCGCCCCTTTTTCCCTGGATCGGGCAATGGCCCATTCAAACATAAGCCGGCCAAGCCCCTGTCCCCTTTGGTCCCTTCTTACCCTTACGGCCTCTATCTGTGCCCTGGTTCCTCCCCGGTAAGTCAGGTATTGGATAAAGCTCAACTGTAAGGTGCCTACTACTTCTCCCTGCTCATTTTCCACCACGATAAGTTCCTGCCTGGGGTCTGCGTGGATGTTTTCAAAAGCCTGGATGTATTCTTTTGGCAAGGGGCGTTTAAAATTTTCCCTGGCCTTGCCCAGTGCATCATCTGCGATCATTTCAACGATCGAGGAGACGTCATTTTTTGTCGCTTTTCTTATATGCATAGGTCCTGGTAGGATTGTATTAAGCAACTAGCCGCATGTCAGGAAAGGTGTTGTGCTTTAGTGCCATTCAAGATTGTGTTGATCCTGCGTTAAAGTAAGCTTTTTCATGTGAACGGGAAGTCGTGCGGAAGATTTTTGAAGATCGCTTTGCAGGGCAAAAATGAGGCGGGGTCCCTGAAAAAGAATTTAGTTCTTTGCGTCAGCATCCAGGATAATAGACCTTATCCAGGCATTGGGCTCCATATCAATCGTTAAATTGATCCGGTCCGAACTTCCCGCATTTACGACTTTATGCGGGTCTGTCAAACGCAAATACCAGCATTCTCCGGGCTGCATAGCAACTGGCTTTCCATTTAGGAAAAAATCTACCTGCTCGTTTTGCAGTATGGGAATGGTCAAACGGATCACAGACCTTTCTATTTCCAGGCCAAGTGTAGGGTCTGTATGTTCCTGCACTACGTTTCCGGCAGCCAGCCTAAGCACCCTTACCAGGGTAACCCGGGTATGTGCACGGAAAGTATTTACGACCTCGGTGAGGTAAGGGGAAGCTTCCAATTGCGGAGTATCCAGCCAGTCTGTCCACGTACCGTCTGCATAATCTGCTGCGGGGGGCGGAAGAGGCAGGGAAGCGTCTACCTGATGTGCAGGTGCCCGCAAGGGGATTACATTGTAATAAATAAAAGCATCGAGGCCCAGGGCCTTTACTTCTTCTTTCATTTTTGCTACATCGAAGGAGAAGGGTAGTTTAACGCGATCGCTGGTGCTTGCAGTGGTTTGTGTCATAAACATTCGGAGCTATGTTAGGTACTTTGATGTAGAAAAGCACTACACAAAAGTGCAAAATAAATTCGCTTTTATCAAAGCAAAAAAGAGTAAAACGTATGAAGTAGAAAAAGAAACACCTTATTCGCCACCGGGTTTAATTAAAAAAGGCTAAAAAGAGATGCTGAAAGTAGAAAAGTTGCTGGAGTTTTAGAGCGATCCCTGCTTCACCTTGTAGAGGTATTTTAGCGCCAGGCTCTTTTGTCCCCCGGGCATCCATTCACTTACTTTCTACGCAGAACCGCAATACGGTTTTTAATTTTTCGGGTGCTACTTTCCTGAAATCAGACAAGTATATTTCCCGGTGTGCTTTAGATGGCCTTATGAGATTTTCTTTTTCAGCAAACGCCTCCATCTGCTCAAAACTCTCCGGTTCATTATCATAACTGCCCAGGTGCAGCATTTGTACACATTTGCCTTCCGTTATTTTCTCAAAGTTCAGTTCTTCCAGTAGGGGATGGGGCTTCTTTTTCCGGGTCAGGGCGAGCATCTCCTCAACAAAATCATCTTCTACAAAAGCAGGTTGTCTGATCATCAAGGTAAAAACCAGGTCGTTTTTATCGAGCGTTCCGGTATAGGTGCGTCTTGCCTGCTCATTGATGTCCCAAATTCCTTCCAGTGGATAGACGGTATAATCAAAATAGCCTGGGGGTGTTTTTCTCTTTTTCAGGTTCATTTTTACCGCATAGGATAAGGTATACAATACACCGATGTATTCGGAAAAGTATTTGTTATTCGGGTTCCCGGCTCCTGTAATCGTAAGGAAGCGGTATTCCGGGATGTCGATAAGAACGGGTTTCTTTGCGGGTAAATACACCTCTTTTTCTTGTTTTCTCCATTCGTGTTTCATCATGCGTTTTTTTGAGTATGCCACGAAAGTAAAAGGGAGGAGTGACAGCCCTATGTCAGCGACTCAGGTGTTTTTTTAGGTATTGCAAAATGGGCCTGGGCTGTGTAAAGGGTTTGCCCCTCCCTATCTCACCTTCATGTTTATTTATACTCATTCCAGAAAAGAGGCGCCAGTGCTTACCTTTGTCGCAAATGCGCAATCCCTGAAATGGCCTATACAAAGCAAGACATACATGAAAGCCTGAAAAAAGTGCTTTCTACCGATACTACACATAACCTCGTGGAGGTCGGCCACGTAAAAAACGTGCAGCTTTTTGGCGATGAAGCCATAATAGATGTGTTGAGCCTTTCACCGGCCCTGCACGTAAAGAAAAAGCTGGAAGTAGATATCTTAAAAGCGGTACATGCAGAGGTAGATCCCAAGATCAAAATGAAGATCAACGTCCACGTACCGGATGAAGCCCAGCAGAAAGCCAGCATGATCCGTGGAGCCAAACTACCGGGCGTGAAAAACATTATAGCCATTGCTTCCGGTAAAGGAGGCGTGGGCAAAAGTACGGTAGCCGCTAACCTGGCGGTGAGCCTGGCCAATATGGGCTTTTCAGTGGGCCTGGTGGATGCCGATATCTATGGCCCCTCGCAACCCACCATGTTTGATGTGCCCAACGCTCGCCCAGGCTCCATAACGGTTGAGGGTAAGGAAAAAATGGATCCCGTGGAAAGCTATGGGGTAAAACTACTCTCCATCGGCTTTTTTGCCGGGGCCAACCAGGCCGTGGTGTGGCGTGGTCCCATGGCGAGTAAAGCGCTCAATCAACTGATCCGCGATGCACATTGGGGAGAACTGGATTTTATGCTGATCGACCTGCCTCCGGGCACGGGAGACATTCACCTGAGCCTGGTGCAGGCGGTGCCTGTAACCGGAGCCTTGATCGTAAGCACCCCGCAAAACGTGGCCCTGGTGGATGCGCGTAAAGGAGCGGCTATGTTTGGCATTGAGAACATCAACGTGCCCGTATTGGGGATGGTAGAGAATATGGCATACTTCAGCCCGGCGGAATTGCCGGAAAACAAGTATTACCTTTTTGGCCGCGATGGTGTAAAGCAGCTTACCAAAGAACTCAGCCTTCCCTTCCTGGGCGAAATACCCCTGGTGCAGAGTATCCGCGAAGGCGGGGATATTGGCCGTCCCGCCATACTGCAATCCGAGAGCAAGGTGACTGAAGCTTTTGAAGAAACCACCAGGCGCATGCTGGAAGAACTGATGCGGAGAAATAAGGAAATGCCACCCACGGAAATCACCCGGATTACCACCATGTCAGGCTGCTCCGCAGTAAATCAAATACCCACCTAAGAGATGAACAAAGAAGAAACCATTGGCAAAATAGAAAAGGCACTGGAAGAGATCCGTCCGTTTCTCAACTCAGACGGGGGCGACATCAGTTTTATAGAACTCAAAGAAGATGGCACGGCTGTGGTTAAGCTGCATGGCGCCTGTACGGGCTGCTCGGTAAACCAGATGACCCTGAAGAGCGGGGTGGAAATGACCGTAAAGAAACACGCACCTGAAGTGTTGCGCGTGCAGGAAGTAAACCTGAGTGCCGGGGCCTGATGGAAACACAAACAGTAGAAAAAGTTACCATCCACTTTGCCGGGGATTCGGGAGACGGGATACAACTGGCCGGGGCGCAATTTACCAGTACTACGGCCCTGCAGGGCAATGACCTGAGCACCTTTCCGGATTTTCCCGCAGAGATACGTGCTCCGATCGGTACTGTGGCCGGTGTTTCAGGCTTCCAGATCAATTTCGGAAGCGTGGAAATTGACACCCCGGGAGGGCAGCCCGATGTGCTCGTAGCGATGAATGCCGCAGCGTTTAAAAAAAACATCGGCAACCTCAAGATGGGTGGTACGCTCATTGTAGACGAAGCGGGCTTTGACAAGCGGAACCTGCGCCTGGCACACATGAACGAGGAGGTGAATCCCCTTGATGCACTCAATGCCGGAGCCTACAAAATACACCGCATAGAAATTACCAGACTCAACCGCGAAGCGCTGAAAACGCTGAGCATGGGCATGAAAGACAAAGACCGCAGCCGCAACCTCTTTGCTTTGGGCTTTGTCTATTGGATTTACCACCGCAGCATGGACACCACGCTTCGTTTTTTACAACAGAAGTTTGCGGCAAAGCCGGAGGTGCTCGAAGCCAACGTGCGGGCGCTGAAAGCCGGTTATCACTATGGTGAAACGGTAGAGGCGCTTCCGCGTTATACCATAAAAAAGGCCAGGTTGGCGCCCGGTACTTACCGCAACATTGTGGGCAACGAAGCCTTAAGCCTGGGTTTGATCGCAGCCGCAAAACAAGCGGGGCTGGAACTGTATTATGCCGGTTACCCGATCACTCCGGCCAGTGACATCCTGCATTTTCTTGCACGCCATAAGCATATGGGGGTAAAAACTTTCCAGGCCGAAGACGAAATAGCAGCCATAACCGCCGTTATAGGTGCCTCCTTTGCAGGGAGCATGGGCGTTACCGCCAGTTCAGGTCCGGGTATTGCACTTAAGGGAGAAGCGCTTGGCCTGGCGTTGATGCTGGAACTGCCGGCAGTTGTTGTAAATGTACAAAGAGGTGGTCCCTCTACAGGCTTGCCTACAAAAACCGAACAGGCCGACCTTTTACAGGCGGTATACGGACGAAATGGCGAAGCACCCATTCCGGTATTGGCGGCTCATTCGCCCAGCGATTGCTTTGAAGCGGCCTTTGAAGCCTGTCGCATAGCGGTGGAGCACATGACGCCCGTCTTGCTCTTATCCGATGGGTATATTGCCAATGGTGCGGAGCCCTGGTGTTTTCCAAAGCAGGCCGATTTACCTCTGATACACCCTTCTTTTGCGGAGGAAAAG
>JANQPD010000069.1 GCA_028285465.1 Owenweeksia sp. | reverse complement strand
TTTGCCACACCCGGCCTTTTATGTCTTCGATGGCAAAGCTGGGCGAACCTTTGTAGATGATCTTCCCCAGGTTCATGATGGCCATTTCCGTGCAGAGTTCACGCACGTCATCTACGATATGGGTAGAGAGAATGACCACTACCTCTTCCGCTACATCCGCCAAAAGGTTGTGAAAGCGGTTGCGTTCCCCGGGGTCAAGTCCTGCCGTGGGCTCGTCTACAATGATCAGCTTCGGGTTGCCGATAAGGGCCTGGGCAATGCCTACGCGCTGTTTCATGCCTCCCGAAAAGCCTTTTACACTTTTATGGCGCTTGTCGTAGAGGTTTACTTTTTGCAGCAGGTATTTAACGAGCTCCTTGCGTTCGCCACCTTTTGAGATGCCCTTTAAAACGGCTATATGCTCCAAAAGCTGTTGGGCGCTGATGCGTGGATACACGCCAAATTCCTGTGGGAGGTAACCCAGGTTTTTTCGCAGTTCCAGGGGCTGGTTAAGGATGTCGATGCTATCCAGGAAGGCACTGCCTGAATCTGCCTCCTGCAGAGTGGCAAGGGTACGCATCAGGCTGGACTTGCCCGCCCCGTTGGGGCCGAGCAGCCCAAACATGCCGTTCTGTATTTCAAGGTTAATGTCATCCAATGCCTTTACGCCATTGGGATACGTTTTGTTAAGGGAATCAATCGTTAATCTGGCCATTTTTATGTTTCGTTTAGAAGCTAAATGTAGTAAATGGACAATAAAAAAGAGGAATGGGTTGCTTCAGGTTAACATATATAGTGCATTGAATTTCAAGGTGGCCCTGCTCCCCATGTGGTCAAACGGAAAGGCTTACCACATCATTCTGGCCATGCGTCCATCGTTTCCGGAGAGCCATATGCTGCCATCTTTTCCTACGGAAACACTGTAGTAATGGCCTTCTAGCGGTTTCCAGCTTTTCCCGCCATCTGCTGAAAGACTGATGCCCGTACGGCTTACGGCCAACAGTTTTTGGGTGCTTACATAGGCTACACAAGAGCGGTAATGCCCATGTATGGCAGTGTCTTTCACAGGCTGCCAGCTTCGTCCGCCATCCTCAGTGTAAGCAGCCGATCGTAGGGTTAGTGAATCGCCCAGGTAATCACCTCCAACCGCAAAGCCCTGTTTGCTGTTGATAAAGTCAATCGAGAAAATTCCGGAGGAAGGCGTTCCGGCATCAATGGGGAGCAGCTGCTTTTGCCAGCTCTGTCCTCCATCGGCACTATAGAGCAGGCGTGCCGTATTTCCACCCAGGCCAATAACCACTTGTTCCTCCCCGAAGGTGCACAAAGAGGTGCCCGAAGCAGCGAAGCCCCCTTGGTGTGGTGCTACAGCGGGTAGTGCGGCCGTATCGAGCATTTGCCAGTTCTCTCCCTGGTCGCGGGTGCTTATAATGAGTAACTTGTTATATGGTGCATCGCTGAAAGCCATGCCCCGCTTTTTGTCCCAGAAATCCATGCCGTCAAAAAACACCCCTTTCTGTTCATTGCGGTAGGTTTCGCGCCAGCTAAGGCCTCCATCTGTTGTTTTTAAAACTACTGCCGGCAATCCTGCGGAGAGGACCAGGGCCGTATCGGTACTAAAGGCATGTATGTCGCGAAACTGCAGGCTGTCGTATCCTTTGGGAGAACGCATTTCAAAGCTTTGCCCCCCGTCACGGGTGCGCAATACGGTACCTGTTGAGCCACTGCTCCAGCAAACCTTTGCCGAAAGGGCATGCAATCCACGCAGGGATGCTTTGGAATGGGTGTGCAGGGGCACCATGCGCTGGGCGGAGGCGCCAAATGCAAACAGCAGGGGAAAGAGGAAGCGAAAGGTCATGCCTGTTAAATGTCTGCACTTACCACCAGGCGGCTCACCGTAGCGTGCAGGCTGCCTCCGTCCGGCTCCAGGGTAATGTTCAGGCTCGTAGCCCCGGGGTAAAAGGCATAGGCATCGTTTAGTAAAAATGCCTGGTCTTTCAGTACACCCACACTCAACATTTCACCGGCTACATCCGCCCATAACTGGTAGCACATGCCCTCCGGAGCTGATGACAGCCCATTGGCATCTATGCGCACAAGCTGTTGCTCGGCATTCCAGAAAGCCAATACCTGTAAGGCCTCCGCCTGTCCTTTTCCTTCCAGCAGTACCCGTTGGGTACCCGCGGCCTGTATAAATGCCATAGCTTCGCCTAAACGGGCGTATTGCATACTTTGCTGTTTCCCTTCCTCAAAGAGTGCCTTTAGTTTGGTTTCAAGGGCCTCGTTACGCGCTATGGCTTCTTGTAACCGGTACTGCTGAAAAAGGCTTAGTCCTCCCAGACCGATCAGTAAGGCAATGGAGGCAGCCATCACCCAATTTGTTTTAGAAGGGGTTGATCCGGGCAAGTTTAGTGCAAGCTGCACGGGCATTTCCTCCGCAGCATCCAGCGCTTTTTTGAAACGGGCTTCGAAGCCTGCCGGTATGGGCTTCTTCTGGGTTTCACCAAACCCTTCCAGGCCTTCAAGAACACGGGCATAGGCCTCCCGGGCTTTTTCCGAATCTGCCAAAGCCTGCTCCACCGCTAAGCGGTCTTCGCCAGCCGTCATCCCCAGGGCATACTCCTCCAGTATCCCGCTTTCTATTATTTTTTTAATATCGCTCTTCATGCTATCCGGATTGCCAATAAAATAAACAGCAGTTCAGGAGCAAATATTTTCCTGAGCTCCCGTAGTGCAATTCTCGTTCTGGTTTTTAAGGTGCCCAGGGGCACGTTCAGCGCTTCGCTGGCTTCCTGTTGTGTAAAGCCCTGGTAATACAATTTCTGAATTACTTCCCGGTACTTAGGGGCAAGCCTTGAGATGTGCTCGGGAAGGTCCAGCGCATCTACCGGCAGGTGTACGCTCTCTTTATATACGCCTGCAGCCTTTAAACGGATCTCGCCTTTGTGTTGCCGTTCTATTCTGCGCAGTTCATCCAGGGCCGTATTCCGGCATATGTTGAGGCACCAGGTAAATACGCTGCCCTTAGCCGCATCGAAAGTATGCAGCTTCTTAAAACACTTCACCAGGCCGTCTTGCAAGGCATCCTGCGCCCTCGCTTCGTCTCCCAAAATGCGAAAAAGTATGCCGTACAGGCTCTCCCCATAGGTCGCGTAGATAAGCTCTATAGCCTCTCTGGGGGCCTGGATGATCAGGGATTCGATGTCCGGGTTCTTCTTCAACGTTCAGCAATAACGGCTCGTGAATGTACTTTTTTTTCGCGTACCGAAATCCAAAAGTAGGGGTAGAGGCGTATGCATGTCGAATTTCAATTATTAATTAAAAAACAACTACTATGAAATTTACATGGATCACCACAGCGCTGGCTGTATCTTTTGCCCTAATGAGTTTTATCCCTTCCAATACAGGAACAAAAGCGGCCTTTACGGAAAGAACGTACCATTCCGCACACGGCCCCAGGAGTATTGTAGACATTGCGGTCAATACGAAGAAATTCAGCACCTTAGTCGCTGCTCTTAAGGCAGCAGATCTGGTGGAGGCATTGAGTGCCTCCGGGCCGTTTACGGTGTTTGCGCCCGATAATGCTGCGTTCGACAAACTGCCTGAAGGCACGGTAAGCAATTTGCTTAAGAGCAGCAACAAAGCACAATTGGCCAAAGTGCTTACCTACCACGTACTGTCCGGTCGCTTTAATGCTTCGGATGTGCTGAATGCGATCGAAGAAGGAGGGGGAAAGTTTGAGATCAAAACCCTCGGAGGAGATGTGTTAGCGGCCACCAAATCCGGGAATACCCTGATCTTAACCGATGAAAGTGGACAGCGGGTAGCTGTAAAGAAGGCGGATGTTAAAGCCAGCAATGGGGTAATCCACATCATTGATTCTGTATTGCTTCCCAAATAAAGCGTATAAATAAAAAGAGCTAAAGCCCAGCGGTTTGTATGCCGTTGGGCTTTATTTTTTGACAGGACAACTA
>JANQPD010000062.1 GCA_028285465.1 Owenweeksia sp. | reverse complement strand
GGACACCTTAATGGAGCATTATCGCGCTGCATATGAAGTGCAGCAATTTTTGAAAGAAGCTACAGACGCCAACTAATCGCCCTCTCAGCACCGTTTCCCGTTTTTCTACTTTTGGGATACGATGCGCTTGTGTTTTCTACTTATTCTTCTCCTTTTTTCCCAGGTCTGCCTTAAGGCGACCCACGTAATCGGTGGAAATTTTGAGCTGCAACACCTGGGAGGTGATACCTACGAAGTACAGTTGATTGTGTTCAGGGATTGCTCACCCGGAACCCTTACCATGGAAACACGGTTTATGGTAGATGTGTTCGATGCCGTGAATCATGAGGGGGTCGCTTCTTTTTTTATATACCCGCAGGATACCCTCGATGTAAAGCTGGGCGACGCATGTCATACCCCCGATGGGCTGTGTATTGAAGAATACACCTTTAAAAATACCATCAACCTTCCCCCACGCCCAAACGGCTATTTGCTTACCACCGGATTGTGTTGCCGCAACGGGGTTATCAAAAACATTGTTGGTCCTTTAAACACCGCCACCACCTGGACGGCATTTATGGCCGCTCCAACGGGAACCGGCTTAAACGCCTCCCCCCAACTTGGAGCATACCCACCCTCGGGCTATTTATGCTTGAACAGGAGTTGGAACATAGACCTGGAAGCAAGTGATCCGGATGGAGACTCCCTGGCTTACCGGCTGGTTGATCCCTATGATGGACGTTTCACTTCTACCCCTCCCTTCCCTCCGGTTGTTTGGCAAACGGGCTTTTCTGCCACCGCTCCTATTCCGGGTATGCCAAACCTGACCCTCGACAGCAAAACCGGAATTCTCAGCTGTAGAGCCAGTGAACTGGGCATTTATGTGCTGGCCTACGAAGTAGAGGAATACAGAAACGGATCACTTATCGGCAGCATCCGCAGGGACCTGCAGATACAAGTGCTGGATTGTGTTTTGGACCTTCCCCCGCAGATTTCAGAACCTGTTGACTCTATTTTCTCTTTTGACCTCCACGAGGACGGCTGCATCGACATAATAGCGCTGGACGGCAATACTACAGACACGCTCTTGCTCAATATTGAGGTAACCGCCTCAGCTAACCTGGGAGGTAACCTTCCTGTTGGGGGCTCTTTAAGTGGCATCGGCAGTATACATACCCAGCTTTGCTGGACTCCGAATTGCGCCAATGCTTTAGAAGGACAAGAAGTAGAAATTAACCTTTCGGCCACTTCTTCAGGCTGCAGGGCCTCAACGGTAAATAAAAAGTTTACCCTGAGCATAGAAAAGCTATTGCCCGATTTAGCGGGAATCATGCCAAACGTATTTACACCAAACGGAGACCGGTACAATGAATACTACAAACCAACCCGGTTCATTGAAAGCCTATGTACTGAAGGGCTGAACATCTCCATCTTTAACCGTTGGGGAGCCCTGGTACACCAGGACCAATTAGCCAAACTGCAATGGGACGGCACTTCTCAGGGCCAACCCCTGGCCAGTGGAGTATACTTTTATGTAGTCGATGGAAAGTATGTGTCTGAAAACGTCAAGCTGAAGGGATATTTTACGCTTATAAGGTAAGCTTTGCTTTAATAGCTACCCCTCCGTTAACACTTACTTCCTTTTAACCCCTATCGATTTTTTCTTTCCTCCAACCCGGTGCGTATCCTGTATCGGGTCTGCTTAAAATACTTATTTTCGCGCCTTTACAAAAGCATGAACAAGCTAGGCCATTTTGTTGGCGTACTCTTTTTATTTTTCACCCTGGCCGCACATGCGCAGGAAGGTCTTACATACCGCTGGCAGTTTCAGCGGATCGGCGATACAACAGGCGTTTCCCTGCTTCCCGTTGATTCAGACGATTATTTTGACCTGGCTATAGAAGGTAAGTTCTCTTATTCTTTAAAAGCGAAAAACGACCTCTTTGCCCAAGGCAGCTACCAGGCAAAAGCACCTGATACCCTGATCTTTACATACACTCAACCCCTGGACACGGTACGCACGTATTACCTGGCAGAAGTAAGTGACAGCAGCTTGATACTCTCCGAAGGGCCCGTGCGCTACTCCTTTAAACGCCCACATACACCAATAAGCAACAGCGCCTTAAACTACGATTTCCAGGACACGGCCCTTTCCATGTCTTCTGTTTTGAGGGGTTTATTAGGCCTTGCCGTATTGGTATGCATTAGTTTTTTACTCTCTTCCAACAAAAAAAAGATCAATTGGCGCCTCGTTGGAACAGGCCTGCTGATCCAGGTGATTTTTGCTTATGCCATTTTAAAGGTTAGCTGGGTAGTCTTGATCTTTGATTTCCTGAGTAGCCTTTTTGTGAAGTTGCTCAGCTTTACCCGGGAAGGAGCCGAGTTTCTTTTCGGCTCTCTCATAAACAACACTGAAAGCCTGGGCTACATTTTCGCCTTTCAGGTGCTCCCCACGGTTATCTTCTTTTCCGCCATAACCAGCCTTTTGTTTTACTGGGGCATCCTCCAAAAGATCGTATATGCATTTGCCTGGCTGATGAAGCATACCATGCGCCTAAGTGGTGCGGAAAGTCTGGCTGCTGCGGGGAATATATTTTTAGGGCAAACCGAATCTCCGCTTCTGGTAAAGCCCTATATCAATAAAATGACCCGGAGCGAACTGCTTTGCCTGATGAGCGGAGGCATGGCCACCATAGCCGGTGGCGTGTTAGCCGCCTATATTGGCTTTTTGGGAGGCACTGACCCGGCACAGCAGGTCTTTTTTGCCAAACAACTTCTGGCAGCCTCGGTGATGAGTGCTCCGGCCGCCATTGTTGCTGCCAAACTGCTACTCCCCGAAACCGAGAAATACAGCCATTCTATGAAAATAGAAAAAGGCAGAATAGGCAGCAACGCCCTGGAGGCTTTGAGTAACGGCACATCGGAAGGCTTGAAACTGGCGGTAAACGTGGGCGCCATGCTCCTGGTTTTCCTGGCGGTTATCGCGCTCGTCAATAGTATTTTTGGCTGGATAGGTGCTCCTCATCAATTGACGGTGGGCGAAAGCGTCTGGATAGATTACCCTGGCTTTAACGATTGGGTAGCGGCCATATCTAACGGGAGGTATTCTGAGTTTTCCATGCAGTTTGTGTTGGGTTACGCACTGGCCCCCATTACCTGGCTGATGGGCGTAGAAGCGCAGGATATGGTGCTGGTGGGGCAACTGCTTGGAGAAAAAACGATCTTAAATGAGTTTGTGGCCTATGTTTCTTTAGGCGACATGAAAGCTGCAGAACAATTCAGCAGTACCAAATCCATTATTATAGCCACTTACATTCTTTGCGGGTTTTCCAACTTTGCCAGCATAGGCATACAAATCGGGGGGATTGGCTCCCTGGCCCCTTCCAGGAAAGCGGACTTGAGTAAACTCGGTTTCCGGGCGCTCATTGGAGGTACGCTGGCTTCCCTTTTCACCGCGGTTATTGTGGGTATGCTGATCTAGAAGATGCCTGGTTATTTCCTGTTTTCCAGCAGCGCTTTGTAGAGTTCCTCTGTCTCCTTACGGCTTTTCAAGTTAAAATACACCTCTTTACCTTTCGTTACCAGGTGCACAAAGTCCGTGTCCCGGTTTTTGATCACGCGCACAGCCGCCTGGTCAGAAGCACGGATAAAATTTCCTTTCTTGATCAGGCCTAAAGACAGGCCTCCCGTTCCGGATAGTTCAGGGAGTTGTTGTACCTGCCCTATTTCTTCAATTTCATCCAGTGGAAGTTCAAAACTTCCCGGCCCGGTCACCACCAGTTTTTGATCTATGATTTGTGCGGTGGTTGCCGCAAAAGCACGGCTCAGGAAAAAAACCGAGGGGGCGAGCACCAGTAGTAGTAAGAGGATTTTGGGAAACTTTTTCACTGCGTTGTCATTTGGCGTCCAAAGGTAAGCTTCAGGGAGCTACGCGTTCTTTTTGCCACGCACTTGTTCAGAATTTGTGCACAAGTAGCAGCGCTATACAAAGAGAATGCTTCGCCGGAGCTTTTATCTTTGAAGCAAAGCTTTTCAGCATGAAACAATACCACGATTTACTAAAGCATGTATTGAAAAACGGAAATCAAAAAGGCGACCGCACGGGAACGGGTACCCTATCGGTGTTTGGTTACCAGATGCGTTTTGACCTGAACGAGGGCTTCCCATTGGTGACCACCAAGAAGGTACACCTTAAATCTATCATCCACGAATTGCTTTGGTTTTTACAAGGGGATACAAATATTGCTTACCTCGTAAAAAACGGGGTAAACATCTGGAACGAATGGCCCTTCCAGAGTTACCTGAAGCAAAATGGATTGGAAGAACGTTTCCCCAAGTACTCAGATGCATGGAAAGCTGAATTGAAGCATTTTGTAGCACGCATTAAAACGGATGCCGCCTTTGCAGGAAAATGGGGCGAGTTAGGCCCGGTATACGGACGCCAATGGCGAAACTTTGAGGGAATCGACCAAATCAGCCAGTTAATTGCTGACATTAAGTCCAATCCCGATTCGCGCAGGCTGCTGGTAAGCGCATGGAACCCAAAAGAGATTCCCGAAATGGCAAAGTCGGGTTTACCTCCCTGCCATACGCTCTTCCAGTTTTATGTAGCCAATGGAAAATTAAGTTGCCAGCTTTACCAGCGCAGTGCCGACATTTTTTTAGGGGTTCCCTTTAACATTGCCTCTTATGCCTTGCTTAGCATGATGATCGCGCAAGCCTGCGGGCTTGCTTATGGTGATTTTGTACACACTTTTGGCGATGCCCATATTTACAGCAATCATTTGGAGCAGGTAGAAGAACAACTCAGCCGCAGCCCCAGGCCACTTCCACGGATGAAGATCAATCCAGATGTCAAAGACCTTTTCGCTTTTGCCTTCGATGATTTTGAACTGGTGGATTACAACCCTTACCCGCCTATTAAAGCACCTGTGGCGGTATAGAACCACTTTGCTTTTCGAAGAAAATCTCTTACGGTACAGAATTGGTTTTATGCTATAAAAACCTGCAGGCTACTTAGAAAGTTCAAAAAACACATGGGCAGAGCATACTTAAATTAGGTGTTTTGATACATTTGGGAAAATTTGAAAATGAACCTCACTTTAATAGCCGCGATGGGGCAAAATCGCGTAATCGGCAAAAACAACGACCTGATCTGGCATATGCCGAAAGACCTGCAACGCTTTAAGAAGCTGACAAGTGGCCACCATGTCATCATGGGGCGTAAAACATACGAAAGCATGGGAAGGCCGCTACCGAAACGCACGAACATCATTGTTACACGCGACAAAGCGTACAAAGCCCCGGGCTGTATAATCGTGCACGATATAGAAGCGGCCATTCAAAAAGCAGAAGGCGATGCACAACCGTTTATCACCGGAGGAGCGGAGATTTACAAGTTGGCCTTCCCTTATGCCAAAACGGTTGAGCTTACCCTCATCCACCATCACTTTGAAGGTGACACTTTTTTTCCCGAGTTCGAGGATAAGGGATGGAAACTCGTTGAGAAAGAAACACACAAACCGGATGACAAAAACCGGTATCCTTTTGATTACCTGACCTATATACGGGTATAAATCATACATTCGTTGGATGTTGGCCAAGATCAAAAAATACAGCCTTCCTGTACTCTGGACAGTGCTGGCAATGGTGCTTGCGCTTAGACTTTTTGGATTTGTGGACCAATATGGTTCGGTCTTAATCGTAATGGACAAATGGCATACCCTTGAACCATTGTTTTATCATCAATCTTGGTGGGAAGGGTTCAGCCTCCAGCATGGCCCGCATAGAATGGGTTTGATTTACTTCTTGTTTAAGGCCAATACATCATTAGGAGAATGGAATAACCGCTGGGACCTTTTCACGCAAGCTGCATTTTATGTTCTGAGTTGTATACTGGCCCTAAAACTGAAGTTCAAACTTTTCGGTTCCTGGCAGTGGAGCGACCTCTGCATCCCTTTAATCTTTCTCAACCTCCACAGCGCTATGACTGTGCTCAACAATCCATATGTGCACGGCTTGCTGCCCTTATTTTCCCTTTTGCTCTGCTATCTCTACTTCATAAAACACCCCGTTTGGCGCGTATCAATGCTTATGCTCTTTGCTTTCTTGGTCACCTTTACCGGTTTTGGATTTGTGCTGGCACCCGTGCTCATCACCCTTGAGCTCGTGCTGTTTTTCAAAACCCGCCCTCGTTTTTGGTGGAAATTACTCCCTAGCCTGACCGCCTTCTCTTCTTTTGTATATATTTTCTTCACCAATGTGCCGAAAGAATCTTGGGAAAAATTTCCCTTTACTGCAAAAGCAGCGGTGAAATACAGCCTGGCATTGACCAACAATATCTTTCTGGTTTCACCCAATAACAGAGCCTTGGCAGCAGGAGCCGTACTCTTAGCAGGTATTGCATGCCTGTTTTTCTTCTTACTTCGCAGCCAATACTTTTCTCTTAAAAACCCCGTTTTTCGCTCCCTGTTTATCATACTGGGCGGAGTGGTGGTTTTTTGGGCCCTCAACATTTACGGAAGGGCACACCTTTCCGTTGGCAATGCGCATGTTTCACGTTATATCCCGGTGGGCATGTTGTTTGCCCTTGCTGTTTATTTTGGGGTTTTAGAATTGCAGCAGCCAAAATATCTGAAGCAAGCCACCTTGATGCTCTTACTTTTTTTATTGCTTCGGGTACAGCTCAACACCCAGCATCGCGAGGCTTTTGCAGCAACACGGGCTACATATTATGCCAAGGTAAGCAACTGCCTGCGCACAGAAGGTCCGGACTTTTACCGCTGCAGCGGGCTTCATCCCAACTATATACATCCGGCACCAAAACGCATAAGGATCCAAGAAAAATTAAAGTATCTAAAGGATAGGCAGCTCAACATCTGGGCTCCTCATCTAAACTAGTGTGAACACTTACTCCGCACCACAGCCAGGATACGGCATCGAAAAAAGGATTGGATGGAAAAAGCAAAAAAGCTAAAAAAATTCGGACTCTGGGGCATTGCCATCACATGGGCGCTGGCTTTGGCCCGTTCGGTTTATTTTATAATGCATTTTCGATCTCCTGTTTTTTTTCAAGATCTCTGGGGGTTTTACACACCCATTTTGAACGAGAAAGGACTAGTTGAAGTGTTTTTTTGGCAACATGGAAGCCATTTTGCCGGATTGGGGAACCTGGTCTCACAACTTCTTTATACATGCCTTGGCCCTAATCCTCAGGCTGAGTCTTGGACCGTTTTGGCCTTGATGAATTTGAATGTATATGTTTTCATTTCCTTAAAGCAGAAAATCAGCGGTACTCTAAACTGGGCAGATTTTCTTATACCCCTCATGTTCTTGAATTTACATCAGCTGGAGGTCTTCGGCTGGCTCGCACATAGCAGCGTTGTGGCAATGCCTTTACTCCTGCTTGGGCTATCGGGGCACCTCTTGCTTATGGAAGAAAAAAAAATGCGAAGCCTGTACTTCTTCCTCCTCACCTTCCTCAGTTTGTTTACGGGCTATACTTTTTTATGGGCGCCCTTCTTGATAATAGCCAGCGCCTACCATGTTTACCGGCACACAACAACGCATGCTATGTTGGCCTTGAGCGCACAGTTGATGGCATTGGCCATTTTCTTTTGGATGTACAAATGGCCGAACACACAAGTGTGCACACCTCAATCAAATGACTTTCTAGTCTACATGCGCGACCTTAGCCTTAATTTCTTTGGTGGGCTGGAACATCGCAAGCTATCCTATTTCTACCTGGGAATGGGTTTGACCATACCTGTAGCCCTGCTATATAAAACGAGATTGCCCAAGCCTGCTGCATCAAAACAACGGATATTGCTCTCCCTCCTTGCCTTTTCCACGCTATATGCCCTCATGAATACATATGGCCGCCACTGCCTGGAAGTACCTGCTGCACGTGCCCCTCGCTACACCTCCTTTTTACTGCCAGGCTTTTTCACCCTCTATACCTACCTTGCCCTTTGGGGTCAAAATGCGGTAAACAAAAGGCACCGCTTTCTTGCCATGCTGTTTTTTGTCGGAACATATAGCTTTCTGGAGTTACGCGAAGACCCGCGCATTATTTCCATTGCAAGTCAGAGGGAAACATATGCCAAAAAGTGGTTTGCTTGCTATTGCGAAAAGAAATCACGCCAACTATGCCCAACAAATCAAGGCCGCGATCCCCTGCCACCAAGATTGGAGCATTACCAAAAGGCGATCGCAGTCTATTTTGAAAAAAAATGCCGGTATTAAGAAACAGCTTTTAAGGCCTTCAGCGACATTTTCTCAAGCTTTTGCGCGGCATACGCCTTATCTACTTTTAGTGTGGTTGCTTCTTCCTCGCTGGGCAGATCGAACATGGCGTCCGTTAGAATGGCCTCAATAATGGAACGCAGCCCACGGGCACCGAGTTTAAACTCAACCGCTTTTTGTACTACATAGTCTAAAGCCCCAGAGGTGAACTCCAGATCAATGTCATCCAACTTCAAAAGCTTGCTATACTGCTTGATCAAGGCATTTTTAGGTTCTGTGAGGATGCGCTTCAACGCTTCTTCATCCAGCGGATTCAGGAAAGTAAGTACCGGCATACGCCCGATAAGCTCCGGAATAAGCCCAAAGGCTTTCAGGTCTTGCGGAGCAATATACTTCAGCATGTTATTGGCATCCGCTTCCTCCCTTTCTTTACTGCCGTGAAAACCCACGGCCCTTGTATTCAAGCGTTTGGAAATATGCCGCTCTATACCAGCAAAAGCCCCTCCCGCAATGAAAAGAATATTGCTGGTATCTATTTCAATAAATTTCTGATCGGGATGCTTGCGCCCACCTTGCGGAGGGACATTTACTTTTGAGCCTTCCAAAAGCTTTAGCAAAGCCTGTTGTACGCCTTCTCCGCTTACATCCCGTGTAATGCTGGGGTTGTCGCTCTTACGGCTGATCTTGTCAATTTCATCTACGAATATGATGCCCCGTTCTGCCGTTTTCACATCATAGTTAGCTACTTGCAGCAAGCGGCTTAAAATGCTTTCTACATCCTCTCCTACATAGCCTGCTTCGGTTAGCACGGTAGCGTCTACAATAGTAAAAGGCACATTGAGCATACGGGCAATCGTACGGGCAAGAAGCGTTTTTCCGGTACCTGTTTCCCCAACCAGTATAATGTTAGACTTTTCAATCTCCACCTCATCCTCACCGGAAACTTCCATCAGGCGTTTGTAATGGTTGTATACCGCTACGGCCATAACCTTCTTTGCTTCATCCTGTCCGATAACGTACTCGTCTAAAAAAGCCTTTATTTCTCTTGGTTTGATGAGACGCAAAGACTTATTGAGCTCCTTGCGCTCCTTCATATCCGTCTCCTCCATCACTATGCCATGTGCCTGGCGGATGCAATGGTCGCAAATATGCCCGTTGATCCCCGCAATCAGCACGTTGGTTTCCTTCTTCTCACGGCCGCAGAAAGAGCAGCTCAGGTTTTCTTTTTTGGTACTCATAAAATAACTCTGTGTACAAAAATAAAAAATCCGCTCCAAGCCAGGCTTAAGAGCGGACTTTCAGACAATAACTAAACTCTATTCAATTTATTCTGCGCTGCGCTTGTTTTCCAGCACTTCATCGATCATTCCGTACTCCGAAGCTTCTTTAGAACTCATCCAGTAGTCACGGTCGCTATCTTTTTCCACCTTCTCAAAGGGCTGCCCGGAATGGTCTGCAATAATGCGGTAAAGCTCTTCTTTCATCTTCAGCACCTCTTTTACCGCAATCTCCATATCACTCGCCTGCCCCTGTGCTCCGCTCATGGGTTGGTGGATCATCACCCGGCTATGTTTTAAAGCCGAACGCTTTCCCGCAGCCCCGGCACACAAAAGCACTGCGCCCATACTGGCGGCCATGCCCGTACATATTGTAGCAACATCTGGTTTTACGAGTTGCATGGTATCATAAATTCCCAGGCCTGCATATACAGAACCCCCGGGGCTATTTAAATAGATCTGAATGTCTTTTTTGGAATCAACAGACTCTAAAAACAGCAGCTGCGCCTGTACTATGTTGGCTATCTGATCGTTGATGCCCGTACCAAGGAAAATAATACGGTCCATCATAAGGCGTGAGAACACGTCCATCTGAGCCACGTTAAGCTGCCTTTCCTCTATGATGTAGGGCGTCAAGGAAGCATCCAGGTAGTTAGACACATGTATTGAATTAAGGCCATGGTGGCCTTTGGCGTATTTTGTAAATTCTTTACCGAAATCCATTTTGAAGTTATTTGAAGGAATGAAATATAAACAAAAATGGCTCGACAAGTTTCGAGCCATTTCCTTTTCGTGACAATTCTTCAGTTTATTTTGCGCTGATCGTCTTTAAAAAGGCGTCAAAAGTGACTTCTTTTTCTTTCAGCTTCAGGTTTTCCTTTAGGAACTGCACCAGTTTTTCACTGAACAGCTGGTCGGCAATACGCTGTGCCTCTTCCTGGTTCTCAAGTACACGCTTGGCTATATTTTCCAGTTCTCCTTCGTTCGGTTCTTGCCCGTATTGCGCCATCTGCTTGCTTACAAGCCCCTGGGTAAAAGTGACCAGTTCCTCTTGTGTAACTTCGATCTTGTTTTCTTTGATCACCTTGTTTTCTACCAGCTGCCATTTCATGCTTTCCTCCATCTGGGGATACTGGGCTTCCACCTCATCGGCCGTCATGGGTTTCTCCCCGGCCGTTTGCATCCACTTTCTTAAAAAGCTGGCCGGCAAATCAAAATTTGATTTGGCCAATACTGCCTTCTTCGCATCTTCGTAAAACTTCCGCTCGCTTTCGCTTACAAACATCTTCTCGGCATCCTGCTTTACAAGTGCCCGGAACTCTTCTTCGTTGCTTGCCTTGCCTTCTCCAAAAACTTTATCAAAGAGCTCCTGGTTCAATTCAGACGGTTCTAACTTGCTGATCTCCTTGATCTCAAAAGAAAAACTTCCCGTACTTTTTTCAAGCGTATCGCTATCAACCGCCAATAAGTTGGCCAGGTTAAACTCATCCTTAAATGCCGTTTTGGCATTCAGCAATGCTGTGTCCCCAACTTTCTTTCCGCGGATAACCTTGTCTTCCTTTAAGTTATCCAACGTAAGGGTAGCCTCTTTTTCGATGCCCCCTTCTACGGGACTAGCGGCTTCATCTGCCTCTTTGAAGACTCCCTTAACGATGGCGTGTTCTTCAACCTGCCCGGGGTAGCTCATTTTTCCGAAACGCTTGGCATAATCCTCTACATACCGGTCTACCATAGCTTTGTCTGCCGTGATCTTAAAATACTGCACCTCCGTCTTTTCATTGATCTGCACATCAATTTCCGGAGCCAGCCCCAATTCAAAGTCAAAAGAGAACTCCTTTTGGGTATCCCAATCGATATCCGTGTTTTCAACGGGAAGCGGGTTGCCTAGAATATCCAGTTCCTCTGCTTTTATATGATCGTATACCGCATGTTGTAAAATGTGGTTCACTTCGTCAATCAAAACGGCCTTACCGTATTGTTTTTTTATGAGTCCTGCCGGTACATGCCCGGGTCTGAAACCAGGAATATTGGCTTTCTTACGGTAGTCTTTTAGCTTATCTGCTACTTTTTGCTGATAATCTTCTTCCCTTATATTCACCTGAAGGGTGGCTGTTAAGTCACCTGTTTTTGTGGTGTTTACGTTCATCTTTACTCTTGTTTTTTACCTGCTGAAAAATGGACGGCAAATGTACAGATTTTATCTACGTGTTCAGAACCCATGCAAAAAAGCGCGTTAAAAAGCCGGGCGAAAGAGCGTATTAAAAATTAACTACTTTAGAACCCTCATTTTTAAAATGCTTAAAATTGAAAACAACATTTACCAAAGCTTTAATTTTACTTGCATGCCTGGGCACGGCTTCATTAAATGCACAAAGCAAACTGGGCGGCAGTGTGTATACCGGGCTATTGCTTCCCTTCAATGACTTTACCGATGCCACCTATGATGGATACCAACCGAATTTAGGGGTGGGCGCAGCCCTGAGTTACGAAATAATGGATGGTTTTAAACTGCGGGGAGACCTGATGACCGGAGCCTTAAACGGCAATAACGTCAATTCGTTTTACAGAACACGCATTATAGAAAGCCGCCTGGAAGCACGGTATAATGTTCTTTCCCTGTTAAACCCCGATAGCAAAGTGAAAATAGAACCGAGCCTGGGCGGAGGACTTCTCTTCTACAGTGCCCAGCGCTTTGACCTTACTTCCCGGCAGCTGCTCACGGAGTCTCCGATACCTACCGAAAAGGCGCTGTCACCCAATGGTTTTGTAAGCGGGGGCTTAGAAGTTGGATTACCTGTGGCCACCAATCTCGATTTTAACCTTGGGTATACCCATCACTATGTACTCGAGAACGACTGGATGGATGGCTTTTCCAGCGGAGATTATACCGACCATTACGGCATGGTTACTGCGGGCTTAACTTTTTACCTGAAATCGACACGCAAGCCCGGCACTGTAGAAATTGACCAGAAAAAATACAATAAGCTCAACGCACGACTTGATAGCCTGGAGCGCTACGAACCGGAACCGCAGGTGGACAACAGCCGTATTGCCCAGCTAGAGATGACCAACAAAGAGCAGGAATTAAAAATTGATATGCTGGAAGCTCAGTTAGATAGTGCTGTGGCAGCAGCGAACACGGCCTCCTATACTACGGACGGCACGCGCCCTGTAGCATACAACCCCAATGCACAAAAAATATTGGGCACAGCCAGTTACCGCATTGTAGTGGCCAGCTTGCCCAGCCAGGTACAGGCACAGCGCTGGGTAAATCGTTCAAACCTAGATAAGGAGACTATGGTGATCGCTTTTATTGAAGATTTGAATACCTTCAGGGTAGTATACCGCTCTTACAATACTATAGAAGCCGCCCGGAAGGATTTGCCCGCTGTGCGTACGGTAGTACCGGATGCCTGGATTGTCAGGTTTTAAAAAATAACAAAGGGCCGCCTCTATTTTAAAGGCGGCCCTTTTGCATTTTTAAACCATTACCACGCAACATTACCTGCCACAGGCTCATTTTACCTCCCTGACTCCCGGCAAGTTCTTATATTTGCAAAGTGAAGTGCTTGAAATCCATACTATCGCTTCTTACCTCAGCAGTATTGCTTACCGCTAGCCTGGGGTTCTCAGTAAGCCGGCATTATTGTATGGGCATGCTCAAGCACGAGCATTTTTACTCGGCTGCAGAGAAGTGCCATAGCGATATGGACGATGCCTGCCACAGCATTCCTGAGCAAATTAAGCGCAACTGTTGTGAAGACGAGCTCATTGCCCTCCCGGGCTTGCAGGTGTTAAGTCCAACTTTAAAACATGTAGCGCTTCCTTCTTTCCTGGCAATGGTTGTCGACCTGCCACCCACCTTTCTCTATGAAGCTGGTATCACGCAACAAGATGCGCTTCCTTTAACCTTTGCTAACCCGCCTCCGCTATCAGGCACAGGCACCGACATACTGGTGCGCGTACAGCGTTTTCTGATTTAGAATGTGCTTTTGAAACGCCTTTCTCAAGGCCAGGCCTTTGCCGTAGAAGGTGATTTCCTTCTTTCCGGCAACTTATTTTTCCAGTTAAGCCCATAAGTAAAAGAACATTCAAAATGAAAACGATTTTCAATATACTGACCCTAACCTGCTTTATTTTCCCTGGTAAACCTGTTTTTGCACAGGACACCATTCCATCAGACACCCTCATGCCCGTACAAACCGATACGGTGATTTTAGTAAACGGGGTATGTCATATGTGTAAGCATACCATAGAACAGGCTGCCTTTATTGAAGGGGTGAGTAAAGCCGAGTGGAACGTGGAGACCAAAGAACTGGTCCTCCGCTACGACCTTGCCAAAGTGAACCTTGACCAGATCAATTTGGCCATCAACAAAAGCGGTTACGATACGGAGTTTACTGCCGCTAAAGAAGAAGATTACCAAAAACTGAACAAGTGCTGTCATTACCGCGATCCGGAAGTAGTGAACGATCATAAGTAAAGCACAATGAAAGTTTTATTGAGTTTTTTGCTGCTCATAAGCGGAATAAGCTTATGCGGCCAGATCACAGGTACCGTATATGCCGATGAGAACGGGAAGAAAAACCCGTTGCCCGGGGCTTCCGTGTTTTGGGAAGGTACCGAAACCGGAACAACAACCAATGCAAACGGGTATTATACCCTTTCACCCAGCACGGAAAGCAAGACGCTGGTGGTTAGCTTTGTAGGATACAAAACACAAAAAAGGATCATCATCTCCCACCGGGGGAAAATAGACTTCACCCTGGCAACCGCTGGCACACAGCTAAAAGAAGCAGAGGTATTAGGAGAACGGGAAGCCACGGCTGTTGACCTCAAAAGCGCGGGACTTACCTTTAACATCGATGATAAAGAGCTGCGTAAAGCAGCTTGCTGCAACCTGAGTGAAAGCTTTGAGACCAACGCCACTATTGATGTGTCGTTTGCCGATGCCGTAACCGGGCAAAAACAGATCGAGATGTTGGGCCTTGCAGGGAAATACGCCCTGATCCAGCGCGAAAACATACCTTATGCCAGGGGGTTGAATGCCAGTAGCGGGCTCACTTTTGTGCCGGGCCCTTTTGTAGAAAGCCTGCAGCTTACCAAAGGCCTAAGCTCAGTGATCAACGGATACGAAAGCATTACCGGTCAGATAAACATCGAGCTCCAAAAACCGGAAACAGCTCCCCGCCTTCTGGTGAACGCCTTTGGCAATGCGGGAGGGCGGATGGAGCTGAACGGGATTACCCGTTTTCACGTAAGTGAGCGTACCAGCGGGGCTATACTGGCACACGCCAGTACCACTCCTTTTGCCCAGGACCGCAACGAAGATGGCTTTGCCGATATGCCCACCGGTAGCCAGCTGAACCTCACCAACCGCTACCATTGGAAGATAAAGAACAGCGGCTGGGAGGGGCAGGTCGGTTTCAATGTTGTGCGCTCAAAAACAAAGGGAGGTACCTTGTCCTACCTTGAAGGCAATGCGCACGACAGTGGTGTGCCCGACACAAACCGTTGGGGTTTCGATTCTGAGCAAAACCGCCTGGAGGTTTTTGGTAAGAACGGCTATGTATTTAAAGACAAGCCTTTCAGAAGCCTGGGCATTATTTACAGTTTAAGCACACAGCAGCGCAAGAGTGAGATCATATCGCATCAAGCCAGGGGCAGGAACCTTTCTTCGCGTTTCAATGCAGCTTACCTGAACACCATTTTCCAGGATATTATAGGAGATACCCGCCACACCTACCGCACGGGCCTTTCGTTCCAGGTAGACGAGGTCTCCGAAGCATACCGCCCCACTCACCCGGTGATCGCCTATGAGGATGTGTATGCCCTGGACCGCTTAGAAGCTGTACCCGGAGCTTATTTTGAATATTCCTTCGAACCTACTCCGAAATTAACGCTGGTTTCCGGTATCCGGGCAGATTACAATAGTTATTTTAAGGAAACCTATGTAACCCCAAGGCTTAACCTGCGCTATATGCCCGCCCCGCTTACCACATTACGTATTGGCGGGGGCCGGGGGCAACGAACCCCCTTGGTGGTAAACGAAAACCTTTCGGTTTTTGCCTCTAACCGGAATATGAACTTCGGAGGGGTAGCGGCCTTAGCACCGGAAATAGGCTGGAATGCAGGAGCCAGTGTTTCTCAGAGCATAGAGATCGGGGAACGCCTGCTGGTCTTTAACGTGGATGCCTTTTACACCTGGTTTGAAACCAAAATGGTAACCGACCTGGACTTTGACCCTCAGCAAGCGGTGTTCTTACTCAACCGGGGGAGCCGTTCATTTAGTCTTTTAAGCCAGGTAGACTACGAACCGCTTGAAAACCTGAAAGTACGTGTGGCCTACAAATACCTGGATGCACAAGAGCAATTCCTGGATGGTTTGGCGCAGAGCTATTTGATCCCCGAACACCGGGCTTTTGCAAACCTGGCCTACAGCACGGCTAAACAATGGAAATTTGACCTTACCGTCAATTGGTTTGGCCAAAAGCGTTTGCCTGATACCGGGCGCAACCCATCTGCCTTCAGGCGCCCGGACTACTCTCCGGCCTTTTTTACGCTCAATGCCCAGATCAACAAAACCTTTAAAAACGGGCTGGAGGTATTTGCGGGATGCGATAACCTGCTGAACTTTCGCCAGGAAGACCCGATCCTATCGGCCGACAATCCGCAGGGAAGGTATTTCGATACCAATTTCACCTGGGGACCGGTATTTGGAAGGAACATCTATGCGGGCCTGTATTACACCCTTAGGGAAAATTAGGTTTTCGTAAGAACGGTCCGGCATCTGCCGGACCGTTTTTTATTGCTCTTCTTCGTAGTAAAGTTTATAGTATTTTCGCCCATGCTCATCCGTTCCCTTTTCAATCATCTCCCGGTTTCCATGAATGTACACGTGAAAGTTTTTATCTAATTTCAGTACACTTTTAAACACGCGCTGTTTTTTCTTTACCGCCTCGGCAGAGATGGGGAAGGCATCGGTAAAGCTCAGGTCTTCCGGTTCCCGTTCCCGGGTAAACTCCAGAAAACGCGCTTTGATCGCCTGATCATTGAACACCTCATCTCCAAAGGCATTTTGGTCAAAGTTTTCGTTGCCCTTAAAGTAATCCAGCGAACGGTTCAGCAGGTCTATGCTATCTGCCTTGTCAAAGGTTTCCTGTACGATCGGTTCGTGCTCTATAAAGTTTTTGGTCAGCCCGATCATGGTGGCCGTTTTGCTGAACTCATTGGCACGCGGCTTTACCTTTAAGAAATCCTCAAACCAGAATTTTGCTTCTTCCCCTTTGTTTACATTATCTACCGCCAGCACCTGGTAGCCATCCGCTGCTTCTGCATCAAAGATCAGGCAGGCTTTATCTATTTTTCCCGGCTGTATCCCCCTGAAGCTATACAGCTCTATGTTCTGGTCTGCTTCCTCGGTAAACAGGAAGGGTTGTTTCTTTTCCGATTTGAAAAGGCCTATGGCATCCGCGTTTACATCGCCTGCTCCCAAGCGCTTGAAATAGAGTACAAAAAACTCACCCGATTTTACCTGCGGGTGGTTGGATACGTCATACAACAACCTGGCAAAAGACTGCGAGTGCTCCAGGAGTTTTTCAGGTTCGGCAAAACACTTCCGCGCCAGCTCAAACACGGGGTTCATCTCCAGGCTTACGGGGTGTGTAAACCGGAAGAACTCCGGTGTTTTAAATGCCGAAGCCACGTACTCCCACAAAACGCCCAAAGTAGGTTTATCCATCCCGGAGCAGTTCTGGCTAAGCTGAAGCGGTTCTTCCTTCAGTTTATTGCCCACAAAGTGTACGGCAAGACTTTGTATTTCACTCAGCGTTGTTTCCAGCATATCCTTGGTTTTTTGTCCTTGCAAAGATGGGCTTATAATTAACGTGAATAATGGATAAACAAAATGCTGTCAGTTGAGTTTCAACATGATCAGAAGAAGGAAGTCCGAATCAAACTATAGTGCTTAACTAGAGTGAACATGGTTTACTTCCTTCTTTCCCATTTTAACTAATATTTAAA
>JANQPD010000061.1 GCA_028285465.1 Owenweeksia sp. | reverse complement strand
AAAAAGCGCCTTAAAAGCAAGATCAGCCTAAGTGACCTTCCCGAATGCATTCGGGACGCTATAGCCAGCTGAGCTAATCCCCCTTGTCAATAACAGTAGGCGCAAAAAAAGCGCCTTAAAAGCAAGATTAGCCTGAGTGACCTTCCCGAATGCATTCGGGACGCCCTAGCCAGTTGAGCCTGTCTGCCAACAGGTAGGCTAATCCCCCATTTTTGGGAGGGCAAATATACTATAGTTTTTTATTTCTATTCCATCCACAACACAGAATTACCGGTACCGAATTCATTTTGCTCCCATAAAGGATTGTTGGGGTCCAACTCCCACTTGCCTTCTACAATGAATTTATACAGCTGTTTGCCTTCTCCCAGATGCAAGGGAATGCGCCATACATCCCCCTCCCGTTTTAACGTATAGCCGTATTTGCTCCAACCATTAAAACTCCCTGATAAGCGCACATCGCGCAGCCCCTGCCGGTGCGGGTATTTAAAAACATGATTGGGTTTTACGGCCAGCAGGGAGTTGGTTTCTGCGCCCTCCTGTGCTTTGTGCGGGTTGCCGGGGTCGAGCATCCAGCGGCCGTCTACAATCAGCTTATACTGGTAATTGCCCCCGGCAAGCACATAAGGCAGGCGCCAGCCTCTATCCGTAGGATGCATGGTCAGCTCACGCTCCTGCCAGGCGTTGAAATTGCCGCTCACAAAAACTTCTTTGGCTTCCCTGTAGCCGTTTAGTTCAAAGTAAAAAGTATCGCCAATCGCGAGAAAAGAATTGGGTATGCCGCTCTGGTCCTTTCGTACAATGGGGTTTTCCGGGTCCAGCAGCCAGTGCCCGTCTACAATGAATTTATAGGCATGGGTGCCTTCAGGCACATAGAGGTCTATTTCCCAGCCGCCCTCCTTTTTCTGCAGCCGCAGCTCCTTTTCTTTCCACTCGTTAAAGCTGGAAGCTACGTATACCTGCCTGGCCCCGGGGTAGCCTTCGAGGCGAAAGGTTTTATTGGTAATGTATACGGGGTTGTTGTCGTTGCCGCCAAAGTCCGTTTCTACCCGCTTGTTTTCCGGGTCGAGCTGCCAGTGGCCGTCTACTACGAATTTGTATAAGTGCTTACCGGGTTTTAACCCCAACTCCAGTACCCAGCCCTTTTCGGTTTTCCGCATAGGGTGTTTGAGGTAGTTCCACTGGTTAAAAGTGCCGGCCACATACACTTCACGGGCATCTTCATGCCCCTCAAGGTAGAAGTAGGTCATCCCGTCCCTAAAGCGCTTTCGTTTGTCAGAAAAAGAATTGAACCCGTATTGCCTGTCGGAGTAAACCGTAGATAAGGGCTTGGCAAGGAGGTCTTCCACTATGAAAAGGTCGAGCGCGGAGAAAGTGTCGAAGAACCCCTTTTTACCAGAAGCAGGCGCCGCGTATTGACTGAGTGAGGTCTTTAAGGTAAGGTACTTGCGGTCCAGGGAATACACCTTCCATTTTGCCGTTTGCACACCGGTTTTTACGCGCCCTTGTACCAGGCTGTCGGCAAAGCCTGCTCCCGTATTCAAACTGTTGAATAAACTGTCCAGCACCGCCGGTGCCTGGGTCAATTTAATGGTAAAGAACACCTCGTTGTCGTCCAGGTAGCACTCCACAGCCTGCGTTTTTCCAAGCAGTGAAAACAGACAAATTCCTATGGTGTATATCGCTTTCTGCATCATCCCTCTTCCGCTAAAGTATAAAACCGCAGTTCTTTGGTTTTAAAATTAATACATACTACCCCACGGCTGAGCAGTTGGTAACCTATCATACCGTCTATTTGGCTGCCGTACGCTTTGCGCAACTGTTCCAGGTCAGAGAGTATGGTTTGCATATTGGCCAAACGGAACCCTTCTATTTCCAGGAAGTTAATGGAACCTGCCAATACCTCACTGCTCCCCCCGGAGGAGCCGTAAAGCTTCATCCTGCGTACAATGGTAATGCCCTCCAGTACTTTTTTGCCCACATCCGCACTCAGCACATTGTACTCCGCTCCGGTATCGAAGCAAAAGCGCAGCTTCCGGTCATTGATACTGGCACTGAACTGTATGACATCCCGCCTTAAGGAAACGGGCGCTGTAAAGTTTGCGTTGCGTTTGTTGGCAATGGCCAGGGGATTTTGACAACCACCTTCTTCCGTAAGCCGGTTGAGGTATAATACGTTATGCGCCAGGTCGATCTCCATTTCAAAATCCAGGAACATATTAACGCCCAATAATCCAAGGATGCGTACGCCTTTGCGGTTTTCGATCTGGGAAAGGTTGGCTGCATCGGCTATGATCTCCTTGTATTTCACACCTTCTATTAGCAGGCTATCTACCTCTACTACTTTTACCGATTGTGCTTCTCCATTTATCCCCACGCTCTGCTGCTCAGGGATATCGCGGTAATTCCTGAAATAAGTCTGATTGAGCACGAGGTACGGAGCACCTGTGTCCAGTATGAAATTGCCCTCCAGGGTATCGGCCTTTGCCTTTATGAGGATAAGATTCCCTGCCCTTCGGATAGGGAGTGCAATGCGGTTTTTGCTGGAGAACATAAGGGGCAAGCGCCTGCTGATGTCTGTCTCATCGGTGGGTATAGGCATGCCATAAGTCTTAACCGGAAAGCAAAGTAAAATTTTCAGGCAAACGAGAAAAAGCAGCGACATTCCCAGCCTTAGACCAAGTCTCGCTTTCTTATATGGCCGGGCACTAGACACCTGGGAATACTTTTGTTTTTTCTGACATCTCAAGCGTGATGAAACCAACTCATTACATGGTCAATGTTTTACGAACCGAAGGTACTCCACCCGCTTTCCCTGGCTGATCTTTATAAAATACAGCCCTCCGGTAAGCTTGCTTACCTCTATGTAGTCATTCGCCTTTATGGTTTTTGGTTGCCCCACCTTCCGGCCATTGGCGTCTATAAGCTGCACGCGCAAAGGGTTCTCATGCTTTAGCAGAGATGAGATCTGCACTGCCTCTTTCGCTGGATTGGGATGCAGGCTAAACACATTTAGCCTGGCTTCGGGTAAGGAAAATGGGTCCCACAGTCCTTCATACACCGAAATATTATCGAGGTAAAGGTTATTGCCTTTGCGGTTTATGCCCACAAAGGAAAGCAGTATTTCCCGCCCGGCAAAGGGTGAAAGGTCTATGTGCTCCCGCCTCCAGTCCGCACGGGAAACGGGCTCAAAGTTTCCCCCAAGCACGCCCGTTGTGCCAAGGTCAGCGCCCGCCTTATTGTAAAGGAGATGGGGGTAGGTCTTCCCGCAATCGGTTGAGGCGTAGATCTTGAAGGTATCCTGGGTCAAAGCAATCGTTCCGGGTGATTGGTAGGCCAGGTCAAAACTGAGGCCCAGCACCGGGACATCGGGCAAGGGCAGGGCAGCACCCCAAAGTTCATCCCGCTGACTTTCCCTTGGCAGGTAATCGCTGAAGTTGAGATAGGCTGCAGTATTGTTTCCCGGCCAGCCCTGTATGGAAACCGTATCCCAAGAGATCAATGCATCTTCGTTCTTCAGGTACCACGCGGCTTCCGATATGCCCGCTTCAAAATCCTCGTAAAACGGAAGCGCGGCTGTGCCCCGTTTGTTGAAGCGCATGATGCGTTGGTTATTGATCACATCATATTCAGTTTTATTCAGCTCAACTTGTACGGTCAGCACATAGTCCCGATTCATGGGAAGGTCTACACCACCGGGAATAAACAGGGTATCTACATCCCCCCTGGCCTGTAAATTCGGAGTGGAAATACTTACGGGCGATGAAGTACCCATTACCCCATCCAACCAATAGGTAAGCCTAACCGTGCGGATGGCGCTATCCCCGAGATTCTGCACTACAATACCCGGGTTAAAGGGCGTTTTGCAAACTACTTCCCCACCCTCAGCGGAGCTTACCTCTTTAATGGCCACATCCCAGTGCACTTTGTTTGGGTTGACCGGTGTATGGCTCAAAGTGAGGAGCTGGTACGCGGCATGCACATCTATAAGCCCGTTTCCATAGGTATTGTCTTCTCCGCTTACACCCATATCTATGGCTGTGGTATAAAGGGCTTGCAGGAGTTGAGCGCCCGTAAGTTGCGGAAAGGCTTCTTTCAAGAGCAGTACGGCTCCTGAAACATGCGGGGCAGCCATACTGGTGCCGGAAATGGTATGGTACGCATTGGTCCCCCAGGCGGAGCGCACATTTTGACCCGGTGCCACCACTTCAGGGTGTATCGACAAGCTGCCGGAACCCAGACACTGGGTGGGTCCCCGTGTAGAAAAACTGCTTATGGGGTGTGGAAAGGGCTGATTGCCGTCTACGCTACCCACCGAAAACGTATTGACCACAGAAGTATTTATGCGTTGTGGTGAGTTTACTGTGGTGTTGTTCGGGCCCGAGTTCCCCCCCGAGAAAACATTTGCTATGCCGGCAGCTTCTATGGCGTTCATCAGTTGCACCACAAAGCCTCCGCAATGCACCGTGTCGGGGTCATCGCGCCAGCGCCAACTGTTGTTGATCACATCCGGTACGTCATCGCTGGTGGCGGTATCCCCATCGGGGTTCAGGGCCCACTCAAACGCCTCGATCATCCTGGCCAGGGGGGGAAGGTCAGCTACGGTGGAAGCCACAAAATCGTTAGCCATCCAATAAGCACCAAAAGCCACGCCTATAGTGTCGTTGGTTGTCGTATCCAGCCCGGCTATGGTGCCTAAAGTATGGGTTCCGTGATTGCTGATGCGCCCATCGGGGTAATCGCTAAGTAAACCATACCAGGACTGGCTAAGCGGGGCAAAATTTCCCAGGAAACGATCTTTGAAAGCAGGGTGGGTAGGCCATACCCCGGTATCGTAATTGTACACAACACGTCCGCGTCCAGTGTAGCCTAACTCCCACATAGCGGGTGCGTTTACAGCCCGCAAGCCCGGCTCTGTTCCGTTAACTGCGGCTGTTTTATGCGCCCGGGATTCAATTACCGGATCGTGCGCCAAAAACGCATCCCCCGCCCAATCTACATAGGTCACATCAGGCAATTGGGCCAGGGCAAAAATCGCCTCGGGTTTTACTACCATTACCATAACATTGGTAATGTAGAAAGAATGGATGCTCCTAACCTCATTTTCATCAAACGTGCGCAGCAATGTACGGGCTCCGGCCTGAGTAGTTTGCGCCTGCTTCATCAGGAGGCGGTTCACTATACGCGGCCTTTCCCTCGCAGGGGTCTGTTTGCTGGTAAACCAGGCTTCCAGGGCCTCAAAATCTACCGTAGTAGCAAACTCTACCCTTATAGGTAAAAAGCGGTTTCCTGCTTCGGAAAGCTTCTCTTCTAAAGCGGGCGATACCTGGCTTTGTGCATGGAAGCCAATAATGGCCAAAAGCAGTAAGAAGATCCGTCTTTGCATGTTGTGTTAGCTTAGTTGTGGTTGTGTATGCGCCTATGAGCGGAAGCTTTTTCCCGGAGTTGTGCGGTGGTTTTCCGGCTGCCATCGTGGCTCCAGCCCGGAGGCCCAAAAAGATACCCGAGGCCATGCTTCGGGTAAGCCCGGATATCTTTAAACACAGCGCTCCACTCATGGGTGGCGATCCGCAAGGGATTGTAAGTACGTATATTGGTCGTGAGTCCATATGTAGGTTTTTCCTCCTCCGGCTGGTAAGTGCCAAACCAACGGTCCCAAATGATGAGTATCCCCGCATGGTTCTTATCCAAATACTTCAAATCACTGGAATGGTGCACCCGGTGGTGGGAAGGGGTGTTAAACACGGCTTCAACCCAGGAGGGCAGTTTTTGAATGAGCTCCGTATGTATCCAAAATTGATAAAGCAGGCTTACACTTTGCATAAAAACGATCATAAAGGGTTCAAAACCCAACAAGGGCATCCACAGCCAAAAGACAAAGCTGCCGGTGAGGTTGCCGGTCCAGGTCTGACGCAGTGCGGTACTTAAATTATAGCTTTGCGACGAGTGGTGTACTACGTGGCTCGCCCAAAAAAAGCGCACCTTATGCGCGGTGCGGTGAAACCAGTAGTAGCTGAAGTCATCCGCAAAAAAACACAGTACCCAGGCCCACCAGGTATAACCTAGGTCGAAGAATGCAAACTGGTGCACCCACACAAAAGCGGCCAGCACCAGGGCTTTTCCAACCAGGCCGATCACTACATTTCCCAAGCCCATAGCAATGCTGCTGAAAGTGTCTTTTAGTGCATAGGTTTTTACCTTAAGGTAAGCTGAAAGGGCCACTTCCAGGAGGATCAGGCCTACAAAAAAAGGAATGGCGTGGAATATCAGCTCGGGAAACATCTTTCAAAAATAGGGCTTATAATGTCATTCCAAAGCGGAGGCAGCCGTTAACAAGATTTCTACACGACCTGCCTGCCTGCCCTTTATAATGTTTTACTTTGCAAAAAAGAGCACGTCTTGATAGAGTTTTTGCGCGACACCCTTGGCCACACCATTTCGATCTTTACGATCATGAATCCCCTTTCTGCAGGAGTGGTCATGCTTACCCTGTTGGATGAACATGTGAGCAAAAAGGAGATACGGGGCATTGCATGGCGCAACAGCAAGGCCGTTTTCATTGCTATGCTAGTACTTTTCCTAAGCGGCAATTATATTTTCGAATTCTTTGGGATTTCTCCTCATGGTTTACGGGTTTTTGGGGGTATCATCCTGCTGGTAATGGGTTTCAATATGGTGCAGGGCCACGGCAAACGGGTAAACCACAACGCAAAAGACCAAACGGCAGCACTCGAGCGAGAAGACATAAGTACCGTACCGCTTGCCATTCCCATTATTGTAGGACCGGGTATGGCCACCACGCTCATCAACCTCAGCATTAATGCCGGAAGCTGGTTAGACTACCTGAGCGGAATTACCGCTATACTCATTTGTTGCATAGCCAGCCTCCTGATCCTGCAGCGCATGCCTTTTATTAAAAAGAAGCTGGGTACCAATGGCTTAAAAGTACTCAACCGGCTTATGGGCTTGATCGTAGGTTCGCTGGCTGCGCAAATGATCCTGAACGGAGTACTCGGTTTGTATAAACTCTTCTTTACTTAATATGGAGCTATTAGTCCCCATTGGTGCTTTGATCCTTGGCTTCCTGGCCGCTTATACACTGCTTCAAAACAGGCAGCGCAAACGTATGGAAGCCTGTAATCAACACCTTCAGGAAAGCCACACTTCCCTGCAAATAAGTGAGGGGGAAAAGAACCGCCTCAAAGAGGAGCTGCAGGAGTTGACTTCAAAATATGAAAAGGAACGGCAGTCGGTACTCGACCTTACGGCCGCCCTCAACCGCGAAAGCACGCATAACAAGAACCTGGCCGAGCGCCTGGAGCGCGAAAGCGCAGAGCTGGACAAGCGCGAAGAGCAGCTACGCGTGCGTTTTGAAAACCTCGCCAATGAAATATTGGATAAAAAGAGTGAGAAATTTACCCTCCAAAACAGGGAAAACCTGGGCGAGCTTTTGTTGCCCTTCCGCGAACGGATACTGGAGTTTCAAAAACGCGTGGAGGAAAGCCATGTACAAGGTGAAAAGCGCGGTGCGGCCCTGGTAGAACAGATCCGCAGCTTAAAGGAATTAAACCAACAGATCACCCAGGAGGCCAAAAGCTTAACCCTGGCCTTGCGTGGCGATTCAAAAACACAGGGAAACTGGGGAGAGTTGCAGCTGGAGAACATCCTGGCCAAGGCCGGCCTTGAAAAGGGCATTCACTACGAGAAGGAAAAAAACTTTAAGAGCGAAGGCGGTCAAAACCAACGCCTCGACTACATTTTGAATTTACCGGACGGAAAGCACTTGATCCTGGATGCAAAAGTTTCGCTAAGTGCCTACAGCCGCTATTTTGATGCCGATGAAGAAGCCGAAAAGCAAAAGGCTCTGAAGGAGCATACCCAAAGCCTGCACGCTCATATCAAAGGACTGGGAGATCGTAACTACCAGCATCTGTATGGCATTAACCCCCCGGATTATGTACTGATGTTCGTTGCCAATGAACCTGCCCTTACAGCAGCGCTCAAAGAAGACCCGCAGCTTTACGAGAAGGCGCTGGATAAAAATATTGCCCTGGTAACCACGGCTACTTTATTGGCTACCCTGCGTACCATTTCTTACATCTGGAAACAGGATCAGCAAAACAAAAACGCAGATGAGATTGCCCGTCAGGCCGGAGGCTTGTATGACAAATTTGTAAACTTTTCGGAGGACCTAATAAAGCTTGGCAATCAAATGGGGACGGCCCAAAAGACCTACCAGGAGGCTATGAAAAAGCTCACTGATGGAAAAGACAACCTGGTGCGCAAAACGGAAAAGCTACGAGAACTGGGCACAAATCCTTCCAAAGCGATCAACCCCAAATTGCTGGACCGCTCCGAAGAGTAGGTTTTACTGCAACCCTCCCTCTTTGCTGGAAGGAAAAACGGTTAATATTGCAGAAGACAAATAGGTGAAAAAAATGAGAAGCGCCTTTATAGCTAGCTTCTCGTTTTTATCATAGGTGTTATTGGTTTCGATTCATTCTACCTCGGCTTTATATAAGGCCAGGACACAGCATGTCAGCTTAGCTAAATGCCTCTACCGCCAATTAGCCTGAAAATTACCGCAATAAGGGCAAAAACCAGGAGAATATGGATCAGACCACCTAAGTTAAAGGCGAAAAAGCCAAGTAGCCACCCAATTACCAGGATAATGGCTATAAGATACAGTAAATTACTCATACTATTGTTTTTAAAGGTTAATACCAAGAGAGACCATTGTGCTAAAGCTGCGGTT
Organism: Owenweeksia sp.; assembly: GCA_028285465.1. Classification (GTDB taxonomy): domain Bacteria; phylum Bacteroidota; class Bacteroidia; order Flavobacteriales; family Schleiferiaceae; genus JANQPD01. The sequence goes on along the minus strand of JANQPD010000061.1, from coordinate 75,608 downwards.
CTTAATGTCCGGTTCATCTTCACTGTCCTCTCTGTCATAAATGTTTACCATGCCCACCCCGTAGCGCAGGTCGAGCCCTAAAAACAGCTTCCCTACCTGGATGTCCAGCCCTCCGCCAAACACGCCCCCCGCGTCAAAATCATTCAGGTTGGCGGTTCCCGTACCTTCAAGAAAAAAGAATTCTCCCTCTTCCCGGTTATCCAGGGTAAAAGCGGCATAAGGGCCGGCATATACGTAAGGGTAAATCGTTTCTCCTACGGGGATCTGTGCTTTAAAAAGTAAGGGAATTTCCAGGTAGTCTATTTCCAAACGGTAGTTTATGTTGCTGCTCTCTTCATAATACCCTCCTTTTTGATGAAACAAAATTTCGGGTTGGATGGCCAGGATGCGTCCCGCATTTACTTTAAAGAAAACCCCGCCAACGAGTCCACTGATGTTTTCCGTTTCGTTGGGCACGTCATCACCGGCTGCGGTAGTGGAGCTAAAGCCCAACTTAGGTCCTATGGAAACATTTTGTGCTTCCATTTCAAAAGTTAAAAAAGAGGCAATAATGCCAAACACGATGATCAGGATGGTTTTGTGCTCGCTTTTAAGCCTGAGCTGTTTTAAGCGGTTGGTGAATTTAGTTGTTCTCATAATCTATTCGATATTTAGGTGTTAGTTGTTCCTTCTTCCATTAGAATAGTGAGGGGTTTTAGGGTTTCGCTATGTGATAAGGCCACTTTCAAGATCCCCACTAAGGGGATCGCGATGATAAGGCCCGCCACACCCAGGATCTGTCCTCCGGCTATGAGCGCAATAAGCGCCACCAGAGGATTAATGCTCACTTTACTCCCCATTACTTTGGGAGTAATAAAGTTCCCTTCTAAGAATTGCACAAGACCGTATACGGCCACTACACCCACGCCATACCAGGCCGAATCTTTGGTAACCAGGGCCATGATAAAGGGCAATAACCCCCCGACAATATTTCCGATGTAGGGAATTACGGTGAGTATAGCAGAGAATACACCAAAGAAAATAGCGTATTTAATGCCCAGCAATAGCAAGCCAATAGAATTAAGCACAGCCAGGATACAGATTACCAGGAACATGCCGAATACGTAACCCTGTACTACTTCGCGCACTTCCTCGATATGCTCGTTTGATATTTTTTTGTTGCCGTGGTAAAGCCTTTCTATAAACGCTTGAAATTTGTCTTTATACAATAGGAATAGAAAAATGTATATCGGGATTTGCACTAATCCCGTAAGCACGGTGGTCGTGATCTGCAAGAACCCGGTCAAAAAGGTAGTGGTATTCTCCCCGTTTTCTCCAACCCACTGCTCTTGATCGCCCAGGTTAAAACCCGTAAACCGTTCTACCTCCTGCATCCAGGTACCAAAGCGATTCCAGGTACGCTCTTTTATATTGGGCAGGTCTTCCATCAGCATACTGATCTGGTAATAGCTGAACATCATGAAGCCGGCAATGATCAGCAAAAACGCCAGCATTACCAATACGATGCTCCACAGTCTATTAATCCCCATTTTTTCTAACCGTATCAAAAAGGGATTGAGTACCATGGCAAAGAGAAAAGAAACCGCTAATGGAATTATAATCACACGGCCGGCAATCAACAAGGCTATGGTAAACGCCACGATGATGCAAATGCGGCTTGCAACAGTAATTCTCTCTTTAAATGCTTCGGTCACTTTTTTGTGGTTTGCCTGGAGAAAGGCACAACCGTACCAGAATGGCAACAAAAAACACAAGCCTCTGACTGCTAAATCTTTAGAAGGAAAATGACGCAAAAGCCAAATGCCGTTTTCTGTCATTTTGAAAATGTGCTTTTCTTGAAATGAAAAAAAGAAAACCCGCAAACCCGCTACAGAAAAGGACTACAGGCATTTAAAAAGACACACCCCATTATTTTAGCACTCAGTGCTTTCACCGGCACGATTATTGATTATTTTCGTCAACGAAATTTTATTTCTATCTGGTAAAATTTTGTGTTAAACGTTAGGATAGTAAAAGTCCCCAAGGGAAACCAAGGGGACTTTTTAATTGGAGTGCCTTAGAACTTAAGAGGTAAGCTATTCTGTTTTTACGCTCGATTTATCCTTTTCGCGCCTATCTACAATATCGTTGGCCCGCTCGATTGCCTTTTTCAATTTATAATCGCTCCAGGTATTTTTGTAAAACTTGTTTACAAACTCATCCAGCTTGCGGATTACAAATACATTATAGGCCCCGTGCAGTTTCCCCAGGCTGGAGGGGTTTAGCGTGCGCAGGCTTAAGCTAAAACTTCCTTCTACATACTCCATGTAGTGCCATATGCCGCTTGGCATAAAGAGCGTATCCCCGTGCTCCAGCATACACTGATAACCATGTGCATACTTCAAAGCAGGGAACTTTTCGTAATCAATATTGCTCAGGTCTGCCGCACTATGTGTAGTAAAGGGAAGCTTATACAAGTATTTCGTTTGGCTTTGATCAAAGAGCGTTACTCTCTTTTTTCCGCCAAACTGTGTAATAAACACATTGGAAAGATCTATATCGTAATGCAGGCGCACATCACTTCCGGCACAACCGAAAAACATATACGGGTAGTCTTTCAGGTAACCCTCCATAATTTCGGGGTAGTCAAAATCGTCCTTAAGCTCCGGAACTTCTTTGAACAGGTTAAAGAGGAAAATGCGTAAATCTGATTCCTCGTTGCACTCAAGCATATCGAGGTACTCACTAAAAGACGTCTCTTTTACCGGGGGCATCTCTATGGCCGTAGGCTCATTATCCTGCCAGGCACCGTGCAGTTTTACTATGCTTTCCCCCGCTTTTTCACGCAGAAAAGAATAGGTCCATTTCTTTATGGCCGGCCAATGCCGGGCGTAATTCTTGAGTAGTACCGGCCTAGAGGTTTTTACATACAATTCGTGAAAATCCTCGGGCGTAATGTCTTCTACAATATCAACGGCATGAAGTTCCATGTGCTTCTAAATACAATGCAAATTTATGCAATGGTCAGAAAATTCATTCTTAAAATTCAAGACAAACATTTTTGGGCTCTGTGAAAAAGTGCAAAGCCTCAAAACCACCTTCCCGTCCTACCCCGCTCGCTTTTACTCCTCCAAAGGGTGTGCGCAGATCACGTACCAGCCAGCAATTGATCCACACTATGCCTGCTTCCAGTAAAGACGCCACTCTGTGCGCTTTGTTCAGATCAGTGGTAAAAACCGTAGCCGACAAGCCATAAGGCGTGCTGTTTGCCATCTCCAACACCTCTTCTTCGCTGGTAAAGGGCGTAAGCGTTACCACCGGGCCAAATATTTCTTCCTGATTGGTCCGGCAATTATAGGGCAGTCCTTCTATTACCGTAGGTTCCATATAATAGCCCCCGGTATACTTGCCTTCCAGCTTTATACGTTTGCCGCCATGCAAAACAAGGCCCCCTTCTTCTTTAGCCAGGGCTACATACCCCAAAACTTTATTGAGGTGGTCTTCGCTCACCAACGCCCCCATTCGGGAGCTTTCCTGTTCCGGAGGACCTACTTTTAACCTTTTAACCTTTTCCAAAAAAGCTTCTTTAAACTTCTCATAAATGGGAGCCTCTACAAAAATCCTGCTTCCACAGAGGCAGATCTGCCCTTGATTAGTAAAAGAAGCCCGGGCCGAAGTACTTACGGCTTTTTCGAAGTCAGCATCGGCAAAAACAAGATTGGGATTTTTACCGCCCAGCTCTAAGGAAAGCTTCTTGAACATGGGCGCTGCCGTGCGCGCTAAATGCTCACCGGTTTTAGTGCCTCCCGTAAAGGATATGGCTTTTATTCCCGGGTGCTCTACAATAGCCTGGCCCACAGACGGACCTGTACCGTGCAGGATATTGAGCACCCCCTGGGGCAAACCGGCTTCCATACAGAGCCTGCTGAGCAGGAAGGCACTATAAGGGGTTATTTCGGAGGGCTTGGCAATTACACAATTGCCTGCTGCCAGGGCAGGTGCAATTTTCCAGCTAAACAGGTATAAGGGTAAGTTCCAGGGCGAAATACAGCCGACCACCCCAATGGGTTGCCGTAAAGTATAATTAAACCCATTTGGCATGCGGTGAAACGGGTCTTCTTCGTGAAGGATAGCCGTAGCAAAAAAGGCAAAGTTGTCACGCGCCCGGGGAATGTCTACCGTACGCGCGAGTTTAAGAGGCTTTCCGTTATCCCGGCTTTCGGCCATAGCCAACTCCTCCAGGTTTTCTTCAATAAGTTGCGACAGGCGCAAAATAATACGGGAACGCTCTTTAGCCGACTTACCACTCCAGTCGGCAAAAGCTGCCCGGGCGGCATGCACCGCAGCATCCACATCCGCTTTTCCCGAGTTGGGTATTTTCCCATACACTTCTCCTACGGAAGGGTCTATATTATCGAGGTACTCCCCTGAAAGGGGCGCCTGCAGCTGGCCGTTTACGTAGTTCAAAATTTCTTTCATGCTCTTCACTACTGTTTTTCAATAAGTTTCCAAAGTCTCTTCCGCACCTGATGGGTACTGATTTTCCCGCTTGTATATAAATGCTGCTTTGGCTCCTCTTTGCTCTATAAATTAGGCGTACGCCCTCCGTCAACCGGAATGTTTATGCCATTAATATAGGCCGCAGCGGGGCTAGCCAAAAAGGCAATGGCGTTTGCTACTTCTATGGGCTTGGCAAAGCGTTTCATGGGTACCTCACGGGTCATTGCCTCCACAACGCTTTCTTCACTTTGCCCGGTTTTTTTTGCTTTATTCTCAATAATGGCTTTTAAACGACCCGTTTCTGTAGCGCCCGGCAATACATTATTTACGGTAATGTTGTATTGGCCCAATTCGTTTGCCAGGGTTTTACTCCAGTTGCCTACAGCTCCCCGTATGGTATTGCTTACCCCTAAATTAGGCAAAGGAACTTTAACCGAAGTGCTGATCACATTGATGATCCTGCCCGCCCCGGCTTCTTTCATGCCTGGCAGCAGCAGTTTTACCAAAACCTGATTGCAGATGAGATGCTGCCGGAAGGCATTTACAAATTCATCAATGTTGGCTGTATGAGCCGGACCTGCCGGTGGCCCCCCGGTATTGTTGATCAAAATATCAAAGCGGTTGCCCTTTCTTAAGTAATCGCTTACTACACTTTCCAGGGTAATAGGATCATCAAAATCAGCTACCAGGCTTTCGTGTTTCTGGTTGTGGCTATTGTTCAGGTTTTTTGCAACGGCTTTTAGTTTTTCGGCATTGCGGGCCAACAGTGTAATGGTGGCGCCCATGCGGGCTAGCTCTTCGGCCGCAGCCCTTCCAATACCATCACTGCCTCCGCATACCAAGGCCTTTTTTCCTGAAAGGTTTAAATCCATTTTTTTGATTGATTTTACAGCATATGCTAAGGAGCAACGGCTGCTACTAAGTTGTCTGATTCGATCATACCGTCACGCAGGCGCACTACACGCTTCGCATGCATCGCAATATCTTCTTCGTGTGTAACCAGGATAATAGTGTTTCCGGAAGCCTGTATATCGTCAAAAAGTTTCATTATTTCTACGGAGGTCTTGCTGTCCAGGTTACCGGTGGGTTCGTCTGCCAGGATAATGGAAGGCTTGTTTACTAATGCCCGGGCCACAGCTACCCGCTGCCTTTGTCCGCCTGACAACTGGTTTGGCCTGTGGTCCATACGGTCACTTAATCCTACCTGCTGTAGCACCTCTTCTGCTCTTTCTTTGCGTTCTTTAGTACCCATACCGGCATATACCAGGGGCAACATCACATTTTCCAATGCCGTAGAGCGGGGCAAAAGGTTAAAGGTTTGAAAAACAAAACCAATTTCCTTATTACGCACTTCGGCCAATTCATTGTCACTCATCTGGCTTACATCCTGGTCATTTAACCAATAGTGCCCGCTGGTAGGCGTGTCCAAACAACCAATGAGGTTCATAAGCGTGGATTTTCCACTACCGGATGGCCCCATAAGGGCAATGTATTCGTTCTTATTTACCCGCATATCTATGCCTTTAAGCACTTTTACCACCTGGTTGCCCAAAGGAAAATCGCGGGTAATCCCTTTTAGTTTGATTATTTCCTGCATAGGCCCGAAAGGTAAGGAGAAATGGCCTTGGTTTTTACCTAAGCTTTTGCCTGTAGAGTTTAAGACGGCTGTAATCATCTTCTGAATGGTCCAGGTAATACGCTATCCCATTGCGTATCTTTAACGAGGTAGGAAAATCATGCGTTAAAAGTTCAAAGCGCTCATTTACAGCAAAATTGTCTTCTGAAAGAACCCGCAAAGAAGTCATTCCGCCTTTTGCGTATCGCGCATAAAGTCTCCCTGTAACCGCATCGCGCAGTATTTCATTTTTAAAATGCTTGTTGCGATGGTGTTTGATCTCATATTTTTCCTTCGCGTGCCCCTCTTTATCCAGAACCAGCAAGGAGTCGTTCAAGTGATCAAACAACAAGGCCCCTCTGCGCAGTGCAAACAAGGGGTTGTATGCCGGTACATTTAATACGTTATTGTACCACGACATCATTTCAAAGCCCTTTTTTGAGCCCACCTGGGATAAGGTCAACGCCCTCCTGTAATACTCCTCCCTGGAACGTATGTCTTCCCGGTCTGCAATATTGTGTATCAACCGGCTTTCCCCACCGCCAGCCATAGGGCTCTGGTACGTTTCAACCCATTGGTTACTGCCCTTATAAAACTGGTAATACAAATTGTTTGCATTGGCGGCTACGCAAGGTTTGATCTGCTTTACATAAAAATCAAGGGGAAGGGCGCCCAGCAACACAATTCCCTTTTGCCCGAAACTTAACGCGTACAGGCTATCGCCAGACCCCAGGTAAACATGCTGCAGGCAATCCTTTACAAAACCGGATGCCTTGCGGTGCAAAGGCAAATGCATTAATGAATCTCCGGCTTCGTTGATGAGCGCCAATTTATAGTTGCTGCCGTATTTGAGCAACAAAAGTGTGTTGTCGTCTACGAAGGTAAAATCCAGCACTTCAAAACCGGGATAAGTGAAAAACTCCTCGTAGCGCTTGCCTTCAATGAGCACCGGAGCCAGTTGTTCGCTACGGGGCTTTAAACGGATGAGAAGCTCCAGTTCCCCTCCTTGGAATTTTTCCCTGGTCAGTTCGGCATAATAGCCATAGTATCCGATAAAAGTAACTTCCAGGTAAGCCGGAAGCGCTTTAAGGGAAAGTGAAAAGCGCCCTTTGTCATCTGCGGCTGTTCCCTCCAAAGAGGCCCTGTTTACCACACTTGCCCCGGCCATAGGTTTACCCTCTTCATCCACTACTGTGCCGCTAACGGTATACGGCTGGGCGTTTGCCATTAGGCTAACTACAAAAAGCGTATACATAAAAAGTGAGCGCATAATCGTGTTTCTCGTGTTCTTGTTTATTAAATCCTTAAGGCTAAAAGTCCCCGGTTTTCATATCAAAGTGTGTTATCTATCCACAACTAACCTTTGTCGATGAAGTTTTAGCCGATCCATGTCTTTTTGTGCATAATCCAAAAAATACGCTATTCCATTTCGGATTTTTAGCGAGACAGGGAAGTCGTACCCCTTTAGTAAATACCGTTCCTGAGTAGTATAGTCCTCTCCCGAAAGGGAAAGTAAAGTGGTCATCCCCCCTTTTTCATAACGTACATAAAGCTTGCCTGTGGCTGCATCACGCAGTATTTCATTCTTAAAATGCTTATTCAGGTGATGCTTGATCCTGTATTGTTTCCCTATGTTTCCTTCCTTATCGAACATAAATAAAGAATCCGTTAAATGGTCAAATAGCAACGCGCCTGTGTGTAGGGCAAACAGAGGGTTATATGCCGGTCTATTTAATATATGTCTATACCATGATATCATTTCAAGGCCTTCCTTGGGGTCTGTATATCGCAGCATCAAAGCCGTCCTTTTGTATTGCTGCCTGTACAGAATATCGTTCAGATCTGGTTTTGTTGCATGAATAAGGCGGCTTTTCCCACCAGATATGGGGCTTTGATATGTTCTCACCCATTGGTTGCTGCCTTTATAGAGTTTATAGTATAAGTTATATGCATTGGAAGCGACACAGGGCTTAACCTGCTCTACATAAAAATCAAGGGCAAGTGCGCCTATCAATTCTATTTTTTCCTGAGCAAATCTCAATGCGTACAAGCTGTCGCCAGACTCAAGATAAACATGTTGCAGGCAATCCTTTACGAAACCGGAAGCCCTGCGGGGCAAAAGCAAATGCATTAGAGAATCTTCAGCTTCATTGATCAGGGCCAGTTTATATTCCCGCCCGTATTTAAGCAATAAGAGCGTATGCTCATCCACAAAAGCAAAGTCCAATACTTCGAAGCCGGAATGGGTAAAAAAGTTTTCATAGCGCTTTCCTTCAACAAGTACCGGTCTTAGCTGCTCGCTACGCGGCTTTAGCCGAATACTCAGCTCGAGCACTCCATCCTCAAAGTTTTCTGCGGTTAATTCTCTGAAATGACTGTCGTATCCTATAAAAGAAACTTCCAGGTAAGCCGGAAGTGTTTCGATGAAAAGTGAAAAACGCCCTTCACTGTCTGTGCTTGTGCCCTCCAATGAAGCCCTGTTTAACACGCTTGCCTCGCTTAACGGCCGGTCATTCTCACCCAATACTTGTCCCGTAATGCGGTATCCATCCTGAGCCCATGCCAAAACACTCCATAAAAAAGCCGGTACTAAAAAGATGTAGGCGCGCATTACTCTTTATTTGATTTTAGACGACCGGATACCGTCTGCGTTGCCTCTCCCGGAAAAAACCTACTCTTCGTATTCGCTGAGTTCCAGCCAACGCATTTCAACCTCTTCCAATTCAGCCTGCAAGTTCTCGCTCTCACGAGAGAGTTCCTGCAGCTGCTCAGGGTTACTGGCCGCTGCTTCGAAAGCTTTTGCTATCTCCGCTTTTTTAGCCTCCAGCTTAGGAAGGCGTTTATTGAGTTCTTCCAGCTCCAGGCGCTCGGCATACGTAAGCTTGGTTTTTTCCTTCTTCTGCTCTTTGTCTTTCTTGCGGGCAGGCGCTTTTACCATGCTTTTGCTGCGCAGTTTTTCATCTGCTTCTTCCTGCATTTTTGCTAGGCGGTACTCGGTATAATTCCCAGGAAAATCGCGCAGCTTCCCTCCTTCTTCAAACACAAAAATATGATCGGTAAGCTTATCCATAAAGTAACGGTCGTGTGTCACGATCAGCAAACATCCCCCAAACTCCATTAAAAACTCTTCCAATACGTTCAGGGTAAGAATATCCAGGTCGTTGGTGGGCTCATCCAAGATAAGGAAATTGGGGTTTCCCATCAAAATGGTACAGAGGTACAGCCTGCGTTTTTCACCCCCGCTCAATTTGCTTACCAGGCTATATTGCTGGTCTCCACTAAACAAAAAGCGGTCTAAAAGCTGAGAAGCGGTGATGCTACGTCCCTTTCGCCCCACAGGAATGTACTCAGCGATCTCTTTTACCACATCAATTACGCGCTTATCGCTGGAAAGCTGCATTCCACTTTGGGTATAAAAACCAAACTTTACCGTATCTCCCCTTACTATTTTACCCCCGGTGGGTGTTTCAGTTCCTGTGATCAATTTCAGAAAAGTAGATTTTCCAGCTCCGTTTGGCCCCACAATACCGATGCGTTCCCCCCTTTTGAAAGTATAGTCAAAACCATCCAAAATTACTTTGCCGGGGTAGCTCATCCGTAGGCGGTGAAGCTCTATGATCTTACTGCCGAGGCGCTCTATTTTTATATCCAGGGTCAGGGCATTTTCCTGTAAATTCTTATGAGCTTCTTTCTTCAGATCGTGAAAAGCATCAATGCGGGCCTTAGACTTTGTACCACGTGCTTTAGGCTGCCGCCTGATCCATTCGAGTTCTTTCCGCATCAGGTTTTTGGCCTTATCTACATTCGTAGTTTCTATTTCCTGGCGCTCGGCTTTCCGGAGTAGAAAATCGGAATAGTTCCCAGGGTGTTGGTAAAGCTGCTCGTCTTCCAGTTCAAAAATGGTATCACAAATGTTTTCAAGAAAATACCGGTCGTGTGTAACCATAAACAGGGTAAGCCCTTGCCGGGAAAGGTACTCTTCCAGCCATTCGATCATATCGAGGTCCAGGTGGTTGGTAGGTTCATCCAGGATCAGCAGGTCCGGATTGGATAAAAGCGTTTTAGCCAGCGCCACCCGCTTTTTCTGCCCTCCGCTCAGTTTAGCGGTTTTTACAGAAGTATCCTGTAAGCCCAGTTTTCCCAATACCTGTTTTATCGTAGCTTCAAAATCCCAGGCCTGTAAGCGTTCCATTTCGTCAAAAGCTTTTTGATACGCATCGGCATCTTCCATACTTCCGAGGGCCTTCTCGTATGCTTCCACGGCCGCTGTCGCGGGATGATCCAACGCCAGGGTGCTTTGCAAAATACTTAATTCAGGGTCCAGTTGAGGGTCCTGAGAAAGGTAAGCTACTTTCAGCCCTTTGCGGAACACCACCTGCCCGCTATCGGGAAGGTCTTCTCCCGATAAAATACGCAGGATGGAAGTTTTTCCGCTACCGTTTTTAGCCACCAGGGCAGCCTTTTGCCCTTCCTGTATGCCAAAAGAGAGGTCCTTAAAGAGGGTGCGCGCGCCGTAGGTCTTTGTGATGTTTTCTACCGATAGGTAATTCACGGGAAGTAGTTTAACCGCAAAGATAAGCGGGCAGTTGAGCTTAAGTACGGAACGTACTTATAAAAGAAAAGCCCTGCTCACACAGCCCCTAATTCAAACCACTGGTACTGAGAAACTCCACCAAGCGCTTGTAATTACTCATCACAATTCCGGGGGTCCGGTGTCGTTCCATCAAAGTTAAATAGCTTTGGTTGATCGATACCCAGCGTGGATTCTGGTTAAGCGTAGCCAGTGTAATGCCCCGGAAACACCTTAGCTCATGACTAAAAGCTACCGCACTTTCCTTTTCCGGCTTATCGTTAAAGAGCCAGTCCAATACTTCAATCTTTTTAAGCTGTTCCAGGAAAGCGAAGCCCTCTTCTTTAAAAAAACCCGTAAGAGATCTGATCACCTCTTTGATTTCCTGCCGGTTAACGGCTTTTAACCTCAGGTATTTCTTTCCCTTGTATTTTCCCAGCGAGGTAATGGCCGTGTTCCGCTCCTCTTTAAAACCTTTTAGTCCGTTTATGTAAGGCTCTATGGTTTGTTCAACCAGGTTGATGCGGCTGCCAAAAGTCACCTCAAACAGGATGATATCGCTGTACAAAGTAGGGGTAATGATAAGGTTGCCAAAGCCGGAATCCGATTCTTTTCTGAACTGATTGAGCAAGGGCATGAACTGAAAGCCATGCACCTCGAAAAAAGGAGCCATGCTTTCGAAAAAGGCCGTCTTGTTAAATTCAGAAATCAGGTCCATCGCTTAACTTACTGTTAGATCGAATACCATTCGGCTCAATGTAACGCCTGGCTTCCTCCTCTTCTTTCCGCGCTTTCCGGATGTATAGTACCTGCCCTGTAAAATGCAGTTTTTTCCCTGCAAGGGCGTGGTTGAAATCTACCAAAATAGACTGTGGAAGTACTTCGCTTACCGTGCCGAGTTGTTCCCCCCTTGCTCCCATATTAAAGACCAAGCGGTCTCCTATCACAAAAGCCTTATTGGGGAACTGTTCGCTGTGCGGCAGATCTTTAAACGCTATCTCTTCTATCTTGCCCGGGTCGATCAACCCGTACGCTTCCTCGGCGGGAAGGCCAAAAGAAAAATGCGCCCCCTCATGTAGGCCTTTCAAGGCGCTTTCGAAAGCGGGAAGCATGCTACCCGCTCCAAAATAAAACTTCAGAGGCCAATGTTCATCCATTACTTCGAGCACTTCTCCATGTACACCTTCTTCCCGAAGGGTATATTTCAACTCCACGATAATACCTGGCTCAATTTTTTTCATGCCTCCCTAAACTGGAAAAACACAAAAAGGTTTATGCTAACCCTCAAATAATGAAAAAGATAGCAAATTAGAATAGCTTTACCTTAAATAAGAATAGGCCTTTGCCTTTTCGTTAACCGAACAGGTGTTGAAATACTTCTTCTACCCTTGCGCAAGCTTTGACTTTTATCGCGTACTTACCAGAGGCAATTTTATTGTGGCTGCTTACATAGATGGCGTCAAAACCCATTTTCTCCGCTTCGCTGATCCGTTGCTCCAGCCTGGAAACCGGCCTTATCTCACCGCTCAGGCCTACCTCGGCGGCAAAGCAACTTTTTTCGGTAAGGGGCATATCTTCGCTGGAAGAAAGGATTGCCGCTACTACAGCCAGGTCCAAGGCTGGGTCGTCCACCCGGATACCTCCCGTAATGTTGAGGAATACATCTTTGCTTCCCAGGTGAAAACCACAGCGTTTTTCCAATACGGCCAGGAGCATATTGAGCCTACGGGCGTCAAAACCCGTTGCACTGCGTTGCGGAGTTCCGTACACAGCCGTACTCACCAGTGCCTGGATCTCGATCAGCATAGGGCGAATGCCTTCCAGGGTAGCCGCTACAGCATTGCCGCTCAACACCTCTTCCCGCTTGGATATCAATATTTCCGAAGGGTTGCTCACTTCCCGAAGGCCTTCTCCGAACATCTCGTATATACCAATCTCTGCCGTGGAGCCAAAGCGGTTTTTATGTGCTCTTAAGATGCGGTAAACGTGGTGGCGATCCCCTTCAAACTGCAACACCGTATCTACCATATGCTCCAGGATCTTGGGTCCGGCCAGATGCCCGTCCTTTGTAATGTGCCCGATCAGTAAAACCGGGGTGTCGCTTTCTTTGGCAAACTGAATAAATTCTGCCGCACACTGGCGGATCTGTGAGACGGAACCCGGGGTGCTCTCTATAAGCGCGCTGTGCAAGGTTTGCACAGAATCTACAATGACCAGGTCTGGTTCTATTAATGCTATTTGCTGGAAGATCTGCTGCGTTTGTGTAGCGGAAAGTAAATAACAGTGCTCGTTTTTTATCCCGATACGTTTTGCCCGCAATTGTACTTGCTGCTCGCTTTCTTCTCCCGACACATACAGCACCTTAAGCCCCAGCTTTAAGGCTACCTGCAACATAAGGGTAGATTTGCCAATGCCCGGCTCACCGCCCATCAAAATAACGGACCCCTGCACCATGCCTCCCCCCAACACCCTGTCAAACTCTGCATCGCGGCTGCTGAAACGCTGGTTTTTATCTGCTGAAAACTGAGCGATAGGCTTTGCTTTGGCTGCCGTGGGTGTGGGTGTATTGGTGCTCTGCCAGGCAGGCGTTTTAGTGGTGCTGACTACCTCTTCTACGATAGTATTCCACTCGCCACAGCGGTTGCACTGCCCCATCCATTTGTTGTGTTGCGCCCCGCAGCTTTGGCAGAAAAAAGTGGTTTTAGCTTTTTTAGACATGCGGTCTAGTCTTTTTGGGCGGCGGCTTCGCGTTTTCTACGTATGCGGTGGCGTCCCATAGCGGCAAAGGCGATCACTCCCCCTACTACGGTCATGATAATCTGCCCGGTATGCACCAAAGTGGCAAAACTTAGGCCCACCGTAGCCGAAATTCCCAGCACTACCATCGCCATTTTTACCAGGTAGTGGTAGCTCCCTACTCCACCCGGAGTGGGTACCACCATGCCGAGGCCTGCTACGATCATTACAAAAAGGCCGCTGCTGGCATCAATACTTTCCGTTTGGGGCAAGGCAAAGACGCAAACGTATACCATGAGGTAGTACATCAACCATATGAATAAGGTATGGAGCACAAAGGGGAGTTTGCTTTCCAGCTTGCCTATTGATTTTAGACCGTCCTTAAGCCCGTCCCAAAAATCCCTCACCTTGGCATAAAAGGGAAGGTGCTGAAAGCGATGGCGCAAGAAATACAAGGCTGCTATAGCCGACAGGACAAGCAGGGCACCGATAATTTTCATTGTATTGCCTCGTTCAGTTTGACCTTCGCCGGCAAAAGCATCATCGAAAAAGGCTTGTAGCTGATCGTACTCGAGGAAAAAGGTCAGCAAAGTAAGGAGGATCAACATCATAAAGTCGATCAACCGCTCTAAGATCACGGTGCCGAAAAGCTTATTTACCGGGATGCGCTCTGCCTGGTAAAGGCTGGAACAACGCGCCAGTTCACCCGCGCGTGGCACCAGCAAATTGGTGAGATAGCCTATGGCAACCGCATGAATGGCCCGCCAGGTATGGGCGTTTTCGCCAATGGGTTTAAGCAACAAAACCCAACGCATACCCCGGCTTATAAAAGCGGCATACCCCATCACCATAGAAGCTATAATATACTCGTACTTGGCATTTTTCAGGTCTGCTACAAAGCCCTCAAAATTTATATCGCGAAAAGCAAAGTAAAAGCAAACAGCCGCGATTGCTATAAAAAGGGTGTATTTGAAAACATTTTTGACAGTTTTGCTCAAGGCTAGTGCAGGCTATTGTTGGTTTCATCGGGAAAGATCACGGTGGGTGTAAATGTTTTGGCTTCCTCGAATTCCATTCGTGCGTACGAGATGATAATGACAATGTCACCGGGCTGGACCCTGCGCGCCGCAGGGCCGTTCATGGTTACTTCACCACTCCCCTTCTTCCCTTTGATCACATAGGTATCGAGCCGTTCCCCATTGTTTATGTTTACGATGGAGACTTTTTCTCCTTCAATCACGTTTGCCGCTTCCATCAAGGCTTCATCAATGCTGATGCTGCCAATATAATTCAAGTCCGCACCGGTAATTTTCACCCGGTGAATCTTCGATTTCAACACTTCAATTTGCATGCCGCAAAATTACTTCAAATTAATGACACATTATCGATGAGCCGCACTTGTCCGGCATAAGCCGCCAGGAAAATACGGGTGGCCACACCCTGCTTAAACCGGGTCACGGGTTGTAAGTTTTCTTCGTCTGCAATTTGCACATACTCCAGGCGCAGAGAAGAACCGGCAAACCTTTGTTTTACGCCCTTTACTATAGCCTCAGGGCTCTGGTGTGCCACTTCGCTTTTTGCCCACATCAGGCTGTTGTAAATAAGCAGGGCCTCTTCCCTTTCTCTTGCGCTTAATAGCGCATTACGGCTGCTCAGGGCGAGGCCTTTTTCCGACCTTTGCGTGGGCACTGCCCTTATGCGTACAGGCAACGCCTGTTGCTTCACTAGGGCACGAATGATCTGTAGCTGTTGAAAATCTTTTTCCCCGAAAAAGGCCAGGTGCGGCCTTACCATCTCAAAAAACCGCTTTACTACTGTTGCTACCCCTTTGAAGTGTCCGGGTCTGAAAGCACCCTCCATCACTTCATCCAGGCCATTAAACCCAAAGGACTCGCTTTCCACCACATGCGGGTATACCTCATCCTCGGTAGGCATAAAAGCCACCTGCACTCCTTGCTGGCGGAGAAGCGCTATATCTTTTTGCGGGAGGCGCGGGTAATTTGCTAAATCGCTGGAGTTGTTGAATTGGGTAGGGTTCACAAAAATACTGACCACAACCACATCGCTCTGCCCCTGTGCCTCTTCAACTAAATTGAGGTGACCTTGATGCAATGCGCCCATAGTGGGTACAAAGCCAATAACGGCTCCTTTTTCCCGCCCGGAAGCCAAGGACTGACGCAAGTCTTCTGCTTTATGAAATACCTGCATTATAAGGGGTTTACTGGCGGCAAAGCTATTATTATATGTTGAAAAGTTGGTGAAAAAGTAGTACTTTTGCATTCTGTTTAAGAAGAAAAGCTGAGCTTAATGGAGTCCAAACGAATTTTGTACGTGAGTCAGGAGATTCACCCTTACCTACCTGAAAACGAAATATCCAAACCCTCACTCTACTTACCGAAAAAAATGAACGAACTGGGCCACGAAGTGCGCATCTTCATGCCGCGCTACGGGCTTATCAATGAAAGAAGGCACCAGTTACACGAAGTAATCCGTTTGAGCGGCATCAACATCATTGTAAATGACATGGATCAGCCTCTTATCATCAAAGTAGCTTCCGTACCCTCTGCCCGCCTCCAGGTGTATTTTATCGACAATGAAGAGTATTTTAAACGCAAGGCTACTTTTAGCGATGAGGATGATGTGTTTTTCAGCGACAACGACCAACGGGCTATTTTCTTCTGCCGGGGCGTGATCGAAACGGTACGCAAGCTGGGCTGGGCGCCCGATGTAATCCACTGCCACGGGTGGTTGGCTAGTTTTATGCCCTTGTATATCAAGAAGTTTTACTACGATGATCCGCTTTTTGCAGACAGCAAAATTGTATTTTCGGCTTATACGCATGAGGAGCGCCAGATGCCTGCCAGCCTTACAGATAACCTTAAATTTGACGGTGTTGAGGGAGAAGAACTGGAACGCTACAAAAACCTCAGCAACAATGCCTTGTATAAGGCAGCTGCGCATTATAGTGATGCTGCCGTTGCGGGTAGTGAAAATATAAACTCCGATATAAAAGAATATATCCAGAACAACGTTAATAACTTTCTTTCCTATGTACCTGCGGAAGAACTTCCGGCTAAAGTAGCGGAACTCTATGAGCAGATTTGTGTAGAAGAGTCGGTAGCATAACGGATATATGATACATAAACCCATTTTCACTCTTAAGCGAGCCATTATTGTACTAATGGCTCCTTTTGTTTTTTTAGCTTGCGAAAAACCCAATGAGGGACTGGGTTTTGATCAAATTATAGGCGCTGTGCCGGATGCAGACGTAATTGAATTTGGGGCTATTACCGCCACCCGCAATCAGGATAGCTTGTTGGTTGCCATCAATTATGACGGTCAACGCCTGCTCGTAAACGGCTATGGAAGTATTAAGCTGATCGGTACGTATGTAGACCCGCTTTTCGGCCAGGCTAAAGCGGAGTTTGTAAGTGAGATGATCCTTGAAGACCTCAACCCCAGTTTCGGTACCACCCCCATAGTAGATTCCGTAAATCTTTACCTGCGTACAGTTGGCAGTTACGGAGACACGCTTTCTCCCATGAGTTGGTCCGTACATACCCTTGCCGAAAATTTATCCCGCGACAGTACTTTTTACAGCAGTTTTGAACCTGTAACCGGTACCCAGTTAGGAGAACTAAGCAATTTTACCCCCCGGCCCGGAACACCTGTTGCATTCGAAGGAGAAGCTGTTCCTTCTTCAATCAAAATTCCCTTGGACCCCTCTTTCTTTCAGCAAACTTTTGCTGACCAGGGAGATGGATTTAGCGCTTTTGCCACCAATGAGGATTTCAGGACCTATTTTCCCGGTATTAAAGTAAGTGTGCAGGAAGGTTCCGGAAGCATCCTGAGCATAAGCCCTGCCAGTGTGTATTCCCGGCTACTTATTTTTTACCGCCTCGCTGATACCTCTACCACTACAGAATCGGTTGAACTCAATTTTTCGCAAAACAAAACTACCGTACCCATTGGTTTCAGCACGTTCGAGCAAGACTACAGCACTTACCCGGTCGCTTTTGACACTGCGAATGCGGATAGTGAAGTAGCCTACGTGCAAAGTATGGGCGGAGTGTTTACCACGCTTTCCTTTGAAGGGCTTGACACTTTACTCGATCAAAACTTTGTGATCAACCGGGCTTTCATTGAAGTACCTATAGAGCGTACCACTACCGGAGGGTATCCTGCCCACAGCAGCCTGGAGATCCGCCAGGTGGAAAACGATGTGCCGGGCTCACTTACTTTAGACTTTAGCTCCGGTGCTGGAGGGGGGGGCTTGCTACGGGGAGACTTAAGGGACAACAGGTACCGCTTTGAATTTACCAGGGAATTATTTGTCACCTTAAATGCCCTTGACAATACTGCAAAAATACCCACCTTTGCCATAGTCCCTGTAAACAAATCTACCGTATCTAACCGAACGGTGCTCAAAGGTGGTAAAAGTTTACTGGAGACACCCAAGTTAATAGTGTACTACACCAAACCCTAAACGTTATGTGCGGAATAGTAGGTTATGTCGGTCATAGAAATGCAGTTCCCGTAATCATAAATGGCTTACGAAGATTGGAGTACCGGGGGTATGACAGCGCCGGTATTGCGGTATTAAATGGCTCTGGCCTTAGCCTGAACAAGTGTAAAGGCAAAGTGGCCGACCTGGAAGCTTTAATTAACGGGCATATAAGCGAGGCTACTATGGGCATAGGCCATACCCGCTGGGCTACACACGGCCCCCCGAATGATGTAAATGCCCACCCGCACAAAAGCAATAGCGGGAACCTGGTACTAATCCACAACGGGATCATTGAAAATTATGCCTCCATAAAAGAGGCCTTGCTGAAACGCGGGTTTACTTTTAGCAGCGATACAGATACGGAAGTATTGGTAAACCTGATCGAGGACATTAAAAAGGCAGAAGAAGTTAGTCTTGAAAAAGCGGTGCGTATTGCCCTGAACCAAGTAGTTGGCGCATACGCCATTGCCGTTTTTGATGTAAACAACGAAGACCAGATCGTGGTTGCCCGGAAGGGAAGCCCCCTGGTAATAGGAATTGGCGAGAATGAACACTTCATTGCCAGTGATGCTACTCCCTTTTTAGAATACACCAAAAGCGCCGTTTACCTGGAAGACAATGAAATGGCAGTGGTAGAACGCGGAAAAGAAATTACGGTAAAGTCCATTCCCAACAACAAAACCGTCCGCCCCTACATCCACCAACTTCAGATGGACCTGGAGGCGATTGAGAAAGGGGGGTATGACCACTTTATGCTCAAGGAGATCTATGAGCAGCCCAAATCTATTGGTGACACCCTGCGTGGACGTTTACTGCCTGAACAGGGGGTAATAAAATTGGGAGGGCTGTTTGAGTACCGCGAAAAATTCCTGAATGCCGACAGGATCATCATCATCGGATGTGGTACTTCGTGGCATGCCGGTTTGGTTGCAGAGTACATGTTCGAAGACCTGGCCCGGATACCGGTAGAAGTAGAATACGCTTCTGAATTCAGGTACCGCAACCCGGTAATTACGGAAAGGGATGTGGTAATCGCCATTAGCCAATCGGGCGAGACAGCCGATACGCTTGCCGCCATTAAACTGGCCAAGGAAAAAGGAGCTTTTATATTCGGGGTGTGTAATGTGGTGGGATCGAGTATTGCCCGTGAAACACATGCTGGAGCGTATACACACGCCGGACCTGAAATAGGGGTGGCCTCAACCAAAGCCTTTACCGCGCAAGTGGCCGTTTTGAGTATGATGGCCATTAGCCTGGCGCACGACAAAGGCCTGCTCAAAACCTCTTATTACCACGAGTTATTAACCGAGTTGCATTCTATTCCCGATAAAATTGCAGACATGCTGAAAAGCGATGCCCAAACCCGTGGCATTTCCGAGTTGTTTAAGGATGCACGCAATTTTCTCTATCTCGGAAGGGGGTATGATTTTCCGGTAGCCCTGGAAGGAGCCTTAAAGCTTAAAGAGATCAGCTACATTCATGCCGAAGGGTACCCCGCTGCAGAAATGAAACATGGCCCTATTGCACTTATTGATGAAAACATGCCGGTAGTGGTTATAGCGCCTAAAAACCAGCAATACGAAAAGATCGTAAGCAACATACAGGAAGTAAAGGCCCGCAATGGTAAAATTATCGCCATTGTGGTAGAAGGAGATACTGAAATCGCCTCCATTGCCGATTACGTGATCGAAGTAGTTGACACCAAAGAAGCCTTTACTCCCCTGATCACTACCATCCCTTTACAACTGCTCAGCTACCACATTGCGGTGCTCAGAGGCTGCAATGTGGACCAGCCCAGGAACCTGGCCAAGTCCGTTACGGTAGAATAAATAAACAGGCTTAATGGTAAAACAACAAGGCGGCGAGGAAATTCCTGGCCGCCTTGTTGTTTTTGCTTCTTACATCTGCAGCAATCACTAAGTAAAGGGTGAAATATGCCTATCCCTGCAGGTTTTCTGACTTTCCTCCCTCTTGCTTGTCTGTTTTTTCCGCTTGCTTTCTGGTGCTGCTTTCCCGCAAGCGACCAAAGTCGGCTCCGCTGGGGTTTTGGAAAACACGCAAGCCAAATTTTGGAGCAGCTGCAATAAGGTGATCGAATATATCAGACTGTATGCCTTCGTAGTTAACCCAGGCAATATCGCTGCTAAAGCAGTAGATCTCCAGCGGCAAGCCTGTTTCCGAAGGCTGTAACTGACGCACCATCACCGTTTCTTTTTGATCGATCTTAGGGTGCTCTTCCAGATAAGCCAATGCATAACGCCTGAACATGCCCAGGTTGGTCATATGCCTTCCGTTGAGCAGTTCGTTTTTGTCAACCTTTTGCGCTTTGTTATACGCATCTATTTCCTGCTGCCGCTTTTCTACATACCCGCGAATACGCTCAAATTTGATAAACCGGCTCCGCATCTCGTCATCTACAAAGCTTACCGTGCTAAGGTCTATATGCAAGGCACGCTTTATTCTGCGCACCCCCATGGTTTCCATACCCCGCCAGTTTTTAAAACTGTCGGCTATGAAAGCATAGGTAGGTACGGTTGTAATGGTTTTGTCCCAATTGCGAACTTTCACCGTAGTCAGGTTAATTTCTATCACATCACCATCCGCCCCGTATTTGTCCATACTCACCCAATCTCCCAGGCGTACCATATCGTTTGCCGAGATCTGGATGCTGGCCACCAGGCCGAGAATGGCATCCCTGAAGACCAACAACAACACAGCTGTTGCGGCACCAAAAGCCGTAATGATAGTAAGGGGCGATTTACCTACCAACATGGAAATGATCAGCACCCCGCCAACAATGTAAGAAAGCAGGATAAATACCTGTATGTAGCTGCTGATCGGCTTGCCCTGGAAACGCGTTGTACGCAAGCCTATGTATTCCACCGCCCTTAAAAAGCGTGCGATCACGGTGAGCACCACCACAATCATGTAAATGGTAATGATCTTATGAATGAGCACTATGGAAATGGCCAGGTCTTCTAAGATGTACGGAAGGGCATAGTAAATGATGGCGGCTGGCAAGAGGTGTGCCAGGCTGGTAAATACCTTTTTATCGTAGAGCACATCATCGTATTCGTTTTTCGATTTCTTAACGTAAGACCTCACAAAACTCAGGATGACCCTCCGTCCAATAAAATCAACCACAAAAGCGATGAGGAATAGTAAAACGAGATCCAGGGCAATGGTTAAATAATTGGCCATGTCCTGGCTGGCGCCCAATTCCATAAACCAATCATACGCCCAATGCTCCAGGGTGAGTGACTCCATCGCCTGGTCTTTTACTTCCTTTAAATCTTCTATTTCGTCTTCCATTTACAAAATTCCTGTTAGGGGTTATACGTAATGCCGCCACTGGATACGGCTGACGCTACAAAATAACCAAAACCAAATTCATCGGGATCGTCTTCATTGTATATATTCCCAATTACGGCTGCTGGCGGAGCAGCGAAAGGCCCCCCTACCTGGAAGATCTGCTCCCCGATAAGCGCCAGGTATTCCTGATGTGCCTTGGAAATAGAGAAAAATTCCAGGCCAAGGCTATCCCCTTCTTCTTCGATGGGGCCAAAATAGTTAAAAGCGGGCAGCAAAGAGTTGGGTCCGCCAAAGTACCCGCCATCTACGAACTCGTCATCAACCGTAAGCAAGGTCTGCGCTTCCTGTACTCCGTTTTCGTATACCTTCCAGCGGTATACATCCCCCTCTCCTTCAGGCTCCTGGAAGTAAACCAAGGCATAGAATCCCTCATCAAATACCTGGGGGAAAGTATTCCTGTCGAGATACTTTATGGCAAAAGAATCCAGGGCAAAAATGCGGTTCATGCGTTCCGGGGTACTCAACCAGGTGCTTTCTTTAAAACCAGAGGTGCTGTTAGAGGGTACCGCAACCCTTATCTGGTAGTTACTGCCTACCGTTCCGTTGTAATTGCTTCTGTACTGCCCGTCAACAGTATCCCGCATAAGACTGCTTACCACTATGCCGTCTTCCAGTAACTGCACGGTAGCATCATTGATTACAGGTGTCTGGCCCTGATCAAAATACCCTGCCGTAAGCGATACCTTAACCAGGGTTCCCCGGACATCGGTTACTTCGCCCTGCACGGCAATGCTTACTTCCCGGTTAGGGGTTTCTATATCAATAACATCTGTGCAACCCGCACCTAAAACGATTATGCATAGAAAGGTGATTATCTTTTTCATTTGTACAGGTATTAAAAATTGAAGTTCCAGGTTACAGAAGGGATCATAGTGCCAAAAATGGCAAGGCGTACCGCCTGTGTGTCATAAAAGCTGTTTTCCTGCGCCTCGGTAATGTCCTGACCATTGGCCACGGGTTGAAAGAAAATGGAGTATGCATTGCGCCTGGCCAGCAAATTGTATATCCCGAAAGACCAACTGCTGTAAAACCTTTTATTGGGTTTACGCTCCGGTGAATACGTTGCCGATACATCCACGCGGTAATAATCCGTGATACGCCCGTTGTTTCTTTTGGTATAGATCGGGATGGTAAATTCTTCAAACTGGTACTTGCCCTCCGGTAAGGTAAACGGACGCCCGGTCTGGTACACGAAAATACCGCCTATATCCCATTTCTTGGTAAGTGCATAATTCGCTACTAAAGAGAAATCATGCGGCTTATCAAAGTTTGCCAGGTACCAGTCGCCCAGGTTAATGTCCTGAGCAGCTGAGGGGCCATCCAGCTTGCGCTCACTCCGCGAAAGCGTATAACCTAACCACCCGGTAAGCCGGCCGGTGCGTTTGCGCAGTAAAAACTCCAATCCGTAGGCCCGCCCGATGCCTCCGCGCAGGATTTCCGTCTCTATGTTCTCGTTAAAGATCAGGTCGGCTCCATCCCGGTAATCCACGATATTGTCCAGGTCCTTATAATATACCTCTACAGAAGCCTCGTACATATTGTCGTTAAAGTTTTGGAAATAGCCCAATGCCACCTGGTTTACCGTTGCCGGTTGTATGTATTCTCCGGCAGGGCGGTAAAGATCTACAGGGGTTGGTGTGGTTGTATTGCTGATCAACTGGATATACTGGCGCGTGCGGTTGTAACTTGCCTTCAGGCTTACGTTTTCATTGATCAGGTAGTTTATGGCCAGGCGCGGTTCCAGACCCTGCAGCCCGTCAAAACCTGCTACCACTTCCCCGCGGCCATATACGGTAGAGTCTATTACCTCTTCGGTCAAAGGCAGCTCCGGATTGGCGTATTGATACACGGTTTTTGCCCCGAGCTTGTAAAAGCTCGAATAGCGCAAACCATATTGTACCGTAGTGCGCTGCCCCAACTTCAGTTCCTGGCTGATGTAAAGTGAAGGTTCCAGCGCATATTCTTTTTCCAACTCCAAAGGGTCTTCCAGGAAACCCGCCTCTACCCTTCCCGGGCTAAAGCGGTAATAAATGGCTTCAAAACCAAAATCAATGCGGTTGTCCGGGTTTATGTAATAGTTAAATTCTCCTTCCAGGTGAAAATCCTGGATGCGCGAAAGCAGGTTGAAGTTGCTGTTCTCATTTTCTTCGTCATCCGAGCCTATGGAATAGGTATAGTCCGAATAAATGGCTGTAAAGTTGGCAAACAGCTTTTTACTGAACAGGTGGTTCCAGCGAAGGCTGCCGGTACCGTTGCCCCAGTCAAAGCCAAAGAGGTTGTCTATACCAAATACGTCACGCCCGAAGTAACCGGAAAGGAAAAGCCGGTCTTTTTCACCCACGCGCCAGTTGAGCTTGGTGTTCAGGTCATAAAAATAAAGGGTGTTCTGGTTGATGGCAGGATCACTGGAAAGAGCTAAAAAAACATCTGCATAGCTCCTCCGGGCTGCCACCATAAAGGAGGCTTCGTCTTTCACGATGGGGCCTTCTACCAGCAAACGGCTGCTCAAAAGGCCTATCCCCCCCTGGGCGGCAAAATTCTTGGTGTTGCCCTCCTTCTGGCGCACATCCACCACCGAGCTCAACCGGCCCCCGTATTGCGCTGGAATGCCTCCTTTGTAGAGCTTTACGTCCTTAACCGCATCCGCATTAAAAATGGAGAAAAACCCAAAAAGGTGGCTGGAATTGTATACCGGGGCCTCATCCAACAAGATCAGGTTTTGATCTGCCCCTCCTCCCCGTACGTTAAAGCCGTTAGACCCCTCCCCTACCGTGCTTACACCCGGCAGTAAGGTCAGCGTGCGTATAATGTCCGTTTCTCCTAAAAGCTGAGGAACTTTTTCGATCTCCTTTACATCGAGTTTAGCCACACTCATCTCTATGCTTTTCACGTTCGCATCAATCTTTTCGGCCGTTACTTCCGCTGCCTCCAATTGCGTAGTGATGGGCTGGAGCTCTACATCCAGGGACTGATCTCCCTTCAGTACTACCTGTTTGCGTACTCTTTGATACCCGATGTATTGAAAATCAATTTCGTATGTTCCTTCTGGAAGGAACAGGGAATAAAAACCATATACATTAGTAACGGTACCTGTCTTAGGGTTATCCACAGCTATGCTCGCTCCAATGAGGTCTTCTCCGGTAGTAGCATCTTTAACATAGCCGCTAAGCACGGCTTTTTCCTGGGCCGCTAAAACCACAGGCAAAAGGCATAAAGCCCATAAAAAATTGCGCATAAATAGAGTATTAAAGTAGCAAAGAGATAGGGGTATATGTCCAAACCAAAGCGGGTATGCCCCGGATTGAGTGGGGCAAATATCAATAAAAACAGCCTGGTGGGCCCTTTGCAAGAGGTTAAAAATTGTTTTAAGAAAACATTAACAAACCGGAAGCTTGGCAGCCGCAATCAAATTGCTTTATGAAACGTTATCTTAGCAAGAATTATTTTTGCGTAAGATGAAGTTTATAGAAGGGTTTAACCGTTTGCGGTATTTGTTCTTAGGGGCCATGATAGCCGTGGCCTTTGGTTTTTACGAGCCGCATGCCCGCGAGAGCAGTAAAAAAGACCAGATCATCCTCAACCTGGTATACAATGTACTCAACACCAACCACTATGCCCCGGCTAAAATTGACAATGCTTTCTCGGAAAAAGTATACGGGCAGTTTCTGGAAAACCTGGATTTCAACAAGCGCTTCTTCTTGAAAGAGGATATTGGAAAACTAGAGCGGTATAAAACCTTGCTGGATGACGAGTTTAAAAACACCAACCTGGGTTTTTTTACCGAAGCATATGCGCTTTATGAAAACCGTTTCAAACAAAGTCAACGTTACTACCGTGACCTTTTGAACAGGCCTTTCAACTTCACGCGAAACGAAACCCTGGAACGCGATGATGAAAAGCTGGCCTTTGCCAGCAGCGAGGAAGAGCTGGAAGACCGTTGGCGCAGGTATTTAAAGAGCCGCGTGTTGATGCGGGTGGAGGAACACTTGTATGAACAGGAAAAGGCCCTGGAAGAAAACGATACTACGGTAGACATAAAAGAGTTTGCCGTTTTGGAAGAAGAAGCGCGCAAAAAGGAAAAAGAATTACATGAAGACTGGTTTACCAACCTGGGAGGTATGGACCGCATTGACTGGATTGGCATTTACATGAACGCCATTACCAATGTATACGACCCCCACACCCAGTATTTCCCGCCCGAGCGCCAGGAAGACTTTGAAATAGGCATGAGCGGCCAACTGGAAGGCATTGGTGCGCAATTGCAGCAAAAAGGCGATTATGTAACCATCAGCCGCATCATAACAGGTAGCCCCTGCTGGAAACAGGGCGACCTGGAAGTAGGCGACAAGATCCTTAAAGTAACGCAGGGAGATAAGAAAGAGGAAGTAGTAGACCTAGTGGGCATGTCGGTGCGTAAAGCCGTAAATTATATACGTGGCCCGAAAGGTACCGAGGTGATCCTCAGCGTACAAAAGCTCGATGGCAGCAAAATGGAGATCCCCATTATCCGCGACATCATCGAACTGGATGCCACGTTTGCCAAATCAGCCATACTGGGTGAAGGCGATGAAAAAACGGGCTACATCAAGCTGCCGAAATTTTACGTGAACTTCAACGACAAAGACGGCCGCGACTGTGCCGAAGATGTGCGCCTGGAGTTGGAGAAACTGAAAAAGGAAAACGTAAAGGGCGTAATCGTTGAGCAGCGCAATAACGGGACGGGCACTTTGCAAGGTGTAATTGATATGGTAGGGCTCTTCATAGATAAAGGCCCGGTAGTACAGGTGGTAACCCCGGGACGGGAACCTAAGGTGCTTAAAGACCGGACGTCAGGTACTACTTATGACGGCCCGTTGGTGGTAATGGTAAACCAGTTCAGCGCCTCCGCCTCAGAGATCTTTGCAGCTGCCATACAAGATTACAAACGCGGCCTCATCATAGGGAGCAAATCCACCTTTGGTAAAGGCACGGTGCAAAACCTGTACGACATGGACCGGGCGGTTAGTTTTGGGTACAACGACCTGAAACCGCTGGGTGCCCTTAAGCTTACCATACAGAAGTATTACCGCATTAACGGGGGTACACCACAATTGCGTGGAGTACAAAGCGACATTGTACTGCCCGACAATTATACCTACATAGATTTTGGAGAGAAAGAGCAGGAGTTTGCCCTCCCCTATGATGAGATTACCCCGGCCGAGTACGCCATCTATGAACGCAATGAAGATAAGTTTAGCGCAGCCATAGACCACGCAAACAAAAGCATCCGGGAAAATGAAAAGTTTGCCTTGATCGATGAGTACGCACAATGGTTAAAAAGTGAGCAGGAAAACTCTATTGTAAACCTCAATTTTGATGTGTACCACCAGGAACAAAATGAACTGCGTGCACGCAACAAGCGCTTTGAGAACATCCGGAAAGCGGAAGAAGCGCTGCTGGTAAGCAATACATCTGCAGACGAGGAAAGCATAAAAGGAGACGAGGAAAAAGAAGAGAAAAACGAAGCCTGGTTTAAGAACCTGCGCAAGGACCTCTACCTTGCTGAGGCCCTGAAAGTGATGATAGAACTGGAAAGCTAAGTTCTTCTTTTTTGGCAGCAGACACCATTAGAAAGCTTTGGAAAAATCCTTTAGGCGCAGGGGGAATACTTGTTGTTTCCCTTGCTTTTTTTGTGGCCGTTTTTGCCTATCTCCTTATGCCCGATCATTCGCCCAACGCCAACCGTATGCACCTGGTACTGGCGGGAAAAAAACCGGGTTTCCAGGTACAGATGTTGCATCTTCCCCGTGCCGTAAACAACGAACAAAGCTCCCTGGAAAAATGGTTTACGGGCGTAGAACCTGCTTACGAGCAAATTCCTGTGAGCAGTTGGTACGAGGCAAGCGACAGCCTGTATTACAAGCCTTATCTCGCAGAGCACAGCAGCGGACCGGAAAAGCGCGTGGCTGTAGTACAACAACAGGGTAAAGCAAAAGTAGTACCTACACGCTTTCTATTGGGTACGGATAAGTACGGCCGCGATTTATTGAGCCGCATCATACTGGGTACACGCGTATCTTTTTCGGTAGGTTTTGTCTCCGTTTTCATAAGCCTGCTCATCGGCATTCCGCTGGGTGCCGTGGCTGGATACTACGGAGGTAAAATCGATAAGCTCATCATGTGGTTTATCAACGTCATCTGGTCCATTCCCACCCTGCTTATGGTTATTGCCATTACTCTCGCTTTGGGAAAAGGCTTTTGGCAAGTATTCATTGCCGTAGGGTTTACCATGTGGGTAGAGGTAGCCCGGGTGGTACGCGGCCAGTTTTTGGGCATTCGGGAAAAGGAGTATGTACAGGCTGCTCAAGTACTGGGCTTTAGCGATCTGCGGATTATGTTGCGCCATATTTTACCCAATGCCTTTGCCCCCGTCATCGTGATCTCGGCTGCAAACTTTGCTGCTGCTATTCTCATAGAAAGCGGCCTTTCCTTTTTAGGGATCGGGGCGCAACCGCCTATGCCTAGCTGGGGCAGCATGATCAAAGATCATTATGCCTACCTCATCGTGGACAAAGCTCACCTTGCCATAGCCCCTGGTGTAGCCATTATGGTGCTGGTACTTGCTTTTATGTTGCTGGGAAATGCCCTGCGCGATGCGTTGGACGTACGGTTAAAATAGCTTAACCGTTATACTGGTTCATGGTAAGGGCCGGGCCGGCAAGGGCAAAACTTTCTATCGCCTTTGCGGCGCGTTCAATATGAGTATTTAAGGCCTGATTTTCTTCTTCACTCCATGTCCCAAGGACATATTCTATTTGCCGGCCTTTGGGAAAATTGCCATCTATGCCAAAACGTAAACGGGCATAATCCTGTCTGCCCAACACCTGATTGATGCTTTTAAGGCCGTTATGGCCTCCATCGCTTCCCTTAGTTTTCAGGCGTAGCGCACCAAAGGGCAAAGCAATATCATCCAGTACCACCAAAAGATGCTCCAGCGGGATCTTTTCCTCCCGCAACCAGTAGTTCAAGGCCTTCCCGCTCAGGTTCATAAAGGTGGTGGGCTTGATCAACACAAAGGTGCGGCCCTTAAGTGCATATTGCGCTACATCTGCGTAGCGCTTATTCGAAAAAAAAGTGCCGGACTTATCCGCAAGGAAGTCCAGCACTTTAAATCCTATATTGTGGCGCGTTTCTGCGTACTCAGCTCCAATGTTTCCGAGACCGGCTACCAGGAACTTCTTCAAAACGCCCTTTGCTTAAGCTTCGGTAGAAGCGGTTTCCTCGGCAGAAGCCTCAGCTCCTTCCTCAGTGCTTTCCTCTTCCTCCTCTTCGTCTACCGCATTACGGGAAGTTTGTATGGTAAGGATAGCGCGCTCCGGAATATCGATAATTTCGTAACCGGAAACAGAGATGTCTTTCACGCGTACAGATTCGCCAATCCGTACATCTTCAATGTTGTGTTCTATAAAGCCGGGAAGGTTCTCTTCGGTAGCTTTCACCCTAAGCTTTCTCAGGTTTACCTTAAGGCGCCCTCCATTCCGTACACCACGGGCGTTCCCCAAGAGCTTAATGGGTACTTCAATGGTTACCGGCTTACCCGCTATAAGCTCGTAAAAATCCACGTGCTCCACTTCGTCATTTACCGGGTGGAACTGCGCATCGCGGATCACGGCCTTATACTGCTTTCCTTCTATCTCAATGATCACCAGGTGCGCTTCGGGTGTGTAAAGCAATTTCCTGAAACTGGCGGCCGGTGTGTAGAAATGCACATTTTCCTCACCTCCATAAATAACACAGGGTACATTGCCTTCTCTTCTCAGAAGTTTGGCGGTTTTTGTGCCAACATCTTGTCTTAACGTACCGTTGATAGTAATTGATTCCATTCTACTATTCTGGTTTTAATTTACTCTAAAAAATGTGAGCTGATGGACTCGTGCTTGTGCACTTTGCGCATCACGTTCCCAAAAAGCTCTGCCACGGATAATACCGTTATTTTGTTACTCAATGCTTCATGCGGAATCGTATCGGTAATTACGAGTTCCTGAAGCTTTGACTTATCTATCCTTTCCATCGCCTTACCGCTAAGCACCCCGTGGGTACAGTAGGCGCGTACGCTTAAAGCGCCTTGCTCCATCAACATGTCGGCTGCCTTGGTAAGCGTGCCCGCAGTGTCAATCATATCATCGATCATCACCACGTTGCGGCCCTCTACATTGCCAATTACCGTCATCTTATCTATTATGTTGGCTTTTTTGCGCTGTTTGTAGCAGATCACTACTTCACTCTCCAGCCACTTGGCGTAATTGTTGGCCCTTTTTGAGCCACCCATATCCGGTGAGGCAATGGTAAGCGCTTCCAGGCCCAGGCCCTTAATGTGGGGCACGAATAAAGAGGAAGCAAAAATGTGGTCTACGGGTACTTCAAAAAAGCCTTGTATCTGGTCTGCATGCAGATCCATGGTCATGATGCGCGTAGCCCCGGCTGCTGTAAGCAGGTTGGCTACCATTTTCGCTCCTATGGGTACACGCGGCTTATCTTTACGATCCTGACGTGCCCAGCCGAAATAGGGAAGCACTGCGGTGATGTGTTTGGCCGAAGCCCGCTTAGCTGCATCGATCATCAACAAAAGCTCCATCAGGTTTTGGGTAGGCTGCATGGTGCTGCCCACCAGGAATACCCTACCGCCCCGCACGGTCTCTTCAAAAGAAGGTTGAAACTCCCCGTCGCTGAACTCGGTAAACTCCACCTTACCCAATGCCTGCCCATACTGTTCGGCAATGCGCAGGGCCAGTTCCTGCGAGCTGCGGGTAGCAAATATTTTAGCCTGTGGCAACATCCTGCTTAAACCTTTGGTACTGATGATTTTATACGCCTTCAAAAAAGGGCTGCAAATGTAACTAATTATTCCCGAAGAAATAAAATAATCGCCCGGGGCTTTTTAGATTTTTTAAAGGGCGTGTTTGAGAATCCCGAAAGCTTTACCTACTTTTGCCGACCGTTTTGAAAGCACCCTATCTATGTGCCATGGTTGTTTCCCGCATAAGGGAGCCGCAAAGCAAAACGGTAACAAAAACCTGCCCAGGTGGCGGAATTGGTAGACGCGTTGGTCTCAAACACCAATATCTTCGGATGTGCCGGTTCGACTCCGGCCCTGGGTACTTAAGCAAAAGCCGTGCGAAAGTTTGTTTTGCACGGCTTTTTTACTGCAATACTCTTTCCTTTTTGTTGAAAGCCGATACGGCCTAGCTCCTTCCACGCTATTTACACCGCCTCGCATCTCGGGACAACGCTAAGGATGGAAACCTTGGCTTTAAGGACCTCCAAAGGTTTTTAAGTACAAGATTTCCCTTGCGCATATATAAAGCCATAATGCTGAAAAGCATCCGGTAAAGATGTTTAAGCTGCGTGCTGCTTTTGGTACAGTGCCCCTTACCAGCAATTAATTCTTAAAGCGCAACGGATCGCGATCAAAAAAGAAACCCGAAACTTTAGGTTTCCTTTTATTGCTTATTTTCGCGGTCATAAAATTGTTCATTTTCATTTTTTAACTGAAAAGCGTTGCACTTAACTGTGCATTAAAAGGGAATCGTGTGCAAATCACGAACTGTCGCGCAACTGTGAGTAACCGCATAGGTTGTACCAAAATTGTCCACTGTCAAACAATTGAGATGGGAAGGACGGTAGAACCGTTACAAGTCAGGAGACCTGCCTTTTCTTTAATTGCCCAACGGGCAAAAAATGATGGTGCTTTCGCGGTATAAAGCAACGGTCAAGGTTTTATTATAAGGGATTACACCTGTATTTTCTTCTGGGAAACCCTATCTCAACCTACTCCTACTGTACCTTTTATCGACAAGCATCTGTAAATGAAATTTTTACAATGCGTATATGCAACAAAGGGTATTAGGCACCATACTTTTTTTATTCATGCTTAAGGCAAACGTTTTGCCGGCACAGTCAAAAAGCGCTGACAGCACCTTTGCCTTGCAAGAGGCTACCGTAATTGCCCCAAGGCTGCTTGGCCAGCAGCCGGGAAGTAAAGTCACCACTTTTGACTCTACTGCCATACAGGTTTACCAACAGCAAAGTCTAGCGGATTTACTGGCCGATGAAAGCCCTATGTTTATCCGCAGCTATGGCCTTGGTTCCTTAGCCGCCAGTTCTTTGAGGGGGGGAAGTGCCAACCATACAGCCGTGCTTTGGAATGGCCTTCCTCTTTCCAGCCCCATGAATGGTCAACTGGATTTTTCCCTGGTTCCGGTAAACCTGGCAGATGAGGTGTATATACAACATGGGAGCGGCAGCGCACTCTATGGAAGCGGAGCGGTAGCGGGAGCCGTGCAATTGGTAAATAAAGCAAAATTCAACCAAGGTTTCAGTGCTTCACTAAATCTTTCGGCCGGAAGTTTTTCCAATTTCAGGCAAAGCGCCAAGGTGAGCCTTAGCCGTAAGCGGTTTGTGAGTTCTCTACAGGTTTTTAACCTTAGTGCACGTAATGATTTTTTATACCTGCGGCCATCTGCTGAAAAGCAGGAAGAAGTGCGCCAAAGCAACGCAGAGCTCAAAAGCCAAGGGGTAGTAAACGAAAATAAATGGCTGCTGGGAAAAGGGCAAACCTTAAACCTAAACGCCTGGCTGCAAAACACGGATAGAAACATTCCCCCCAGCATCTTGCAAGAGCAAAGCCTGGCTAGACAAAAAGACCGGACGCTGCGCCTTTCGGCAGAATGGAAATTTGTACGTGAGCAATTTCAAACCTATATACGTAGTGGCTGGCTAGACGAAATACTGGTGTATAGTGATGCATTGTCAGATATTGATGACCGTACCCGCACGCGCCAGTTTATTGCGGAAAGCGAAACGAAGTTTCACTTTAATGAAAGGCATCAACTTTCGGCAGGCATACACAACACTTTTTCACTGGCCAGTCATCCAAACTTTGAAAATAGCCCTCAACAAAACCGGTTGGCGCTTTTCACCGCCTATCAATATACCTCGGCTAACAAAAAATGGGAAGGGCAAGCTTCCGCCAGAACGGAATGGGTAGATGGCACCTTGGTTCCTTTTACGTACGCTGCGGGTGTGGATTACAGGCTTACGGATGGGCTCAAGCTTAAAGCAAATGCCTCACGCGTGTATCGCATCCCTACTTTCAACGATTTGTACTGGGAGCCTGGTGGCAACCCAAACTTAAAGCCAGAAAACGGCTACGCGGCAGAGGTGGGTGCAAAATTGCGCTTGGGCAAAAGGAAACTCAGTTTTGTAACGGAAATAACCGCCTTTACCCGTAATGTGCAAGATTGGATCCTTTGGCTACCAAGCAATGGTTTTTGGAGTCCTCAAAATTTAATGCAAGTATGGAGCCGGGGCGTGGAAAGCGACAGTAAGTTTAATTTTCAACTTGGGAAGTGTACTATTGGCTTAGGCCTGATTACCAATTATGTAGTGTCCACCAACCAAAAGAGCAAAGCGGATAACGATCAATCTTTAGGGCAGCAACTCATCTATACACCCATGTACTCCGGTTTGGGGAAAATCAGCCTCAGTTATCAAAGGTTCGGCTTTACGTATCGCCACAATTATGTGGGCTATCGTTATACCTCTACCGATAACACGCAATTTTTAGCCCCTTTTGATTTGGGTTCGGTAATGCTAACCTACCGGTTCCCTGTAAAACAGCTAAAGAGCAATGTATTTTTTCAGATCAACAACCTGTGGAACGAGCAATACCAGGTGTTGCGCAACCGCGCAATGCCCCGTATACACTTCAATACAGGGATCTCTATTCAATTTAACAATTCATAACCCTTTCATCAAAACCATTACAAATGAAAAAACCGTTACTTTCTTCCATCTTAGCCTTTGTGGGCTTTTTTACTTTTCAAAATGCACAGGCCCAGTTCAACTTTTCCGAGGTGGAGTATTGGATAGGTTCTGGAACTGACTCTTCCGTATTGGTCGTAGATTTTCAAAACGCCACCTGGGATAGTGCATACGCCTGGGGCTATCTGCACAATGGCACGGCTACCGGTGAGGATATGCTCAATGCCATCGCTGCGGCAGACGTTAATTTTTCCGTGGCCATTGCAGGAGGTTTTCTTAATGACATCGTTTACGGTAAACAACAAGGTATTGGCGGTACCAACGGCTTTTTTTGGAGTACATGGAGCGGCACCAGCATAGCTACTTTGAGTATGAACGCCGGAATTTCCACCTCATTGGCCAATGGCGAATATTTCGGTTGCTCTTTCACCGACTTCAGTCCTGCTTTGGCGCCCCGCACGCCCATTCCGGCTTTTGAGCCATTTGGGTTTACCGCGCAAGACGTGGATTTTTGGGTAGGCAACGGTACAGATTCTGCCGTACTGGTGGTTGACTTTCAGGACGCCTCGGGCAGTTCTTCCTTTGCCTGGGGTTATTTGTATTCAGGCATTGCTACCGGGCAGGATATGCTGGAAGCTGTAGACGCTGCTGATGCCAACTTTTCTGTGGCCATAAGCGGCGGCTTTTTAAACGACATTACCTACAACAGCTTTGCAGGCATCGGTGGCAACCCGAATTTTTGGGGCACGTACAGCGCTACTAATTTAGGCAACTGGGATCTTAACATAGGCATTGGCGATACGCTACAAAACGGTGAGCTGTTTGGTTGCTCTTATACGGATTTTGACCCGGCCCTACGCCCCGGCCATCCGGTTGCAGCGCCAAACACCATTGGTCTATTTGAAAATGAAATGTCCCACACCTTGGATCTTTATCCAAACCCGGCTTCAGATGTTCTTTTCATCGGTTCTGATCATTTCAGTACCTCGGGGGAATTAAACATAAAAATTACCGATGCCATGGGTAGGATAGTAGTGCAAAACACCGTTTACGGAAACAGTGGTATAAATGTAAGCAGCCTGCCAAAAGGCATCTATACCCTTAGCTTTACAGAGAAAAATACTACGGCTGTACAACGTTTTATTAAACAATGAAAAAATTAATTGCGCTTTTATTATTGGGTACGTCCGCGCTAAGTGGACGTGCCCAATTTGCCCCTCCCGCGGGGCAGCCAGGCAGCACGGCCATTTTTAAAGATAGCGCCGTGTTTATTGATTGGGCCAGTGCTTGCTCCATTATGCGGGGGCTGCAAGATGTATCGGACACGTCCCTGGGTTTTGCCACGGCGGGCGACAGCAGCTCAGCTATAGGTGCAGCCGGAATGAATGGAGTGGTAAGCCTGGGAGACAGGGGCGTGGCCATTTTGCGTTTCAACACACCCATCAGCAACGGCCCAGGTTGGGATTTTGCCGTGTTTGAAAATAGCTTTAGCGATGATTTCCTGGAATTGGCTTTTGTGGAGGTGAGTTCAAATGGCGTTGACTTTTTCAGGTTTCCGGCAACTTCAAATACACAAGATACGCTACAAACTGGGAGCTTTGGCTTAACCGACGCCACTGAAGTCAACAATCTGGCCGGGAAATACCGTGCCAACTACGGTACTCCCTTTGACCTTCAGGAGTTGGCTGCAGAACCCAATTTGAATATAAATGCCATAACGCATGTAAAAATAATTGATGTGGTGGGCAGCATTCAAGCCCAATTTGCCAGCTTTGACCAATTTGGCAAAAAGATCAACGATCCGTGGAGTACGCCTTTTGCAAGCAGCGGCTTTGATCTCGATGCCGTTGGTGTGATCAATAACCAAAGCATAAGCGTTGACGAAGCTCTTGTGGAAAGCAAAATCTCTGTTTATCCCAATCCCGCAAAAGAATGGGTGAACATTGAAGGTATGGACATTGAAAATCTTACTATTGGGCTGCTAAACGCTACGGGTGAAAAGGTAAACCTATCCGGTTTTTCAAACGCAGGCACTTATAGATTAAATGTATCCACATTACCTCAAGGTGTTTATTTTTTACAGCTATCAAAGAGACATGTAAACGTTACCAAAAAGCTAGTTGTAAAGTATGATTAGAGCCCTTAAGTGCAGTCTGGTTTTTATTTTATTTGCTACAGCAGGTTGCATTAAAGACGAGCCACCTGTAATAAATGAGCCGGTACTTACAGGCGGTAGCGATGGTGTTTATATTGCCAATGAAGGAAACTTTCAGTTTGGCAATGCCTCGATAAGTTATTATGAGGATGGTTTAGAAAATGCGGTGCAAGATGTGTTTGAGCCCGCCAACGGCAGACCTTTAGGCGATGTATGCCAATCCATGCGCTTTTTCAATGGCAAGGCTTACGTAGTCGTAAATAATTCAGGGAAAATAGAAGTGGTAAATGAAGACACTTTTGTTTCCGAAGGCGTCATTACCGGGCTTACATCTCCACGCTATTTTTTACCTATAAATAAAGCAAAGGCTTATGTAACGGATCTTTTTGCAGACGCCATCCATATCATTGACTTAAACGCCAATAGCAAAATGGGTGAAATAGCCTGCCCGGGCTGGACAGAAGAGCTGATACTTGCCTTTGGAAATGCCTTTATAACCAACCGCGATAGGAATTACATTTTTGTGATTAACACGGCAACGGACCAAATTACGGACAGCCTTGAAGTGGGTTACGGAGCCAACTCCATCGTGGAAGACAAAAACGGTAAACTTTGGGTAGCCTGTAGCGGAAGTAGCAGCCAAAATGAAAACGCCAGTCTACACCGGATAAACGCAGCCAACCTAAGCGTGGAACAAAGTTTATGGTTTCCCAATGCGGAAGACAACCCGGCCGACCTCTGTATTAATGGTAGCGGAGACACACTGTATTATTTGAACCAAGACGTTTACCGCCTGGCCATTAGCAATACCGCCCTTGCCACATCGGCATACATTTCAGGCGATAACAGAAACTACTATAGTTTAGCTATTCACTCGAAAAGCGGAGACCTATACCTAAGCGATGCTATTGATTTTGTGCAGCGCGGAAACATCTCTGTTTATCAAAGCAACGGCAGGTTAAAAAAAGAGTTTTTAGCCGGGATCATTCCAGGTGGGTTTTATTTCAGATAGGCATACCCTAAAGGAGCGGTTTAGCTATTTTGTAGCAGGTTTACCTGCAACTCAAAGATTGGTTTGCTATTCAAAAAGACACCACCCTGCTCTCCCGTGTGCCCCGATGCATACATAGGGGGATCCCTTTAAGCATTAATAGAAAAAAGGTTTTTGTATAGCCAGGTTATTGGGGTAGGAAACTACTTTGCCTTCTGTGGTTTCTATTTTTATGTAAAACATGGTAATGTCCAGGATCAGGCCTTCTACAGAGTTGTCGCCATCCTGTATCCGGATGCGCGTGCCGATTTTGTAGGGAAAGAAAAAGAACAGGATCACAGAGGCAGTAAGGTTGCTGAGTATAGACCAGTTGGCAAAGAGCGCTACCCCTACGATGGTAAAGACACTGGCGAAGTAGAAGGATAAGCCCGAGAGGGTTATGCCCCAGGTGAAGCCCAACAGAACGGCAAACACAATGAGGTTGGCCAGGCCGATGACCTTCATCACGTAGAGCATCCTGGATTTGTCAAACAGGTTTTTAGCCCCGTGCCTGCGCACCAGGCGCCTGGCAACCTTGTTGCTGATAAAATATACCAAAACTATACAGAGGGAGACGATCAACTCCGTAAGGTGTGCATGAAACCAGAATTGTACCGCGTCCATAAATTCTTTGTAATCCATAGGTCAAACTAAGCATTATGTAAGACTTAGTGCGGGCAAAGCTAAATTTTTAAGGACATATCCCGCTTACACTTTTACCATACCTTTACCCCAAACCTATAAACATACATCCCATGCGCGCACTTGCCGTTCTCCTGCTTTTTTTTCCCTTAGTGGCTTACAGCCAGATCCATACCGTTAACAATTTAAATGACACAGGGCCCGGTTCATTAAGGGAGCTTATAAACAACGCGCATTCGGGAGACACCATTCAAATAGACCCTGGCTTATTGTCGAATGGAAGCGATACCCTGAAATTGCACAGTCAAATAGAGATCGACAGTCCCCTCACCATATTTGGGGCAATACAGGGGGCCGATACGCTCTATGTTACAGGCGTCAATGCCAACAGGGCTTTTAACCTAGATGTAGATTCATGGCTTGGCCCGGTCTACCTAAGCAACTTTGTATTTACAAATTTCTCCACATCGTCTGGCGGAGGGGTAATTTATTCAAATCGTCTTCACTCCTTATCCCTTAAGAACTGTGTGTTCCGCCATAACCTGGTTTCCGGGAATTTTCCCAGTGGCGGCGCCATAAGCATATACAATGGAGACCTCAAGTTGGAAGACTGCACATTCAGCAACAATGGGTCTGCTTCCTGTTCAAGCTTAACCGGTTACGGCTCGGGAGGCGCCATCGAAGTGACTTTTGGCACCCTGAGGGCCGAAAATTGTTCTTTTAACGGAAACAGCACCTGCCAATCAGGAGGGGCGGTCCTTGTTGCCCTTGGTAAAGGTTTGTTTTCCCATTGTACATTCAGGAGCAACCGCGTATCCACCGATTTTACGCTTGCCGGTGGCGGGGCAGTGCACCTCAACGGAGCCGCCAACTCACGGTTTGCATATTGTATTTTTGAAAACAATGAATCCGAAAGAGGCGGAGGAGCCCTTGCTTTTTTATCAACTTATGGAAGAGTTGATATAGAAAGTTGCTCTTTTAACGGCAATAAAGCCATTCAAGGCAATGGGGGAGGTATATATACTGCCGGGGTGGATTCCCTGTATGTCAACAACTCTACCTTTACAAACAATCAATACACCGTTAGCGGAAGCTTTAATAATGGGGGTGCTTGCTATTTTCAGGAGTCTTACGTACAGTTAAAAACCTCAACCCTATACAATAACGAAGCGCCCGCGATTGCGCTAAGCACCCTAAACAGTTGGCATATAGACCTCATAAACTCCAGCATCCTCAATACTACTTCTTCGGCCAAAGCCCTGGTTGATGGAGACCCCGATTACAGCTTCAGGATAAGCAGCTCCATAATCGTTGGGGGCGGTTCAGGAGCTTCTGTTGAAGACAATATGACGGTGACCAACCGGGGATACAACATCATTAAGGACAATCCCTCTTTTGCCGTTCCTACCGATCAGACCAATATCCCCTTTTCGATGCTGGGACTCGAACCCTTTGGGTTTTACGGTGGATACGGAAAAACCCTTATGCCTGGCCCAACAAGCCTGGCCTTGAACACGGGGCATCCGCAGGACTATACCGATGCACAAAATGGGGTGATCTTCGGAACCAGGGACGCAGGCGCAGCAGAGCGGCCTGTTGTGCGTACCGACACCGCTGTTGCGTGCCAGGAATTTTTATGGAACGGAAACGTCTATTCCCAGTCGGATACCTATACAGACTCTTCCTACAACGCGAATGGTTTGGATTCTGTTAATGTGCTTGTTTTAACCCTCACCTCTATCGATACAGCGGTATTTATTCAAAACGGCTGGATCTTAGCTTCGGCAAATGACAGCGGAACAAGCTATCAATGGGTAGATTGCACCAATGGCTATGCCTCTATTCCAGGAGCTACAGACTCATCTTTCTTCCCCGCATCTAATGGAGATTATGCCGTAGTACTGACCAAAGGCAACTGCTCAGATACGTCAGCATGCCTGGCTTATTATGAATTCTCCATGGAAGACCCCAATTATTCAAGAGGCTGGCTGGCCTTCTACCCAAACCCTACCTACGGGCGTATCCACATACAAACAAAAGGCCCCGGCCCGGCAACGATAGCCGTATCAGACCTGAGTGGAAAAACGGTGTACAAAAGAAAGCTCAAAGGAGAAAGCCAACTTCAACTTCCCGGCTTGCCACGTGGTACCTACTTACTCCGATGGGAAAGCGAGAATGGGGAAGTGCAAACGGATCGAATAGTACTCCGGTAGACCTGCCAGGTATAACGAAAGTCAATCAGGGAACGCACGTAGGCGCAGATAGGTACGCACTATATGCCGGTTGGTTTCCGAAACACCGGTCATTTTCAGTTCATTCCCGCTTACCGAAACGCGCCAGCTTTCGGGCGGGCGGCCGTGCAAATGGCTCAATAAAGTCAGTTCTGGCCTGTGCCCATGCATATGCCAGTAGCCCGTTGCCCTTTTGCCGGATGCCGTTCTTTCCACGTACACCCGGTCCCAGCGTATAAAAAGGTAATGGCGGTTGCCCGGGTCAAGAGAGTCGAGTAGGGAGCTGTCCCCAAGGGTCACCTCTTTAAGGTCCCAAAGCCCCTGCACCTCATCCGCGATAGACCTGGGTAGCTTTTCTACCCGCTGCAGATGCACAAGCACCCTGGCCCCCTCTTCCACCCTTTCCCAGCGCATTTCGCTATCTCCTGCAAAGGTCACTTTGAAAGGGCCAAAAGGGTCCAGCAAGCCCCGGGTTTCCTTCATGCTGAGGGCACTTGATCTTCGATCAAATGTCCAGCTTCCTTCCCCATTTTGCAGCCAGCCGTTGCCCGAGGTATACGAACCTTCTCCATCTATCTGCATCCACTTGGCTACCGGGGTCAGGGTATCTTTATCTACGGTTACTTGTTTTACTTCCCACAGCCCGGTTATAGATTGGGCCTTTGCTCCCGGCGAAGAGTAAAACGTCATAAACAGCACGAGCGCTGCGCATAAGCGTTCAGGTGTTTTCATTGTCGATCAGATTAGCGATGATTTTATGGGTCAGTGTCATTTCCTCTGTACGCGAACCCGTATTGGCGAGTAAGCTGACGATCAGCCTTCCGGAATCTACATTTACCAGCATGGCTTTATAGCCGCCCGTTTCCCCTCCATGTATGATGTAGGGTGCCTTGATCCCCAGGTCACCCATGTGAAAGTGCTCTTCCGGTCCAAATACCACCCATCCGTAGCCATAGGAAACGCTATCGGAAAGAAGCCGGAGGTGGTTTGTATGCATAAGGTCCATTGATGCAGTGCTAAGGAGCGAAGTATTGCTCATGGCCTGCCCCCACTTAAATAAGTCGCGCGCGGATGAAAAAATACGCCTGCCCAGGGTCAGGTCAATGAAGTCGTTCCTGATCCATTTATTAGTACCAGGCAGATAATTGTAGCCCTCAGCCACGTTTTGGAATACTTCCCGGTTGCTTGTGGTAGAAAACGTATGCCTAAGCCCGAGGGGCTTTGTTATTTTGGCGTTGAGGATACTGCTAAAAGGGGCCTGGTATACCTCTTCCAGCAGGATGCAAAGCAGGTGATATGCAAAGTTGCTGTAATAGAACTTTTCCCCGGGCTTCCCCACGGGTTTTAGCTGACTGATGAAATCGACATAGGCCCCGTTGCTGAACTGCAGGCGTTTAAAACGAAGAAATCCATTGGACGCCAGCGTATCCGAAACGCCCCTGTAATCCGGCAGCCCCGAGGTATGGGTCAACAAGTGGTGTAGGGTGATCTCATCATCAAAGTACCCGGAATAATCCATGTGCTTCAATAAGTCCGCTAACCGGTCGTGTATGTTAAGACGCCCTTCCTCCACGGCTTGCAGGGTGAGCAGGGCAATAAAAGATTTGTTTACCGAAGCAATGTCGAAGCGGGTGGTGTCGTTCACAGGAGCGTTCCACACCCTGGAAGCCAGACCGGTATTGCGCGCATACAATAGCGTGTCTGCCGTTCCGATCACTACACTTCCGCTAAACCGACCGGCCTCATTTTCCGCCTTCAACAAGGAGTCGATCGCATAAAAGGCTGTTTTAACCTGTACGGGTTCCGGCCTTTTGCAACTGAAATGGAAAAAGACCGGGCAACAAAGGATGAGCCAAGCAATTCGTTTCATTCTGTACAATAAGGCGCCAAAAATCTTAAGAAAAGGTGTACCCATGGGCCATTGGGCCTGTTTTGGTACGAAAAAGCCAAATAAGGGATGAAATGCGTTTTGCACTTAGGGTAGGAAATGCGTTTCATAGGCAGCGGCAAGCGGGATGGTTATCCGGGCGATTAAGAGCGCTGCTTTTCCCTTGCGTTTGTATATTTTATCGATTTTGGCGGGGTTCACAATGTAGCTCCGGTGGCACCGCACAAAGTGTTGATGGCCCCGGTACGTGTCTTCTATTTTTTTGAGGCTGTTGCGGATGAGCCTCATTTGCGGGACTTCACCGCTAAGAAAGTGTACCTCTACATAGTTGCCTGCTGCCTTAACGAATAAAAAATCTTTTGGAGAAATGTGCAGGATGTCCTTCCCGTTTTCGGAAACAAACTTTAAGGAAGAGGCTTGAGTACGGCTTTTTTTTGTCCTTAAAAACGTATATCCCGAAACGATGAAGGTGGGAATGACCATAACCAGCAGGTATTCGGCCATTAAGCGGGTATAGGCCGGCCAAAACCATTCGGACCAGGACCAGAAATAGTTGAATAGGAGAAAAGTTATGCTACCTCCTGCCAGCAACTCTGCCAGCCTCCAGGCCAGTTTTCCTGGCGCAGTTGTAACGGGATATGCCCTCAGCAGGTGAAACTCAAACAAGTAAAATACCAGCGCATTTGCCAGGCCAAACAGCACGCAACGGGTTAAGAGGGTATGACCGGAGTACGAAACCCCCTGCTGGATGTTATACCCCTTGAATACATAAAGCACATAAAACAAAGTTAGGCCGGCTAAAATGGTTCGCATCCAGGCCGCAGTGTTTTCCGGTTTGCCAGGGAATTGTTTTATCAAATGACTTCTTCTTTTGCTCTTTAACAAGAGATAGGGCTCCGTAAAACTAGCATTGCTTTGTGTGATTTTAAAACGGGCAACGACTTCTTCCGGGAAGCAGCTATGTACAAGCCCGGTCGCATTAAAAGGCTCTCCGAAGGAACCGGGGGTTTCTCCGATAATCACAGACTTATCCCATTTTGAACCCGGAGTGGAAAGGATTATCGGTCAATAAACCCTTGTTTGAAGGAGCATTTAGTATCAAAAAAAACCAAGCCCTTACAGGCCGGGAGAGTACAGGGGCCTTGGGCAAACCCAAAAGCCCCTGCTCCTTTCCTGCCCTAACCTGAAGAAGAGGGCTCCAAACGCATCCATTGTCATCGGGTGCGTTCAAGAATTTTGTTTTCCAGATGAAATAATAACATAATCATTATTGGTGTCCTATATTCAACCGCTTCAAAGTCTTTAGAAGCGATATCAACGATATACTCTTTTATCAAAGAGAACTCATAACCTGTGGCCAAAAGCCTTTGACTTAACCTAAATTGATTTACTAGAGAAGACTCTATCTCATTTTCTTGCTCTACTACTGTTTTATAAGGGCAAAACGAAACTATATCACTCACCACAAGGCCAGAGATAGTGCTAAACTCTTTTATGGTATTGTTCTCAATAAGGGCACTGTCTGATTTCTTCACGCCTTCAACTAACCTTAGATATTCTTTTTTACTAAGGTCTTTCAGAATATCAGCGGACCGAAGACTACTTTCTATGGAGTCTACCATTAGATAAACATCTAAAGTAGATTCACTGTAGAGATCTTGAAAATGCTTATCTGTTTTATCTTTAACACATTGACGGATAGACGAACGTATATCTGTCTGTGCGTGACAATTATTTAAAAACAAACCTATAAGTGCAAGCCATATAAGTTTTATGTATGCTTTTTTGAGGAACATGTATTATTAAATCTAATTTGTTTATCTGCTTAACCTGTCGTACAACTTATCTGATTTACCCCTAGGTGCTAAAATTCTGTAGCCTCCCATCCTATTTTTTGTGTCAGGATGGAATAAGTCAAACATCAACAAGTCGGTTTGTTTAAACCTATTCCCAGAAGTTTGTTTTATGGTGTAAGGGGAGTTACCCAAGAATGTAGAACGGCTGGAGCCATCAAAGGTAGATGGCCTATATACTGGTAGTTGTAATTCTAAAGGGATAGACTCTCCGTCAACTATTAAGGAACCACTAGCATTTATTACGTTTTTATATTTTGCGTTACCAAAGTAGTCTGTTGAATAAAATCCAATATCACCTTTTGCTCTTGAATGATCCATAGCAAAAACTGCCTGATCTATGGTTCTTTGGTCAGTGGCCATTTCTGAATTCAAATCAAGAGAAAGGATATCACTTCCCGTTGTACTCTTAACTTTTTGTCCTGATATTTTCGTTCCTTCGGCTATTGGCGTTGAGCCTGTTGTCCCAGTAATCTGCTCTGCTTGGTTTTGAGTAAGACCGTACTGATCTGCTAAAGTTTTAGGACTATCTCCTTTTTCAGCGATATATGTGGTATTGCCGTTTCCATCTACCCCAGGCTTCCATGGCGCCATCCCTGTGGGGTCTATTAAGTTTATGGGATTGTTTTCAACAAAATTGTACGGGGTTAAATGGGGGAACAAGTGCGCCAAGGGGTCAACGCTAAGCCACATGCTGACAATATCCGGCCTGTGGGTGTTGGGGCTTTCTTCGTCATTGTCATTTTGGGTTTTGTATTCTACGAAGCCCACGACTTCTTCTGTCAACACGTTGTAAAGGGCGGAGCCGATCTGGACAATGGTGTCGTTATCGAAGAATTCATTGAATTGCCCCTTGCTCAGCGTCAATATATTGCTGCCAAGCTTTTCGGCCTTTTCCCCCATGCCTTTATAGGGGTTGGTTTGGGCAGACGCCCAAAGGCCGCAGAGTAAAAAAAGGACGGTTAGTTTTTTCACGATCAGTAGGTTTTAAGGGTGTTTAGTTGTGGATTTTGATATTTGCGTTGCTCTTTGATGGAGGCCAGCCACTGCAAATACATCTCTTCGGGCATGTGGCGGTATCCCAATGTGTGTATGTGTTTAATCAACCCGGTGTAATGGTCGAGTACCTTTTGATGACGGGCTTGTAAGCTGTCTTTTTCGGCCTGTGTTTGCGCCGCCTGCCGCTGTTGTGCCAGTTGATCTAACACGGCTTTTAAGGCTTCTGATTGAAGCAAAAGTGCATTAGGGTAGTTGGGGTAGTGCGCAAGGGCGGCTTCCACGCATAGCAAAATAAACCGCACATCATCCATACCGTATTTATGCTCATAGCCTTGCGCCAGATCTACCAGACACAGGGCAATGGATTGTTTGTCGCTTAAGGCTTCCATGTACAGGCCGTTTTGAATGGCCTCCAGATGGATATAGCCCGAAGCCATCAGCCATGCATCAATCGGGAAGGTGCCACTGGTGAGTTCCGTATTGTACATACCCAACATATCCGAGCGGTGTTTGATGTACACATGCTTAGGGGCGAGTGCCAGATGCGTGTTTTCGCCTAGTTCTTCTACCACCATTTTATACAAATACGGCAGGGAATGGCAGTTTCCTGTTCCGGTACGCAGC
This sequence comes from Owenweeksia sp., assembly GCA_028285465.1. Taxonomy (GTDB): domain Bacteria; phylum Bacteroidota; class Bacteroidia; order Flavobacteriales; family Schleiferiaceae; genus JANQPD01. The sequence continues at coordinate 31,105 of JANQPD010000061.1, read as the reverse complement.
AGCTTTGAAACAAACATCTTTGACCAGTCATGGCGCCCGGCTATATCTTCAAAGTCATATGTGAAGGGCAAATGGTTGAGCGTATCGCCCGGTGCAAAGACCACCTTAACCGTATCGCTCATCACTTTAAAGACCGACCCGTATGTGGCAAAGCGCTCACGGTCACGCCCCTCATAGGCTATAGCGTTGGCCTGTTTATAGCCTAAGGCCAGGGCCGCCAGCCGCTTTATTTCACGCTCCATCATCTCTACGGGCAGCCTGCCGTCATAATAGGCATTCTCTACGCTTATCACGGCCTTTTTGAAGTTTATGGGTGCCTTGCCGTTCAGCATACTATCAAGCTGTTTATAAGCGACCATATAAGGGTGTTCCTGCGCCTGAAGCACAGAACCGCAGAAAACCAATATTATGCAGATCAATAAGGGCTTCACGCTTACGGCTTTAATTCTTTTAACGTTTTTCGGTGCCAGTCTCTATTCACATCTTGCCGCCACTGCTCATATTCTTCATCGCTCATTTCCTGATAGCCGATCTCATTCAAATGGTGGTGTAAGGCATTGCATGCCCCAAAGATCTCTCTAAGCTGCGGAAAACGGTCCAGATATGCATAAGGGGGATTGCCCGCAACTTTTTTCGCGTGTTCAAACCATGCCGTATAGTAATTGCTTAAAGCCGCCAGACCCGATGCATTCATGGGTTCATAGTCAAGGGCGATATGGACAACATCCCTGTAAAAGGCATCATAGCAAAATTCTTCGTGGTAATAAGACGCCAAATCGGTGAGTGCATGAGCAATGCTTTTCTCGATCGTAATCGTATCCATGAACAGACGGGTCTGTATGGCTTCTACTTTGACCTTGCCCGAGCCAATGACATATGAATGCGAGGTAAGGTGTCCATTGGTGAGTTCAAGGTTATACCATTTCCGTTGATGTCTGAAGCGGATATAATTATGGCTCGGTGCGGTTGAGAGATAGGCTTCCACCTTCATTTTTTGTGCGAGGATCAAAAACAGGAAAGGCATGGAATGGCATTGCCCGCTTTCTTCCCGGATCAGCTTGGTAACAAACTGCTTGGTGATATCCACATCTCCACGTGGGTCTTCAAAATCATAATGCTTGGGGTAATGTGTTTCATATTTCCCGCTTTGGCGATTATAAATACGCATGGTATCGGTAAAAAACCGATGCAGCATCATGATCTTGGCGGTATTGTCTTCAATGCTGTTCCCCTCTTTTTTGATCTGATCCAGCAGCGAGAATACAATATTCTCCAAGCCCTGATTGAACGCCTCATAATCCAGATTTTTAAGATAGGCGTTCTCCGATAAGAAAACCGCGCGGCCTAAATCTTTAGGCTGCGTGCCGTCCAGCATGGCCTTAATTTCTGTAAAAGCCTCGTAATAAGGGCGGATGTCCTGTGCGGGAACACAGGGGGGCATGTCGTAATTGCGGGCGCTATTTCCTGCGTACATCCGCGCCTGCGCCTGTTGCTGCGCCCGTTGCTCTCTCATAATGCTCTCGGGGGTCGGGTTGGGTACAACAGGATTGGGCGACCATGCGGGTTTCATGCCAAAAGACGAAGGCGGTGCTGGCATATTGATCTGCGGCACCCCAATTTGCGGCTGAAAATAACGGGCCGGGTCAGGCCGTCCCGGAAGACCCTGTATATGGGGATTCTGAGCACACACCGCAAATCCAAAAAATACAAGCATTAGCCCGGTAAAGGTCGGTTTCATGGCTAATTGTTTTCAAATGTTCACTGTCTAATATACAAAATAGAGGACTCCGGTATATGTAGGCTGAAAGAAAACGATCTTTTAGTGTTTGCTATGGAACTATCCAGTGTTTCACATACATATGCTCTTTACAATTAAAGGGAGCATGTGCTCAAATTCTAGTGCCTATGTGGTTCTTACCAGATATCCTCTCATGCGAATATATAAAATGCTATCGTATCCGGTAGCATTTTTTTTATATGAAGTATCCAAATTGCCTTTTCGGAACAGAAGGGGCCAATGGACAAAAAAGAATTGCTCGTTAAGATCGGACAACGCATACGGGAGATCCGCGAATCCAAAGGGGTCCATCAGGCCGAGTTGGCCCGCAGGTGCGAGCGGGAAAGTTCCTGGATGGCCCGTATCGAAATGGGGAACATCAACTCTTCGGCCTACGTTTTCTACCGCATTGCCACCGCATTGGAAGTAAAGCTCGAAGAACTATTCAAGATTGATCCATAGACATAGATCCTAAGGTGGGATTGGATAGGAAGCCTAGATTAGAGAAGGGCAGCACTCAAAATGTCTGCTTAGATTTTAAATGATGAACAGTAGTACTCCATTGGGCGCCATTGCTTACAGAGTGTTGCAAAGCATGGCTATTTTATTCTCTCAAACAGTTCGATGAAACTTTTCTTTGTCTAATCTGTTAGTTTATTGGATACCCGTTCCTTTCTTGACTTATCAGAGTTAAGTATGGAAAAATATCTCCGGGCACTTACAAAAAAGAAAAAACAGGGGCTCTGGGCAAACCCAAAAGCCCCTGCGCCTTTCCTGCCCTAACCAAAGAAGGGGCACGCATCCAGGCTCTACGCTTAAAAGGAGCCTGCAGCGGCCTACCGCTTTGCCAAACAACATCAGGTCAGCTTTTTTAAGCGGGCCATAACGGCACGGTTCTCGGCCAAATCTCTGGCCAGTTCTTTGCGTAGTAAGGCCGCGCGCTCTTGCAGTTTCGCAATGCGCTGGTTTATGTGGGTGATGGATTCGGGGTAGCTCATGAGTGGAGTAGAGTTATGAAATGACACGAATATCTGCGAGCTTAACAAAGAGAAGGCTTACTCGGGTGGAAGTATTTTAGCATAAAACAGGCGTGCTTCCTGGGTAGAGATAAGCGTTCGCCTCGTGCTTATGGCAATGTTGAACTTGGGAAGCAGGATCCTATCGATTTCCTTAACGCGCATTCTTTTGTGGACGTACATCTCGGTAAACTCTTTCCGTATCTGTTGTTTGATTTCTTTGGGGATTCTCTTAGGCATGGTCTTTTTTGTATAAATTGATACAATAACGCAAGTAAAATTTGATTCTTCCTCAAGTCTTTTCAGGTCAAATTTTACACGAATATACTAATAAATTGACAACCAAAGAAGAAAATTCATTTGGCACCCGTCTCAAATTTATCCTGGACGAACTTCAATATTCCGGCAATGCCTTTGCCCAAACCATTGGAGTAGGAGGTAGTTTGGTACACAAAACCCTTAGAGGACAAAATCTGCCAAGTGTAAAATTTTGCATGGCTATTCACAAACACTTTCCCGAGATCAACTGGGATTATATGATCACCGGAAGGGGAGCCGCCTTTCTGGCGCCCGGTAAAATAAAGCGGGGCTTGGATTCTTCTGCCGAAAGGCCTTCTTATGACCCAACAGATGAAAGGCCACCCCAGGCTGCAGAAGGCAAGCCGGTGTACCAGGAGGAAATGGTTACGCAAGACGAACTCAAAGCGCTGGAAAACCGCATGCATGAGAAAATGGCGCATTTCACCACTACTACATTGGAAATGATCAAAGAATTATTGGCGGCCCAGGAAGCAAGCGGCCGTTCCCCGGCACCGGCCCCGAAAAAGTGAACCCTTCGGCTTAATTATGCCCTTAGAAATAATGTGCGGATGTATCTTGGCACCCTATGAACACCTACACATTCCAATCTGAAGACCTGCTTAGAAAGATCCGGTTAGCGCCCTTTAAAAACCTGGACATGGAATACTTGCTAAGCGGGGAAGAGCATTCCGAAACCCTGCTTTTTGTACACGGCCTGGGGGCCAACCTGAGTCAATTTGAACAACAACATGCCCATTTCAGCCATGTCTACAAAGTGCTCTCCGTTTCTTTGCGGGGGCATGGAAGCTCCAAATTAAAAGAGCCTTTTTCCCATACCAACTTTGCACTGGATACGTTAGCGGAAGACATCATAGCGCTCCTGGACAAACTGGGTATTACACGCGTCCATTACATCGGCAATTCCATGGGAGGCAATGTGGGCTTCGAGCTGTTGAAGGCACATGCCGGGCGGCTGCAGTCTTTTACCACTTTCGGTACCACCGGAAAGCTAAAAAAGCCCGGCTTCGTCCTCGGCTTGATGAAGTTCGTTTACCGGTTGATGGGTATGAAGCGTATGGCCAAATTGTCTGCAACGGCCGGGAGGTCGGCATACGCCAAAGCCAAAATCGCAGAAATGATCGCGCAAACGCCTAAAAATACAGTATTGGCCATGCTGCCGGTACTGGGTTGTTTTGACTATTTAGATGTAATTAAAGGTTCCCGCGTGCCCGCCATGCTCATAAAAGGAGAAATGGATACGGAAATAAACCAGGAACTGGACAGCAGCCTAAAAGCCTTCCGGGAAAGAGGAAACTTCACCTTAAAAGAGCTAAAAGGCACCGGGCATTTTACGAACCTGGACCACCCTGAACTATTCAACGAAACCTTACAGCACTTTTTACAGGAACAATCTCTTCATAAACAGGATTAATCAAGCTTTGTGAAAGCTTCTTTTCAATTTCTCATCTTTGCACCGAACCGAATTTGAGGAAGCCCGTATGGCCAACACAAAGCCGCAAAAAACCCCATACCCCTCCCTTCCGGAAATGCCCTATTGTTTTTAAGTTAGGTTATGCAACAAAAAAAGAGCGATACAGCAAAACAAGAACGCTATGATCTGGCCTATTTACGTATGGCGCAGGAGTGGGCCCAGCTATCTCATTGTGCCCGCAGGAAAGTAGGCGCCTTGATCGTAAAAGACCGCATGATCATTTCAGACGGGTACAACGGCACGCCAACGGGCTTTGAAAATTGTTGCGAAGACGAAGAAGGCTATACCAAATGGTATGTACTGCATGCCGAAGCCAACGCCATACTGAAAGTAGCCGGCAGCACACACAGCTGCAAAGGGGCCACGCTCTACCTTACTATGTCGCCCTGCAAAGATTGCAGCAAACTCATTCACCAGGCGGGCATTAAACGATTGGTGTACATAGAGCGTTATAAAGATTCAAATGGATTGGATTTCTTAGCCAAAGCGGGGGTAGAGATCCACCAAATAGAAAGCATTACACGTGAAACGTAATATACTCTGGCCCATTTACCTCTCTTTTGCCGTGGTTTTGGGCATTCTGATCGGAATGTTCCTGAATTTTCCTGGCCGCACCCCTGGTTTTGCCGCGGGTGATCCACGTGAGGAGAAGGTAAAACAGATCATCAATTACATTGATTTTGAATACCTGGATGAAGTAAACACGGACAGCCTGCTGGATATGACCATTGTAGGCATGTTACGCAAACTCGACCCGCACTCGTCTTACATCCCTTTAGATGATGTCGCTTCCCTGAACGAAAACATAGAAGGAAGTTTTGAAGGCATTGGCATAGAATTTAAGCTGTACCACGACACCCTCACTGTAGTGCGCGTATTGGAAGGGGGGCCGGCCGAGAAAGCGAACATACAAAGCGGCAGCCGCATACTTAGCGCCAACGATGAAATACTGTACGGACCGGGTATTCAAAGCAGTGATGTTACCGGCCGTTTAAAGGGCGAAGCAGGAAGCAAGGTGCTTTTACAGGTATACAACCCTCTGAGTAAAAAACTGGCCGGCTTAACCGTAGAACGGGGCAAAGTGCCGATAAAAAGCGTACAAAGTGCTTTTATGCTCAATGCCAATACCGCTTATGTAAAAGTTACCCGCTTTGCGGAAACCACCGGTAAAGAACTAAAGGGAGCCCTTATTGAACTTAAGGCCAGGGGCGCTAAAAAGTTGGTGCTGGACTTGCGCGACAACCCGGGAGGTTTACTAAAGGCCGCTAAAGAGGTGTGCAACCAGTTCCTGGAAAACGGGCAGCTCATTGTGTTTACCCGCGACAGGAACGGGGAAGGAGACGAATTGTACGCTTCGCGAAAGGGAGAATTTAAAGATGGAGACCTGGTGGTGTTGATCAACGAAGGCTCCGCCAGTGCAAGTGAGATCGTTTCCGGGGCTGTGCAAGACAATGACCGCGGCCTGATCATAGGGCGCAGGTCTTTTGGAAAGGGTCTGGTACAGGAAGAGATGACCCTTAGGGACGGTTCTAAACTTAGGCTTACCACGCAACGCTACTTCACGCCCAGCGGACGAAGCATACAAAAACCATACAATGAGTACGACCGGGGGTACCTGGAACAAAAAGGCTACGGGGCACACGTACCCCACCAGGACAGTGCTTACGTGAGCCCACAAGAGTACAAGACCATTTCAGGACGCTCTATGTACGGAGGAGGAGGTATTGCACCCGACATAGAAGTGCCTTTTGACACGAGCCGCAGTGCCACCATTGTATACCACCTGGGGCTGGTGGTAAATTTTGACGAAGCGGCTTTTACCTATGTCGATAAAAACCGCGCTTACTTCAATGCGCGCTCACGTGAGGACTTTATGCAGGACTTTGTGGTCGACAGTACCATGTTGGCCTATTTCTTCCCCAACCGTATGGCATACATCAACCAATTGCCCCCCACGGCAGATGCCCTGCTCCGCAACCGCCTGAAGGCATACCTTGCCTATAGTCTCTATGGAAGCGATGGTTTCCAGGAAGCCTACGCGCCTTCTGATCCCGCTATACGCATGGCTTTGTTAAAACTGGAAGAGGGTTTTGACCTCAGTGGACCTCTTGGCGAAGAAGCAAAGTAAAAGCCTTACTCCCGCGTCTTTTTTAAGAACCGCTTGCGCAATTGCCGGCTTACTCTCTTTTCTACGTAGAGATATGTGAAGTAAGAATACGCCAGGGCAATGGCTATGGTTCCCATAAAGACCAGCAATTGATTGGTTGTACTTTGTGGCAGTTTAAGGGCAGAAAAAAAAGCTTTGGGCACCAGGATAATGATCAGCCAGTGGTTTAGATAAAGGGAGTAGCTGATGTCTCCCAAAAACTTTAGTGGCCGGGTGCTTAGCCAACGGCTTAACAGGCCGTCTGTTTTTAAGAACATAAAAATAGACAAGCCGAAGAAGAGCGGTATGCAGCTAAGCCCAATAAGCTGCTTTTCAACGCTCCACTCTCCCTGCAGGTGAAGCGCATAAAAAAGTGCCGCAAGCACGAGGGGAAAGAGAAACTCAAGGCCATTGGGTAAGCGCAAGGTGCTTTTAGAAAAGTGCCAGACAAAAAAGCCCACGTTGAAAGAGAGCAGAGCCCGCAAAAACCCGTAGTCGCCACTGGTATCTATCGTTTTTCCCAATACCAGCAACAAAGCATAACTCAGTAGCATAAGGGTTAAAAAGGCATAATTACGCCTGGCTCCTGTTACTAAAACAGCCAGTATGCCAAAACTGAAGTACGCTACAAATTCGGCCGATATAGACCAGGAGGGTACATTTATGCCCTCGCTGCTGGTCAGGACAGGAAATGAGTTGGTCAACAAAAGACCATCTAAGGTTTTTAGGGCACTCACGTAAAAAGACTCGGGGTTCTGCACGTATTGCGGCAGGTAAAGGGTAAAGAAAACCTTAAAGGCAAACATGAGCAAGGTAGTGTATACCATAAGGGGGTACAGCCGTATAAAGCGCTTTTTAATGTAGGTCCAAAACGCCTGTCGCGTACTCAGGCCATGGTAGTTGTATGCAATTACAAAGCCGGATAGCACAAAGAAAAAATCCACAAAAGTGTAGGACTCGCGGACAAAGAAGTTTTCTCCAATAAACGCGGGCAGCAAGGGCTTTGGGTAATGGAAAAAAAGCACCATCAAGCTAAAGATGCCACGCAGTCCGTCAAGCTTATGGATTCTCATATACTCAAAGAAAGTAGGTAAGACACGAACCCATACCACAAATCGGTAAAAGGTAGAAAGAAGTCGTTCAAAAGAAGGGGCAAAAAGAAAAAGGCCCTGCTCAGGGGAGCAAGGCCTTTTGCAATGCTAAAACGAAGTGCGATTAAGCTTCTGTTTCTTCAGCGGCTTCTTCGGCTGGCGCTTCTTCCTCCATAGAGGCTTCTTCCATGCCATCGCCTTCCATTTCTTCTTCTACTTCTTCAGCAGCTTCTTCCATGTCATCGCCCATCTCATCTGCTCCTTCTTCTACTTCCTCGACTACTTCTTCCATGCTCTCGCCTGCTTCTTCCGTAGCACTTTCTGTGTTGTTGCATGCCATAGCACCTACGAATAAAAGTGCCAGCGCAAATAGGTTTACCTTTTTCATTTTCCCTTTAAATTTGGTTATTAAAACTCCTGCGAATGTAATCAAATTACTGTATTTCACATGTATGCTTCAAAATTAGAGGACCTGAAGTAACGATTTAAGGCTCACTTGTTTACTCACCATTGTGGCTAAGCGGTCTATAGATACCCGGCTTTGCTCCATGGTATCCCTGTTCCTAAGCGTAACCGTCTGATCTTCTTTTGTTTGATGATCTACTGTAACGCACAGTGGGGTACCGATCGCATCGTGCCTGCGGTAGCGTTTGCCAATTGCATCCTTTTCGTCATACTGGCAGTTAAAATCCAGCTGTAGTTCACGAAGTACCTCCCGCGCTATTTCCGGTAAACCGTCTTTTTTCAGCAAGGGCAATACAGCTACTTTTACCGGGGCCAAAGCCATAGGAATGCGCAATACCGTGCGTTGGCTTCCATCTTCCAGGGTTTCTTCCCGGTATGCCGCACTCAGTATGGCTAAAAACATACGGTCCAGCCCTATCGAGGTTTCCACCACATAGGGTACGTAGCTCTTATTGAGCTCAGGATCAAAATACTGCAGCTTTTTACCCGAATGTTGTTCATGCGCTTTGAGGTCAAAATCCGTGCGGCTGTGTATGCCCTCCAGCTCCTTGAAGCCGAAAGGAAAATTGAACTCAATATCGGCCGCAGCATTGGCGTAATGTGCCAGCTTATCGTGGTTGTGGAAACGGTAGTTGCCCTCTCCCAGGCCCAGTGCTTTATGCCAGGCCATGCGCTTTTCCTTCCATTTTTCATAAAAAGACATCTCTTCGCCCGGACGCACGAAGAACTGCATTTCCATCTGCTCAAATTCGCGCATGCGAAAAATGAACTGGCGGGCTACGATTTCATTGCGAAAGGCTTTGCCCGTTTGCGCGATGCCAAAAGGGATCTTCATCCTCCCGGTTTTTTGCACATTCAGGAAATTGACAAAGATTCCCTGTGCCGTTTCAGGGCGCAGGTATACTGCGCTGGCCCCATCGGCCACGGAACCCATTTGCGTGCCAAACATAAGGTTAAACTGGCGCACCTCAGTCCAGTTTTTTGAACCGGATACCGGGTCGGCAATGCCTTTCTCTTCTATCAATGCTTTTACATCGGCCAGGTTCCCCCCCTCAAGGCTTCTGGCCATACGGGCCATGGTTTCATCCGCCTCTTCCAGGTAGCCTTTTACGCGCGGGTTAGTGGCGCGGTACATCTCTTCGTCAAAGCTATCTCCAAAGCGTTTGGCTGCCTTAGCACATTCTTTAATGGCTTTCTGCCGCAGCTTTTCGGCATACTCCTCGAGCAACACATCGGCCCGGTAACGCTTTTTGCTGTCTTTGTTGTCGATCAAGGGATCGTTGAACGCATCCACGTGGCCACTGGCTTTCCATACCGCAGGGTGCATAAAAATGGCACTGTCTATGCCCACGATGTTTTCATGCATTTGCACCATGGCCTTCCACCAATACTCCCGGATGTTTTTCTTGAGTTCAGCCCCGTTCTGGCCATAGTCGTAAATGGCCTGCATGCCGTCATAGATCTCGCTGCTTTGAAAAATAAAGCCATATTCCTTGGCGTGCGCGATGATGTTCTGAAAAAGCTTGTCTTCGTTCATGGCGCAAAAGTATTTATATCTGCCTGACTATAATTTCCTATCCCGGAATAAATTCCACCTGACTTGAGAAAGGGGGTCACCATGGTTTCACCCGCTGCAACGCCTTATCCAAAAAGTGCCTTCGCGTTTTCCGAGAACAGCTTTACCGCGATGGCCATACAGATGATGCCAAACACCTTGCGCAAAATGTTGATGCCCGAGCTACCCAGTTTCCGCTCCAGCCAGGCCGCACTTTTAAGCACTCCGTATACCAGCAAGCAGTTAAGCAGTATGGCTACTACGATGTTCTGGGCGGCATATTCGGCCCGTATAGAGAGCAGGGTGGTCATGGTGCCCGCCCCGGCAATCAGTGGAAAAGCAATGGGCACGATGGAGGCCGATTTCGGCTCTTCATTCTTGATCAGGTCTACGCCCAGCACCATTTCAAGGGCTAAAAAGAAAAGCACAAAGGAACCGGCTACGGCAAAGCTGTTGACGTCTACACCCAAATACCCCAAAATGCTTTCCCCCAGGAATAAGAAAACTACCATAATGCCCGCGGCCACCAGGGTGGCTTTTTCACTTTGAATATGGCCCACCTTGCTGCGCAGGCTGATGATAATGGGGATGCTGCCGATGATGTCGATCACGGCAAACAGGATCATAGTGGCCGATAAGATCTCTTTGAAATTAAAACTCATACCGCGTGCAAATATTTGGCAAAAATAGCCTCATTCCCTTGCTTCTCCGTAGAGCCCATTGATTTTATTCAAGATGTAAGCGCGCTGCTCAAATTGCCTTACTTTTGACCCTTTAAATCCAGCGGCATGAAATTCTTGAAGTGGTTGATCATCGTGATTGTAGTAGTGGGCGCCCTGCTCTTTGGTGCCTTCCAGCTATTGAAGCACAATACTAAAAAAGCCAGCCCCGAAAGCACGATAACCCTCGCGGAAGGAGAAACCAAAATCGAGATCTTTTACAACCGTCCGAGTAAGCGGGGCCGCAGAATATTCGGAGACCTGGTGCCTTACGGCCAGGTGTGGCGTACCGGGGCCAACGAAGCCACTGCTTTTACCACCAACAAAGACCTGCTGATCATGGGAGAAACCCTGCCGCAGGGGGAGTACACGCTCTGGACCATTCCCGGCAAAATAAACTGGAAGGTAATGTGGAACAGCAAACAGTACAGTTGGGGGGTAAACTGGGAATCGGTGCCTTCCCGCGAAGCGGAATACGATGTGCTCAGCCTGGAAGTTCCGGTGAATAAGCTCAGCAAAGAAGTGGAAATGTTTACCATTAGCCTTGAAAAAAGTCAGCCACACATTATGCGTTTGCAGTGGGAAGAAACCGGCCTGGTTATTCCTTTCAAGGTAAAATAAGCGCTTACCCTTTTATCCGGTTTTGTCTTTTTTCTTCCTTTGAATGCGCTTATGCTTTGTTGCGCAAAAACTTCTGCGCATAGAATTTTAACGCCTCTTAAAGAAGTCTTCATTTCCTGATTTCTTGTACATTTAATCAGGAACTCTACGCTTCATGAAACTCACTTGTATTCTGGCCGCTGCCTTGTCGGTGGCTGGTGGTGCCTTGGTCGCTCAAATTCCCGGGATGCGCGTGTTTGACGAGTCAGACGGGTATACGGCTACCACCGGCTACATTGTAAACCAGGACAGCAGCGGCTTTATCTGGATCGGCTCCAATAAAGGGGCCATTCGCTACGATGGGCACCGCTTCAGCGTGTTCGATGAGCACAATGGGTTGAAAGACAAAGAAATCACGCAGGCTTTGCCTTCTACAGGAGGTTTTGTGCTGCTGACTCCACTTGTTAACGCGATCGCCTATTACCATAAGGGCAGCATCGTAAACGAAGATCGAGACAGCCTCTTGCGGCAGGTACAACATGCGCACCTCAACAGTCTTGTATCTGACCGGGGCAACGGAAACAGCTGGCTGGGCGACACGCGAAACCGTGACTTTCTATTTCGTTTCCGGAAAGGCAAACTTGAAAAAGTAGCCCTGAATATAGCACAGCCCTTTAGCTTACAACATGCCTATAATCACCAGTTGGTGTTGGGTATAAAGGACCAGGGGCTTAAAAAATACAATACCCTTACGCATACACTTAGCGCTTTCCGGGTAAAAGAAGACACTTCCCTGTTTCAAGGTTTATCCATGATGGGTTTTAGTACCCACGGGCAATATATAGCGGGCTACAACGCCCGGCAACAACGGCTGGCTTTTTACCAGCGCAAAAACGGAGATGAGTTGTCTCTTATTAATACCCGCGAGGTAAACCTGGAACCAAAGCAACTTATTGTTGACCAGCATGGCTGCCTTTGGGCAACCTATAAAGAAGCCGGTATTCATTATTGGGGGCCTATCTCCAAAATAAATACGCAAACCAGGCCCATACACCTGCTCCCCACAACAGTGGTGAACCATGTGTTTTCTGACCGGGAGCACAACCTTTGGTTTACCACCAAACGCAAAGGACTTTATTTTATCCCTGTGGCACAGTGGCAGAACTACCTCCGCCTGCGCAAATTGGGTTTCCCTTCCTATCTTCCAACTTTTGTAAGTGGCGACCGTCTGGGAAACGTTTTTTTCGGCTACGAAAACAGCGCCCGCCTGGGTGTGCTCCGGCAGGGCAGGTATACCGATTTTCCCCTGAGCCCCCATATGTCGGAAGGCGTAAGCGTGCTGTCCACATATAAAAACCTGCTTTGTATTTGTAGTCCGGAAGGACACCTCAGTTTTGTCAAGCAGACAAAAAAGAGTTGGCAGGTTACACAACAGTTAAGCATTCCCGCTTCTTTGAAAGATGTTCGCACCGGCTGGGACGACAGCTGTCTTCTCTTCGCTTCCAACAACGGAGGTTTTTCCGTTTCTCTTGCTTTGCCCTCCACCGAAAAAGTGAGCCCCCTTTCTTTTTCGCATCGTTGTACGGCCATTCTACCCTTTGCAGAAGCTGTACTTATAGGCACCCCGCATGGTTTGTGGATAAGCGGGCATAGTGGTTCCCGGTTCAAAAAAGTTGCGCACGCCGCACTTCGGCAAGCGAATATTACCGATATAGAATATGTAAGCGATCAAATCGCCCTCGTGGGCACAATGGCAGACGGGCTCTTCCTATACCAATGGAAACACCTTAAAGCCTGGCCTGTGGAGGTAGAACAGGATTTTAAACCGGGTATCATCCGGCAGATCTTTAAGGAAGACAGCTCTACTTTCTGGCTGGCTACCGACCGGGGTGTGTATCGCCTCACGCTTAAAGGGCGCAAAGTTGAAGAGGTTGTGCATTATGGTTTTTCAGATGGCTTCCCTTCAGCAAGTGTATCTTCCCTATGGGTAGAAAGAGATACGCTTTACGCGGTTACTTCCGGGGGGCCCTGTATATTGCCTTTACAACACCAAAGGAAAAACGCACCTTATGCCGTACGTATATTGCACGCCTCTGCCGGAGACAGCACAACTTACCTCCCCCGGCATATAGCACACTCCTATCCTGTAGGAAACCTGTCTATCGGGTTCAGTGCCTTCGCGTTTCCGGAAGCGGGCAAAGCGAGTTATCGCTATACGCTGAAAGGCTATAGCGCACACTGGTTTAACACACAAAACCCGGTGGCGAATTTCAGCGCCTTGCCCCCGGGAACCTATACGTTTGAAGTACAAGCGCTCAACCCAAACGGGGAGGGAGGCGAACCAGTCACACAGATGGGTATTACTATACACCCGGCACTCTGGCAAACGGCCTGGTTTCGTTTTCTGGTCCTCCTTTTCCTCCTTCTGCTTCTCGGCTCGTCCCTTTACTATTCCTTATGGAAACACAAGAAAAAGGCCTTTGCCAAACTCAAACAAAAGAGAAAGCTGGCCGAATTGGAATTGGAGGCCATCAAGGCACAGATTAACCCGCACTTCATTTACAATTGCCTCAATTCCATTCAGTTTTTTGCCTACCAGAACGACTACCGAAGTGTCGGGCAATACCTCGATCATTTTTCGGCCCTTATCCGGCAAACCATGGAGCTTTCGCAGCGCATGTTTGCTCCTTTGGAGGATGAGGTAAAGTACCTGAGCAATTACCTGAAACTCGAAAAAATGCGCTTCAAGGAGCGCCTGACCTATACGGTAAACATCCCGGAAAACATCAGCAAACTACGTTTATTGCCGGCCATGCTGTTGCAACCTCATGTGGAAAATGCCCTGAAACACGGCGTGGCGCGGCATACGGAGCATGGAAAGGTCTCTATCGAGATCCTGGAGCTTTCAAACCACTGGTTGCAAGTACATATTACCGACAACGGTCCCGGGATAAACGGGAAAAGCCCCTCCGGTTCTCGAAAAAAGCTCGGAATGCGGCTTTCGAGAGGCCGGGTAAAAGCCTATAACGAACTATTTCAACTGGGTATCCAGCTACGCATAAGCCCTCTCTGCAAAGTGCCGGGCGCAGCCAGTCAGGGTACATTGGTAGAACTTTTAATTCCCCCGATCCATTATGAAAACATCAACGTTTAAAATTGCCATAGTAGACGATGAAGCCGATGCGCGGGGTTTGATCCGCCTTTTGCTGAAAGACTATTTTCCCGAAATGGAAGTGGTTTGCGATACCGGGGATTTTTCCCTTGCTTGCCGGGAAATAACCAAACTCCAACCGGAACTCTTGTTCCTGGATGTGGAAATGCCCGGTGGCTCCGGGTTTGAACTCTTAGAAGGCCTGCCCGAACAACCTCCTGCCGTGATTTTTACTACCGCACACGACAAATACGCCATAAGAGCCATTAAAGCCGCTGCCGCCGACTATGTATTGAAGCCCTTAAGCTCTTCAGAGTTCAGAGCCTCCGTAGAAAAAGTAAAAGCATGCTTGTTGAAAACACAACGAGCGGAAGACCTTGCTTTCCACAAACGGGCTTATGCGCACATTTCTAAAATCGCCGTTCCTACCCTGAACGGCCTGGACTTTCTGGAAATAGAAGATATCCTTTACCTGGAAGCCGACAGCAATTATACAAACATTTACCTGCCCGCCCGTAAAGAAGTGGTGTGCCGCACCCTGGCACAGTTTGAAACTGAACTGGCCCCCTTTGGTTTCTTACGCACCCACCATAAATACCTTATCCATTTAAAAAAAGTTAAGCACTATAGTAAAGGAAAAGGCGGAGGTTGTATTACATTAGAAAACAATGCACTGATTCCTGTTTCTGCACGTAAAAAAAGTGAATTCTTTCGCTATTTTGTTTATTAAGGTATACACTTATCCTGGCTTTTTTAACACCTGCTCATTGATGTAGAAAAGCGCTTCTTTTTATTCCTAGCTTTAATCCGCCTTCTAAGTAATCTCTTACTTGTTTACAGACAGCTTTTGCCGGAAGCTTTCTGTAATGCGTGCGTTTATTTTTATTCTCTTTTATTGCTAAAATATTGCCTATGAAACATTAAAAACAAGATTTTTTTACCCCTCCCACGCCAAAGGCGGATTCTGTACTTACCTTCCTTTTCAAGGAACGGAAAAGTCTACTTTTTAAAAACTTTACTTAAACAAAATTTAACATTATGAAATCTTCTACTCAAACTAAAAATTATCGTTTTTGGCAACGCCTTGCCGGGTTGCTTATGTGTATGCTCCTTCTGCCTTTTCTCAATAATGTACAGGCGCAGAATTGTACCAGCCCGCCCAGTGCTTTGGTAAATGGAAATTTTAACCTTCCGGCAACAGCCATTGTCACCAACAGCGCTACTGCCATTAATAACAACATGCCCGGTTGGTTTGTATCGCATGGCGACCCTACCACCCAAGCCTTGCCAGACAGAAGCATGTGGATGTGGTCATACAGGCACTCCAGCGGGCAACAAAGAGGAGAAGGCGTATTCAATTGCTACGATTTCCAGGCAGGGCAATCTTACCTGATTTGTTTTGACCTGCAAACCAACGGCAAAGCCGATGGGGCCACGGTGAATGTACAAGCAACCAGTGCCTTAAGTGCTTCCTCCGGCGCTTACGCCTTTCCTGTGGTAGCTAATGAAGTGATCTGGCAGGACCTTGTGGCCAACTATGATTACAACAACTGGTACAACATCAGCGTAGTGTATACCCCAACGAGTAATTATACCCAAATTTGGTTTCATCCGCTATGGACCGGAACACCTCCCGGGACACCTGCCCCGCAGGGAAACCCCAGCCAATCTGAAATGCGCATTGACAATGTAAGCATTAGCCCGATCGGGGGTGGACAGGCCTGCCCCTGCGATGTTACGGCTGACTATACGTTCACCGCAGGAGATACGTGTACCGTACAGTTTAACGAGGCCTCTTCCGGGAACTGCTGTACCAATGTACTGGGCTGGCAGTGGGATTTTGGAGATGGCACTACCGGCACCGGGGCCAACCCTCTGCATACCTTCCCCGGCTCCGGCACGTATACCGTATGCCTCACCACCGTTGGGCTGAATGATGCAGGCGACTGCTGCACCGATAGCGTATGCTATGACGTAACCGTTGATTGTGATACCTGCACCTGTGACATCAACGCAGATTTCGGGTTCAGTGTAGACCGGTGCCGTGTACGCTTTGAGGATCTTTCTACCTTTAGCAGTTGCACAGAGATCACCGGCTGGGAGTGGGATTTTGGGGATGGCAATACCTCCACCCTGCAAAACCCCATTCATACTTATGCTGCTTCAGGGGTGTATACCGTATGCCTGAAGGTATTTGGTACAGACGGCACCCAAGAGTGTGAAAGCACCATCTGCTATGATGTAGAAGTAGAATGTGATAAGGACTGCCCCTGTGTGGCCAACCTGGATTTTGGTTTTGACATCAACAAATGTGAGGTAAACTTCTTTGGTTTTGCCGATGCAGATTGCGAGATCGTAGGTTGGTCCTGGGATTTTGGAGACGGCAATACCTCTACCCTGCAGAATCCCACACATAC
The DNA here is from genome assembly GCA_028285465.1 of Owenweeksia sp. GTDB lineage: Bacteria > Bacteroidota > Bacteroidia > Flavobacteriales > Schleiferiaceae > JANQPD01. Next base: position 14,376 of record JANQPD010000061.1, on the reverse strand, counting down.
CTATGCCGCAAATGGAATATACACCGTTTGTTTTACCGTTATTATGATGGCTCCGGACGGCAGCTTGTGTGACGAAACCATCTGCCTGCAAATAGAGATCAGGGATTGTTTCAACCCGGACCAACCGGCACCCGGCTTTAAAACAACTCCCGGCAGCGGAAGCAACCAGGTACAAGGACTGCCTTTTGCGCCCCGGGTATACCCGAATCCGAGCTCGGGCAGGCTGTACGTTGCCTTTGAAAATGAAACGGCCCTGGATGTACACATTGCGGTATACAATGCAGCTATGCAACAGGTGGCCACCTTGCTTAACGGAAAACAGGAAGCAGGTGCGCATACCGTAGAATGGGCAGCGGATAAAGCGGAATTTGCCTCCGGCACGTATTACATTATGATCAAGCACGGGCACGTGGCAAAGCTCGAAAAGGTGCTGCTGAATAAGTAGTCTATTTCGTACTCCACCACCTAAATACGAACAGGCGCTCCCAAAGGAGTGCCTGTTTTCGTTTTATGCGTCCCGGCACCTGCCTTTTCTATGCGCTGTATACATTCCAGTAATGAAGCCATATCAGAAACTTAAGTAAGCCCTTACAATAAAATTTAAAAATACCTCTACCTTGCTGCCCGGATTCAGGGTGCTTAAGGCCATTGCTCCACGGTATATAGCACGTACACCACACATGCAGCCTTCCCGAGTATCCCTAATCTGGTCTTGTCTCATAAACATTCGTCAAATACTCCTGTGTATAACCGTTGATATCGGTTTATTTGAATTATGCTAAAAAAAGACTATTGTACGCATACCGGTAGAATTGATTACATCCGGCTTGCCTCTAAATCCGTATAAGAACTTTACCGAAATACATGCTCTTTGTTTTTTTAATATGCACTTCAAGCATATCTGCTATGGCAGGTGAAGCGGTTAATTTCATTTCAGATCATTGAGTACTACCTTTAATAGTTAATAAGCCTCAGAACAGTGGATTTGGCCCTCAGGATAAAACAACTCAGGACGTTGCGGAAACTTTCACAAAAGGAAGTGGCTTTGGAGATCAACATCAATCAAGGGCAATACAGCCGTATTGAAAGTGGAAAAGTAGAACCCACCCTTGCCTCCCTTAAGAAGATAGCCAAGGTGTTTGAAGTATCCGTTTCGGAACTCCTTAGTGAGGAGCAGGAACTGGACAAGGAGATCAATGTACCTTTGCTGGAAAAGGTAAAGCTGATCGACCAACTGGACGAAAAAGAAAAAAACTCCATACTTACGATTATCGACATGGCCATTGCCAAGCAACGCTTTAAAGACAGTCTGAAGGGGCTTCTTGCCTCCGAGCAATAAATCCTTGCTGCGGACGTAGAATCCATTCCGGTAGTGTAAAAAGAGAGGGTATCTTTTTAATGCTACCCTCTTGAACAACCAGCACCAGTTCATCTCGCGCGTACTAAAAGACCGGTCAGCAGGAAAGGCTCCGGCTGATCCCGGTCTCCTTTGGTCAAGGCAGGGTTAGTGTAAGGTTTGGTTTATTTGCTTCATGTCTTGAAACTTTGAGGGTTCTGTATAGATAAAAACAAGAAAGATCCGGGCATCGGCCATGTTCTTGCCGATTATGTGCGTGGCGCATTTTATCGGACTTCACTTGTATTTACCTAAGGTTATTGCTATAGGCTGCTTTTACATAGGTGTTCCTTTTTTCTCAAGTTGAGTATGCCCTTTTGTAAACTTCACAATACACTTCTCTACAGATCAATAAGGGTTGATCTACTCGATTCATAAATAAACTTTTTACTCTCTGGCATATTAAAACTTATGCAAATATGTTTATAAAACATAATATAACCAACAAATTAAGCTGCTAATTTTATTCTAAGGCATATAATACAGCTTACAAGGCATACCTTCTCTATTATCCCCCTTATCCTTGAATATGCCTTATTGCAAAGTCAGTGCATCATAAACGCAATACTAAAGTGCTAAAGCCTTCGTTTGATGCAGCTATAAGCATAAGCTTTCTGTCTGGCACATACCTTATAACCCACACCTGGTTTAGTAACTTGATCTTTTTCACTGAGGCCTTTCCAGGGCGCTTTATGCGTTTCACACAACCGCACGCAACGCTAAATTTTTGCATATAAAGGTTGGGCTATATAGTAAATGAACTCAGGTCTTATTGTCTTTTCTGCTCCTTTCTGCTTCGCTTTTTGCATTTTTTACAAATCGTTATCCCGGGTTAATTAGAGCATTTCCTTTTTTTACAATTTCCATTATTTATGATTTTGCCGTAGCTAAATTCCGTTTTCAGCATTGGCTGCTCTTTCGGACTTTAGAAAAAAGTTAAGCTATGAAAAAGTTATCCCTATTCTTTCTTCTTATGATAGCTTCAAACGATGTCTTTGCGCAGGAGAAAAGGATCCCCGGAGGCTGGTTTGATATTTCTCTTGGAGCCAGTACACCCCACCCTTTAGGCGCTTCAATCTCTTTAAATCTTGTTTACTCAGAAAAAAACACCTTGTCTTTGGGTGTCATGGGAAGTTCTGAAATATTGGGCCATGGGCAAGTCGGTTCTTTCGACCTCGGTCACGGCTGGATATTCTACAATAGATTTTCCTTTATCAACCTGAATTATGGTTTAGGTTTAGTTTATCACCCAACTAAAAAAGTAGCCGGTAGCAGTCTTTTCTATACTTCTCATGCCACCGATAGAATTCTATATACTTTGGGCGCTTTTTCCCAGATTAAAGCAGGTCTCAGATTAGGGCTTCTGCAATACAGCATCACCTTGTACGGCAATTACAACGGCCATGTGCCATTTGCTTCAGCCCTATTGGGAATCGGCATAGGTTTTTATTAAAGGACCAGATATTCCCGGGAAAGTTGGAATAGGCGCGATACGTCATACAACCTGGGAAAACCATTTTGCCGAACCCAATAACCTAATGAGACAATTGTTTATAATCATCGGAGTGGTCCTTCCAGGCATGCAGAATCCACTATGCACAAACACCAGGTGTTAAGAAGTGTAGTTTATCAATTTAAAATCAATGTTACATGCTGGGAAACTCTGTCTTCTTTCAAGCTTACATGGTAAACTCCTTTGGCTAACCCTGTTAAATTAATGCTATGTACATCGTTCCCATAGGCATGAATTGAAAACGTTTTGACGAGCTCTCCGGAGAGATTGATTAACTCTAGTTGATACTCTCCTTCACGCGAAAAAGAAATGTTCAAATAATCCGTTGCGGGATTGGGGTAAATACTAAATTTTTCAGTCTTTGCCTCGAACAAACCAATGCCAGGGGGAGGGGTTGATACCAACTGTGCCCGAATCCATGGAGCGTTTAAGACTCTGCTATTAAAAAAACCCGTCCACCAACGAACATCGTATTGGTTATACATGAGTGAACTAAGATTGGATTGTAAGACTTTTTGGTCGTTCATTATACTGATAGGATTGGCGCCTCCATTGGCGTACATATATACTAAAAAGTAATATTTCTGGCCACTCATCAATGCCGTACCAAACTTATCATAGCTTTGTGAGCTGGGGTTAAACAAGCTATCTCTCATAGCGAAAGCTACTACTGTGCCGGGCATGCCACTAGTTACCATAAACCGCTTTGAAATTACGGGAGAACCTGTGAAGCCACTTGGACCGGGCTGAAAAGCACTCTCAGGGTAAATCGCTATACGAATGGCGCCTCCAGCTGCGGTAGAAGGTCCAAACCCAACATGGACAGAATCTATAAATATGTAGTTGGTTGTATCCGGATCAGCATTTGGAAAGTCTAAAAGAGAGGCTATGGCGCTGCTATCAGGCCCTAACTCTTCAGAACCTATTTCATTGTCAAAGTTGCCCCAGTCGAGTGACATTAGATTGCTGGTTACTTCAAGCTTAAAGGTATCTGTGGGCGCCTCAAATCCAGCTACACTGCTGCTATCCGTGCTAGCACTAAAAACAAGATAGTATTTTCCAATATTGGTAGGTGTCCAGGTGGGTGTAAAAAAAGTTGAATAGGTAACAATATCGTTTTCAGCCATGGTTACCGGAGTAGCTGAAACCAAGCTTTGAATGGAATTCAGGTTGGCATCCAAAACATCAACCGTCAACAAAACATTGGTTTGTGTTACGGTCCCATAATTTAAAATGTTGGCATCAAAGGAAATGGGCTTCACTTGATTGAGGGCTACATATCCTTGTTTTGGGTTGCTTGCATCATTGTCAAAGATTACATCTGTTTTGGGTTCACCTGTGGGACCGCTCACAAACTCCAGCGCGTGGTCCGGTACGGTCGTAATCTCTATATCATCAATCATCCAGAAATAATTGGCATTTGGTCCGGAAGTGAAATTTCCCGGAGATGTCCAGTTAAATCGAATGACCACATTGGTTGGGTCCGCTGCTATATAGTCGGAGATCTTCCATCTGAAACTACGACCGACACCTCCCTTTTCCCAGTGTTGGTTGTTAACACCAACAAGCTTACTTAGGTTAACACTATTGGGAAAGTTTATTCCTCCGTCAGTGCTGAACTCTATGGTCATACTGTCTACTCCATTGCAGCAGTAATACAACATAGTTTGTATTTTGAGTTGAGCACTAGTCGTATTTACGCCCAGGTCAATAACGGGCGAGGTGAGTATGGCTTGAATACTATTCGCTCCGGTAACCTTCTTGTGGAAGTCAAATATGGCAAAGCCATTAGACGCAGTTGTGGATGGTATTGCCCCAAAGCCGGCAAGGCTATCCGGACCATCAAAATCGTATTCTATAATATTTCCCTGGGTGCCCGATGTTACCCAGGAACCATTCGCACTGTTGGAAAATCCATTGGCAAAGTCTTCACTCCAAAGTATAGCTTCAGGGGTCATATTACTCTTGTGTATTTTGCCTTGAGACAAGAGTGTTGTGCTAAGAGAAAAACTTAATAGTATTGTTAGAATATACGTAATATTCTTATTTGTAGTATTCATCATGAAAACATTTTGTGGTTTGTTATGATTAGATGCATAATTTGGTGGGCGTTGCCTAATCATTAAGGATGTCATCTCTTTGTCTCGGCCTTTTTAAGAAGGTGATATAAAGGCTCAACGGGATTGGTAAAACCACATTTTCTGATGTAATACGTTCTTACTGATGGAGATATCTACAAACGTTGCTTGATGTAGCTTGTGCGTAAGGCGTACTTTTTTTGTCCGCTCAGACAATAGAAATTAGGAGCTGGTCTTTAGGTAATAAACCGGTGGCTGTAACCCTTCTGGCTTCCTCGGCAATATGCTTGTCGAGGTATTTATAGCTCCATCGGATGTACTCGGCAATCACGGGCACTGTTTTATAGTGAAATTGTAACCTTATATCAACGAGGTATCACAAGCGAGAGACTAACCAACAAAAGCGCTAAGCCAGGTAACAGTCTATAGATGAAAACAACGACCAGAAGAGGTTCACTCTTCATGGAAATATCTGTTTATCTTTTTGATAAACAGATATTTGTTTCTGGCAACCTTAACAATCGCTTAGTTTTAAAGGCATTTCCACTGAGCATGCACGGTGCCGACTACATCCGTTTAGACTTAGTTTATCTGGATGTTATGCGTTTCTATTTGACCCAAATACTGTATGGTCATGATATAGTTTCCTGGCGGCAAACTTGATACATCAATTTGGTTTGGTAAACCTTGAACAACAGTAGAATGCACCTGGTTTCCCAGATTATTATAGAATGCAACATTCAACGTAACTTTTGGATAGGTTACCGTACCAGGGTTGGGATTTGGATTATTGGGGTTTGTAAAAGGTGATAAACTCGGGAAGTTCCAGGTCGGATTGTGAACAACTCCTAAATTCAAAACGTTATTTGCGGGAACAGGATAAATAATGAAATTGTCGCTTACCAGATTACCGCCTGGGGTTTGGCAAGTCGTTGAACATTCAGTAATAGTATAAGTTAATTCGCGCCATGGAGACCAAAACCCACAACTGTTTTTAGCCCGAACCCTAAACTTAAATGCTTTGTTACAAGTTGGAAATAAGTATACATGTCTACCCGGGTAGTTTAAATAGTCTCTGGACCAGTCTACGTCCGTGGTAATTTTTTCCCATTCAATGTCAGTGACACCGGAATAAGCCGGTTCGAAATCCAAACGCAAAGGAACCTCACAACTCTGGGGTGTTGCATTGGGGCTAAAATGCGCACCACTGGGATCTTGAGAAACGCTTATGGAACTTACGGTTGGCGCACCAACGTATACACGCTTTATTAAGGCTATGTTTTGAAGATTACAATGTGCACTATTAATCACCACCCTTAAATTGTACCATCCACTTCTATTACCCGTGTGCGCTATGGTAATGCTATTGGTGTTTGTAGCAGATGTAACATGCACGTTACCGTTCAGGGGGGTATCTGTCAATGGTATTGGATCAGTAAATAGCTGCCACTGATAGGTATCTGCGCCTACTGGTGCTGAAAATGTTTGCGATCCGGTGCAGAACTGATTTACGCCTGAGATCACCAAATTGCTGGCACAAGCAAAAGCGCAGGACAATATTTGTGGTGAACCCGCCAACTCTGACCTCAACCACTGGCCATTATTTTTTGTAAATAGAAGATGATCTACGCTATTGATTGGATTCGTAAAGAAGTTGTCAAATGGTATGCTGTTGGGAGCCTGGGGTGGTGCGGTAGGGTTATATTCAGCGGTAAGATCACCCGGAGTAATGGTTACATGACCACTTCCAACATCCAGGCTACTATAAATGGGTATAAAATTAAAACGTTCTTGCAACACATACTGCTCAAGTTCTGCTGGTAAGGGCGCAAAGTTGTCGATATCGTATATACCGCCATTTGCATTATCTAAGGCCAACATATTCGAGGTCGAATAAACATTTTCTTCATCAATTAAATCCTCATGGACCGTAATGAGAAACAAAATTGTTTTTTTGATGAAGACCCGTCCTCTGTATACTCGTCCTGAACGTTGAGATGGTAAAGCCCTTAAAGTAAATTGGGCCCTTAAATCCGTATCGGTTGACAAAGCAGAAGATATCGCTTTTAGCGGGTTTATAGAAAGCGCATTCACAAACGCCAATATTGCGTTAAATGCCGATATATCCACGTTAAGATTGGCGTTTACGATATCATCGTAAGCATTAAAGTTAAGGGGTGTACCACATTCTGTTCCATTGGCAATAGCTATGTTTCTTATGCCATCCTGTTGCGGATACCCCATGTTCTTATATTCAGTTAAAAAACTATGATGTAGCGTGCTGTTATCAACAGAAACGCCATCACCGGTACCTTGCAATTGATAAATTAACATCTGTTTAGCAGCTGGTGATTGCAATAGCGCTAATCCCTCACCTAACTCCGAAAAATTATCATCAAAATCGAAAAGATTAATATTGAATAGGCTAAGAAATACGGGTAGCGATACTTGTTCACCTACCAGGTGTCTCACCAGGGCTTGTGCCGCCAGGGGGACATTGGCCCCTTGATGCGGTGTGTCGTGGCTAACATAAAGCTTAGTGTCATGAGTTTCTCCTTCAATCTCCATGTGTCGTAGGGCATAACGGCCCACTAAGCCGCCCATGCTCATGCCTAAAACAACATTTTTTTCTGTACTACCACTTACTGCTTTCAACTGGTTGATTTGGCGTATTACCTCTTCAACCATATAGGCATTGCGTTGAATAAAATCTGTGCTATTCACAAAGTCCACAAAAACCAGGTCATAACTCTCATTCTCTATGGCCTGATTTAGGGTTAAATTTGCTGCAGGGTCAATTATAACATTCAATCCACCATTATCAGGGTCAAGAATTAAATTAAAATAGTCAAAACTGTTTTCAGGGTCAAAACCTTCAATAATGATCAAAGGCTTTATGAGTTGGCCATGTCCTGGTGCCAGCCTTATGGTTACGCGTCCTGTTGCAGAACTTCCACTCCAGGGAGCACCGCTTACAGGGTTATTAAACCATAAGGTATTGTTTTGATTGAGAAACCCTGCCCCATTAGAACGCGCTTGACTTTTTGTAGCAGAAGGTATAAAGTTCAATAAGATTTTGGAATGGCTATATAAAGTTGTGCCATTGCCAAACAAAATTTTAACCTTAATTTCCTTTTCTCCGCCTGAAGTATAGCTAATGGTTTTTCTACCATCTATTGTAACGGTTTGATAACCTTGACCATTATCAAAATCTATTTGCACCGTGCTAACACTTAAGCCAGTATTGGTATAAACTAGGGTGCTGGGCAGTCTAAATACGAATGTGTTGCCTTGTAAGTGTTGTTTAAGCGGTGTAACCGCGAAAAGTGTTTTGGTGTCGTAAGGATTACGACCGGCTACATCAAAAATGCGATCATTACTTATCGTGACATCTCCATTGGTGTAGGCATTAGTTTTATACTGCTGGTAGTTATAGTGTTGTACGGCAAAAAGTATGTGGTTTGTATTGTTTTGCTGTGTTTCTAATTGCGCATTGACCGTTTGTGGAGCTGTCATGTTATTGGCTACTGCACCTACGCGCATAGAGTACAAAGAGCCATATAGTTTTTGCCATTCATTTTGGGTTACAAAATTGTCATTCGATAAACTGCCATTACAAGCTTCTATATTGGCTAATCGCACACCAAATTCCTTAAGATAGCCGGTGGTGACTTTGGTCTGATCTATATTGCCAAAGATGTGCTGCATTCGATTGGCATAAGCAGTATTTTGAGCTTGCACATTAGAAGATGCAATTAAGCAAATGACAAACAGTAAATATCTTTTCATTTTATTCATATTTCATTTAGACAAAACGATTTTCCCTGAAACGGCTTCGTGTATGGCTTTTTGCGGTTTAAGTAAGCTTGAATTTTCGTTTGAGCAAAAGCAAGTACAGCGGTTTTTACCCTTATTAAACTATCTGGTGGTAACCTGATAACAAAATCTATGAATCTAAACGGCTGTACTTGCGGTACAATTTCAATTAAGAACAGCTCTAGTGGTTAGCCATTAGCCGCAATGAGCTATACATTACGTCAGGCACAGCGCTTAATTTCCACCTACAGGTATCAATCCTCCACCGCCATCTACATCAAACGTTCTGTATTTCCATTGTCCGTTGCCACAATCACATGTAGCTCTCACGCCAATGGTTAACTGGCCAATACGATTCGGATTCACATCCTTGTAGGCAGTATTTGCATAATTTCTTATCTGGCTGTTAGGTATCTGCCATTCAAAAGCCACGTCCAATGGACCATTGGATACATACATCAGAGGAGTATATCGTGCTCTAAGCTTTGACCATCTGCCAGCGTATAAATCAAAGGCATCTATTTTTTGTATTGAGAGGGCATTGCTACCCGGCACACCTACCCAAACGCCTTTACTGACACTTGTTGTACTGCCAGGAATGCTTGCCGTTATTTGCCCAGCATAATCATTATCAAAATTGTTTTTGCTAACCGTAATGGTATTTGAAGTTTGTGGAACGATGTTCAAGTTTGATGACCCGCTCCAAACAACACCATTTATACAAGGATGATTGGCACCAACAAGCGTATACGTGTAATTCTGCCCTTGGCAAACATCATCACTACCTGTTATTGTTGCATTAAAAACGGATGCAGGAATCCCAATTTGTAATTCTTTGGTTGTGACTTTTATCTGGTTACAAGAGTTTTGTATTATTACTGAGAGTGAGATAATGCCATCCGAAACCTTGTTTACGGTTATTTCACCATTAGCCGCATTATAACTTGCCGTGGCTATATTGTTATTAGATGAGCTAACGGATTGCACCGTAAGATTGTTGAAACTGGCTATATTGTCAAGGGTATAAATACCAGAATTACAAACATAATCATCACCCACAATATTTATAGTCGGGTTAAAGGAACCCGAACTTACCGTGCAAGTTAATTGAGGATAACTTACACCGTTTAATATTGGAGTTACACGTACATCGTCTGGTGGGTATTGATAAGGTGTCAACTGGATATTTGTGGAGGTAGTGGTAAAGCTTGAAACCGGGTTGCCATTTCTAAGCCAGCCACTTCCTACATTCCATTGATAGCTTACGGTGGCACCACTTGGAATATTCGTTGGTGTTACATCAAAACTCTCCACTGAAGTGCTACCACAAGAAACGGTAATGCTGGTAGGTGCTAAGCTGAATGACGGTACTTCGTCTTTTTCAAGAGGGTATTCGCAACTATTGGATTCAACACCACTACTGGTTATGGATTTAATAAAAATGCTACTACCATTTACCTGAATGTCGTTTGCAGAAAGATTAAGGGGTATTGTTCCATAGAACTCTGTATTATTATTGCTCCAGCCAGTTGATGGCAGTGTATAAGTACCTTGCTCATCTCCAGTAGAATTACTAGAGTATTTTAACAGAGCTTTTACATTTACTGTACTAACCGCTTGAGCACTTGGTTTTGTAAGCTTGAAGTAAATGTCTAAGCTAACAGTGTTATTGTCTTCTAAATCTATCGAATTACAATTGCTTACAATGGTTTGATTATCTACCGTAATATCGATTATCTCTGTGTTAATTTGTCCGAATATGTTATACGTGCAAAATGCAGTTATAAGTATTAAGAGTTGTGTTTTGAATTTCATAAGCTTGTTATTTTGGTGAAATTGTTATTTATCTAAAGGCATTTGAAAGCCATATCCTATACATGAGGGATCATATATGGTCGATTTGCTTTTTTAAAATTTGTGTTGTCATTCCAAATGATAGGTATAGGTGGACTATGATTTCGTAACAAGCACTGTTTTTTATTTGTCATTTCTTTACCGTTTTTTTTTCGCGCATTGTGCCCAGGTTATAAACCTGTTTGTGGTCAGGATTTGATTAATTGCTAAATGCTTTTTTAAAACTACAGGAAAGTTCTAAAGACTACCTTTTTTTTGAGGTGTACAAAAGGTATACATTTTTCAACAGTCTAAATATCAACGATTTAATCACAGATTGTGTAAGAATGGATTCCAAACATAAACTGCACGTTGGCGGGTTTTTACTGGAAAAATCCGTGCGTAGGGAAATGATACACAAAGCTTATTCAGGATGAAGTGTGGTAAAACAGTACACTATGCCAGACACATGCCCTTCCGGCCTATAGTACAAGCCCCGGCCGGAAAGTGCTTAGAATAAAAAGGAGGTTAAGCAGGTCCTGATCTCGCTATTTGAAATTTAGAGCAACAAATCATTACGTGATTTCACTGAAATTCGAGAGTCCGGTTTTAGCCAATAAGCGTTGTTTGGCCTTTTTCACACTACCCTCAGAAACATTTTTAACCTCCGCAATGGCTTTGTTGGAATAATCCAATTTGATCAATACCAATAGGCGGATATCATTTTTCGTTAAGCTCTGGTATTTTTGCCTGATTTTTTGCGTATAATCATCGTGGATCTGATCAAAATGACAAATTATTTTATACCAGCAATTATCGTGAATATAGCTTTGATCCAATAAATCCGTTAGTTCGTGAATGCTTTCTTTGTCGATCTTACTTCTTTTGATCTGACCTTTTAAGTCCTTAATGGTATCCACGTGATTTTTGACCTGGGTGATACTGCTGTCAAGCTGCGCGTGTAAAACCTGGTTTTCCAAACGCTTCTTTTCAAGGTTTGCTTTTAAGATCCTTCGCCTAAGCAAAAACCCCGTCAACAGGATAAGCATAAGCGAGCCGGAACTGATCACAATCAAGTAGATCATTGACCTCTTCCTGGCGTTTTCCGATTTAAGGTTTTGAATCTTCAATTCCCTTTTTTCCACTTCGTACTTGGCTGCAATCTCCCGGTCTCTTTTTTTTGTCTTCACAGCAGTCAGGGAGTCTCTAAGCACCGAAAGATCATCCAGGATTTCATCATCGTAGCCCGATTGGAGTAAATACGTGCGGATAAGGTTCTGACGTAGCTCTGCTTTATAGTTTAACACGGTTATAGAATCCGAAAGTTGCACCCCTTTTTGGAAGCTCAGTAAGGCTTGATCCAGGTTTTTTTTCCTGAGCTCGATCAACCCCAGTAGATTATAATTTTGAGTCTTACCTTTTAAATCCCTGTTTCCGGTTACGATTGGCATGGCCAGATAGGCGTATTTTTGGGCACTATCAACCTCATCTTTTTTTAAATACGCTTGTCCCAGAGCTAAGTATTGATTTCCCCTCAAAAAAGGGATACTACTTTTCGGTATGGACTGGTTGATATAAAATAAGGCACTATCATATTGATCATGATCCAGATGAATCAGCCCCATATTAAATAGGGTATAGGCGTATTGATTGGTGTATTTTGAGCTGTCTTTCGTTGCGTTGAGTACTTTTCTGGAGTAGGTTAAGGTCATCTTCAGGTTATCGACCTCATGATAATAAACCGTCAATAGATGATAAATGTCCAATCGAAGGGTGAAGTTTTCCATAACTTCTGCAATGGAATCCGCTTTGAGGTAGTAGATCAAGGCGTTTGAAAAGTCGTATTGCTCCTTTAGCACAAGCCCTTTTAATTCGAAATAACGACATAGCGAGTAACTAGAAAAAATGGAAGAATTTATGGTGTAAATCCTATCCAGTGTTTCTATAATGTGTTCAACCTCTCCCATTTTTGCCGGGAGAGGGTAAAATCTATACGCAATGCGCAAATTGCTTTCTACGTAACCTTTAGTATAATTTATTTTTTTGGATAGCAGGCTGGCTTCTCTAAGCATTTTCACTTCCTTAGGAACTGGTTTCGTGCTGCGAGCTAATAGGAGTAAAGAATCAACCTGGTGCACAGTGGGTTTAGCATTGGAAAACAATGAAATGGAAAGGCTACAAGCGAGAAAGGTGAGGAAAAGAGATTTTTTCATTGAGTTTGTTTTAAAGGTTTCAGACTTCCGGCCATACAGCTCTGAGAAGCGCTCTGCAGTTTGTGCCTTTTGTAAGTATCCCCAGAACCAGGACCGTTTGGACAACTCCCCTTTTTGGCTTCTGTTTCTCGGTTTTGCTGTTCCCTGGGTAATCCATAAAAGGATGCTTTGCTGCGCTAATAAAGAAAAAAGCCCTTTTGAGGGCTTTTAAAAAACGTGCTTTGTCTACCATATGTCGCTACGCCTTTACACTTCTTAGCGCCTGATTAAAATGTTAACTTAACGTGAATAATGGATAAGCAAAATACCGTCAGTTTGATTTCTATGACATAGCCAAGTGATTATTATAATTATTCTGGTAGGGCCTGTCTTCTCTGATTACCGCCATTACACGATGAATAATTTTATTTCTGAGGGCATTGATAACACTCATTTTGTTCTTCCCCTCGGCTACTTTTCGTTTAAAATACTCCTGCATTTCACCATCCAGGTGTGTTACCCTTAGTGCGGCCATATGTAGTATCTTTTTGAGTTGTTTATCTGCAAAAGGTGATACTCTGGTTCTTCCCCTTACCGATATACCAGAGGAATGCTCAAAAGGAGCTACCCCGGCATAACAGGCTAACTTTCTAGGATCAGCTATATTTTCAAAGGCATTGGTTTTAACCAAAAGATACCAACCTAATACTTTACCTACCCCTGGTACACTGGTGGCTAATTTCATTTTGTGTTGTAGTTGTTTATTGGCTTTAATGAGCTTTTCGATCTCTACTTCCAGCTCTTCTATAAGCTTTTTGGTGTAGGCTATTGCCGCTCTGCTTTGCTTTTCAATAAAACTGCTGATTTCGTTTGACTCTAAGCCAAATAGATCCTCTTTTGTACTGCTTTCAGCCATAAGTTGTTTTTTGAGCTTATTACGCCTTGATAGTAGCAAGCTTAGTTGTTGAAGGCTTTTGTCAGCTGCTTTGTAAGGGGTAAGTCCCTGCTTATTCTTAGCTAGAAACAAAGCTATTCGCTTGCTGTCAATTACATCATTTTTACCTCTGACCATACCCATGCTAAGTTTTAAGTGAAGGGGAGACAGCAAGTATAGATGAACCTCTGTAGCACTTAAAGCCGTTAGAGCTGGCCAGCTGTAGCGTCCGGTATTTTCAATGCCCATGCAAATACGATCTTCTTCTACCAATAGCTTTTTGCAAAACTTATGAAGATACTTTACAACAGCCCTGGGCTTGTTTTCAATTTGATGGTAAACAAACGCTTCTGAGGTAATAGCTGTAAGGTCTAAGGTATATTTACTTACATCTACCCCAATGAAAATCCATTCTTTGTCCATAACTTTGAGTTTAACCGTTAAAAATGAATGGGAACATCATGCATAGCTCAACTCCTTAATAATAGGGCTTGATCCCTTAATTTCTATTTGAGTCAACATGATCAGAAGAAGGAAGTCCGAATCAAACTATAGTGCTTAACTAGAGTGAACATGGTTTACTTCCTTCTTTCCCATTTTAACTAATATTTAAA
>JANQPD010000034.1 GCA_028285465.1 Owenweeksia sp. | reverse complement strand
TTGGCCTGGGTTGAGGTGATGTTATTGATAAGCCAGCCATCTTCGGGGACCTCCCCTTCAAAGGGCTCCAGCACGGTATTGCCGTTGGGATCCGTTACGGCCTGCCCTGAAGCATTCTGCGCGGCCATATTGCTGAAAAACTGTCCCCCGGGGCTCATATCGGCCATCAGGCCGGCCTTGAGCACAGCACAGGTATTGTCTTCATAACCATCGCTTTCCAGCTCTTCAAAGCTATCGGCACAATCCAGCTCACAGGCGGCAATAGCCGCGGCAATGGGGTCGTTTGGGCCACCCACCAGGTACGTAATGGCGGGGTCGCTGAGGTCTACATAATAATCGGTGCCGCCTATCTCCTGCTTTTCATACACCTTTCCCGTTTCATCAATATAGGTAGTGGTGCCGTCAATTTGCAGTACGTGGTAGTTGTAGCAACTGATGGAGCAATTGGCCAGGCTCAGGTCGCAGCCGCTTACCGGGTCTACGTTGTACGGAATGCAGGTATTGTTTACCATTACCTGCTCCCCTTCGAGGTAGCTTCTCTCATTGGCCAGGGCGGTTTGTATGGAGGTTTCATCAAGCGAAATGGTCCGGGTAATGGTATAGCGGCCGGGGTTTCCCACCGTAAATTGCAGGAGGCGGTTCTCGGAAGGGGTCAGGGTGTATGTTTGAGAGAGCACCGTAGATTCGTCCGGGGCGAGTACCGTAATTTCTATATTGTAAAGCCCCTGGTAGGTAGGGTTGGAAGAGGAGCACATGCTGAGCTGCACGGCACTTAAGGTATATTCCAGGTTTACAGTTGTGCCGGGCTTGTCAAACACGTATACGTTTGCCTGTATGTATGCTCCCTGGCTGTTTACGGTATTGTTGCCGCTTAATAAGGCGCTCTTGAGTGTTTGGGGATTGGCCTGGGCAGCGGGTAAAGCCTGTAAGCTCAGTAAACCGGCCGGTACATCTCCGCTTAAGCAGGAAGCGATCACCCTCCCTTCGTGGTCGAGGTATTGTACCGACACCTGGCCGTTGGGGTCGATGGTATAGCTTTTTGTATAAAACTGCGCCTCGCCTACCTCATTGCCAAAAAGGCGATCCAGCTCAGCCTGGGTGGGTTTTCCGTACAGCATTTTGGTATCGTGGCCTTGTTTAAAGCCAAGCGTACCCCCTATACCGGATGAAACGGCAGGCCGGTCGGTGCCATCGTTCATAAAAACGGTTTGCGCGCCTACCACACCTTCGGCATCGGCCACACCTACCTTATTTATAAAATCCAGGTTGTTGGAGGGGCTGTAGTACTTGGCGCTTATGGAGTTGGCGGCAGAAAGGGTAAAGCTGGTGCCGTTGGCAATGGCGTTGTCGCTAAAAAAAGCACTCTTGGATACGTTGTTGGCGGCCCCTCCGTTGTCTGCGCTGTAATAGCCCAGGCCGCCCGAAGCGGTAACTCCCGGTATGATACTCAGGGCTTTCCGGCCTTCGTAATCGTATTTCTCTTCCTGCACCAGGGCAAACGCATCGGCATTTTGCACCGTAGCGGTTTGCCTGGACCGGCCGCTCCCGTCAAAAAAAGAAACTACGTCCTTGCGCAAGCCGTTTTCGATAAAGCTGGCCTGGTGCTGCCAGTTTTTCATGGGTTCCAGGGCAAGGGCATCGTTGAGGTAACGCCAGCAAGGGGTGGTAACATCGGCACTTATGGCATCCTGCAGGGTGCTGGTTGCCGTGGGCTCGTAGCTCCAGCGGCCGTATGTTTTGTCGCCCGTACTGTTTTGGTACACCGGCCGTACGCGGTAAAGGAGGCTCCCCTGGGGAAAGGCCAGCGGTATGGTGTAAAAGCTGCGGGTGAGTACTACTTTAACGGCATCGCTAAAATCGGTTAACAGCTGCCCGGCAATATTGGCTTTATGGCTCACGGCCCCGGCATCGTAGGCATCGGGCATAAACAGGTATTCCAGCTCATAATAGCTCGCCCTCCCGTCAAACCGCCAGCTCAGTTCAAGCTCGTTTGTAGCGGTCAATATGCGCTCGTTCTTCATAATGGCCCGCCAGCCCGAGATCGGGTTCGGCAACTGGGGGGTATATTCCACGATCCACTCTGCCTCTATATAGATCCGCTTAAGCAGGTTTACAGGATAAGAAGAGGCATTGTGCTCCACGAAAATATCGGCCGTGCTCAGCGCGCCTGCGTTGTGGTACACCATTACATCCGACTGGCCCGCATTCAGGTATTTAACCGTGCTCCCGGCAACAGGGTCTGTAAACCAAATGGCTATGGGGTAATTGCCGCTTTCGTCAAAGGAAAAATAGGTCTCATGCTGGTCTACATACGCCTTCAGCAAAAGAGTACTGGAAGCAATAGTAGGGTTGCCGGGAATACTCCGGGTAAAGGTCCACTCGTTTTGGTAGCCATTGCCCCGCAGTGTGGGGGGGTCTTTTGTGAACAGCTCGTATAAGCTCATCCTTTCCACGTAACGCTGTTGTACCGCGTGGGCTTCAAGGCTCATCAAACAAACAAAGATGGCAATAAGAATTTTTAACGCTTTCATAGTCAGGTTATTGGTTGTTTAATTTGCTATAAGAAGTATGGGCAGACTGCACGGACTGTCTTCCCTGCTCGGTCTCGATCATCACCCCGGTTAGGGTACCGGCCAGGTCGTAGGTATATATTTTTCCCAGGTGGTTGTCGTCAAGGGTAGCCAGCAAAAAGCCGGTAGCGGCATCGTATACGTAGGTTTGTACGGCACCTTCCTGCGGTTTTACCAGCAGGTCGTCTATGAGGAGGTCGTCTGTGGCATCCAGCTCAATAAGCGAAGCCCCCCCGGTAATCACCGCCTCGTACAGCGACCAGCCGTTAATGTCGTTCACGATCTTGCTAAAGGTAGCCCCGCTTATGGTAGGTACGGCCGAAGTGGAGCCCGGCCCCAGTTTGGCCCAAAGCCGCACCACGTATTTTTTCCCGGACTGCAAACTCAGGCCGGCCCCGGTTATGGGGATACGCGTATCGCTCAACAGGAAACTGTATTTGCCCGTATGGGCGTCCAGGGCATAATAGTCGTTGGCGCAGCTCGTACAGGAAACATCCAGGTTCCCGTTGTTGTCGTAACAGTTGTCCTGGTCCTCAAAACTTTCAAAGGCCAACTCGTTAAAGCGCGCGTTATAGGCTACCGCGGTTTTATATACCCCGCAAAAATCCATAAGCTGTGCGCTGTGCACCCCAAGGGGGTTTTTGCTTTCAAGGGCATTGCCATTCAGGTCTCTCAGGGTTACCAGGCCCGTCTCGGTCCATTTTCTCTGGCCTGCTCCGGGGTTATTATTATAGTCCCGCGCATCAAAGCTTACAAAATCTGCGTATTCGCCATCTGTTCCCGCCTCGGTATCAAAACCCGCCAGCGTACCTGATTGTATGCGGGTAGATAGCCAGTTTAAGCCGGTATTGGGATAAAAGAAACCGTTTTCCAGGTTGTATTTATAGGGGTTGTCGTTTGCGTTGCCCGGCAAGTTGGCCGTGCCTCTGTTGGTTGCTACCTGGTTGCCAAAGGTAGATACGCTAGCATCCAACACTCCGTATACACAGGGTTTGTACATGCATCCCGAGAACATCCCGTATACCATGCCATAGGTATCCGAAAGCAAGCACTCATACGTCAGGTTGGTATTGGTTTTATGTACGGCCAGGGCGCTGTTCGGGCCCGTTTCGTACAGGTAAAAATCCTCTACTTTTCCATTGAAACTCTCCGGGAAAAAGAGGTGGAAAGGGCATGGGTCCCCAAACGAGATCCCATCATTACGGTAAAAATCATTCAGGTTTTTGATTTCCCCTTCTATAAAAAGGGTAAGGTTCGGGGATGGAAGACTATTTAAGTAATCCAGGTACGTACTCATCGGGCCGTAATGCTCAACATTCTGAGCAAGGTCGGTCCCCAGGCTGCCGTCTATGCAGTCGATCATATCCCAGCTTTGCGGATCAGCATTATTGGCCACAAACACATTCCAGGCGGCAAAGTATATGTTCTCCGAGCGGTTGGTGGGGTCTTGCACGTCTTTAGAAGATTGCAGGCTTTGCGCAATGGCACTTGTTTGATTGCGGTAGCCGGAGTGTATGATCTTATAGGTATCATTGGCTTGCAGGGTGGTGGTATTGCCGGTGGCATCGGCTACATACTCAGGTGTAAGGATACCTTTGTCCAGGAAGGGCTCCTGCACCCACACCTTTTCCCCGGTGCCGGTGTTCAACAATACATCTCCCGGGCTTATGAAACCTGCTGCCTCGCTACCTTTAAAGCTTTTGCCCCAGTTAAGCGAAGCGGGTTTCATATCGGGGTACTCCCAATAGGCGGGAAACAGTTTGGTATAGGTGCTTTGGCCAAAGGGCGTTTTTTGCAAGGTGTACACCGCTTCCCCGGTATAGGGGTCATACATGAGGTTTTCGGTTACACTCACGCTGCCGTCTACCATACTTTCTACCCTGTCGAGCGTGGCATTTTGGGTAAATACCTTGGTGATGGTTGCCGTTTTGGTACCGCTTGCGCTTTTATTGGGGCGCGGGAAGTAAGACGGGATAGGAAAGACGCCAAATACCATAGCGTTAGCCGCGCCCCCGGCACCGGAATTCACCGTCATCGATTCGCGCTGTTCCATAAACACATCCATTTCTTCTCCCAGCCTCACGTTATCGCGCTGAAAGTACTGGTTGTCAATAACCGTTTTAGCGGTTTCAATTTGCTTGTTGTTAAAGCTGGAGGTGTTGTATATATAGGTTTGCTGCGAAACCGGGGTGGAAAGACCTGCTTTACTGTTGCTGGAATAGGTAGCGGTATGTTTCGGTTTTCCGTGCATGTTGTTCAAGACTACCGAGAAACCCTGGGCCATGCCCACAAACTGGAAGGTTTTGATGCCTAAAAAGGCCATTACGTTTCCTACGGGGTCGTCGCCTATGCGCTGCAGGTCGGTATACGAAGTGCGCACCGGGAAATCCTTAGCGGTATAAAAGGTGTGTTCCACAATGCCATTACCGTATTGTACCGCATCTCTTTGCGGGTTGCTGTATACCGTTACCCGCCCATAGCCTACGCTGGGCGAAGGGTAATAGGTTTCTCCGATGGGCAGGTAATTCAAAAATGCGTTGTCTTTAAAAAAGAACCCGTCTCCAATGCTTGAGCGTACGGGCATACGCAAGGGGTTGTCTTCTCCTCCCGCAGCGGGTTCATAGGTAGCTACTCCACTGGAAGTGCCGTCTTCATTGTCGTAGAAATAGTATTTCTCGTAAGAAGATGCTCCTTCGGCACTCAGGGTCATCTGATCCCAGGCATCGTGCACAATTACAGATTTTACCCGGGCACCTCCACCAATTTTCCGGCCGTCCGGATCATTGAGCCGTATGGTACACGGCAGGGATTTAAAGCAAATGTCATCTCCATGCGAAAGCGTTTTCCCTACGGTGTAGTAACCTCTTTCTTCTGCCAGGGTGGCAAATACATCGTTTAAGATATCAGATACTGCACTTACCGCCCCGCGTATGTTAAATCCTGCGGTAAAGTTGATCCCCAGCGCACTTCTGAGGTCAAACCTATGGTATTTTAAATGGTGCAGGGCCGCCAGTTCAAAGGGATGAAAACCGGAAGACCCGATATCTTCTTGTTTTACCTTGACTATGCCATAAGGATGTTTTCCGCTCCCATCGGTAATAGAGGAAACGGCAACCCCATAGGCCTGATCGACCCGGGCAAAACCTTCAATGTAATCCAGCACGGTTCCGCTTTGTTCGAAATACGGCCCCACATCGCTGTTCAGGCTGGGCCCCTTGAGCCCCATGAGTATTTTAAAATGAAGCTGGTCGATCCCCTCCAGGTAAGCAGAAACATCTACACTGGTATTGTTTACGGGCTCTTCCAGTTTAAAGAGCAGGTATTTGTCGTTCTGGTCGATGTGCACCATACCGGATCCTACGGTAGCCCCGGCCGGAGAGGCGCCTACGCCTACTACTTCAAATAAGCGCATGGCCTTTTTGTCCTGTACATACCCATAGTCATCGGCTTCGTAATCTACTTCTACCGACCCTCCCATCGGGTTATTGATCCTGTGCAACAAGCCTTCTTTGGCATTGAGGTCCGCGGTATTCTTATCCTGGGTGGTGTGGGGCATAATGTGGTTGGAAACCCCGTAATCGTTCTCGCTCACCAACTGCTTGTTGCCCCAGCGGTCGATGGAGTTTTCGGGTTTTTGCCCCGATGCTGCACTTGGGTAGGTGCTGGCATAATATTCAAAAAAGTATTCATTGCGGTTGGTGCCTTCTATTTCTACCCCCCCTGCTGTACCATAGGTGGTATAAAGCCCATCCAGGGTTAAGCGGGCGTTGGTCTGCCCACTGAGGTTTCCGGGGCTGTTGCTGTTGGTCACGCCCTGCCAGTGGTTGTAGCTCTGGTTAAAATGCACCTCTTTTATAAGCACCCCCAGGTTACCCGTATCATCCAGCTTGTAAAGCTTAATGGAGGTTAAACGTGCTTTGGGGGTAGCCGGGCTCGATTCCAGCGAACCGTTTTTAAGAAAGTTCAGGGCATCTTTTCTATCGTTGGTATATTCAAAAACGGCTTTGTGGGTTTTGGTTTCAATGCTTTGCACATAATACACTTCTTTTTCTGCGATCGAAAAGGAGGCGCGGTCGTCCAGCTTGTCGGAAAGTACACCGGGAAATGCAGTGTTTTGGCCATCGGCCCCGATCCGGTTTGTTTCCGTATGCGATTTCACCCAGTTGAACTTCGTATAATGCCCCAGGTCGTTGCGTGAAGGCCCGTTGTTGTCTATGTCACGGTAGTTGTGAGAAAGCTGTTCTGTAAGCAGGTAGGCATGTGCGTATTTGGGCGTACGGGTTTTGGAAAAAGAACCTTCCCTTCCCTTTCCGTTGTCATCGGTTACTTCTGCTTCGCCACTGCTGTAAGGCACCGTGGCTGAATAAGGCTCCGTATCTGCCGGCCCGTTATTGGGGTAGGTAATGCCTTCGGTGGCATATACATAGTCTTCCTGGTAGTTGGTAAATACCGGCAAACCAAAGTTAAGCTGTTGCCCTTCCTTGTTCAGGATCTGGAACTCGGCAATTGTATTGTCCCCGGCATTCAGGGTGCTCGGGTCAATGCCCTTATAGGTCTGGCCACTGTATAGCAGTTTGTACTCCTTTTCTGTGATGTAATGCACCGCTGTGGCCTGTTTCGATTCCCGGTCGGGGTTGCTGATGCTCTTGTTCAATGCGTGGGTAGAAGATATCCCCTTTGACAAATTGGTTAGATAGGAAATAGGCGTGGAATTGGAAAGGGCACCTATGGCGGCTGTGATGGCGTTTAAGCTTTGAAAATGTGTGCTCAGTACGGGTCTTTCCGCTTCATACGAGGCCGCCAGGTTTGAATACTGGCTGTTGTGCTCATTGTTTTCGCCCATAAATTTGAAGTATACCGCCTCATCGGTATTCGCTTCCCTCAGCGGGTTAAGGGCAGAGGTTCCATGCAGCCACTTGCCGGAATACCCGCCTACTACACTTCCTTCATAACCTCCGCCAAACTTATTCTCTCCCCCTGAGGTATTCCACTCTATGCTGGCAGAAGCACTTTTTCCTGTTGAATATGCACTTGTGGGGCTATACACGGCCACATCATTGCGCATCGCCCTGAAAACCCCGCCCATTAAATGGCTGCTTACCTGGAAAAGGTCCTGGGTTTGTACAGGCGCAGGAAGGATCTTGGTACTTCTGTTCAGCAATCCTTCATTATCGCGGCTATAGTCCATCAAAACATTCAGGTCTTGCGAAACCGGGCTGTTGGCATGCATATACCCCAGGGCCTTCAGGTTAAAATTGTTTATGGCAATTTTATCCTTTGTATAAGCAGCCGTGAAGGGAAAGTCTACAGTAGTGCCAAAAAGTGTAAGCCCCGTTTTGCCCTGAAAGGCAACGGAGGTACTGGAGCGTGGATATTGCATAAAGGAAGCAATCGGCCTGATCTTGGAAAAGGAAGCCCCTCCTACTTCGCCCCATACATAATTGGAGAATGCCTTTTGTTGCTGAAGCGTGGTTTTTTGGGTTTGTGCCGTTACTGCGGGCTCCACTTGCACTTCATCTGCTTTATCGTCCTGGCCTGGCGTATTTGCACTTTGGTCATCTCCGGCTGTATTGGATTTCTCTTTATCCTCAGGGTTTTCTTCTATCGTTTGGTCTCCCTGCTTGGCTGCTTCTACGGGCATTAGCTGCAAATTCACACCCGGCTTGAGTGACCAGCCCCGCTTGTTGTTATAGATCACATTCAGATTTCCGCCCAGCCTGGCGGAAAGAAGCCCGAGATCCGCACCAAGCACCTCTGACGGAGACAGCCCGGCACTGATAAGTATGTTGTGTTCGTCTTTTTCGTAATAGGTCTTCTTAACCTGCTGGCTTCCGTCAAAATCGTCCGGCACCCCTCTCTTTTGCCGGTTTATTAAACCTGGGTTTACGTTCCAACCCCAGCCTACCCAGCTGGACTCATCCGCCATGGTACCCCCGGTATACGTGAGGTTAATGGGGTATCCTCCTCCCGGACCCGGTACATTCATTAGCGGAATGTTGTACTTAAAATCCCCGGTAAAAGGGTCTACCATATCATCGGCAGAAATCTGCATAAAGCTGGAAAGTTCCGGTTGTTTAGGCCCTTCGAAGGCCAGAAGGTTTTGGGGCTCAAAGGAAAAAAGCAAAATAAACAGGGCGGTAAAAGCGCTGAAAGGTTGTGCTACGCTTTTTTTTCTGAAAAAAGATAATAACATCTGAACAGGTTTAGTTTGAAATTAATGGGAAATGCGAGTATTAAAAGCTTAAGGGCAGTTGTTGACTCCGGTGCCATTGTTGATCTCGAATACGGCATAGAACGTCTCACCTTTGGCGTTTTTAACTTCGAGGCGGTAAAACCGCAAATTGCATAAGTGCAAGGGTTCCAGGTTTAAATCAATATCATTTACTCCTTTTTTTATCCTTACTGCGGGCATTCCCGGAGCGGAAACCAGGTTGTTTTCTTCATCGAATAACTTGTACTCGAGTAAAGCATCAAGCGGCACCTGGTATTCTTCTGTAAAGCGAAAGTGAAAGACCTCATCCGTTGTGGTTTCGCTGTACGCACCATCCAGCTCTTCAGTTAAAACAAAGTACTGCGCACTTTGCCCGTAGGCGAATGGTGAGAAATACAGGAAAAAGAAAGGAAGCATCAGGCTAAGGCATTTATCCTTGAAAGAGGTTTTCATTACGGTTAATTTTAGTTTAGAGGGCAAAAGAAACAAGGATGCAAAAAACCTGTTTGGACATTTCGGCCTTTTTTGGAAATCCTTTACCCGTAAGGCTTTGCGGGAAACAAGCCGTTTGTAACTGAATAAAAAGACCATTAAGGACAGGCTATTTCTCATCCAAAGGAGGCGCTTAACTCAAACATGGGGAGGTACATGGAAATGAGGATCAGGGCCACCATAAACCCGAGAAACACGATAATAAGCGGTTCCATCACGTTGCCCAGCACCTTAGCGCGGTGTTTAATGTCGGCTTCCAATTGCTCAGACAGCTTGAGAAAGATCAAATGCAGCTGGTTCGATTCCTCCCCCACCCGGATCAGGGAAACGGTTTTGCGATCAAAAACCGGGTATTGCTTCATCCCTTCTTCCAGGCTTTTTCCCTTTAAGATCATAGCGCGTATCCCCGCCAAGGCTTTCGAGATCGGGTAAAAGCCCACCATGCGGTTGGAAAGTTCAAGGGCCTCAATAAGCGGAACCCGTGAATGGATGAGGAGGCTCATACTCTCCGTAAAACGCAGGGTATACGTCTTGGTTAAAAAAGGGCCAACAACGGGAATGGCCATTAAGGCCTTGTAAAAATAGGCCTTATACCCCTCATAGCGCTTAAAATAACGGTGCCCGAGAAACAGCCCTACCGCTATAAGGGCTAAAGTGCCCAGCGTGCTGCTGAAATTTTCAGACAGACCGATCACAAAACGGGTAAGGGCAGGCAAATCGCCCCCTACCCGGGCAAAGATGTCGCTAAAGAGCGGCACCATAAAGGTAAGCATGAAACCCACTGCCAAAACCGCAGTGCACATTACGATCAGGGGATAGGTCAATGCCCCGATCAACGCCCTGCGCTGCTCTATTTTTTGGGCGTAAAAGCGGGCGAGCTTTTGAAGTACTTCCTGCAGATTTCCCGCTTCCTCGCCAATCTTAATGGAGTAATATTCATAAGCTGAAAATACCTTGTGCTTTTGAAGAGCTTCTGAAAAACGGGCGCCTTGGGTAAGGTCATGCGTAACGGCCGTAAGCAACGCTCTGTGCTTGGCTTTCTTTTGCTGCTCAATGAGCAGGTCCAGGGCCCCCTTAAGGTTCAAGCCGGCTTCCAGCAACAACGCCAGCTCGGCATACAGAGCCTCCCGGGCAGCATCTTTTAAGCGAAAGCCTCCCAGCTCTGTATTAAAATATTTTTTCCACGATACAGCTTCCCGCGTTTTGGGCTCCCGGGCCTTTTTGGTTCCTTTTATCTCTTCTAACGATATGCCCATTTAGTTCACTTTGTATGCCAATGGATATTCTTTGGAAAAGAAAAAAGCTTCTTCTTCGTTCCCGAAGCGTAACGCTACCCTGTCTATCCAGGGTAAACTGTGGTGCGTAAAGCCGCGTAACGTACCCGCCCCGGTATAAAAGGCCTGCCTGGAATAAGGTGTTTCAAACCACAGTGAGTCTCCCCGGTAGGCCCAGCGAAGGCTGTCTGCCTCCTCAAAGAATACGATAGCCTCGTTCCGGTGGTATATGGAATCCGCTTCTTCCATCCCCTCCCTGAACTTCAGGCGTGCCAAAGCCCTGTCTGCAACCTGCTCTCCGTTTTGATCCAGTTTTTTGAAATAGAGGTGCACGGTACGGAAGAGAAAATAAGTGAACCCGATGAGCAGGGTACTGATCAACAGGGTTACCATAAGCTCAACCAGAGTGAAGGCCTTGAGTTTTTTAGCGCGCATAGTACAGCCTTTTTCTTGTGTATACTATATTTCCACTTGCATCCGTCACCGTTAAGGTCTGCTCGTTCAATGCCTCCCCCCTATGCGCCCAGCTGCTTTCATAAAAAAGCGGCCCTTTAGCGACTTCCCTGTTTTCCGGCAGCTCGGGGCTAAAAGGAGAAGGTATGGAAAGAGCATAGGTAGTTTGCTGTGCCTCCAATAAGGCAGCGCCATTTGAAGAGGGCGTAGAAAGGCGCAGAAAGATCATGATCCCCAGGCCAGCTACGATGCTGAGTATCGCAGCCGCCACAAGCGTTTCTACTAAGGTGGAAGCCCTGACTTTTTTCATAACCACATAATTAATTCGGGTTTGTTTTCCCAGGATTCAAAAGGCAGGCCGCCAAAATCCGGGATCAGCTTTGCCCGTTCTATGCGGCCATCGAGCAAATGGCTCTGGTAAACCCCGGAGGGCGTGATCAGTATAAGGTCGGATGCGATCAAAGTACCATGGAGCGTTCCGCGGTGCTCAATGGTTTTGTTCGCGACCAATTGCCCTTGCACCAAAGCGTTTTCCTCTATCTTTATACACGCTTGATTTTTTGACCGGTAGCTGTCGCTGTGGTAATACGCTACCCCGTCAAAACGAGCCCCCGACTTAATCCATATCTGCCCTTCGCTCGCCCCATCGCTACGGATCAACAGGGCCGAGCTGGGGTATTGCAAATGTGCTCCTTCCTCCACTACTATGCTATCAGAGGCAATGAGGTGTGCTTTCCCCCGGAAAGAGGCCTTGATCCTGATCACCGGGGC
The DNA here is from genome assembly GCA_028285465.1 of Owenweeksia sp. Lineage (GTDB taxonomy): Bacteria > Bacteroidota > Bacteroidia > Flavobacteriales > Schleiferiaceae > JANQPD01. The sequence goes on along the minus strand of JANQPD010000034.1, from coordinate 47,526 downwards.
CACGAGGGTCACATTGGTAAGCTCTGCACCCCCTTTTACCATCACTTCACCTGAAGACTTCACCACCACGTTGCCCCCGAGTTTCTCCTCTATTTGTACATTACCCGTGCTGTTTGCCAGCAAGGAACGTTTATAGAAGGGGCGGTACTGCATTTTCAACAAATCCCCGTAGGAAACCAGGCTATCTCCTTCCAAAGCCATTTGCCGGAGTCTTTCCCGTCCATTGGCCAACAAGTGATTTGCTATAGCGGGAATGCTTTTCTTGCTGTTCTTTATTTCCCCGTAGATCTTTTTGTCGCGCGTGTAGTTCTTCCCTTCAATATACGCCGTTTCCACTCCTTTGCCGGGAAGCCAGGCCTGCCCTTTAACGAGTGCGTCTCCGGCAAACCGCAGGGCATTCGCTTTTTCTGCTGCATACAGGGCCGTATGGGCCGATGCCGCTGAAGAGAAACCAAAAAGGGCTGCCTTATGAGCTCTGTAAGGCCCTGCCTTGGCCTCAACGGCAATCATTTGGTAAAGACCCAGGGGGCTTTTCCTGATTTTAACAGAATCTGCCTGCGCACCAAAAAGATCCATCCAGCCTGTATGGTCGCCCTCCTCTAACGAAAGCCCCAGCGCCAAGCCCGAAAAACAATTATCCAGCACTTTTTCTTTCAGGTCGGTGCGGTAAAAAAAGTGCCGGTTAAACTGTATCAGCAGGATCATTAAAAAGCAAAGTATTGCGGTAACCACCCCAATAAAAAGAGCATAAGTCAATGCGCCTGCTTTTAGTTTCATGACCGAACTATGGTTTTCTTTTCCCGTTTTTTGTACTCTACTTTCACTGAATCCGGGTATACGCTGAGCAACTTTAAACTTTGCGCCTGCTCTCCCTTTTTCAGGAAATAAAGGCTGTTGCCTATTTCGAGGATGCAAAGCGGATGTGCTCCTTTTTTTTCCAATTGCCCCTTGTATGCCACAGCAGGCCAGCGCAACGGCTTCAACACTACTTTGGTCTTTACTTTGGCTTTGTTCTTCACACCTGGTCCTTTTGCAGGGGGTACTTCGGTGCGTTTCTTCTTGTTGTTTTTCAGGAAGGGGTCCGGGTAATGTAGCAAAGGTTGGTACCTAAGGGTGTCTTCAGGCGTAACTTTCGCTACCTCCACACGCGCTACCCTCCTCCGTGGTGCAGGTTCCTCCCCCTTTATACCCGCATAAATGCGATAGCCTATAAACCCCCAGATCAATAAGACCAGGGGAAGCAAAACCCATTGTAATTTTTTGTTTCTCACTGCTTCGAAAAGGTTGCTGTCTTACTAAAAGGACTACTGTTTCCTGCTTTGTCTCTTGTTTTTACTCTCCAGTAATACCTGTTAACGGGTACTTCCGTCAGGTTCAGAGAGGTTTCCCGGCTGAAATACATTGTTTCACCTTGTGTGAAACTGGAGTCGGTGGCTAAGTAGAGGGTATCGCTTAGGGAAGAACCCCCACCCTGATCCCTGGACCAGGAAAAGTAAACCGTGTCTCCCGACACTTCACTGTTGTTTGCAGGTTCAGCCAGAAGCGGGGCTGCAGGAGCCGCGGTATCAATGAAAAATGTACGGGACTCATAAGCGCTGGCACTCTCTGCATTAAGCGCGCGTACCCGCCACTCAAAAGCCCCTTCTGAAGTTAAAGGGTACGTGAGGGTAGGCGCTGTAGTACGTTGGTTAAAGACCTTCACCCCGCCTACCGCAGGTTGCCAAAGTTCTACTTCATAATCGACTGCATTATAAAGAGGAAGCCAGGAAAACACCTGATTCAAAAGGGCTGAAGTATCCCGGTTTGCCGGACCTTGCAGGATGAGCTGCTGTCCGCTGAGGTCAGAAGTGCTGTCTATAAATAGAGTGTGGTATGTAAAGGGAGTAGCGCTGCTGAAATTGAGCGCCCTTATCCGCCACTGGTATGTGCCGGGGCTAAGCGTTAAGGCAAACTTATCTCCACTAATTAAAGTGTCCAGCAAAAAACGGTCTATGCGGTTAAAGGAAGGGCTTACCAGTTGCAGTTCATACTCTACGGCACCTTCAAGCTCGTACCAATAGAAAAGCTGGGTGGCCAACTCGGTGCGTAAACTATCCCTGGGCACAATAATTTCCAGGCGTTCTCCTTCTACACTTGGTTCCTCGATTAGCGCGCACGCTGTAAAAAACACGGCTGAACAAGCCATTAAAAAAAGTTTATGCCTCATCTTCAACAGGTTTAATGTTTTGCACATATAGTTTTAAGTACAGCTCTTCTTTTCTCCTCTTGTAATCCAGTTCCTTTTCAAAGTCAAGTGAAACGATCCTTCCTGACCGGAAATCTTCTTCCATGTGGTGCAAAAGGGATAAAAGTTGGTGAAAAGAACCCCTTACCCTTACCGAAATGGTTTCTATCCTATAGCCATTCTGATAGCCTATTTCAGGTTCGGAGAATTGCTCTACATCCATGCGCTGTGCTTCGCAAAACAAGCCTACCATATTCAGCAGGTTTTCTTCAAAGCCGGCCTTGTTCGAGTTGCCCAAGACTTCATTCAACTGTGCATTCCTGGCTTGCCAATGCGCCAGGTCTTTTTCTACCTGCCAGGTCTCTTCTTCCATCCGGCTTAGCCTCTGAAACTCCGAAACCTGCGTCATCCCTTTGGCAAACGAAAGGTGGTACGCCACAAGCAAAGCCACCCCGCTCCCCAATAACAAAGCATAAAACTTTTTCCTTGCACGCTTCATATGTCCAGTTTTAAGAGCAGGTGGAATTTCTCCGGCTCCTGTTTTTCCGAGTCCCCATAGCCCAGTATCATTATCTCTTTCACAAATGGCAATTGGTTTATAGAAACCAGCCACCCCTGAAGTTCACTATAGCGGCTGCACTTGCCTTTTATCTCCAAAGAGGTCTGCGCAAACTCAAAGAGGTGCTCCCGCTTATGCCGTTTCACCAGGGGAAATAAGGTGAGGGCATCCAGGCTTACCGCCCCGGGAACCGAAGCCGCCAGCTGATCACACATCAGGGTTAGGTTTTCTTTACTTCCTGCGTTGTGAAGAAGAAAATCTTCTTTCGCAAGTACGCTTTGCTTCAACCCTTCAAGTGTTTTTATAGATGCCCGTGCACCGGCCATACCTGAAAGCAGGGCTTGGTTCTTTGTGTAGTAATGGTTGAAAACCATAAAGCTGCTCAATAGCAAAACCAACAGGCCAATAGCCATTGCGGGCAAAAGTTTTTTATATGCATGCACAAAACGCCATTCCTCAAACCGCGTATGCACATCACCCGGTCCTGCTCCCTCATACTCCGGTAGCTGCATAAAGAATTTAAGCCCTCCCAAAAAAGCGGGAACCTTGTCCGCCTCCAAGCGCTCGTTGCCCAAGGCAAGTTCTTCTGTATTATACGTTTGAACCAGTTCTACCTCTCCTTCTTCTGCCTTTACTTGATGATACCCCAGGTGTGCCTGGTTTACACCCAAGGCTTTCAAAAGCGGTAACACGCCAAATACGCTGATGTATAAGGCAATCACAGAAAGTTGTGCCTGCCGGAACTCGGTAAGCAGCGCCTCTGCGGTATCCAACCGCACTGCAGAAACAACACCGTGCATACCCTGGTCCTCTTCTTGAAAATACAGCTCCTCCAGGTTCATGTTGGGGAAGGCCCTCTTCGCTTGTTCATCAAGCGTCTCTTCGATACTCGTTGAGCGCTTCCTGGAAAGCACCCTCTTTCCCGTAATGTTAAGCACTACGGGAATATCCTTGCCCAATTGTGACGCCAATTCATCAATGGTACGTGCGGCAAAAGCCTTTAATACCTTTATCTCTTTTTTGTCTTTTTTAAGTACAGTAGCATTTAACTGCTTTCCCTCGGGAGAAAAACAATACTCTACAGAAACAAGCACCTTGGGAAAAGTAAGCCTGTGCCATATTTCAATTGCTTTTCTCAAAATACGATGGTGGGTTTAATGAATATATTCAGCTTGCTTTTGTTGTAGTCTCTCGTACGGCTGCTAAAGAGCCACCTCAACACCGGTATTCTTGAAAGGAGAGGCACGCCTCTTCCGGTGTCGTCATAGCCCTTTTCTTCAAGTCCCCCCAGCAAGATCATGTCGTTGTTCCGTACGCGTATCATAGAAGTAAACTTCCGGCTGACCGTTCCTGGTGGGGCCTCTGGCGAAATGCGCCCGGTAAAGTCGCTTTGCTCAACATCTATTTCCAGTGTAACCTGTTCACCTGAAGACACATAGGGCTTTATCTTTAACGTAAAGTTTGCCTGCACCTGCTGGTAATTGCGTGTTATTACCGGAATAGGGTTTTGCACCCCGGTAATGTTGGTTTGCTCTACCACATAATACTCTGTATTGCCAATGCTTATGTTGGCTTCATGTCCGTTGAGCGTAGAAAGCTTGGGCGTGCTCTTTACATTGAGCACGCCATTGTCTTCAAGGAACTTGATCTTAGCGTAAAAATTAGGGGCCACAGCACCCAGGTTAAGCGACCCAAAACCATTAAAGCTTTGCAACAGCTGATTAATTGAACCCGAACTCAGCGTCATATCCAAAGCGGGATACAATACGCCCTGTGTTTCTACGGCTTCGCTAGAGAGCCCCGCCTCTATACCACTGGACACAATATTGTTTCGTTGGTAATCTACTATAAGTACCTCTATGATTACCACAGGTACCGGCTGGTCTATCTTTTGGATGAAACTCTCCAGCGCCAGTATTTGAGGATAAGAACCGCTTATCAACAAGCTGTTTAGTTCTGTAAACTCTTTTATTTCCAGGCCTTTGGTAACATCGCCCGGCAGAAATTGTATTATTTTGTCTACCGAGCGGTTCCGGAGGTAGACTTGTTTGGTTTCCCTTAAGCCTTCAAGCTCACGTTCACCTACAATATAAATGCTGTCGCGCACGCGGTAGGTGTATTTTGTTCCGTAAAACATCTTTTGCAAGAGGCCGTTTAAGGTGACGTTATGCACATGCATCGTAACCCCTTCACTTATTTGCGCATATAAGAAGTAATCTATGCCCAGTTCTGCAAACAGGTTTTCGAGTACCGCTCCCATAGGTTGGTTGACTACTTCCAGGCTTATTAAAGTAGAATCTACCTTAAATTTTCCCTTTGGCCCCATTTGGTTCAGATCTTTGAAGCGTTCCTCACGGTCGTTTCCCTTCGCCTGAACCCGTTGTTCGATCAGGTAAAACTCGTCTTCCGTTTTACTGATCCGGATCTGGTTGGCAAAAGCCAGCTTATCCATAGCCTGGTCAAAAGGCACATCCTGTAAGTAAATAGACAGGCGTTTGTTTTCCAAACCCGGTGCAAAAACCAGGTTTTTACCGGTAAGTTGCGTGATAGCCCGCGTAACTTTAGCTAGAGAGTCGTTTTCCAGGTGCATTCCTATCCTATCGCTAAGGCTATCGTATTTGATGTCCAGTACTTTAGGAACGAAAACCTCGGGCGGGGGCAAAGGTTTTTTATACGGCAGGGCATGAATAATGTTCCCTGTAATATCATAATCAAGCTGGTATTGCTTTGCCAGAAAAATGAGTACTTCAATAACCGTTACATTGTTAAAGTTATTGGTGACCAGCCCTTTGAGGTCAGGTGCAACACTGATGTTCACTGCGTTGTTTTTTCCAAGGGCCCTTAAAAATTCGGGGAGCGCAATATTGCTTACGGAAAGGTCAACAGGCTCTTCAAGGCCCGGAGACTCCGTGGTTATCTGATCCAGCTTTTGCTTGAGCAGCTCAAAGCGAATGGTTTCGGTTTCTCCCGTTCCATCCTGAGCTCCTGTAGTGTTGAGCCAAAAACCTAAGATCAGCAGTATGTAGTACTTTTTGATCATTTTCATTGCATTAGTATGGCATACACCTCTTCCAGGGAGGTCCTTCCCTCGTGCAGCAACTCAAGTGCCTGGCCCGAAAGCATTTTTATGTGTCTTTCCGACAGGAGTGCGCCAACCTCGTCCTGCTCTCCTTTAATTGCTTCGGAGAGCTCATGGTCGATAGGTATGAGCTCATAAATAGCCTGGCGTCCCTGGTAACCTGTGTAGAAGCACTGATCGCACCCGATGGGTATGTAGTGTTCTTTTGGCAGTTTGGAATGCTTGATCCCCCTGGGTAGCTCCTCTTGGCTAAGCGCTTCTTTTTGTTTGCAGTGTGGACACAACGTACGCACCAGGCGCTGAGCCGCGCTTAAGTTTAGTGTGCTGGAAATCAAAAAGGGAGGAACACCCATATCGATAAGGCGTGTTACAGTGCCCCATGCTGAGTTGGTATGAATGGTGGAAAAAACAAGATGCCCTGTAAGGGCTGCCCGGATAGCCATTTGAGCCGTGTCCTTGTCCCTGATCTCGCCAAGCATAATGATATCGGGATCTTGCCTTAAAAAAGTACGCATGGCTGCGGCAAAATCAAGCCCTATTCCCTCTTTTAGCTGTACCTGATTGATCCCTTCGAGCGTGTATTCTATAGGGTCTTCAATGGTAATGATGTTGCTCGTTTCCTTATTAAGCAGCTTTAAGGTAGCGTACAAAGTGGTAGTTTTGCCCGATCCGGTAGGCCCGCTTATTAGCACTATGCCGTTAGGCTTCCGGATGTTCTCCAGGTATACAGATAGCTCCCGTACACCAAAACCCAGGCTTTCCAGGTTAATGTCCAGCGCGTCTCTACTCAACAGGCGCATCACTACTTTTTCACCGTGCATAGTGGGAAGCACTGAAACCCTGATGTCGAACTTTAACCCCGCGGCCCTGAACTCTATTCTCCCGTCTTGTGGCAGGCGCTTTTCGGCAATGTCCAGATGGCTTTTTATCTTAATCTTATTTACCATAGCCGGGTAATCTTCCTTTTTTATCTCGTAGCGCTCTACCAGTTTGCCATCTATGCGAATGCGTATCCGGCATTGATCTGCATAGGGTTCAAAGTGAATATCACTCGATCCTACCTGACTGGATTCCCGAATGATCTCTTCAAGGAAATCTTCGTTATGCCTACCGGAATAAGCAAGCGCCCGGCTGGGTTGATCTTTTCGCCTGCGGTAATAGCGGGTTAAGGTCTTTTGTATTTTTCTTGAATCAGCTTTTTCCAAGGCAACGGGCAGTCCGAAAACAAGTTCAAGTTCATCAGGTAGATCGTGCCTATAGTGTAACTCATCCACAAAAAAGGAAAGTGCCTTTCCCGAAATGGACTTAGGTACGATCTGGTAGTGAAAAGCCTGCTCAGGCTTCAAAAATTGCTGCGCCAAAGTGGTAATCTCAAAGTATTCCTTCGTGCCGGATTGAGTTTGTGTATTCATAAAACAAACGCTCGTAAATTCATTAAGTCAATGATGCCCAGTTGGTGCACACCTATACATATTCCTGCAAGCAATGCCTGTAGGCCTGCAAGTGGGACACTTGTCTTTTTAAACACCGACAGTCCTAAACCCGTAGCCAAAAACAAGGAGATCAGTTGAAACGGGATGAAGAGAAAAAAGGGAACGCCCAATCCCAATATCACAAAGAACAGAAGGTCTCCTATCCCTATGTATTCTTTTAGAATAGCTTTGGGGTTGATTCCTTTAAGCGCAAACCAAAGGATGCTGAATAAGCCGTTCAACGCTAAAAAGGATAGGTTAATCAGCACCGAAAAACCCCACTCTGCCTTACCCAGGCCGGCATGTATAAAAAAGGCCGTAATGCCGCACAAAAAGAGTGGAAAAAAAACCCAGGAGATCCCTCTGTATTTCAGGTCCTGGTTAAACATTAAACCTCCCAGGAGCAAGGTTCCTATGGCACAAAGCGACATCATATTAGTCTGGTGTGATTTCTCTGAGGTTTTGCTCCTCGTCAATTTCCCAAACGTTAAAGACGCCATCCCCATCAAAATCGGCTAAGGCAGTAGCCCGTGCTACAAAAGACGTTGGTGTTACTTCAACGATTTCTATTCTATAATTCGCGTTGCCGCCTTCTTCTATAGTACGTTCGTGTTCAAACCCAACAGACACCAGATCCCCTGAGTATTTTGAGCGCAACATAAACTCGCTCCGTTGAAGGGTATACAAGTGTTTTAACTGCATTTGCGCCTCCATACTCTTGGTTCGGGAAATAAGTGGCATTAAGCTAGGCAGGGCTAAAAGGATCAATATGCCAATGATCACCAAAACGACCAATAATTCATTAAGGGTATAAGCCGCTAGTTTTGTGGTTTTTTTTATACTTTTCGCCATGTAAAAAATTGTTGGGGTCAAAGGAGCAAAATGTTACGTGAGGCTGCTTGGACATTCTTCAATTTTTTGGAAATCCTCAAAAAATAGACCTTAACCGAGATGAACCAAAAGCTGCATGATAGAGCGCAGGTCCTTGTACATAGCCTTAGTAACCCTGAGCTTAACCTCCTAAAAACCTTACTAAGTACTTCTAAAAACCCTCCGGAAGAAGAAAATAAGCTGACCTCTTTACTAAATGTGTTGGTTCAGGAGGGGATTTCTGTAAACGAAACTTTTGAAGACGAAAAGGGAAAAGACAGCACCCGTAAAAATCTTGAGGCCCTTGAAGAACGTCTCTTGGATTCCTTACTTATGGATGCCAACCTGGATCGGGGTGGTCGATACAAAAGAAAAGCCAGCTATCCTTTGGTGCTGCAAAAAGACCGTATGAAGGCTGAGTTGCTCTCTGCCCGGGGTGTAGGACAAAGATCCTTCCAGCGCTTAAAGCGTACCATTGAACGCTATATTGAAGTGGAAGATTTTGGCAGTGCCATTAGCTGTATCCAACTTCAAATGGGTATGGTATGCCTTCAAAGCAGCCCAAAAGAGTTCAACAACCGGCGAGAATTGCTGCTCTTTTTGAAGCGTGAACAACAATTACGCGATAGAGCTACCGATTTATTCGTAGAACTCAAGATGAAAAAATACTACGGGATATTAGAGAACCTGGATGTTTTTATTGAGACCTCTCTATCCATCTTAAGAAGGGATGTGCTGGAAAGCAATAGCTGTGGTCTTCAATACGTGCTTTTGTACTTTGAAAAGGAAGAAGCGGAAATGAAAGGTGATTTGTTTGGCGCATTACACCGTATACATGCGATGCTAGATGTACTGGAGCAGACATTTTACTTTCCCCAGGTCCGAAACCCGTATGAACTAGTTTATGAGCAAGCCCGGTTATTGCTTGAAATGGACTGCCGGTCTCTAGCCAGGGATCTCCTATACAAAACAAAGGAAAGACTGCCCCTGGAAAATGAATTTGGGCAAAACACGCTGGAGCTCCTGTATGTACATGAACTTAGCCAGGGAAGGCTTCAAGAAGCTGAAAAGTTGCTCTCAGCCTTACTTTCCTCAGCTTACTTTGATCAACATATGCCCCGGGAGGTAAAAAGAAAGTGGTACTATTTTAAAGCCATATTGTTATTTCGCCTAAATAGGTCTAAGGCGCTGATGGCCTTTATAAGCAGGTATAACTGGATCTGTGATTCTTATTCAGCAGAGCAGAAAGCAGAAATAAAGGTAATGGAGATTCTTTCGGCTATTGACCTTATGATGCTCGACAAGGCAGACCGGTTACAAGATGCTTTGCGAAAATTCATTAAGCGGAATGGGCTAAGAAGCCACATAGAAAAAACTTATTTATTCGAACTTATCGAATTGCTTTGGCAATTGAAATACTGCGGATATGACCTTAAGCGACTGGATGAACGAAAAATTGACTTAACGCTTTTTTGCAGCAGGCTTGAGGAAGCTTACCTTAACTTATCGGCACGCCATAGTTTAAGTCGTTTAGACCTGTGGTTTGCCCGAAAAGTCAAGAAGCAAACAAAAGAGACTGACCTTTACTATTTGACCCTTAGTAAACGGAGAAGCAGGTATTTTGAAACAGGGGTATTGAACAAACGCTATATTTAAGCAGGATGGGCTTTGCCCGGTATTCGTATTATACCCGCCAAGGTCTTTCTTGTACGATGTATAACAAATATCCTGGTTTATTCTCCCTACTAGCTTACCCACTAAAAAAGCTCACCGTATCCGATGAGCTTCTCCTTTAAGCACAGGCGGAGAGACTCCCCTCAACTTCGTTCGGGATAAACTTCTCGTCTCTCCTCTAAAACCACAATTTATGGCATAAAAAAGCTCCTGTTTGATAACAAGAGCTTTTGTTTCTGTACAGGCGGAGAGACTCGAACTCTCACACCTTGCGGCACTAGATCCTAAGTCTAGCGTGTCTACCAATTCCACCACGCCTGCATAGGCCAAATGATCTACCGAAAACAGTATTTCAAAGGGGCGGCAAATATACTTACTTTGCTGCTGCCCTACAACAATTAATCTTTTTTTCCGCATTGGCAAGCGGCGGCCGATTAGCTACCTTTGTAGAGCATTCTCATACGCTATGATCACATACGACCTTACTCAACTCCCCGGGAAAACAGCCCATGCCCATTTGCTTGGTGCCATTGGCCCCCGGCCCATTGCTTTTGCCAGCACCGTAGATGCCCACGGCAACCCAAACCTGAGTCCTTTCAGTTATTTTAATGTGTTTAGCTCTAACCCGCCGGTACTTATTTTTTCCCCGGCACGCAGGGTGCGCAACAATACTACCAAAGACAGCTTGCACAACGCGCAGGCTACCCGCGAAGTAGTCATCAATGTGGTGAGCCACAGCATTGTGGAGCAAATGTCGCTCAGCAGCACGGAGTACGATACGGAAATAAACGAGTTTGTGAAGTCCGGTTTAACCCCCCTTCCCTCAGAGGTTGTTAAACCCTACCGGGTAAAGGAATCACCCGTACACTTTGAATGCACCGTAAAAGACATTCTCCCTTTAGGGGAAAGCGGAGGAGCGGGCAACCTGATCATCTGCGAGGTAGTGCGGATGCATATAGATGAAAAAATACTGGACAGCAATGGGGTGATCGACCCACATAAAATAGACCTGGTAGGACGTATGGGGGGCAATTGGTATTGCCGGGCGAATGACGATGCCTTGTTCGAAGTAGAAAAGCCATTGGCCAAAAAAGGTATCGGCGTGGACCAGATCCCCAAGCGCATCCGTCAAAGCCTTTACTTAAGCGGAAACGACCTGGGTAAATTGGGGAATGTAGAACGCATGCCCAACGATGAAGAATTGGAAGAGTTTGCCGAAAACTACCGGGTACGGGAGATCTTAAGCAAGTACGATGGGTTGGAGGTGCGGGAAGAACTGCATCAGTATGCCAAAGGGCTACTTGAGGAAGGCAAAGTGCAAAAAGCCTGGAAGGCTTTACTCATTGATAAACTTAATAGAAAATAAACCTTAAATAACGCAATAAATGGAAATAAGCGGAACCATAAAAAAAGTAGGCGATACGCAACAAGTAACCAGCAGCTTTAAAAAGCGCGAATTGGTCGTTACCACGGAGGAGCAGTACCCACAGCACCTTATGATCGAGTTTGTGCAGGACCGTACCGACCTCTTAAACAATGTGCAGCCCGGAGAACGTGTGAATGTGGGCATAAACCTGCGTGGACGCGAATGGACCTCCCCACAGGGAGAAGTGAAGTACTTCAATACCATACAAGGCTGGCGTATTGAAAAACAACAGGCCACCGCTCCCCAGGGCGCTACAGAAGAAAGTGCCGGCATGCCCCCTATGCCCCCCATGGAGGAAGATGACGACCTTCCCTTTTAACGCAGTAACGCAAAACGCCCCTTTTTAAGCGGGCGTTTTTTGTTTCAGCAAGCATTTGTTTTCTTCGTGAAAAAGAACGCATGTCTTTTGCTCAAAAATTTGAAGCAGGCTTCCGGTGGCTTTTGCCTAACCCCTTTACCATAGCCATACTGCTAACGGTCCTTACTTTCGGGCTCGCCTTTTTTTTCACCACTCCCGCAAGCGGGGCCGAGGGCTGGGCAAGGATTGCTGAGCTCGCCACCTTTTGGGAGCAAGGCGTATGGGATAAGGGGTTATTGGTTTTTATGGTGCAAATGATGCTCATTCTGGTGCTCGGTCATGCCCTGGCACTCGCCCCTCCCCTTCGTGTCTTTATTCAAAGAATAACGCAATCCTTTACTACTCCTGCCAGGGCGGCTTTTCTTATCGCATTCTTTAGCTTGGCGGTTGCCTTGTTCAACTGGGGACTGGGTTTGGTTTTTGGTGCTATTATGGTCAAAGCAGCCGGAGACCATTTCAGTGAGAGGGCTATTCCCTTTAATTATGGTTTGCTGGGAGCTGCCGGTTACAGCGGCCTTATGATCTGGCACGGAGGTCTTTCGGGGAGTGCCCCGCTTAAAGTGGTGGAAAGTGGACATTTGAGCAGCCTCTATCCAAAAGCCGCAAACATGCTGCCCGGGCATATTCCGCTCAGCGATACCCTGTTTAGCTCTATGAACCTCACTGCCAGCGGGTTGCTTTTGCTGGGTATACCCGGGCTGCTCTACCTCATGGCAAAGCAAAGCACTTCACGCATAGCTCCCACTGTTCCCATTAAGAAAAGTGAGGTTCCTTCGGTTAAAGGCATAGGTGCAGAAAAGTTGGACCACAGCCGCTGGCTGGCTGCCGTTATTGGTTTGTGCATGCTTCTCTTTTGCACCTGGCGTATGTATACCCGCTATCGGACCGGAATAAGCCCTCTTGATTTAAATACCATCAATCTGGCTCTATTCGGTTTGTGCATTACTGCACACAGGAGCTTTTATACTTTTTTGCGGGCAATAGAACAGGCTATTGGGGGAGCTGCTGGTATCCTTATTCAATTTCCCCTGTACTTTGGTATTATGGGTATTATGCGCAGCAGCGGTTTGGCAAGCGACCTGTCTAATTTCTTCAGTACCATAGCCACCGCTCAAAGCCTGCCGGTTTTCAGTTTTTTAAGTGCCGGGTTGATCAACCTTTTTGTACCAAGTGGGGGAGGACAATGGAGCATACAGGGGCCGATACTCATTGAAGCTTGTTTACAAACCGGGGCTCCCTTACCGAAAACCATTATGGCTATGGCCTACGGGGATGAAATAACGAATATGCTACAGCCTTTTTGGGCGCTTCCCTTGCTGGGTATAACAGGCCTGAGGGCACGCGATGTAATCCCGTATAGCTTTGTGCTCTTCCTGGCGGGGAGCTCGGTATATCTGCTAGTTTTGTATCTCTTTTAGTTCGCTTATGCCGGTTTATGCCCTTGATAAAAGTCTTTGGTTTCCCCCCGCTACCGAGTATGAAGAGCACGGAATAGTTGCCGTTGGAGGCGACCTGAGCCTGGAACGCCTGCTGGAGGCATACAAACAAGGTATCTTTCCCTGGTATAATCAAGGGGAACCGATTACCTGGTGGTGCCCCAAAATGCGTATGGTGCTGCCCCCTGCGGAGGTCAAAATAAGCAAGAGTAGCCGCAACGTATTAAATCAAAAGCGCTTTTCCATTAAAGCAGATGTTGCTTTTGAAGAGGTGATCAATCACTGCCAAAAAGTAAAGCGCAAGGGGCAACAGGGCACCTGGTTAAACGATGAGCTGAAACAGGCCATGGTAGAACTGCACCAGCTGGGGTATGCGCACAGCATTGAAAGCTATGATGAAACAGATACGCTGGTTGGTGGATTATATGGCCTGGGTATTGGTCGTATCTTTTGCGGAGACTCCATGTTTTCATTGAAGAACAACGCCAGTAAGATCGCTTTTGTTAGCCTCTGCAGGGTGTTGGCGAGAAAGGAGTTTAAGTGGATAGATTGCCAGGTGTACAACGAGCACCTGGCCAGTTTAGGAGCTTACGAGCTGCCCCGCAGTACCTTTTTAAAGGAAACCCGGGAAAACATGAAGGCGAAGACCCTGCGCGGACCGTGGACCGAATGGTTCCGGGAAGACTGAACCGAAAGACATCAAAGACGTTCTAATGCAAAATATATGTGTATGTTTCGCAAGTCCTTTTTGTTATGCTGTTCTTTGTGTCTTCCCTTTTTTTTGTGCGCGCAGGAAATAGACCTGCAGGCATTTAATACAGAGCGGCTAAGTATCAATAAAACCGGCATGGGCATATTAGGTAGCTGGGCCCTGACCAATATGGCTGTCTCTGCTCTTTCTTTAAGGGGTACCACAGCAGAAATAAAGGCTTTTCACCAAATGAATCTGGGCTGGAATGCAGTTAACCTGCTAATAGCCGGGATTGGTTATTATGCGGCCGTAAATGAGCCCATCGGAGAAATGAACATGTCAGAAAGCATCCAGGCACACGAAAAAATGAAGTCGATCCTGCTTTTTAATGCAGGCTTAGACCTTGCTTACGTAACTGGGGGCTTCTATTTACTGGAACGGGCAAAAAACAGCACGAGCCGAAGTGACCAGCTAAGAGGCTTTGGCAAAGCCGTAATCATGAATGGGAGCTTTCTGTTTGTCTTCGATGTGGTTATGGTCTGGCTGCATGCCCACCATGCACAATCAAAGCTGTATGCACTTGCGTCTGTCTTGACGTTGCAACCGGGTGGGCTGACCTTCAACTTCAGGTTTTGACCTTAGCCTTTTGCACCGGATCACCTTTCCACCGGATGAGGCCCGGTGCCAACAAAATAGTAAGGCTGGTACCTACAATGTAAAAAGGGTAAACCAGCGAAATAATGGAGTAAAGGCGTAACAGTTTACGCTGCCGGCTTATTTGGGCAAAGCGGATAAGCACGCTTAAGTCTAAATAAAACTTGGTGATAAAAAAACTCAGTAAAAAGGGGATGTAGGAGTGGTCAATGAAGCTAAGTGCGAGGAGAAGCAAAAAAAAGGCATTCAACAGAAATACATCAACAGCCAATGCTTTGGCAAAAGCGCTTTTGTAGTTTTTCGATTTCCCTCCCCACCGAAGCCTTTGCTGAAAGAATGCGGTAAATGTATCCGGAGCTTTTGTCTTTACTAATGCTGCTTCCATACCCGCCACAGCAATAGCTGAGGCGTTCTTTTTTGCCAGGCTTTGAATGAGAAAAGTATCATCCCCGCTTTGTTGTACTCCCTCAAAATCAGCATGTTTAAGCCAGGTACTCTTCCGGTAAGCCATATTCGCAGCACTTCCCATGAAGCTCCTGCCCATTAAGGCCAGCCCGAGGCCACTGGCTTGCAAGCTTAAAAAATCAAGGGCGGCAAAACGCGACCAAAACCCCTTGCCCGAAATCATCGCTACAGGCCCCAACACCAATTCAACAGACGCATCTCGAAACAGCTGTACCATATCATTAATCCAGTGTTCCGGAAGCCGGCAATCCGCATCCGTTTGCAAAATAAGGGGCGCATGCGCCTTGCTCATCCCGTAGGCCAAAGCGCTTTTCTTCCCGCGTTTTGGGTTACTCAGCAAAAGAATGTTCTTAACCGAAGTACGTTCCAGGTATTCCTTTACCAATTGCAGCTCTTCAAAAGAACTGTGGTCATTCACTAAAACGACTTCATAGCCGCTTATCGGGTAAAACTGGCGAGCGAGGTCTTTAAGCAGCTGCCTGATGTTATGGCCTTCATTGCGGAAGGGGATCACAATACTCACTTTAGGTTGATACTCATAAGGGGTATGCATTCTTTTGGCTTGCCTGAGCCCGATGAAGGCCAAAACAATGACATATCCATAAAAGGCAAAAACCAAAGTGCAAAAGCTGGTGATAAGTATGTAGGCAAGCTGAGACACGCTCAAAAATAAACCTTTATTTTCGTGTACTATGCAGCGGGAAAAAGTGATTATGGGTATTGATCCGGGTACCAATATTTTGGGATATGGCATATTGAAGATCAATGGAAAACAAGCCCGGTCCCTAACACATGGGGTGATCATGCTCAACAAACTCACCGGGCATACAGATAAGCTCAAGGCCATTTTTGAAAAAACCCTGCGTATTATTGACGAATACCTGCCTGATGAAATGGCCGTGGAGGCACCTTTTTTCGGAAAGAACGTGCAGTCTATGTTAAAGCTGGGGCGTGCCCAGGGAGTAGTAATGGCAGCCGCTCTTTACCGCAACATCCCTATTGTGGAGTATTCTCCCCGCAAGATAAAGCAATCCGTAACCGGAAATGGAAATGCCAGTAAAGAGCAGGTGGCGGGTATGCTCGAAAGTATTTTACAGACAAAAATTGAAACCCGGTATGCCGATGCCACGGATGGCCTGGCCGTTGCGCTGTGTCATTATTTTCAGGAGGGCGCTGTTCACGGAACAACCGGCGGTAAAAACTGGAGCCAGTTTGTTAAGAACAATCCCGGACGCTTGAGTTAGAGCCTGGCCTTTATCTTTTCTGCTGTTGCGCGGAGCTCTTCATTCGTAAAGCTCAGTTTGGGCCTCGAAAAATCGATGTCGCTTACCTCATGTATAGGCACCAGGTGAATATGGGCATGAGGCACTTCAAGGCCTATAACCACCACACCGACTCTTTTACAGGGAATTGCTTTGCCCAAAGCATGCGCTACCTCATTGGCACATTGCCACAAAGCGCTATACACCGGCTCTTGTACATCAAAGAGATAGTCTGTTTCTATTTTGGGAACAACCAGCGTATGCCCTTCGTGAAGGGGGTGAATATCCAAAAACGCAAAGGCGTGCTCCGTCTCCATTATTTTGTGGGACGGAACCTCACCGGCTATAATCTTAGAAAAAATACTGGCCATCTTACCCAAAAGAAATGTCAATGATCTCAAACTGCATTTTACCGGAAGGCACTTGTATTTCGGCTACTTCTCCTTTCTGTTTTCCCATAAGCCCTTTGCCAATAGGTGAATTTATAGAGATCTTTCCCGAGCGTAGATCTGATTCGGACTCCGAAACCAGGGTGTAGCTCATCTCGGCTTTAGTGGCCACGTTTTTAATTTTCACGGTAGAAAGCACCATCACTTTTGAGGTATCTACTTTTGAAGAGTCCAGTACGCGTGCATTAGCCAGCGTATCTTCCAGCTTACTGATCTTCATCTCCAGTAATCCCTGGGCTTCTTTAGCGGCATCGTATTCGGCATTTTCAGAAAGATCCCCTTTATCTCTAGCTTCTGCAATTTGCTCGGATATCCGTGGGCGCTCCACTTTTTTCAGGTGCTCCAGCTCATCCTTCAGGTTCTGAAGCCCTTCTTTTGTATAGTAATTTATGTTGCTCATAAGGCTAGTGTTATAAAAACAGAAAAAGACCCAAAAAGGTCTTTTCTGTATACAAATTTAAAAAAATTGTTTTTGCGCCTACAACCTTATGGAGGCACCGATAGAGTGCACTCCTCCAAGAATAGTGGTAGGGCGGTATGAGTAATCTAAACCAAACTTGGTTTGTTCTCCAAGGGGTACATCAATGCTCATTCCAAAGTTCAACCCGGTAAATATAGTAGTGATCCGGTCATCATCCCGGTTGTCAAATATGGTATAGCCTACACGCGCGGTAACAATTTCTTTTACACTATACTCTCCACCGATGTTATATTGGTCTTTTTCAAAAGAGTTTGAATAAAAAGACGCTCCCACGGTGAACCGCTGAGAGGTGAACTTGAAGTCATATGCTCCTCCAAAGGCCAGTAGCGTAGGCAGCTCCGTAGGGGCGCTTCTTTCATCAAAAGTACGAGAGAATCCCCCTTGTGGCGCAACCAGGTTTACGTCATTTCCGTCACCAGCATAACTGGCTCCGGGACCTACATTTTTTAAGGTAACCCCAAACTTTATTTGCTTGCTGCTACCTGTAATGTATTGTACCCCTGCGTCAAAAGCTAGGGCATTAATGGATACGGCTCCAAAAGACTGATTGTACAGTTTAATGTTTACCCCTCCGTAAATGCTCTCGGTAAATTTCTGCGCATAGCTGATGCCCAGTACCGCTGTCGTAGGGGTTACAGATCCTATTCCGCCGTTGGGGTTAAATTCATCGGTACGGTCAATCTCACCATAATCCATACTCATTACATTCAGCCCGAGTACGCCATTTGCCCCAACCTTCTGGTTAAAACCAAAAGCATTTACCTGAATGCCGGTTTCCGTAAGCCATTGCGTATTGGCAAAGGCCACTTCCGTTTTCTTTGTAAAGGCACTACCCGCTATATTTAAATAGCTGGCTTCAATCCCTCTTACTCCGGCAATATCGGTTCCTCCCCAACCGGATGAGCGGGCCCAAGGGTTAATAAGCAATTCTGAAGCTCCGGCCGAACCCGAACGCTGCGGGTTTCCGGCAAATGCTGTAAGACTTATTAACCCAAGTGCAGGTACCAATACAATTTTAGAAACTAGTTTTCTCATATTGTTTTTGTCTCTGATTAAAATGCGTTAAGGTCAACCGGGCGCTGTATGCACATGAACTTCACCACCGTTTCACCGGCTGACCCGGCATCCACATGGATGAGGTATACCCCGCCTGAGATAGGCACGTTATAGTCGTTCTTCAAATCCCACTCAACGAAAGTCAGGTTGTTGTCTTTATCAATGGTTCTTACCAAAGTACCATTGGTCATATAGATATTGATGTTACATCTTGGGGGTAAGTTATTGATCTTCACAATATTATCTAACTGACTATCCTCGTATAACGAACCTCCGTAATAGGGGTTTGGTACTACGTTAACCAGGTCAAGAGCAGATTTGGCTACATTAATGTTATTCTTATCGGCTGCCCGTCCATTTGTATTGAACTGGTACTGCGGATACCCGTCATTGGGGCCTGAGAATTCTGTCCTTTGGTAAGGCTTTGTTACCCTCAGGGAAACCGTAACATCCGTGGGTATCTCGTTATACGTATTGAAGGTATGCAGCGGGTCAACAATCGGAATGGACGCCCAGTGCATAGCTCCGAAAAGATTTCGCTGATTGAGTGCCCCTGACAGGTTTTGCGTCCTGTCGAACAAGGGCCAGCTTAAGATGTCGTCACCGGTATACGTCAGGTCGATGACTTGTCCGCTGATGGTAGTAGAGTCACCGAAAATGTAAATTACGTGCATGCCTCCCAAAGCAGTACCAAAAACGCGGCTATTTAACACGCTGGGGTTCCAGATCATATCGTCTCCATTCTCATTTTTTAAGTTGGAGTTTTCACCAAAAGCCATACACAACCTCCTTCCGGTTTCCACATTGATGGCATAACCCGGGAAATAAGACCAGCCTCTATTGGTTGGGTCGTTGTCGTCAAGCGCAACCTGTACCAGGTCTCCGTTTGCTGTTTTATTCAGCGTTAGGTCAGAACGAAGTTGGAACTTCTCCGTGTTTCCTTCAGCGTTCTGCGGTAAATCGCTCAGTTCAAAAACAGGCACACGTGTCCACTTTGAAGGGTCTTTCGTGATCACCAGGTCAACATTTGCCAGGTTGGCAATGTTGCTTACCAGGCCTTTTGGCCGTATACCAAAGCCCAATGTGCCAAAGCCTCCTTCGTTAAACTCCACATCAGAACCATAATACACCGGTGCCCAGGTTCCTTGTAGTATGCCCTCAAAGAAGCCTTTGTTGTCGCCAGGAAAATCATTGTACACGGAACCTATCCCGTTATCCGGGTCGTTGGTACCGGCCAGGATCCAGTTAAAAGGGGTAAAGGATTCATCATCCTCAACACCAAGCAGCCAGGGTTTACTCTGATCTTCGAAGGTTACCTGTCCACCGATAATGCCGTTGTTTCGCTCACCCAGGGTATCGTTTCCAGGCCGCACCTGGTTAATGAACGTAATGGATACACCGAGGGTATCTATGATCTCTTCCCCAAGGAAAGCAATAGAGTTCTGCGATTCATATATTATGTTGCCCGCAGCATCAGTTACAGACCATCTTGAATCGGAAGCATCGCTATCAAAACTAAGTGTGTATTCTCCGGCAATCACATCAAAAGGGTTTGCCACCGTGATATTAAAAGGACCGGCTCCGGACAGATAGGTTACTTCATCTACCTTAATATTATTGGCAATATCATTTCTTGATTGCTCTGTAACTTCTAAGAAGTTACCCCCGTTACCTGCTCCTGCCAAACGGGTAATTTGAATGGGATCGCCATAATCCGCGTTTAGGTTCGTCCCATTAAACCTGGGCTCCACTTTGCTCGGAATGGCTAAATAAGGCTTTTGCCCGTTGCCTATCCTTCTACCTGCCAGGTAAGGTGTTTTTTGCGCGTTGGCGTCATCTCCCATTGACCTAGGGTCGAATTTTATGTAGTCGTTATGGGAATAGGCGATTATATAAAAATAGTACTCCCGGTCGTTGATCAGGCGTTTATCCCCCGTGGCAAACTGATCTTCAACAAAGCTATAGCTAAGTTTTATACCATTGTTTTCTGCAGCCAGGGTCATGTCCATTGGTACCAAGGGTGCATCCTCCAGATCGGGGTCATTTATATAATTTACAATTTGCCCTACACCGTTC
This sequence comes from Owenweeksia sp., assembly GCA_028285465.1. Lineage (GTDB taxonomy): Bacteria > Bacteroidota > Bacteroidia > Flavobacteriales > Schleiferiaceae > JANQPD01. The sequence continues at coordinate 27,294 of JANQPD010000034.1, read as the reverse complement.
TTAAGGTCGCTCTGTGCTACCAGGCGCGATTGTGCATTGTCGTAAATATCTTCAACACTAACATCCGGACCGGATACCTGGAAGATCTGGAAACCTTCAAACCGATAATCAAAATACCCCGCTATTCTGGCACTGTCCCGCTGTGTAGGTGACCACTCCGCCCGGGGGGGAATAAGCGGGTCTCTTTGTGTATACCCCACTGTTTTAGAATTAAAGGGATCAACGAAATTGATCACTATTTCACGATCAAGCTCCACGATCTCTACATCCGGCGAGTTAGGGCCGTCCAAAATCTGGAAACAGTTATCAAACAGTTGCTGGGCTTTGTCATCTGCTACGATTACATCATTAACGGAAGCGAAGAGGTCGGTACTGGTAAAGTTTCTGGCCCACACCACCCCGGTTGTAATAAAGTTGAGCGCTCCGGGAAGCAGGGAGAATGGTCCTGCGGTATGCAGTCCTCTTTTGTCTTTAAGGTTACCCGGAGATTCCCACCAGCCACCATTTGCAATAGCAGCGGTCGGCTCATTATTTCCCGTAGTATCAAAGCTTTCTCCCGGGTAGGCAAAAAGCGTTTTTTGTCCTGATCCATCGGTAGTAAAACCGTCTCCATTGCCCAGGTCTCCTTTTCCGGAAGGAGTTTCGATCACCAGGTTATTCCCGTTTTTCCACCTGGATTGCAGGTAGTTGTAAAACTCCTGTGCGGTTTGAGGGTCTGTGGTTTGAGAAGGAGGGTTCCCTGGGGCCGTGTTGTTGAAATACATAAAACCCGACATGATGATCCGTTCGTTTATACCCAGAGCCGGGTTTTCTCTTACACAATTTCCCAATGAGTCGCGCACACCATCCACACAGCCGTCCCGGTCGTTGTCTTTCTCATCAAAATAATCGGCAAATGGGCCCTGGAAAAAGTCGAACCCAACTGCCGGGGGGTTTAACCCATACCCGCGAGGTCCCTCGTCATCTGCATCCGCATTATAGCAGTAGCCAAGCCCGCGTGGAATGTCGCAACCTATAATATCATCCCCGGCAAAACCCAGGTCCGGATCGAACCAGGTTCCAAAATAGGTGTCTGCCAGTGTAAAGGATGACTTATTCAATATACGGTAGTTATTGAACGTCATGTTGTTGATCTCATCATTTGAGGTAAAAGCAAATGCCTGGGCTCGTATTTCAAATCCCAAGGCAGCAGCCTGTGTCTCCGTGTGCACGTTTCCTTTGTCGTTGTATACCCACCAGATCGTTTGGTCCCCATACAACAGGTCGGTTTCTTTAAGCCTGCAATCAAACTGCCTTTCCAGGTCATAAGCGGGATAGTCCCATTCCGGATCGTAAAAACCGGGTGTTCCGTTTCTCGAGCTTTCTATATAGGGCGCTAGTTTATTCGCCAACTCATCGTTTATACCGTTACCGGGCCATTCCAGGATAACGGTTGGGATGTTACCTGCATAATCCGGAAAGCGCTCTGCTATATCGCAATTAGGATCTTCTTTACAAGCAATCCAGGCCGCGTGTGTTTCTACCTGCTCACGGGTAATAAGCCACTGCCGGTTATACAACTGGCATATTTCCTGGGTTATCGAAGCCGTATTGTCTTCACTCAAGGGGCCTGTCCAATAGTCTACACCGCTGCTGCGGTAAGTCATAGCGGCTAGCTTGAGCTGCTCTGCCTCATCTACTCCTCCCAACCAGAGTGCACCGGCAAACATGGAATGCCTGTTGCTGCCCTTGGGAATTTCATAGCGGGGGTTTTGGTCCAGATCCCACCACATATCCCCTCCGCTGAGGATCAATGCCCGGACATTGTTGATATTCAGATCTGTCTGGGCTGTTGCGGGGGCACAACCTTCCGCCAACGCCTTCATTGAAGTTTTACGCTTAACGGTAGGCGGCTTGCGAGCCATCGTGCTGCCCATAATCCCTAAGGCCAGTGTAAGCGCTATGTATTTTGTTTTCATAATCTACTTGATGTTAAAAGTTGTATGCAATACCCAGACGTATGGTGCGTGGAGCAGTAAAATTGAATGGGCTGTTTGCTCTTCTGTTATACAGGTCTACAAAAGCCTGTGTATTTACTTGCTCCCGGATGGCCGTTTCCGCCAATTGAGAGGCGAGATAACCATCATCGTCAGGGCTACCTGTAAACGGATAAACGGCTACTGTATTAATGGTGTTCAGCAAGTTGAATATCTGGAAATATATCTCCAGGTTACCGGCTTTCTTATTCTTAAAGTAAAACACCTTATTGATACGGGCATCGAGCCTGATCTGCCAGGGCAAACGCGCTCCGTTTATCTGCCCCTCTACGGGCACTGAGCTTGCTGCTGAGTTTAACGAATAAGGGAATCTCCGGCGTGTATAGGGTTCTCCGGAAATGGCATTGGTCGTAATATTTACCCCAAAGCTCTGCAGGAATTTACGCCCCCAGCTTGGACCGGTATAGTCCAGCCCGCGGCCATAACGGTAATCAAAGCGCACTAAGAACTGGTGGCGGTTGTCATAACTAAGAGGTAGGATGTAACGCAGGTTTGGTTGTCCGGCACTTGCCAGGTTAACACCCGAAGTAGGACCTGATCCCGTACCATTGGCAAATTGCAGGGTATAGTTTGCCGTAAGCGATACATTATTCGTTCTCCGCAATTCGTATTCCAGTGTAAATCCTTTTACGGTACCATAATCCTGGTTGCCATAGGCAGTATAAGAGATCGGGTAAGCTTGCGCGAAAAGCTGTACCTGGATAAGGTCACGCAACTCGCGATAAAAAGCACTGATTTTTAACGCACTATTATCCGTTAACGCCTGTTTGAAGCCTATTTCGTATTCCGTAGTGATCTGCGGCCTTAAGTCCGGGTTATTTAGAATACCCCCGCTGCTGTTGTTATCCAAATCATAGTATTGAAAAGGATCCAAACGCGCCAGGTTCGTGGTAGGCCGTTGCGCCAGTTTATCAAAGTGGGCGATGAAGATCGCGCGATCTGTAACCGGGAAGGTAAAAGAGATACGGGGCATCACCACTACCTGGGGGTCATAATCCTGGAAAGAAGCGGCACTTAACTGGGAAGTATCATTCGGGTTAACCAAAAAAGGTTTTGCTTGCCCACCACCTGCATTAGCCACTTCCAAGGGATTCGCAATAGGTTCCCCTTCTGCGTTATACCACTGTACCCCGTCCCGGTAACCCACGATCCTGGTATTCTGGTTGTAGTCAAAATCGCTTACATATACCACGAAGTCCTGGCCGATGCTGGATGGGATCTGCTCAGAGCTCAAAGGTGTATTGGACAGGTCACTTACGCGGTAAAATTCTCCCAGCACATACGGGTCTTTTAACACACTTTGGTTCAGGTCGAAGCGGTCTACGCGAATGCCCGCATTAAAGGTAAGGTCGCGGAAAGTAAACTGATCCTGCACATAACCGGCTATATAAATGGGTTGGAACGCACCTACCGGGCGGGTACGGTTGCCGTTGGCATCTACCTCATTAAAAAAGTCATCGATAGTTGGCTGCGTACTTAAAATGTCCCCGTTCTTATCATAACCGTAGTATTTTACATAGGGAGTACCTCCCAGGTTATACAGTTCTTCGGCCGAGAACATCTCGATAGAAAAAAGATTGGGGTCCAGCGCATCAATGTTTAACTGCTCCGTACCGTTGGGATCTAAGCCTAAGGCTGATCTTACATTAGCCGCAAATTCACTACGTAAAGAAGGGCTGTATACAAAGTTATAGTTAATGGTATCCTGATACACCCCATTTTCGTCAAATACAAACTGCGGATTGTCGAGGTCGAGGTCTGATACTGCCCTGTTTTGAAGCAGGCGCATTTGTGTCCACAGCCCATCGGCATCAATCGCCCAGGCACGGTCCGAACGCTGCTCGTATTCAAAACCCACAATTAAAGAGTGGTCTTTTATGTCGAAAGAGGTACTGGCCGTTACCCTGAACTGGCTGTTCTGACGCTCCCAATAATTGGCTGTAAGGCTGTTATTAAAGGTCCCAAACGTTTGTGCTGCGCCCGCATTGCCCCAAATGCTGTATATACTGCTTGGGTTTCTGCCATTAATAGGCACGCCTGCTCCCAGAAGTTCGTTAAGGGTGCGGGTAGGTAAAGTAGGGGTTTCCTCGGCCAGTTCAAAATAGTGGCGGGTATAATTCTCACGTACCCGGTTATAGCCTCCTTCGGTAAAGTCTATGCCCGATTCAAAATTCCCGATAAAGCGGTGCCCGAAAACACCCGTAGCCTCATCCTGTCCATAGATATAGGCGGGGGAAGTGGCAATATCAAACTCCCCAACATATCCATATTGAAAGAAGTTGTCACCGAAACGATTGTCGGATATCCGGTTAAAGTCTCTTGAATAATCGGCTTGTATGGTATAAAAAGCGTTTTTTATCAAGTTGTTCTTCGCGTCTTCTCCGGATGAATTAAAGCGCTGTGTAAAGCGGCCAAAAACAGCCCAGTCTATCCCTAAGTTATCGAGGTTATTGTTGGCGTTAAAAAGATGATTGACATAATTTCCCCTTTTATCATCGTCATAGGTAAGACGCCCCCCTAAGTTAAAGGTCGTGTTCTTAGAGGTTAAAAACTGCAGGGTACCGTTAAAGCGCAATTGATTATTCCAGCTATTCGGGCGGGCCTGTATATCGGAAAGGTCGTCTTCCGTAACAAAAAGGGTGCGGCTGTTTACCGAATTGCCGGAAGGGTCTACTACCAGAGGGTTCTCCTCGATGTCGATCAACAGGTCTCTGTCAACCTCAATGTAAGGTACCGCAATGGGACTTGGCTCCACACTGTATTCATATTCGAGAGAGGCCAAAAAGCCAACAATGGTCCTTTTATCTTTTTTGTTCTTTAATATAGGTCCCCCTGCAGTAGCCGCAAAGAGGGTGTAGTCATAGGCATCAAAGGGAACGGAGGTGAGCAACTCCAGGTTGCCGAAAAACTCTCCGGAAGGACCACGTGTGGTCGTGTTGATCACCCCTCCGATAGCGTCTCCGTATTGTGCGGGTAAACCACCGGTAATCACCTCGGTTTGTGCAATGGCCGCCTGCGGAAGGTTGGTGCTTCCGCGCACTTTTACCCCATCAATAAAATATACGGTACCTTCATCCCTAGCTCCTCTAACGCGGGTGTTTCCCTGTGCATCGGTGGTTACACCTGCTGCCTGGGAAGCTACCGAGGTTACATCGCGCACTGCCATGTTTTGAATGTCTTCACTGGTAACCACGGTGGTCGTTTTGCCTTTTTCAATAAGAGGTGCTTTATATGTAATCTCTACTGTAGTAAGGATCTCACTGGATTCTTCCAACCTGAAGTCTAATATGGTTGGGTTGTTGGGTGTTATTAAAACCCCCCTTTGTACTACTGTTGCATACCCTGTAAATGATACTTCTACGGTCCATTTGCCGGGAGGGATCGGATTGATGTTGTATTTGCCATCAAGGTCGGAAGTTCCTCCGGCAATGGCAGCTCCTCCATCGTCTTTGATTACAACATTGGCAAAAGGCAGGGGCTCTCCGGTGCTTTTCTCATAAGTAGTCCCCCTTAAGGAACCTGGACGGGTTTGCGCAAACGAACAAATAGTAGTAAGTGAAATCAATAGCGCGAGTAGCTTCTTTCCCATATGCTTAAAATGGTTTCGATTAATGCTCTTAAATTTTAGAGGGCGGTAAATATAGTACAAAAACGGCCTACCCCACAAAAGGCTAAGTCCCACGTATAAAGCCAATTGTGCCCTAATACTTTGAGAACGCACCTCTTTTTATTAACATTTTTTTAAGATTTGACTTAAAGTGGTTAAACAAATACCAAATCAGCATTTATGCTGTTACTTTGGAGTACTTTCAAAAGCAATTAAATATGCGATTGTTTACATTATTGACCTTACTCACTGCATTGGTTGCCTCTGGTTGCAAAAAAAATCAGGCGAATGACTTTCCAAATGTGCAGGTGCAGGAAGTGCTCTACCTCAACAATCCCTCTAACCAGGCCCTGCAAAACCCGGGTGGGTGGGTATACGCTGAGGGCGGTTACCGGGGTCTGATCGTATACAGGCGCTATCTGAATAACACCGCAAACGATTTTGCGGTTTACGATCGTGCCTGCCCTGAGCACTTCAATCAGAGCTGCAGTCAACTCGCTATAAGTGCAGACGACATATTTGCGGAGTGCAGTTGTCAACAAGAAAAGTATGTACTTTTTGATGGTTCTCCAGGAGAGGGCGCAGCACGGGGCCTGGTTCCCTATGCCGTTAATTTTGACGGGCAAGTGCTTTTCATATCTAATTGAGGGTGACTTTGGCGCCCCGGCCTATTGTAAATTGATTTGCTTTAAGCCCTCCGCTTAAGCTGACCACGCTGTTCTCCGATATGTACACGTCCATATGCTCCGTATGAGCATTTGGCGCATGGGGAGTCCATTTTGCTCCATCGTAGTAAAGCGCAGCCCGTGCCCCGCTTATCAGCAGGCTATACACCTGTTTGCCCCCCTCAAGCTTTCCTTTATGGGTTATGGTAAGCTTATGCCAACCTTTTTTTGCCATATCCCGGTCAATCTGCTCTACGTTGTCTACGGCATTATCCCCTTGGAAGGCCCCCTGAGCGGGCCTTGCTTTGTCCAGTACATAAGGCTGGTAAACCTGATTGTTGCTTAACTGTTCCAGCCGGAGGTCCAGATCGTTTACCAGCATTTGCTTGGAATTGTCCAGCACGGCAGGATCGTGTGCAAAAGGTACAGGTGTTCCGGGAGGGTCGGTCCAGCAAAGGCTAGCTTTCAGTTCGTTGGTGTCTGCATAGAAATAATAAACCGCGGTATCACCATCGCGTAAGGTATCTTCATAGGTTGGATGTAAGTGATCGGCGTTGGAAAGCTGCCGGGCTGCCGCTAAACCGTTTACCAGCCCCCAACCGTGTTTATAATCCGGCCCTCGTGCGGTGCCTGCCTCTTCGGCTGTATGGATAAGCGTTCCCCGCAACGTACTGGACAATGGCTGACGGCCATTCAGGTTTTGATAATGTTCCTTTAATAAGGCCAGGAGGCCACTTACTGCAGCCGATGCCTGTGATGTTTGCGCGCCTCCGGCTACTAGGTCCGGCTTTATGCGGCCATCGTCTACAGGGCCAAATGAAGATCTTGCCTGTATGAGCACCCCTGAAGTATCCTGCCAGCCTTGCGCCAAGGGCTGTACGGCTCCAACGATCAGCCTGTTCTTACCCAGGCAGCCCGATGGCATACAATCAAAACCGTCTGCTCCCCCGTTGGTTTGGCGTACAGCACTGCTATTTACTACCTGGTAGCTCGAGGTAGAGCCATTTACAGAACGGTAGAGTTGGTGCGCGCCCGATACAAGGAGCCCCCTGCTGTTTCCCGCGCTTTGTACGGACACAAAATAGGGATATTGGTAACATAGGGCATCCATGAGCGAGTCCCAATATGCATAACGCCCGAAGTTGTAATCTTCAGTACTGTCTATTTCTTCCAGGCCATACCAAAAGGTGCCTACCCACCCTGCATTGAAACCAAAAGAATGATTGGACAATTCCATTCCCGATAGGAGAGCGGTGTTCAGGTTCTGAGCATAATCTGTAAGGCTGTAAGAGCGAATCCGTGCATTATAAGCCACTCCCTGGGTGGAGTCGCCCGTTTGCCCGATCATGATCCGCGCCATTTCCGTGGCATGGCTGCTGAAGCCATCCAATGTATTGGCGGTATCCACGCGTCCTGCCAGTTGTGCATCAGCTGTATCGGGGTGGCTCCCTGATCCATCAAAAGCCTCCCATTGATAAATGGTAATCCCGTTTCCCGTCAGGGAAAAGTCTCCCCCCGGCCAAAGCCGCGCGGCCTCAATGCTATAGCTTTCTCCCGAACCAGCAGGTTTCACTGGGCTGACTCCGGGTTGCGCAAGCGTAAAGGGAACCCAGCCAAGCCATAAAACGATAAAAAAAAGAATCGGCCTCATGTACATTAACTACATGAGGCCGAAGGTACTATTAGATGTTTTATATCTCTAGTTTTCCGATTTCTTTTTGGCGTCATAGATCTTTTTACCGCCCAGGGCAGCACCTGCTGCCACAAGCAACTCTACAAAGCCAAAGGGAGCCGGGCTGCTCCCGGGGTTGCCTTCATCGGGCTGGCCATAGCTTAAGGTGCCCGTTAATAGAAACAATGCCAGTATGATCGTATGCTTTTTCATGATCTTGTTCTTTTTTTAGTAATCAGGTGATTATTTGATGATTTTTTGGGTGTGAAGGGCTCTTCCGGACTGCATTACTTTGCTGATGTACACCCCGGGGGCAAGGCCCGACAAGTTGAGCTGTGCTACCTTATGGCGCTCTGTTTGTTTGCTTTTTATCAGGCGCCCGTTTACATCGTACAAACGGATCTCGGCTTCTGTATTTACCTGCTCCAGGTTTACATACAGGTTGCCCTGGCTCGTATAGGCGTATACCTGGCTGCTTGATTCTTCTTCCAACCCTACCGTATTTGAGGCCTTGTTGATGTGCAGCACAAAACGATCTGTTGGATTACCTGCCGTATGGGCAAACACATAAGCACCTGTACGCAAGTCGGCCTGTGTCCCGGTAAGCTTGTCTTCCAGTATAGCCCCCCAATCAGCCGGTAGGTAGTCCAGCTTGGCTTCGACGCTCAGGTTTGCGTGATGCATGTATTCCACGTTCAGTGCCACACTCTTCCCGTTCTGGTCAGCGTTCTCCGTGAAATTGTAGATAAACGTCTCCTGCCCGTTGGTAGAAGAAATAGAGGGGAATTTGGACAGGTCGTTCTGGCGCTTAATGGCGTCTTTTCGCTTGTCGTTGCGGTCATCGTCTCCTGCGCTGAAGGCTACAAAAGTGAAGTCATAACGGTTGGAGTCCACATCGCTCAGGGTCAATACGATAGAATTAGGCATCGCTCCATTGGTTTTTAACAAGCCTGGGGTTTCGGCCAGGGCAATGTCGGTTTCGGCGTAATCGATCTGGGTAGCGGTATTGCTTTGTACAAAAAAGGCCTGCCCGGGGGCAATATAGCGGCTTGCAATACTGGAAGCGCCTGTGCCTCCGCCTGTGGGGCCAGGAGTGGCCAGAGGGGCCGCTGAGTTATACGCTACCCACTGGTTGGCACTGTTGTACACCCAGTAGGTGGTAGTGATATTGAGGTTGTTGGCGGTAACTGCATCCCAGTCTAGGGTGGCTGCATAGGGATTGGCTACAAAGTTCCAGCCATAGCCTCCTGTAGCGGGGGGTGCGGCTCCCTGGGCTGTAAGGTTTTGGCTCTGATTGCCATTGAGCAAGGTCCCCGATACCGTCATGGTAGTGGGCAGGTCGCCAAAATGTGTCCCGCCCAAATACAGGCTGAAGCCCGAACCCGTGGTGTTCCCGCTCAAATTGGGCAGGGGCGTCCAGGTGCCTTCTCCCAGGGTGATGTTGCCCGCATCATAAGTATACACATTGGTTTGACCCGCTGTACCGTCTGCTTGCAAAAAAACGCCATTGCTAAAGGAGATGCCGCTCAAAGCAGCACTTACCGGCATGCCTACGTTAAACCAGCGGGCTATGTCGCCCCCGTTCTCCAGGTAGCTTTCCCAGTTTACCGTTCCGGATATATTCCCTTTTACCTGTCCGTAACCGGTAGCATCGGCGTTTAGGGTAGCTGTACCGTTTACCGTTAAGGTGTTGGCACCAATGTCCAGCGCTGCATCAGGCGATACCGTAAGGTCGTTGATCGAATAGGAGCCCGCCAGGGTGGCCGTGCCGGCCGTGATCTCAAAGTTATCCGTAGCCGCAGGGGCATTTACCCCAGGATCTGTGCTCCAGCCGTTGTTGTAGGTATAGGTAACGGCAGAAGCAGTGACGCTGCCTTCTAATCTAATGCCCGTATTGGCCTGGCTCAGTATTGTGCCTATGTCGTCTTCGATATCAAAGGTCCCCGTACTAGAGCCACCCCATGCATACAGACGGAAAGTGATACTTCCTCCCGTAGAAGAGACGAGTGGAGACGCTGATAAGTCGATGACTGCTTGTAAACCACTCGTGCCAAAACCTGAATTAGTATAGATAGTTGAGGTATATCCATCTAAGCTTGTTCTAATGGCTACATTAGAAGGCCCGGTACCGCTTCTATCATAATCCACTTCCATCTCGGTGACCTCAACAGCAAAACCAGCACTTGCCGTAATACTCCATTCTACATAATCATTAGCGGTAACAGCATCTGCTTCTGATGATTCTGCCCACCCCCTACTGTTAAACGATGCACCAGAGTTAACTGTGATCCCAGCGCCTCTGGAAAGGGCAGTAGCCGTAGCATTGGCGACCGCAGTAGCCTGTGGAGAACTCTCACCCGAATAAGCCGCGATATCTGTTTGCCCTTGCGCCCGCCACCCTACGGCCAGCATACAAAGCATGGTAAAAAGTAAAATTTTTGTTTTCATTGTTATCTAATTTTTTAGAGGTTAATCTCCCTTATGTTTTGATTCCGTAAAGGTTACCTTACGACTTTATTACACGTTTAGCTCTGTATTAAGCTATCGTAATGATTTATAAGCAATGTGTATTTTGTGTTAAAGCGGTATTTTCTCTCGCCTTGAGCGGAGATAGGTCACTGGCATTTCCTTGTTTTTCAAGAACTTAAAGAGAAGCTCCGTAAACTTGTGCCTCAATGTGTTTTTTCCAGAGTAGTCTGAGGGTACGGAAAGGAAGCAGGTCATGAGCATACGGTTAAGGCAGTATTAAATGTAAGAAGTTTAATACAGCACCCTGCTAATTACAGAGGGTTTTCGAGGGAAGTGTCTACGAAATATCCCTTTTACGAGGGACTTCTCATGTAAGAACCCCGCCCAAAGTTTCTTTTATTTGAAAAGCATATGAAGGCAATAATGCGCTGTAAAAGGCCTAAAAGTATCCTGGTGTAGCCCAAGAAAAAACCCTGACCGGTAAAGTCCGATCAGGGTTCAATTATAAAGTTATCCAACGTGCTTAGTCTGCCAATACGATTACTTTGTTGTTTTGGCACTCTACTACGCCCCCTTTTACGGGTATGCGCAGTACTTTATCGTTGCTCTTATCTATTTCAATGTGCCCGCTTAGATCATCCAGCTTCTTCCTGGAAGACGCCAGATCAACTTTAATGATGCCTTCCTTTAAGGTAGAAATGATAGGGGCATGGTTATCCAGTATCTGAAACAGACCTTCTTTACCGGGTAACTGCACAGCATCCACCAGGCCTTTAAAGATCTTGTGTTCAGGAGTTATAATTTCTAGTTGCATTCTTTTCTATTTACCGTTTACACACACCCGCAAACCGCCGCTGTACAGACCTGAATCGGTGTTACGCCTCAGCAAGCATTTTTTCGCCTGCCTCGATCGCTTCTTCGATCGTACCTTTCAGGTTAAAAGCACTTTCGGGATACTGGTCGCATTCCCCGTCAAGGATCATGTTAAATCCTTTAATGGTGTCCTCAATGCCCACAAATACTCCTTTAAGGCCGGTAAACTGCTCAGCTACATGGAAGGGCTGGCTCAAGAAACGCTGTACTCTACGGGCGCGGCTCACTACCAATTTGTCTTCTTCGCTCAATTCATCCATACCCAAAATGGCGATGATGTCTTGCAGTTCTTTATAACGTTGCAATATCTCCTTAACACGTTGCGCACAGTTGTAGTGCTCATCCCCTACCACCTCTGCAGAAAGGATGCGGGAAGAAGAATCCAATGGATCAACTGCCGGGTAAATACCCAACTCAGCAATTTTACGGCTAAGTACCGTAGTAGCATCCAGGTGAGCAAAAGTTGTAGCCGGAGCCGGGTCTGTTAAGTCATCCGCAGGTACATATACCGCCTGTACAGAAGTAATGGATCCGTTTTTAGTAGAGGTAATCCGCTCCTGCATGGCCCCCATCTCAGTGGCAAGCGTAGGCTGATACCCCACCGCTGAAGGCATACGCCCGAGAAGAGCTGATACCTCAGAACCCGCTTGTGTAAAGCGGAAGATATTGTCAATAAAGAAGAGGATATCACTACCCGCACCCTGGCCATCGCCATCGCGATAGTACTCGGCAAGTGTAAGCCCTGAAAGCGCTACCCGTGCACGGGCACCGGGAGGCTCATTCATCTGGCCGAAAACAAAGGAAGCCTTTGACTCCTTCATTTTCTCAAGGTCCACTTTGGACAGGTCCCATCCCCCTTCTTCCATAGAGTGCTTAAAATCATCCCCGTAATTGATGATCCCCGCTTCGATCATCTCGCGCAAGAGGTCATTCCCCTCACGGGTACGCTCACCTACACCGGCAAATACGGAAAGGCCACCGTGTCCCTTAGCGATGTTATTGATCAGTTCCTGTATCAAAACGGTTTTACCAACACCCGCTCCTCCAAACAAACCGATCTTACCTCCTTTCGCATAAGGCTCGATGAGGTCGATCACCTTAATCCCGGTAAAAAGTACTTCAGTAGAGGTAGACAGGTCTTCAAATTTGGGTGCTTCGCGATGAATGGCAGAAGTTGTCGTATTGGCTACCTCTCCAATGCCATCGATGGCTTCACCCACTACGTTAAACAAGCGGCCTTTTATCGCTTCACCGGTAGGCATTTCAATAGGCGTGCCTGTATTTAATACTTTTTGTCCACGGCTCAAACCATCTGTAGAGTCCATGGCAATAGCGCGCACAGTATCTTCACCGATGTGTTGCTGGGTTTCCATGATCACCAAAGTTCCATCCGGGCGGGTAACTTCTAGGGAGTCATAAATTTTAGGAAGTTCGTTCTGGGTAGTGTCAAAGTGAACGTCCACAACCGGCCCGATCACCTGAGAAATTTTTCCAACTACTTGAGACATGCTTTCTATAGTATTAGTTGACGCGGGCTCACCCGCCTTTGAATTTGGCTGCAAAAATAGATGTTTTTCTATAACGATATAGCTCTGATGCGAATTTTAATTTCGTTACTTTGAACTTTCCCTACACAGAGGAATATTTCAGCTTAAAAAGCTGTTTTTTAATTAAATAAGTACACCTTTCGCGTGAAAGTTTATTCTTCCCTGGCCGAGTTTAAGACACTTTCCAAAGCTGTTGTAACCACTGGTACTTTTGACGGTGTACACATTGGCCACAAAAAAATCCTCGATCGGCTTAACCGTACGGCAAAAAAAATAGGTGGTGAATCGGTATTGTTAACCTTTTTCCCCCACCCCAGGATGGTATTGCAACCGGATGCGGCGCTTAAAATGCTCAATACCCAAAAAGAAAAAACCGAGCGCTTAAGGGAAGCCGGCCTCGAGCACCTTATTGTCCATCCTTTTACAATGGCCTTTAGCCGAATTGACTCTCTTGACTTTGTGCGTAATATTCTTGTGGAGCAAATTGGCGCTAAAAAGCTGGTTATCGGCTACGACCATCATTTTGGCCGCAACCGCGAGGGCAGCTTTGAGCACCTTATGGAGTATGGTCCTTTGTACGGCTTTGAAGTGGAAGAGATCCCCGCCCAGGAGATAGAAGATACTGCGGTGAGCAGCACTAAAATACGAAAGGCTCTGGATGAAGGGCGGATCGATGAAGCAAACGATTACCTCGGTTACCTTTATGCACTGCGCGGAAAAGTGATAAAGGGAAAAAAGAATGGCACGGCTATGGGTTTCCCTACGGCCAATATACAGGTAGACGAGGCCTATAAATTAATCCCGGGAGAAGGTGTATATGCCGTAGAAATACAAACAAATGAAGGCTCGTGGCGAAAAGGGATGTGCAATATTGGCCACCGCCCTACCTTTAACGGAAGCACCATTTCTATAGAAGCCCATATTTTTGATTTTACCGGGGACTTATACGATACGTTTATACGCCTCCACTTTCATAAAAAGTTAAGGGGTGAACAGAAGTTCAACGGGCCCGAAGCGCTAAAAGCTCAATTAAGCAAAGATGAAAAGGCTATACGCGATCTTTTGGGCTAGTGCCCTGGCAAGCTCTATTATTGCTTGTAGCCGGAAACCTATACTTTCGCAAAACACGGCCCTTTATGGGCGGCAAAAACTTTTGCACCTGCCTGATAGCCTTTGCGCTTACACCGGGTTAAAAAAGCTGGACTTAAGTGGAAATAGGCTTTCCGCGCTCCCCGACTGTGTGGGTAGCTTAAGCTCCCTGGCAGAATTAAACCTGCGAAAAAATGAATTCGTACACCTCCCGGATGCCCTTTTCAGCCTGAAAACCTTGCAAAGCCTTTCTCTCTCGCAAAACCCCCTGGGCCGACTCGACCAGCGCCTGGTGCATTTAAAAGGTCTGAAACGCCTGGACCTCTGGGGAACCAACCTAAAAGATATCCCTCCTTATATAAAAGACTTGCCCGGCTTAAAGCATATTGATGTCCGCAATACCTTTATTAAAACCGATGACCTGGCCTGGCTTAGAGAAGCACGGCCCGATATGGAAATACTTAGCACGAATGGTTGCGATTGCGATTGAAGCCGGTTCTTGCCTTAGGCTTTTCGAGTGGCGTGCTCTTAGAGAGCTACTTGTAACCAAAGCGCTTTAACTGCTCCTCTTTACTGCGCCAGTCTTTACGCACTTTTACAAATAACTCCAGGTGCACCTGTTTTTTGAAGAAGTCTTCCATGCGCTTACGGGCACCTATACCTACTTTTTTGATCATCTTTCCCTGGTGCCCTATAATAATGCCTTTCTGCGTCTCCCGTTCCACGTAGATGATGGCTTGTATCCGTATAATGATTTCCTCTTCTTTAAACGACTCCACCTCCACTTCCACAGCATACGGGATCTCCTTTTTGTAATGTGTTAAAATCTGCTCACGGACCATTTCGGAAACAAAAAAGCGCTCGTTTCGATCACTTAAATTTTCCTTATCAAAAAACGGAGGAGAATCGGGTAGTAATTCCTTCAAGCGCCTTAAAAGCACGTCTATATTAAAGCGGTTGAGGGCAGACATAGGAAGTATTTCAGCATTGGGCAGTGTTTCTTTCCAGTGGGCCACAGCTTCTTCCAGCGCTTCCTGTGAGCTGGCATCTATCTTGTTGATCAGCAGCAGGAGCGGGGTTTTAATGCGGCTAAGCCGGGCAAAGAGTTCAGGGTCTTTCAGCTGTTTGTCTCCCGGCTCGGTCATGTATAAGAAAACGTCTGCATCCTCGAAAGTAGCCCGTACAAAGTCCATCATGCTCTCTTGCAGGGCATAGGCAGGGCGTATTACGCCAGGGGTATCCGAGAATACAATTTGCATGCGCTCTTCATTGTAAATTCCTAATATCCTATGCCGGGTTGTTTGTGCTTTTGGTGTGGTGATCGAAAGCTGCTCGCCTATTAATGCATTCATGAGGGTACTTTTCCCTACGTTGGGGTTGCCAATTATATTTACATATCCTGCTTTATGGCCTGCCATGATGATGTTTTTTTGCAAAGGTATAGTTATTACCGCCAAAGGATATTTGGGGCAAGCTTTGGCCAGTTTATTCAAAGGTGTTATATTTGCCGTCCCAATATCGCGGGGTGGAGCAGTTGGTAGCTCGTTGGGCTCATAACCCAAAGGCCGCAGGTTCGAGTCCTGCCCCCGCTACTAGAAAAAAGGGTTTTAACATGTTTCTGTTAAAACCCTTTTTTGTTGAGGTCAGCCAGGGTTGCCATTAAAACCCTAGGGGTTATTATAAAAACAAACGGCCTGCAAGTAGCAGGCCGTTTGTTTTTATATAATGTGCTGCTCTTAGCGTTATATTCCTCCGGCAAGGGTTACCGAACCACTAAGTTCTTCCGATTTGCCGGTTTCCATATCGTTGAATTTGGCCACATAAAAATATACGCCATCCGCTAACCTCTGCCCGGTATTTTGATCTGTACCATCCCAGCCATCTGTTTCCGTATTCCGGTCCATGAAGTTATCATCAAAGAATACCTGCTTTCCCCATCGGTTGAAAATGCTCAGACTAAGGTTAGAATACTCTCTCAAAGAAGGGTCTAAAGGCAATAGCTGGAAGTAAAAGCGATCGTTTAGCATGTCTCCATTCGGAGTGATTACGTTGGGTACGTAATTCACAACTGGGTTCGTAACGGGAGGTATTGGAGGTTCAGGCACGCCTAACGTAATCCAGTTGCTTTCTGAAATTCTCAAATTCGTACCGCTGGGGTCGCTGCCTTCTACCTTCAGCCAAAACTGCCCGGGGCGCTGCTCAGGGTCTGGCATAGTATAAATGTACGTCAGGTTACTGCCCACTACCTGTAAACTGGTCCAATTCATGCTTCCTGCCGTAGTGTCGTATTGCCCTTCAAACACTTCATATTCTGCCGGAGCACCATAAGTACCGTTATCGTAGGGGTTCCATGCCAACTCCATTTGTGTATCGTTAATGCTATCTCCGGAGAGGACGATAGAATTAATAAAATTGGTAGGGATACGCGGATTGCTGTTCGTGATCATCTGTAAAAGGTACTGGTAGATCTGGTTGTCTACAGCAAAGCCATCCACTGTGCTGTCAATATATTCGCGTACTGTCTGGTCCGTGATCTCTCCCACTTTTATAAAGGCCTGGTCATTGTTCGCCCGCAATACGTTGATCCGGTTAAAGGTGTTTGAGAAATAACTAAGTGGGTCCAGATCAAACTCTACCTTTATCATTTCATCTTCTACAACTGTTACATTTCCTATCTGGTAATCCAACTCAGGGCAATCACTTACCTTCAAGATCATGAAATAATTATCCACCAACTGAAATCCACATTTGTTTTCTAGTGTATTCCCGTCATTTCCGCGTTTTATTTGAAGCAAGTAGTTTCCGTTTACATCCAGCGGCTGGAACAATTCCAGTTTCAATAAGCGCGTCTCACGTAAAATCTGTGTACAACCTGATTCAACATTTACAATAGGTCTCGAGATGCCATCCGGCCCCATAAGCCTAAAGTCCGTAGGGTCGATCGTAGGGCAGAAAATATCTACGTCAAAGCGCAGCTCTATTTCACTATTCCCGCAGGTATAGGGCACTATAGGCACTGTATAAACAGCCGGAGAAACGTTCGGTATTGAATCATTATTGATCTCAAAAGTGCTGGTGCCCCCAATAAACTCAGACAGCACATCTTCGAGGCTATCCTTAGTGATACTCTCTGTTCCGAAACCAAACCCTGATGAAATGATCTTAGGCCCGTCTTCCACACTGTTTAAGCATGTACCATCAATAGGGATCTGCATATCGCGTGAAACCCTGCCTATGAGCTGCCAACGCAGTTGTGTGGTATTAAACCTGTACTCTTCTACATCTATTTTCACCACATCTACTTCAGGCTGTGTTGGCATAAAGGTGAAAAAGCCAAATTTTCTATCAATGGAAATACCATTTGCTGTAGTCATGGGAGCATTGGTAGAGAATCCTGCTGCCCAAGGTATATCTACACCAAGAGCGCAACCATTGCCTGAACCCCCAGCTTCCTGTGGTTGAGAAAATTTGTAGTAAATGCTGTCTCCATCAGGCTCTATACTAGGGTGATCCCAATTAAAAGGTTTAGCTGCCGGATCATTGGGGTTGGGAATTACACAGAATCTTTTTAAACCCGGCTTTAAAAACTGGGGAGAAGTATTAGGGCCAATTAAATTATTGAGTATTGCCTCCACATAAGTACCTTGATTACTAGCTCCATTGGTAATAGCTTGGTTCCTGCAGCAGGCATCAAAGGTTATTCTCCAATCTGCACATGGTCCAAGAACGACCGTGTCTGAATACGCATATACCCTGAAAAGCTCCGCCCGACCTATAGTGCTGCCAAAATTAGGCTTAGCACAGTCATTAGACTCAGGCACCGTATCTCCCGGAAAAACTAATAAGGTATCTCCGTTAGGCGTAATATTCCTAAAAGTTGGGTGGGGGATTTGCGGCATGTCCAAATCAATGCTGTTAGAGATACAGGAAGACGTAATGCAAACTTCTTCCATAGGAGCAGGGCCAGCGCACGTACTGCAGTCGTCAAGAATGATGGTTAGAAAAATGGCATATGAGTTGTTTCCCAGGTGTTCATAGGTAATCTCAACTCCTGCGTAGTGAGTAGCCTTTACAGCAGTAAAAGGCACTATGCATAGCGCCAGCAACAGGCCTTGTAAATATTTCTTCATCTCCTTTTGGTTTTTTGTCAGGCTAAAATTATGTTTTTGTTAACAAAAGCCAAAGAAATATTGCATCTACTTACACACTAATTTAGCTAAGAGGGGGTTTTCAGGAGTTTTCGGGTTTTGCCAAAAACTCCTGATATACCATGTTGTACTGGAAGCATCTAGTTTACCGTATGTTGCTCTTTGCCTGTTTTTTCGTGTATCTAAGGGTTTGCTTATTTGATTTATTCGATACTTGCCGTAAGGGTTACAGACCCATTTAATGCTTCTGACTTTCCTGTTTCCGCATCGTTAAACTGGGCTACGTAGAAGTACACGCCATCTGCCAGTTTTTGACCGGTGTTTTGATCTGTGCCATCCCAGCCTTCTGTTTCTGTGTTCCGCTCCATAAAATTGTTGTCAAAGAACACTTGTTTTCCCCAGCGATTAAAAATACTCAGGCTCAAATTGGAATACGCTCTTACAGAAGGGTCTATGGGCAACAGTTGAAAGTAAAAGCGGTCATTCTGCTGGTCCCCGTTCGGGGTAATTACATTAGGCACATAGTTTACCATAGGCGTTTGCCCTTCCGGAGGCACTGGAGAACCTACGGTAATCCAGTTGCTTTCTGCTGTTTTTGGGTTTACGGCACTCGGATCATTAGCTTGTATTTTTAACCAGTACTGCCCGGGATTTCGCGGAATAGTATACATATAGGAAAGGTCATTTCCTACTACCTGCACGCTTGTCCAGGCCATCGTATTCGTGGCAAAATCATACTGCCCTTCAAACACTTCATACTCAGCCGAAGCCCCGTACGTATCATTAAAATAGGTATTCCAGGATAATTCCATTTGCAATTCACTTAATTGATTACCGGCTAAAACAATGGAGTTTACGAAGTTCGTTGGAATGCGCGGGTTGTTATTGGTGATCATCTGTAAGAGATACTGGTAGATTTGATTGTCTACCGCATACTGGTCTACTGTGCTGTCGATAAATTCGCGTACCGCCTGATCGGTGACCTCACCCACCTTTATAAACGCCTGATCATTATTTGCCCGCAATACATTGATCCGGTTAAAGGTGCTGGAGAAGTAGGAGGTATCTACCAGGTCAAACTCTATTTTTATCTTTTCGTCTTCTACCACCGTTACATTTTCTATACTATAATCCAAAACAGGGCAGTCGGTTACATTGATGATCATAAAAAAATGGTCGACCATTTCAAACCCGCACTCGTTTACCAAGGTGTTCCCGTCATTTCCCCGCTTCACATAAAGCAAATACGGTCCGTTTATATCCAAGGATTGAAACAGGTTCAGGTTTACGTTGTTTGAGTGCAAATCTGTACTGCAGTTGTCCTGTACATTAACTATCGGGCGTGCAATGCCGTCAGGTCCAAGCAGCCTGAAATCTGTGGCGGTAATGCTCTCGCAAAGACCACGGGGAGCAAAGCAAAGCTCTACAGTTGCATCGTTGCACAAATAACTGTTGATCACCGGCACTTCTACCAGACTATCTCCTGCTCCGTCAAAACCCGCAAAAGTGTTGTTCACCTGTATGGCTCCAAGTTTTCTCAGACTGTCAATAGGAAGCTGGGCCGCGATAGCACCACAACTTTGGTAATCTATGCGGGGCCCTCCTTGTACTAAAGGCAAACAATCTCCCACTATTGACACCTGCATTTCCCTGGTTACGCGCCCTACGGTTTCATAATTCAGGGTCACTGTGTTGAAGCGCCATTCTTCAATATCCACACGTAACACCACTGTTTCTGCCCGTGAAGCCTTAAACCTGAACGTACCGTTTTTTCGATCAATAGCAATCCCGTTAAAGGTGCTCATAGGGGCGGTCCTCGTATAATTTCCAACAAAGCTTATGTCGCTGGGTGTTGCGCAACCTTCTGTAGTTCCACCGTCTTGCGGAATGCCAAAATCATAGTACAAGCTATCTCCATCCGGCTCAATAGTGGCCTGAGACCAGACAAAATCTCTGCCGTTGGGGTCAGAAACACAAAAGCGTTTTGCGGCAGGGGTTACAAAATACGGAGAGCTATTCGGGCCTATTACATTGTTTAGAATCGCATGTCCATACAAAGATTGAACATCCGGGTCAACTATATTGTCGATAGCATCGTTACGTGCATATCCATTGTATTGAAACTTCCAATCTGCACAAACCACAGGTAAGGTAACTCTTCCCCTAAATGCTCTTACTTCATACACTACCCCATCAGGTCCGGGCAAAGCACATATGTTTTGAAGCGGCACGTCTGCTATTCCGTCTGGCCCCGTATTGTAGATCGTATCATTATATGGCACCATATTAATTGGTACTGTATTGGGGTGGCAGCTGGAGGTGATGCAGATATCGGTAGAAATTGGGGCATTAGCATTTCCTCCTTTGTCACGATACACAAAAAGAAAAACATCATACGTATTCCCACTGATATGCTTATAGGTGATTTCCAGGCCGGCATAATGCGAAGCTTTGCTTTCGGAAAAGCCAAGAAAAACAAAAAAGAAGGCTAAAAAGACGTTGAAATTTTTCATGATTAGTGATTTTTGAACGATTGTGAAACCAAAGGTGTCTTTTTTAAGAGGTATTTAAAATAGCATCTTAGCAGGCTGCGTCCTCCCTGTGAGCAATAGAGCCTGCATTTCTCTTTATGGATAAAACCGGCGCGCGCTCACTAAAAAAAGGGGCACCTGCCCTGAGTTTGGTAAAGGCCAAACACTGGCTCGGCAGCAAGCTTCTTTTACTCAGAACCTCCCCTATACTTACCGCTTATTTAATCACTAATTTTGCAGCTGCCTGAAACAGGCAAACTAGCATAATCGATAGATGAAGAATATTAGAAACTTTTGCATTATTGCGCACATCGACCATGGTAAAAGCACCTTAGCAGACCGGCTGCTGGAGCAAACGCAAACCGTGAGTGAGCGGGAGCAAAAAAACCAGTTGTTAGACGATATGGACCTGGAGCGCGAGCGGGGCATTACCATTAAGAGCCATGCGATCCAAATGGTATACCCACATAAAGGGGTTGAGTACGTCTTCAACCTCATCGACACGCCCGGACACGTTGATTTCAGCTATGAAGTATCGCGCGCCATTGCTGCCTGTGAAGGTGCCTTATTGATTGTAGATGCCGCGCAGGGTATTCAGGCACAAACCATTTCTAACCTCTACCTGGCACTTGAGCACGACCTGGAGATCATTCCCGTACTGAATAAAATAGACCTGCCCAGCGCAAACCCCGAAGAAGTAAAAGACCAGATCATTGACTTGATCGGTTGTAAAGACGAGGAAATTATACCCGCCTCTGCTAAAACCGGGGTGGGCATAGAAGATATTTTAAACGCTATTGTAGACCGCATTCCTTCTCCCGACGGAGATCCTGAGGCACCTCTTCAGGCACTCATTTTTGACTCAGTGTTCAATCCTTATCGCGGGATTGAAGCTTTTTTTAAAGTGGTAAACGGCTCTATACAAACCGGAGAAGAGGTGGTTTTTATGAATACCGGGCATAAGTATTATGCGGATGAGATCGGGGTTTTGAAGCTGAAGCAGGAAGCTCGAAAGAGCATCAGTGCCGGAAATGTGGGCTACATCATCTCTGGTATTAAGGAAGCAAAAGAGGTAAAAGTCGGAGACACCATTACTTCTATGGCCAATAAAGCGGAAACCCCTATTGCGGGGTTCGAAGATGTGAAACCTATGGTTTTCGCGGGCATTTACCCTGTCGATACCGAAGAGTTTGAAGACCTTCGGGCTTCTTTGGAAAAGTTACAGCTCAACGATGCCAGTTTAACTTTTGAGCCTGAATCTTCCGTAGCCCTGGGTTTTGGTTTTCGCTGTGGCTTCCTGGGTATGCTTCATATGGAAATTGTGCAGGAGCGCTTGGAAAGGGAATTTAATATGACCGTGATCACAACGGTGCCTAACGTATCTTATTATGCCTACCTGAAGGCTCATCCTGAGCAACGCATTATCGTAAACAACCCTACCGAGTTCCCGGATCCCACCAAGCTGTATAAGATGGAGGAGCCCTTCATCAGGGCACAGATCATTACAAAGGGAGATTATGTAGGGGCTGTGATGAACCTGTGCATAGAAAAACGGGGCATCATTAAAAACCAGGTATACCTAACGGCAGACAGGGTAGAGCTCGCCTTTGACCTGCCTTTGGCGGAAATTGTTTTTGATTTTTATGACCGGCTTAAGTCTATTTCCCGGGGATACGCATCTTTTGATTATCACCCGATCGATTACCGCGAATCGCACCTGGTAAAGGTTGACATCATGCTCAATAGCGAACCGGTAGATGCCCTTTCTGCCCTGGTACACCGCGACAATGCCTACGACCTGGGGAAGAAAATCTGCGAAAAACTGAAGGAGTTGCTTCCGCGTCAACAGTTTATGATTGCCATACAGGCAGGCATTGGTGCAAAAATTATTGCCCGCGAAACCTTAAGCGCTCTGCGAAAAGACGTAACGGCCAAGTGTTATGGAGGGGATATTTCGCGCAAGCGTAAATTGCTTGAAAAACAGAAAGCAGGAAAAAAACGCATGCGCCAGGTAGGGAACGTAGAGATACCGCAAGAAGCATTTTTAGCTGTGCTAAAACTCAATGATTAAGCAACCCGAACGCAGAGAAGCCTCTGCGTTCGAGTTACGCAACCTGGTAGTAAACTTTACTGAGCCAGGTATCCTCCATCTAAGGGGTAGTACGTTGCATTGGCAAAAGAGGCATCATCGCTGCTTAACCACAATACAAGATGTGCTACTTCATCCGGCTGCCCCATGCGGCCAACGGAATGTAAGCCCTCCAGCATTTTCATGGTATCTTCATCCAGGTTGTCTTCGAGAAGCGGTGTTTTTATAAACGCGGGACCTACGGCATTTACCCGAATGCCCTGCGCTCCATATTCGAGGCCTGCATTTTTTGTAAGCCCCACTACCCCGTGTTTAGCGGTAACATAGGCCGCACTGCCCTTAAAGCCCACCTGGCTTAAAATAGAGGCAATATTTACAATGGCGCCACCCCCGGCTTCCAGCATCGCGGGTATTTGATAGCGCATTCCATAAAAAACACCGTTAAGATTAACGCCGATTACCTTTTCCCAATCCTCTATTTCTATTTCGCCAATAGGGGCAGAAGCCCCGCTTATCCCCGCATTATTGCAAGCAATATGCAGCGCACCAAAAAGTGTTTTGGCTTTTTCCACACTGGCTTTTGCGTCTTCCGCCTTACTTACATCTGCTTTAAAGAATGCGGCCGTACCCCCTTCCGATTTGATTTCATCGAGTACCTTATGGCCCCCCTCTTCATTTACATCTGTGAGGAGAACCTGTGCGCCCTGTAGTGCAAAAAGCTTGGCAATAGACGCACCGATACCTGATCCGGCCCCGGTAACCAGGGCAACCTTATTTTTCAATTTTTCCATAGTTTTTTCTTTTCAAAACCCGGAAAAAAACACTTTGTTCTATCGGTAGCCTAAGCTTTTTCTTACCCTTGCCAGCACTTCCTGACCTATTACTCGTGCCCGCGCTGCTCCATGAGACAGCTTTTGTTCAATTAGCTCAGGATGAGCCATAAAGTGATCGAATGCGCTTCGTTGCGCAGCATATTTTTCCAGCAGCATCCGTAGTAATTCCTTTTTGGCGTGTCCATACCCATACCCTCCCGCCAGGTAGTTTTTCCTCATCTCAGCCGTTTCCTTTTCATCCGCTACCAAGGTATAGAGGGCAAACACATTACATGTATCAGGGTTTTTAGGAGCCTCCAGGGGGGTGCTGTCTGTCTCTATAGACATGACCTGCTTTTTGAGCTGTTTTTCCGGCAAAAAGATGTCAATAACATTACCGTAAGACTTACTCATCTTCTGACCATCTGTTCCCGGAACCGTCATGACTTCCTTGCGGATGTGATCCTGCGGCAGGATAAGGATCTCTTCCCCAACCGCCCTGTTAAAAGCCCCGGCTATATCACGGGTCATTTCAAGGTGTTGCTTCTGATCTTTGCCCACGGGTACCAGGTCCGCATCATACAACAAAATATCAGCCGCCATAAGCACCGGATAATCAAATAGACCGGCATTCACATCACTCAGCTTATCGCTCTTGTCTTTAAAGCTATGTGCATTCGCCAGCATCGGGTAAGGAGTAAAGCAGTTTAAATACCAGGTAAGTTCTGTAACCTCAGGTAAATCGCTTTGCCTGTAAAACACGTTTTTATCTGTATCGAACCCGAAAGCTAACCAGGCCGCCGCTACCGCATACACATTTGCCTTGCGTTCTTCTGCTCTTTTTAAAGACGTAAGTGAGTGCAGGTCTGCAATAAAAAAGTAGGACTCATTGGCCTCATCGCGTGAAAGCGCAATAGCCGGTACAATTGCCCCGAGAATATTACCTAAATGAGGCCTGCCACTACTTTGTATGCCTGTTAGTATCCGCGCCATGTAATCGTTGTCTTTAAAATTCCAAAAGTAATGCGCCTCGTCTTTGCGGACACTATTATTTTACTTTTGCCAAATGAATGCTCTTTTAAAGCCCATCGTATTTCTTTGGAGACTTTGGTTTTACGTTGCTGTTTTCATCGCGATACTACTCTTGTTTCCCTTTATCTTCTTTACTTCGGTCACCCCACGCTGGTACCGTGCTTTTTTCTTATTCGCACGAGTATGGGCGTGGCTTGTATTGTTGCTTTCCGGCTTCTGGCCGCAAGTCATATGGCACCAGAGGCCAGATCCAAAGGGCGTTTACATCATAGCCCCAAATCATACCAGTATGATCGACATCATGCTTACCCTGGCTATTTTTCCCAATTGCTTTCTGTTTATTGGCAAAAAAGAGCTGGGAGCCCTACCCCTGTTTGGGTATTTTTACAGGCGCACCAACCTCCTGGTAGACCGTAGCAGCATGCGTAGCCGTATGAAGGTTTTTGAAAAAGCCGCAGAAAAAATTGACGAAGGCTACGGCCTGTGTATCTATCCGGAAGGGGGCGTGCCAAAAGATGAGAAAGTGATGTTGGCAAATTTTAAGAACGGTGCTTTTAAGCTGGCCTATGAAAAGGACATTCCAATCATTCCGGTTAGCTATAAAGATTGCAAGCGGAAAATGCCTTTTAGCTGGACAAGGGGCTATCCCGGCCTGCTACGGGTTGTTGTACACCCCTTCTTAACCCCTCCTGATTCGGAAGAGGGCATAGAGGCATTGAAAATGCGCTGCTACCACCTTATCTTTGAGGCGTTAAACGAACACGAAAACCAAACCGTATTGGCATGAAGGTACAAAAGGAAGATGTGGAACGGCTGGCCCACCTGGCGCGCCTGCAGTTCACCGAAGAGGAGAAGGGTGACATGTGTGCAGATATGGATAAGATGCTCGCTTTTGTAGAGCAGATCAACCGCCTTGATCTGGAGGGGCTGGAACCTCTGGTTTATATGACCCGGGAAGAAGATTCCCTTAGAAAAGATAAAGTGCTGCAAGCCATAACCAAAGATGAGGCTTTGAAAAATGCTCCCGACCGGGATACCGACTACTTCAAAGTGCCTAAAGTGCTTACACGCGAGTAAGCCTCACATTTTTTAGACCAGCGTTATATTTGGAGCATGTCCTTTTTAGCGTACATGCCCGGCCTTCGCTTACTGCTTTTCCTTTACATAAGCATGGGCTTTCTCTTTAACCGGCTGCAAGCGCAGGAGTATCAAATTGAAGAAGCACTTACCGTAAAGGATGGTTTGCCCAGTAATGAGGTCTACGCTTCTTTTTCTGACGATAAGGGAAATCTCTGGGTCCTCACCGACAGAGGCCTGGTAAAATACAATGGGATCAACTTTGAAGTTTACGATCAAAGTGACGGTTTACCCAGCAATGCCGTATTCAAGCATTATAAAGATTATAAGGGCAGGCACTGGCTGGCTACGGCAAGGGGGCTTTGTTACCTCGAAAACGATTCCATTATAGTGCCCTCCTTCAATCGAGAACTCTCTGAGCATCCCTATTTTGTTCTTATCAATTCATTGTTGGTCGACCGGAGTGAGAATGTGTACATTGCTTTGGCAAAGAGACGAGGGTATTTTCAATGCAATCTAAATACAGGAAACTGTCATTTCCACCAGGTTGGTTTGGTCGTAACAGATTATAAAGGCATACTCGATGCCGAGAGAAAAGGGGCCTTTGCGCATTATTACCTCTTAAAAAGAAAGGATTCTGTTTTGCTCGCTGGGGGAGCAGATATTCAACCCGCTTTAGCCACCCAGTCCGATTCTTTGCAGTTTGTCTTTAAATTGCCAAAAAAGGCCAAAAACCGTAAGCTCTGCACAATATATGGCGCTGACCAAAGCCTCTTGTTTTTATCTTTTTATAAACAACTTTACCAATATGACCAGGAGATAGATTCTTTGCTGCCCCTAAAAGCCTTCGATAGCGAAATCATTTATTTGGCCCAAAGGCATAATCACTTATTCGTTTGCCTAAGAGCCGGAGGGATTGTGCGCATTGATCTTGCTACTCAAGAAACCAAACGTTTTCTTGGCGCATCTTCCGTAGATCACATTTACTTTGTTTCCGATCATTCCTTTTGGGCTTCTACATTAGAGAGAGGCATACTTAAGGTAAATATCCTTTTAAATAAATGGTTTTCTCTTCCTCCCTATACCAGTGGTTTTGTAAAACCAATATCTTTTAATGGGGAGGCGGTGCGGGTGTATAAAAACGGTGAGGTATATGCCTTTTCTCAAAAAGGCAAGAAGTTAAGCCTTTTAAACCGCTACTCCCCTGCCATTCCCCCCGTAAATCACCGCCCTTACTGGCTTGGCATCGACAGCATGCTCATTGGGTCACATGCGGTCAATTACGTGAAGGGCCTTACTTCAAAACTCTTCTCCACACATTATTCTTATACATCCATACCGTCTGTTTACCAATCATATATGTATGGGTTAGAGTACCGTGGTTTTGCATTATATGATGAAGAAATGCTTCATTATCGCTCCCAAGACTCCGCTTTTTTTGAGCATACCAACTGTATACTGGAGGTAAACGCAGACTCCGTATTATTGGGAACCCATTCCGGCTTGTACAGTTTTGTGGATAGGCGTATTACACCTGCTTTTCCTGAACTCGTCTCTTCAAAAACACGCATCGATCAACTGGCGTTTTGGAATGCTGGGCTACTGGTTGGTACCAACGGGGAGGGGTTACTCGTTATTCAAAAAGAC
>JANQPD010000032.1 GCA_028285465.1 Owenweeksia sp. | reverse complement strand
CATTTTTCTACGGGAATGGTCCATTGGTGGGAGGCATTCATTTTTTCATACCGGGTAATTTCAGCGCCTGTAATATCAAACACCCGGATCTCCCAATCGTTATCGGCAACAGATGGATGCTCAATATGAATAAACAGAAGTTCACTGGCGGGGTTGGGCCAAAGTTGTACTTCTATTTGCTGCGTATTCTCCTGTGGATTAGAATTTGCTTTGGCGTTTGTGGACGATTCACAAGCATGCTCATAATCTACTCTGGGTACTTCCACCATGTCCAGAAGCGCACGAGCCTGATATACACTTGTTCCGTAGAGGTAGGGACATTGTTGTGCCATTTCCCGCAAATCAGCCAATTGCTGCCCGCTAAAGTCAAAGTGGCCATCCGCCTCAAGTAATTCCGTGAGGTAGATATTGTAAAAATCCTGGTATTGATATTCCACCTTATTATTGATGCCCATGGCTTGGTTTACCGCCAGGGCCTTATGGAGCGAAGCTAGAGTTCCATCTTCTTCAAAATCCTGGATCAATTGAGCAATGTGCTTGATCTCATCAATGGATGTTTGTTCTGCGTCTGATAGAAAGGTCTGAAGTTCTGCACTTTTCTGAACGAGTTCCGGAGCTTCAATTGTCTGGGAATACAAGGCTTGTTGTAACAACCAGGCCTGTTCCGTTTCATCGGGGGCATAGGCGCTGAGTTGGTTTTCAGCGGCCAGGGCGTCCAAAACCTCCAATTCTGCTAGTCCTTCGTCTGTCTCCCCAAGCGATTTAAGACTGATGTTCGGACAAAGGAATGCATTGCTGTACAGCTCTCCGTTGTTATTTGGAAGAGAGTACGTTGTAATGAAGGTTGCTGTGTTCGGTGGGAAAAAACCACTTGACCAAGGAGCAGGGTTAAATAATGCGTTATAATGCGCTGATCCGGTACTTCTAATTCGAAAGGACGACAGATGCCCAAGTGATTCGTAGGAGAAGAAATGATGCACAAAAGTTCCATCCCAGGCATTATCTGAAGGGATGGGGATCGCAACGGGAGCAGATGCTGAGAGATCGTAATACGCATCCACCTGATCGCCAATATAGCCATAGTTCAGTCGGATACCCGTTCCACAGTTACGCATTATATTGGTTGCCACTTTGGTAAAGGGCATTTGTCCTCCGCACCAAATAGCACGCCCAAGATCTTCTATTTCGTTGCAACGGATATCAGAATTGGTGCAGAAATCCATGCGAATACCATGGCTCTCAAAAACGTTCTTATCCGTTCCTTTAAGGGTAGTGGTTTTAACATCTGCATTAGGACAATTATGTAGGTTAATACCGTAGGTATTTTCCCAGGAATGAGCGGGAATTGAAGTGATTGTGTTAGTGGCAATCCTGGGTCTGTGGATATTGCGTATACGAATACCTTGATGGTAATCGTCAATGGAGTTGCCTTTAATGCGGAGGAAGCCTTCTTTTGGCGGTGCATTAGGTGTCCAACCGTCATCGCCTACCGGAGTGTTCACATTCTGGATAAAAATAGCATGAGCATTGCCTGCGCCATTGGTAAATGTGTTGTTATGTATTTGAGTTTGTTGGCTGGAGCAATAAAAGGAGGTAACGCCATATTCTACCCGGTTAAAAGTGTTGCCACCAACAATAAGGTTTAGAAACCCATCATTGTAGCGCGAAGAAATTCCTGCGTATAAATCTTCAAAAGTGGATAGATCTACTCTTAAGTCTACATTGTTCCAGGCTATGACACCCACATAAGAATTCTTGAATGTATTTGGACCAACAACTTTTACATAGGCAGTGGAACTGGTGTTTGGGGTATACTGACTTCGGGCGTCAATACCCATTTCCAATCCGTCAAACATATTGTTGTCAGACAGTTCCATATTGGATCGATAGCAGCCAATTCCGGTATGTAGATTGGTAAAGTTGTTGTAGGAGGTAGCTCCATTAAAGTCTCCTACATCAGATATCCTTAGGCCATAAGTTCGCTCATTGGTGTAAGGTGCCAATAGCGGGTTGTCGATGATAAAAATGGTTCGGTCTAAGGTGGCGAGGTGTGCATTATTATAAGTAAGCACATCAATACCAATGATGTTGTTTTTGAAGACGCACCTGCTGACATCAAATTCTGCACCCCCTTGTGAAGTCACACCGGTTTTGGCGTCTTGAACCTGAGAATCATCCATGATCAGCTTCCCACCGGCCTCTATAACGATTCCTTCCCACATGTTTATGCCATCACAGGACCTGGCAATAGTGCCATCTAAGGTTAAGGTATTCCCATTGGTGATCACGATCTTTGCGTCACATCCCATGTGTAGATTACATCCGTTCAGTTGCAGATCCCGGTCTATCGTTGTTGTTCCGGATAGGCTGATATCTTTATTTGCAATTGGCGTTGAACCGTAAAAATTGATCAGATCGGTAGCCGTTTCATTGATAAACACATCGGAAAAAGGTGCTTGACAAGAACCAAGCGTTACGGTAACATTGCTTGTGACACTCTGCCCTTTATACGTAACCGTGAGCGTATAGGTACCCGCCTGTGATACTATGGGATTCAAAACATTGGCGTTGGGTGTAAAGGTGCCGGGCCCTGTCCAGCTATAGGTCATTCCTGCTACTCCGGGGCAATCACTATCCCCTAATTGAGCTTGGGTGCATCCATGAGCTGTTCCACCGGCTTCCGGGATTTTAACAGTTGATATATTGTCGAATAGGTAGTAAGACCAAGAAATATTCCCGGGACTATTGTTCCAAAGAACCGGTGACGTTAAAACCGAACTTTCAGGCACAAAATTACCTATAGTGAGAAAATGCCGGTCAACAGCGGGGCTGATGAAACCTGCAATTTGAGTCCAGTTACCCTGTTGGATGATATTTCCCGAAGGGTTTGAAACAATATCACCTACAGGATTGATAATGGGGTTTCCAGCCGTGCTTACAATGGGTTGATTGGAAGTAAAGGCCATTCCAATGGCATCTGTTGCCAGATCGGAATAATATTCATCACAACGCACATACATTTCTGCATAGTAGGTAGAGCCTGCTTTCAACGGTTCTTCAAGTTCTTGTTGTATATACTCCCTAGAATAATTCGCTAACAAGAGTATCGCTGCCATGCCATTGCCCGCATAAGGGGCAATTGGTGTAAATGGCGGACCGGAGGTATATGCAAAACCATTGGTATGATAATAATCAGATGAGATGGGGCCACCATAAACAGCAGCATCCCAGGGTACAGCTTTTGATATTTGACTCAAATGAGTTGGTAAAGAAGTATAGTCCTCAAAGCTGCCATTACAAACATGTTCACAGGGAGGGGGAGGGGATATACAGGATTCGCTTGCTGTCGTCTTAAAGAGGTTGAGGCTGTATTCAAAACCAGTAGAAGTGCCAAAGACCTGCACATAATAACCTGCTGAAGGGGTGAGCGCTCCAAGTGCCACCGTGCCACTATTACCGGTATTGTTTGGTATAGTATAGGACCCGAGCAGGTTTAAACGACCACAAGACCCATCATACAGGACAATGGAATCAATATAGTCAACGGTATCGGCACTACTGAGGCTTATGTAATGATTTCCGCTGGAAGCCGTGAAGGTGTACCATTGAGAGGGCGTATTCATTTCCTGCGTGTGCAGCACATCAAGTCTTAGCAAAGTGGATGTGCGGCAAGAGTTGTTTGTTTGCGCATAACTGTAAGAGGTGAGAACGAATGACAAAAAGAGCAAAATGTACTTCATAGCTGGAGGTTTTTCATGGGTTAAATACTCAGTTTTATAGCTGTTTTAAGCTGATCTATTATACATAGAATGGAGTACCGGATTGATCAACATCGTCCGGTACTGCTGTTAAATGTAGGGAAGGGTGTGTGTTTGAATTTCCCGATGGTTGCAATAAACAGATTAGTTTTAGATGTAATTCGCGATTATTGCGAATTATTGGGATATTGTGGTTTGTTGTGACGGTTTTTGGCTGTGTTTTCGCGATATTTATGATGGGTTTTTTGATTTTTTCTTTACATTTCGCATAAATCGAGGCATTTTTGTGAAATGAGCAGGCCATTGAGTAATGAGGATTTTCAATCCACACTTTTGAACAAGGTTCAAAGCCAGCTGCCTGAAGGAGGGAAACTGCTGGATTACCTGATGGATACGTTGAAGATCAGCAAATCGAATGCGTATAGAAGAATCAGTGGCGAAACGCAATTGACGCAAAATGAGGTGAACAAGCTGGCGAAGCGGTTTCATATCTCACTTGACGATTGCCTGCAGCTCAATAAACAAGATAGCCAGGACATAGTGGTCTTTAAGCGTAACCCTTTTATCCAGGATATTGATCATGTATCGGACTATTTTACCAACACACTTAAAACACTGGAACAACTTAAGGCAGCTGAAGATGTAGAGTTGTTCTATGCAGCACGTGATCTGCCCATATTTTACTTTCTCCTGTACCCCACATTATGTAGGTTTAAGGTATTTGTGTGGCTTCGCGGGCCGGAAAGTGAAAATGTGTTGGACCAGGAGAACTTTGCGTATAATCAGGTTTCGGATGAAATGGTTCGCCTGGGAGAAAAGCTGGGGAGCGTATATCAGGAGATTTCATCTACCGAGATCTGGACGGAACGAACCGTTCAGAATATCCTCCGGCAAGTGAAATACTATTTCGATGCAGGCGGGATTACGCTGGAAGTGGCAAAGACTATTTGCGATGAGCTTATTGATTTGTTGAACAAACTCCACAAAGAAGTGACCAATGGCTTTAAAGGCACATCGCCCTTTGTTGGTTTTAATCTATACCACACGGAGTTTTTGCTTTTGGAAAATAGCGTGATCGCCAAGGTCCATGATCAAAAAATAGCCTATGTCTCTTACGCTTCGATCAACTTCATGCATACGGACCAGGCTTCTTTCTGTGAGCACGTCATGAAATGGTTTCAAGAGCAAACCAAAAAATCGGTACTGCTAAGCACCGCTTCCAGCAGTATCCGAAATAGGTTTTTCAGCAGGGTTCTGCAAAAAATAACTTTCTTTAAGGAACAGATAGAACGTGAGCGGGATGTCATCTGATAATCGACCCTTCCCCCACCAAATTTGCCAGACAACTAATAACGCGTTAGAAGCGTAACCTCCACCCTTCAAAAGCCCGACAACACCAGGCTTTTTTGTTGCACCCCTTATGTTTGAAGCGCTTAAAGTTCACGGCTTTTAACCAAATCTTCTTATGTCTTCTCCTATTCTTAACTCCCTGTCAATTCCGTACCTTTGCCCTCATTTTTGAAAAACGCAGCGGAATGGCCCGTAAATATCCAGAATACAAGCAATTGCAACTGTCGGTCATCGGTACCGAAATACTCCGGTATTGGAAGGAAAACCACATTTTCCAGGAGAGCATTACTTCCCGCGAAGGCAAGCCCGGCTATACCTTTTACGAAGGGCCGCCCAGCGCAAACGGCATGCCCGGGATACACCACGTAATGGCGCGCAGCATCAAGGATATTTTTTGCCGCTACAAAACACTTGAAGGCTACCAGGTGCACCGCAAGGCCGGCTGGGATACACATGGCCTGCCGGTAGAATTGGGGGTGGAGAAAGAGCTGGGCATCACCAAAGAAGACATCGGCAAATCCATTTCCGTAGAAGCCTATAACGAAGCCTGTAAGCAGGCTGTGATGCGTTATACCGGGGTGTGGAATGAACTGACCGAAAAGATGGGCTACTGGGTAGATATGGACGATCCGTATGTAACCTACCAGTCCAAGTATATGGAAACGGTATGGTGGCTGCTTAAACAGCTGTGGGACAAAGACCTGATCTATAAAGGATACACCATACAGCCTTATTCGCCTAAAGCCGGAACGGGCCTGAGCTCACATGAACTGAACATGCCTGGTTGCTACAGGGAGGTGAAAGATACTTCGGTGATCGCGCAATTTCCCCTGATACAGGAAGACAAGGCCAAAGCAATTTTTGGAGAGGCCGTTTCCGGGGAAGATAAAGTCTACTTCCTGGCCTGGACCACTACCCCCTGGACGCTGCCGAGTAATACGGCTCTGACGGTAGGAAAGCGCATTGCATACGCAATGATAGAAAGCATTAATCCGTATACACACTTACGGCAAAAAACTGTTTTGGCAAAAAACCTGGTGGGGAAATACTTTAAGCCAGAAACCGAAGGCGCTTCTTTCGATGGCTATAAAGCAGATGGGAAAAACATCCCCTGGAAACAAATATGGGAGGGCACAGGAGCGGATTTACTGGACCTGCGCTACGCACAACTCTTGCCTTATGCCCAACCGTACGAAAATGCCGGACAGGCGTTTCGCGTAATTCCCGGTGACTTTGTAACCACCGAAGACGGTACCGGCATTGTACATACCGCGCCCACTTTTGGGGCGGATGACGCCAAAGTGGCTAAAGAAGCCGGGGTACCTCCTATGCTGGTATTGGACGATAACGGAAACCCTATGCCTCTGGTAGACCTGCAAGGCCGTTTTACCTCCCATATGGGCGACCTGGCCGGGAAATACGTGAAAAACGAGTACTATGCCGAGGGAGAAGCACCGGAAAAATCGGTGGATGTTGAGATTGCCATTAAGCTAAAAGAGGAAAATAAGGCCTTTAAAGTAGAAAAATACGTACACAGCTACCCCCATTGCTGGCGTACCGACAAACCTGTACTTTACTATCCGCTGGACAGCTGGTTTGTGCGCGTTACCGCGAAAAAAGAGCAACTGGTGGCACTTAATAAAAGCATCAACTGGAAGCCTAAAGCCACCGGGGAGGGGCGTTTCGGCAACTGGCTGGAAAATGCAAATGACTGGAACCTGAGCCGCTCCCGCTACTGGGGCATTCCCTTACCCATCTGGAGTACGGAAGACGGCACGGAACGTAAAATATTCGGCAGTGTAGAAGAGCTGAAACAAGCCTGTGAAGAAGCGGTAGCAGCCGGACTTATGGATAGCCACCCCTTTGAAGCCTTTGAAGCGGGTAACCTGAGTGACGAAAACTACGATACCGTAGACCTGCACCGCAATGTGGTGGATAAGATCATACTAAGATCGAGCACCGGCCAGCCGATGAGGCGCGAAGCCGACCTGATAGACGTATGGTTTGACAGCGGGGCCATGCCCTATGCCCAATGGCATTACCCCTTCGAGAACAAAGAAAAGTTTGCACAGCGTTACCCTGCAGATTTTATAGCCGAGGGGGTAGACCAAACCCGGGGCTGGTTCTATACCCTGCATGCGATCGCAACCCTGGTATTCGACTCGGTAGCGTATAAAAACGTGGTGTCCAATGGCCTGGTGCTGGACAAAAACGGGCAGAAGATGTCCAAGCGCCTGGGCAATGCGGTAGACCCTTTTGAGACCATAGAAAAATATGGCCCAGATGCCGTGCGCTGGTACATGATCACCAATGCGCAGCCCTGGGATAACCTTAAGTTTGACCTGGATGGCATTACAGAAGTACAGCGTAAGTTCTTTGGAACGCTGTACAATACCTATAGCTTTTTTGCACTTTATGCCAATATTGACGGTTTTGTGTTTAAGGCTTCAACGCAAACTGAAGTAGCAGGACGCCCAGAGCTCGACCGCTGGATCTTGTCGCGCTTGCAGGTGTTGAAGCAATCCGTAAGAGAAAGCTATGAAGCCTATGAACCTACCCGTGCGGGACGCGCCATACAGGAGTTTGTAGATGAAGAGTTGAGCAACTGGTACGTGCGTTTGTGCCGCAGGCGCTTCTGGAAAGGGGAGATGAATACCGATAAGCAAATGGCCTATGAAACCTTGTATGAGTGTTTGCTGAGCCTGAGCCAGTTGATGAGCCCGATAGCACCTTTCTTTTCCGACAGGCTCTACCAGGATTTAACGGCTTGCCTGCCCGAAGGGGAGAAGGAAAAATCAGTTCACTTAACGTACTTGTCTCCCATTGACGAAAACCTCGTAAATGAACACCTGAACGAGCGCATGCAACTGGCACAGCAACTTAGCAGT
Organism: Owenweeksia sp.; assembly: GCA_028285465.1. Lineage (GTDB taxonomy): Bacteria > Bacteroidota > Bacteroidia > Flavobacteriales > Schleiferiaceae > JANQPD01. The sequence continues at coordinate 40,504 of JANQPD010000032.1, read as the reverse complement.
ATGGTGTTCAGCATTCGCAAGCGGGAAAACATCCGTGTGCGCCAGCCCTTGGGCAAAATGATGGTACCTGCCTTGAAAGAAGAAGCCGTACACCTGATCGAGAGCATCCGTGACATTGTGCTGAACGAAGTAAATGTAAAGGAGCTGGAGATCTTACGTGACGTAAGCGGGGTGCTGGTGAAAAAAGTAAAGCCCGACTTCAAAAAACTAGGCCCCAAATACGGCAGGCTCATGAAACAAATAGCGGGCGCGGTGAACCAGTTCGGGCAGGAAGATATTGCCCGGCTGGAAGGGGAGGGCGTATATACCCTCTCCCTGGAAGGACAGGACGTGGAGATTTCCATAGAAGATGTGGAGATAACCACCGAAGATATTCCGGGCTGGCTGGTGATGACCGAGGGTGGAGTAACTGTAGCGCTGGACATCACGCTAACTGAAGAGCTGGAAGCAGAAGGCATGGCACGGGAGTTGGTAAACCGCATTCAGAATTTGCGTAAAGACAGCGGCCTGGAAGTAACGGACCGCATTGCCCTGGAAATCGGAGAGGAGCCTAAACTGCAACAAGCAGTAGAAGCCTATAAAGAGTACATTATGAACGAAACTTTGGCAGAAGACATTCGCTGGAATGCAGCACTTGAAGGAGCCACCGAAGTGGATTTTGAGGGCTTCAGTACGCAGTTGGCTTTGGCTAAAGTGGATTAGCCCGTGAACAAGAAGAGACCATAAAACGTAAATCAAAGCGTTTTTTTCGCTTAGTTTGCGTACCCTATTAAAAATAATGCAAGAAAACAACAACACATATTCCGTTTTCTTAAAAATTGTTGAGATATGGCAGAACAAGCAGATAAAATAAGATACTCCGATGAGGAGCTGGCAGAGTTTAAGGAATTGATCCAGGAAAAAATGGATAAGGCCCTTAAAGACCTTGAGTTGCTCAAGGAGAATTTTGCCAACGACAAAAACAATGGCACGGACGATACATCGCCCACCTTCAAGGCTTTTGAAGAAGGCAGCGATACCATGAGTAAAGAAGCCAACAGCCAATTGGCTGCGCGGCAGGAAAAATTTATCCGCGACCTGAAAAATGCCTTGTTGCGCATAGAAAACAAAACCTATGGCATTTGCCGGGTAACCGGAAAGTTGATCAATAAAGAACGCCTGCGCCTGGTACCCCACGCCACCCTGAGCATTGAAGCCAAAAACCGTCAGTAAGCCCTTTTGAAACGCCCCCTGCTCATTATTCTATTGGTCTTATTGGCCGATCAACTGCTCAAATTCTGGGTAAAAACCACCATGGCCCTGGGGGATGAACACCGCATTGCCGATTGGTTTATCCTGCACTTTACCGAAAACCCAGGAATGGCTTTTGGTCTTGAGTTTGGCGGGCTTTGGGGGAAAATGGCCCTTAGCATTTTCCGGATCATCACCGTAGGCTTTATTTTTTACTGGTTGCGTAACCTGGTGAAGCGCAAAGCCAAACCGGTAGCTACCACGGCTGTAGCGCTTATTTTCGCGGGAGCCTTTGGCAATATCATTGACTCGGCCTTTTATGGCCTCATTTTCGACAGCGGCACCATACGGGATACAGAAGTGAATGCCTGGTTGCGCTATGCCGGGATCTCAGAAGCTAATTTTGAAGGCTATGCCGGTTTTTTGCAGGGTTGCGTAGTGGATATGCTGTATTTCCCCTTATATAAAGGCTATTTGCCCGAATGGCTGCCCATCTGGGGGGGCGATTATTTTGTTTTCTTCCGCCCGGTTTTTAATCTGGCCGACACCTCTATTTCGGTAGGGGTAGGGCTCTTGATCCTTTTTCAGAAAGCCGTTTTCGGGGAAGATAAAAAGCGTGGGAAGTATTCAGAATAGTGCACTATTCTGAATACTTCTCGTACCTTTACACACAAAATTTCCTTTAGTGAAACAGCTCATAGCTCAATTCAGCCGGCATTTGCAGGATGCCTTGCGCACCATTCAAGAAGCCTCTTTTGATCCGGCTCCCCACAGCATACAAAACGTACTGATCACCGGCCTGGGTGGTTCGGGCATCGGGGGTAGCATTATAGCCGACCTGGCAGCCCCAAAGGCCAAGGTGCCTGTTTTGGTAAATAAGAACTACCTGATCCCGGCTTTTGTAAGTGAACATACCCTGGTGATTGCCTGCTCCTATAGTGGCAATACGGAAGAAACCCTGGCCGCTGTAAAAAGCGCTATAGAGAAAGGCGCTATGGTGGCCTGTATCACTTCAGGAGGGCGGCTCAAGCAACTGGCAGCGGATCACCGCTTCAACCAGATCGGCATGCAAGGCGGCAACCCTCCCCGTAGCATGTTTGCCTATGCCTTGGCATACCTGGCCTTTATCCTTACCCATTACGGTATAGTCGATTTTGCCTTTGCCAAAGATCTTTCCGAGGCCATCGCCCTTCTGGATGCCGAAGAAGAAAACATCCGGCAGGAAGCAGAAGCGATGGCCAAAAAACTTACGGGAAAAACTACTCAGCTTTTGGCCGTTGCGGGCAATTTAGGAATCGCTTCCCGGATGCGCCAGCAGCTAAACGAAAACGCCAAGATGTTGGCCTGGGAAGCGGAAATTCCCGAAATGAACCACAACGAGCTTGTGGGCTGGGAAGGCGGAAGCAAGCAGTATGCCGCCCTGTTTTTGCGCAACGAAGACGATTATGCACGCAACCAGAAGCGCATCGACATCATCAAAGACATCATACGCAAGAAAACCGATACAGTACTGGAACTGTGGAGCAAGGGAGACTCGCCATTGGCTAAAACAGCTTACCTGGTGCACTTTGGAGATTGGGTTTCTTACTACCTATCAGAAATCAACCAGGTAGATATCCTGGACATTAAATCCATTGACTTGCTCAAATCTGAATTAGGCAAAGTGCCTTTTTAAAGCAGGCTGGCACCATGCGTTACCTTAAGAAATACAACAGAAGCTCAAGGTGCCGTTTATATACCGGGTATAATAGAGACTAAATCCAACATATACGTAAAAGACCTCGGTCTGATCGACTATAAGGAAGCCTGGGACTTGCAACAAGCGCTTTTAGACGAGAAGGTAGCGCAGAAGCGCAAAAACCGGGACCTTAGTCCGGAACGGCAAATACACCTTCCCGATCACCTTTTGTTCTGTGAACATCCGCATGTGATCACCCTGGGCAAAAGCGGTAAGCTGGAGCACCTGTTGATGGACGAAGAAGCGCTTGCGCGTGAGGGCGTTGATTTCTACAAAATAAACCGGGGAGGCGATATTACGTATCATGGCCCGGGCCAGCTTACGGGTTACCCTGTTTTAGACCTGGATCACTTCTTTACGGATATCATCAAATACCTCCGTTACCTGGAAGAAGTGTTTGTAAAAGTGTTGGCGCATTACGGATTAAAAGGAGAAAGATCAGCGGGCGAAACCGGCCTTTGGATTGGTTTGGATACCCCCGCCCCCCGCAAGATACTGGCTTTAGGGGTGCGTTGCAGCCGCTGGGTCACTATGCATGGCTTTGGCTTTAACGTAAATACCGACCTCCGCTATTTCGACAAGATCATCCCCTGCGGGATCAACGATAAGGGCGTGACCTCCCTTGAGAGGGAACTGGGGCATAAAGTGCCCATGGAGGAAGTAAAAATACAGGTTCAGCAGGCTTTTGAGGAAGTGTTTGATGTGACCCTGACGGAGCGCACGCCCGGATAAAAATCCCCACGCTCATTTTTCAATGGAAAGCATTAAATTGCTAACCCTTTAGTACATCGGCTTATGATCAGAACCTTACTTTCCCTTTTCATACTTTGTTTGTGCCTGGGCGCGAGCGGGCAAACCTCCTATAAAAGCCAGTATTTCCAGGTAAAAAAGGGCGGGCAGTTTAACCCAAGAGAAGTGCAGCCCGGCTTTCACCCACGTCTTAAGAATATTGAAGCCCCCAAGCCGGATGGAGAGGGATACAAGGATTTCCTGCTTCGGCAAAAAATAAAGGCCAAAAAGCGCTTTCCGCGTAAACACGCACCTACCGCACAAAATCAATACAAAACCCATACGGCCCAGCCCATTATTGAAAGAGGGGTTACCATCACCGAATCCCGTTTTGACGGACGGGTGTTAAATACCTATGCCGGGGGCATTCCCAACGATGATGCCCTGGCGGTAAGCAACGGAGGCATGGTATTGGCCGGGGTGAACAGCGCCATTTATGCATACGACACGCAAACAGATACCACCGTATTCGAGAACCATATTATAAACCTGGGCGTTATAGGATTGCAGGCAGGTGAGGGAGGTGGAAATTTTTATGATCCCAAACTGGTGTACGATGAAGCGGCAGATCGCTTTATTCTCGTGTTTTTAAAAGACAACGATTCCATCAACAGCCGGATCATTGTAGCCTTTAGCAGCAGCAATAATCCCGCAGACCCCTGGAATGTATATGCTTTACCGGGCAACCCCTTGAACTCGGGTCGGTGGACCGACTTTCCTGCCATAAACATTACCCATGACGAACTCTTCATTACCGCCAACCTGATCGTGCCCGGAGTAAGCTGGCAGGTGGGTTTTGATGGCTCCGTGATCTGGCAGGTGAATAAAAAAGCGGGCTATGAAGCTGCAGCAAACCTCCCCGCCCGTTTGTATTCCGATATCCGTTTTGGAGGAAGGTACATCCGCAACCTTCATTGCGTATCCGGTACGGGCTCGACTACTGCAGAGCAATACTTTATGAGCAACCGCAACTTTGACGTGAGCAACGACACCATTTTTTTGCTCAACATAAACGGGTTGGCTGATGATCCGGCTACCCAGCTTCGCATCAATTACGGGCTTACCACCCCAAATTACGGGGTGCCCCCCAATGCCAGGCAAACCGATACGGATACCAGCAATGCCGCAAGCGGCCTGCAAACCAATGATGGACGCGTGCTCGGGGCCATAACCAATGGCGATTGGATACAATTTGTTTCTACAACCATGAACCCGGCCACCGGCCTGGCTGCGATCTACTACGGGTGGATCGATGATCCCTGGGATTTCACACAGCCTGTAAGCGCCACCGGAAGCATACTGGCCGATGATTCACTGGACTTTGGTTATCCGAACCTGGCTTTTACAGGCAATGAGCCCTGCGATGATGAGGTTATTATAGGCTTTAATTTCACTTCACCCGACCACTTTCCCGGTTATGGCTTTATGTATAAAGAAAATCGGGGCGGTTTTCTCCCTTTGCAAAAAGTGGTTTCCGGGGAAACTTTTACCAACCGGCAGGGAGGTACGGCCGAACGCTGGGGAGACTACTTCGGGATACAGCGCAAGCACAACGAACCAGGAAAGGTGTGGATGAGCGGGTATTATACAGCACAACAAAACAACCGGGGAATTAATGCCACCTGGATAAGCGAAGTACGTACGCTGGACTCCCTCAAATTTGAGTTTGAAACCACCCAGGCAGGAAATGCTGATTTTGGACAAGGGGTGTTGAATATAAGCACTTACGGAAGCATAGGCCCCTATGTGATTACTGTAAATGGCGATACCCTGCAGGGGACTACCTATACCGGGATACAGGCCGGAGATACCCTCCGCGTGGAAGCCACCGATGGCTTCGGATGTACGCTTGGCAAAACCATTATTGTGGAAAAAAGTGCCAATAACCTGGCGGGCGTATATCCAAACCCTGCGCAAACCAACATCATCAGCCAGTTTGAAGTGCCGCAAAACGGAGAGGTGATTGTTTTGATCTCGGATATGCGTGGCAATGTGGTAGAAGAGCTGATAAAAACCAACGCCAGCCAGGGGCTTAATGAGCTGCAATTCGATTTGGGGCCTCTACGTGCGGGGCGTTATATTTTTAAGGTATACCAAAACGATGAGGAGATCTATTCCGAGAGTTTTGTGAAAATAAATTACTGAGTGCAAAGGCGCGAAAAAGCCGCTTCGCCATTTTAAATCATCTATTTTTGAATATAGCTGTAGTAGGAGGTACCTCCTTTGATTCTGGCCGGGGGGCCGTTTTTTTAAAAGCACAGGGCATAGAATCAACGCCCATTGGTTTATCTGCACATCCGGATGAACAGACTGCTCTGTATCAATCACCAGATAAGGTGAAACAGCGTTTTGCCGAAAGAGTACAGCCTCAGAATTTTGATCAGGTAGTGATCTATTGCAATTCCCTTTCGTTTATAAGCGATTGGAGCAGCCTGTATCCAGGTAAAGTATGGGAACTTAGCCGTTTTTACCAGGCACTTTTAGAAAAGGCGGAGCGCAGTAAGATGGCCATTTGGGTGGCTGAAAACAGTATGAAAGCCAACCTTACCCGCCTGTTAAAAAACCAGGGATACTACAAGCAAATGGGCATCCAGGTCATGCCGAAGCTGGCTTTGATCAAGCAGTTAGAAAAAGCAGATACCGGGACCCAAAACGCATTGATCACCCGGGAATTAGATAAGCTCAAAGAAGAAGGCTACGAAGAGGTGGTGTTTGGATGTACCCATTTTGACCATCCGGATCTTTACAAGTACAGGGGGCTTGCCATTTACCAGCCCGGTCTGGAAATGCTACAGGCTTTCATGCGTACTCAGGGCGCAATGTAGTACCTTACCAGGTTGCTCTCATACCCGGCTGTTATTTGCCCGGAGCCATTAGCGGATCCGCTGGAAATGGATATAAGGCCAATGTTCTCAGCCCGGTACTCAAAAAACAGGTGAGTAGGTTCTCCCTGTGCATGCATTTTTACCTGGTTTTTCACCGCTGCACAAACAAAATCCCCGGCCAGGGTAGAGAAAATTTGTGTTTCGGGAAGCATGGTGCGTGTCAGCGAAAAAAGATCATCGAACGTATAGGTAAAAAGGGGACCTTCATGGGTAAGAGGTCCGAATGAGGTCCGTCCGGAGGGCTCGATTATGTAATTGCTGCTGTCTGCAAAATAGCCTCCCAGCCAATTTGTACCGCTTGAAGCATGGCGGGTAAAATTTCTTCCTTTTATTAAGGTATCCCCAGCCACCCATACGCTGTCAAAACGTATGCTAAATAAAGTACCTTCCGGGCTTGTGGCCTCTGTTTCGTAGATCCAGTAACTACCTATGGTTTTCGGGAAATAGGCCGTACTTTGTACGGGCGGGGGAGTAACGGTTTTTGGTTTTTCTTCAAGGGTTTCCTTTTTACAGGCGAGCAAAACAAAAAGGGCGGCCATGCACGCGATCAGGTGCTTATACATAACAGTGTTTATAAAAGGGAGAGTATAACGTTTACGTGTTTTCTTTATTATTGCCTGATGTTTTACATAAGAGATAACACGATAGCAACCCCTTTTCAATAATTAAGCTATGCAGGAAAACCTAAGCCTTCTTTCTCAACTTATCCAGGTCTCTCATGCAGACGGGCAACTGGATGAGATGGAATATCGCCTGATATTGGCTATGGGTGCCTTACTCGGAATCAGCCGGGTGCAGGTGGAAGAATTGCTGTACGCCCCCGTAGACGTAAAACTACAAGCTTCGGAATTTGATAGGATACAGCAGTTTTACCGCATACTGTTGCTGGTCAATGTAAACAATAAAGTGCATGAGGAAGAGCTCGTTACCTTACGGAAATGCGGGCTTCGCATGGGCCTTCGCCCCGAAGCCGTAGAAGAGGTATTAAAGGAAATGCCGAGGCATAAGAACGGCCAACTGCCCCCGGAAATGCTCATGCGTATTTTTCAACGCTACCACAATTGAGGGCGTAAACCTGCTGCCTGCCTGAGGGAATAAAGAGAATATGTGCTGCTCACGTCTCTTTCGCGGTTCTATTCCCGGTTCATATTTTTTATCTTCGCGTTATGCTAAAAATCGACATGCACACGCACATCCTGCCCGAAAAACTTCCCAATTTTGCGGAGAAGTTCGGGTATGGAGACTTCATTCACCTGATCCACAATACCGATGGCACAGCCAATATGATGCAAGGCGATCGCTTTTTCAGGCGAATCGAAGCCAACTGCTGGGACCCTGCGTTGCGGATCAACGATTACCAGAAATTTGATACGCAGGTGCAGGTCGTTTGCACCATCCCCGTTATGTTCTCCTACTGGGCAAAGGCCAAAGATACCCGGGCGCTTTCCGAGTACCTGAACGATCATATCGCGCAGCTTTGCCACGATTATCCAAAGCACTACCTGGGGCTGGGCACCATTCCCATGCAGGATACCGAAGAAGCCATAAAGGAATTGGAGCGTTGCAAAGAAATAGGTTTGCTGGGCATACAAATAGGTTCCAACATCAACGATAAGAACCTGAGTGAACCGGAGTTTTTTCCCATTTTTGAGGCTTGCCAGGACCTGGATATGGCCATTATGGTACACCCCTGGAACATGATGGGCATGGAGCATATGCGCAAATACTGGTTGCCCTGGCTGGTGGGTATGCCCGCAGAAACCTCACGGGCCGTGTGCTCCATGATCTTTGGTGGAGTGTTTGAACGATTGCCGGATCTGCGGGTGTGTTTTTCACATGCCGGAGGCTCTTTTTTACCAACCATCGGCCGGGTAGAACATGGTTTCAACTGCCGGCCAGACCTGGTGGCGATCCACAACAACCATAACCCGCGTACCTATATTGGTGATTTTTGGGTAGATTGCATAACACACGATCCCCTGGCACTGGAATATATCCTCAATTTACAGGGCTCCAAACGGGTGACGTTAGGTTCGGATTATCCCTTTCCTTTGGGCGATCTGGAAATCGGGAAATTCATTACGGAAATGGACCTTGCCCCGGAAGTGGTAGAAGACATTTTTTGCAACAGCACCCTGGAATGGCTTAATATTGACAAAAGCAGGTTCGATATAGAACCCAGTAATGCCAGCAGCCAGGCACAAGCTAAAAACAGCTAACTTTGCGCCTTAATTAGAAGGCCTTACATTCATGAGTGATGCGATAAAACACGAGTGTGGAATAGCGCTCGTTAGGTTGAAAAAACCCCTCACGTTTTACCTGGAAAAGTATGGTACGGCCCTATACGGGGTAAATAAGATGTACCTGCTTATGGAGAAGCAGCACAACCGCGGGCAGGATGGGGCTGGCCTGGCCACTATAAAAATGGATATGCCTCCCGGCAAGCGCTACATCAGCCGGCACCGCTCTAACGATAAAACGCCTATACAAGACCTTTTCCAGCATGTGAATAAGCGCATTTTTGATGGCCTGGAAGGAGAAACGGAACGCCTGCAGGACCCGGAATGGTTGAAGCACAACTTGCCCTATGTAGGAGAGTTGTACCTGGGGCATTTGCGTTATGGTACGTTTGGCGGAAACACCCTGGAGCAGTGTCACCCCTTTTTGCGTCAGAACAACTGGGTTACCCGCAACCTGATCCTTGCCGGGAATTTCAACATGACGAATGTTGACGTGCTGTTTAACCAATTGGTAGACCTGGGACAGCATCCTAAAGAAAGGGCAGACACGGTGACCATTATGGAGAAGATCGGCCACTTCCTGGATGAGCAAAATGAAAAGCTTTACCGCAAATACAAAAAACAAGGCCTTCAAAAAAAGGACATCACCGCACAGATTGCCGGGGAACTGGACATCCAGAAAATATTAAGGAAGAGTGCTAAAAAGTGGGATGGAGGCTACGCAATGGCAGGCTTGTTTGGTCATGGAGACGCCTTTGCGCTGCGCGACCCAAGCGGGATCCGCCCGGCGTTTTATTACGATGATGAAGAAGTAACCGTGGTAGCCTCAGAGCGCCCGGTGATCCAAACCGCGTTTAATGTTCCTTTTGATGAAATAAAAGAAATCACACCGGGGCATGCTTTGATCATCCCAAAGAACGGTTATACCAGCCTGAAGGAGGTGCGTAAGCCTTTGGCACGAAAAGCCTGCTCTTTTGAACGCATCTATTTTTCGCGGGGCAATGATGCCGACATCTACCGGGAGCGCATCGAATTGGGGCGTAAGGTGTGCCCGGCTATTTTGGAAGAGGTGGAGTACGATTTGAAAAATACCGTATTTTCCTTTATTCCGAATACGGCAGAGATCTCCTTTTATGGCATGGTAAAGGGCATGGAAGATTATCTCAATAAGGTAAAACGCGACAAAATACTCAAACATGAAGGAAAGCTGGAGGCAGCAAAACTGGAGGAGCTGTTGAGCATACGTCCGCGTGTGGAGAAGTCTATCTGGAAAGATGTGAAGATGCGTACCTTTATTACACAAGACAGCAGCCGGGACGACCTGGTGAGCCATGTGTACGACATCACTTATGAAACGGTGAAACCACAAGACAGCCTGGTGGTGATTGACGACAGCATTGTACGCGGCACCACTTTGCGTCAAAGCATTCTCAAGATCCTGGATCGCTTACACCCTAAAAAGATCGTAGTAGTTTCTTCCGCTCCCCAGATCCGCTACCCGGATTGTTACGGCATTGATATGGCCAAGTTGGGTGATTTTGTCGCCTTTAGGGCAGCTATAGCCCTGCTGAAAGAACGGGGACTGGATAACGTAATCGATAACGTCTACGAAAAATGCCTTGCGCAGGCCGAACTGCCCGATGAGCAGGTGCAAAATTTCGTGAAAGAGATCTACGCACCCTTTTCTGCGGGGGAGATCTCAGATAAGATAGCTGAACTGCTTACCCCCGGGGAAGTACAGGCCGAAGTAAAGATCATTTACCAAACCATTGAAGACCTGCACGAGGCTTGTCCCAATAACCGGGGAGACTGGTATTTTACGGGCAACTTCCCAACCCCGGGCGGCATGCGGGTAGTAAACCGGGCTTTCCTCAATTTTTATGAAGGCAAGAACGTAAGGGCGTATTAAAAAACTTACTTTTCTACAAGCTGGTAGGCCTCCAATGCTTCTTGTTTTGAAATGAGCATTGTATTGTTTACTATTTTGTTCAAGGAGGGGTTGCCTTTGTCGTGCTTAAAAATGTTAATTGAGTTGCCATGATCAAGGTGTTGCTGATAATAAGTTTTATAAATAGGTATTATTGTATTATCACGGGGAGTAAGTGTAGTAAAAAATATCCCGTTTTGCCAAAACTCATATCCAAGTAAAGGATCATTACTTTCTATTTTGCTTTTGAGGGCTCCCGTTTGTAAGTCTATTATTTTTAATGATTTACTTGTCGAATCTTCATATATAACATTGTTCTTATAAAATTTATATTCATAAGAAAAATAAGAGCCATCTGTAATTTTCCATAGGGTTTGTTTTTGTGTAGTAGAATAGTAACCGATAATGAAATATTCTGTGCTATAAAGAACATGGCCGTCTTTGTCAATAATCCAAGCATCTTGATAACTCTCTTTCTCCTCTATTACAGTTAATTTCTGGGTAGAAGTATTTAGCTTTCGAAGAGACTGCCATTTTGTTGCCAATGAGTCCCTGCTCAGAACAAAAAGCAACTCGTTCTCATGCTTAGCTAGTCCTCTAATAAAATAATTTCCATTATCCTCCACTCTATCTCTAAAGTGTAAAACGGTGTCTATAGCTGTTGTTGAAGCCAGGGGATATCTAATAATTAGATTTCTGTTATTCATAGTTTTATCGCCCCTGTTTATCTCATATACGGTATCATTATAGATTTTGAGTTGAAAACCTTCAGGCCTTTCGTGATGTGAAAACAAACGCACATTTTCCAGTTGAATACCCGTTTCCCAATCTATTTTGTAAAAACCTTCCATGTACGTAAACAAATACAATATACCATTAGATAAGTGAAACGGTGGTTTCAAATCCTTATCAAAGCTTAGACGCCAAATAACTTCATTATCGACTAACCTGCGTTTAGAAACTTCACTGGATGAAATAGAAAGATAAAAATCAGGATAGTCTTCAAATGTAATTACCGAGTGTTGTCGTTTATAGGTAGAATCTTGCCAAAGTAATTCCATGTCAAAATTCAGTTCAGCGGGTGGTATTGGTGTTCTGGGTTCTTTTTTACAAGAAATAAGAACTAATAAAAAGGAAAGGCTTGTGGCAAGAGCAATTAGGTTGTTTTTCATAAGGCTTGAGTTTTTGACAAATCTAATGATAAGCGAGTTTGACTGCAATGTTGTGGTATCTGACACTCGAAGGCAAGAACGTAAGGGCGTATTAACGATTGCTCCTTTTCGCTTACTTTGGTACGTCTTAAGGCAGTACTATGAAGCTAAACATGCCCTGGGTTGAATCCCCCTTTTTTGAAGAAGAGCTTCGGGCGCGGAAGCTTTCGCCCGAGAGGGAACGTGAAGCACGGTTTTACCACGAGCAGGGGTATCTGCACCTGCATCAGTTTTTAACAGAGGATGAGGTAGCGCAGCTACTAAAAGACCTGAAAGGCCCTTGTGACGGGCGCTTTAGTTATAAGCAGCCACGGGCTGGCGAACTTTGGCGGGAGAGCAAAGCCGTGCACGAATTGGCCAGGCATCCGCGCGTGCTGGAAAAACTGGAGTACCTGTACGGCCGCCGGCCCATCCCTTTTCAAACGCTCAACTTCAAGTACGGTTCCCGCCAAAAACCCCATTCCGATACCATTCACTTTAACTCCATGCCCGAGCGCTTCATGTGCGGCGTGTGGGTAGCATTGGATGATGTGAATGAAGACAACGGTACTTTAACCTATTACCCGGGCTCCCATAAGCTTCCCGTGTATGATTATACTGCTTTTCAACGTGCTTTTGAAAATGCCGGGGGGGAGGAGGTGCTCGAGAAGTACGTGGCTTATTATGAGCCGCTCATCCAAAAGGCGATGGAAACCAATGGCCTTACGCCTAAAACCTTGGTAGCGAAAAAAGGCGATGTACTTGTCTGGGCGGCCAACCTGGTACATGGAGGACTTCCGGTTAAAGACCAAAGCCGTACCCGCTGGAGTCAGGTAACGCACTATTACTTTGAAGACTGTTTGTATTATACACCACAGCTTTCCAACCCCGTGGCAGGGGAGTGGTTTTTAAGGGAGATCAACGACCTGACCAATGGAGAAAAGACCTGGGGCAGCTATAATGGACACAAGGTAAAACGTAAACGGGCCGCACAATATCGCTTTTTAATATCAGAAGATGCGGCCTACAACTGGCGCGACCTGAAGTTTCTTTTGGAAAAGATATACCACAAACTTTTTAAAGGGTAAAAAGTAGGATGCAAATAAATTAAATGTATCTTTGTAAGATCAATAGTTGATATGTCAACAAAAGAAAGGCAAATTGAAGAAGTAGTGTTGTTCCAGATCGAACGCACGAATAAGGTGGCCAGGCAATATGCGCAGCGTGAGTTTGACCGCCTGGCACTGGGCATTACGGTAGAGCAGTGGATCTTACTCAAGATCGTGGAAGAGAAGGCACCTTTGTCGCAGAAAGAATTGGCAGGTTCCTCTTTAAGAGACCCGGCTTCTATAACCCGTACGCTTGACCTGCTGGCTAAAAAAGGTTACGTAAAAAGGAAGCCCATAGCGGGTAACCGAAGGCAATATGATGTACACCTCACCACTGCAGGAAAAGCTTTTGTTAAAAAGCATTTGCCCACGGTGAAAGAACAACGTGAGCTAAGTGTGAAAGGGCTTAGCCTCACAGAGATAGAGCAGTTGCAGAACACCCTGAAGAAAATACAGGAAAACTTGGGAGGCTAAAAATTTTAAACTAAAAATTGATATATCAAATGTTGACTAGGCAATTTTCATTTTTGCTTCTCTCTGCCGGTTTTTTGCCATTGAGCATCAGCTCCGGCTGTACACATACCGCGAGACCCGTTCATACAGACCTGGTGTATAAAACCCGCGAGGCCGGTTTTTCGCAGGCAGTAAAGGCCAAAGGATTCCTTTTCACCTCCGGAACGGTGGGCTGGAAAGCCGACCGGAGCATGGACAATGCCTCTTTTGAAACACAATTGAACCAGGCATTTAGCAATATTGAACACCTGGCCCGGGAAGGCCGGAGTAGCCTGGATCAAGCGATTTTGCTACGCTTTTATGTAGTACAATTGGATGCCCATAAGCGCAGGTTGATCTCTGAGAAGATGCTGGAACTATTTCCGGGCGACTATAAACCAGCCACCACGCTACTGGGCGTATCTGCCCTTGCCCACGAAAAGCTATTGCTGGAAATAGAACTGATTGCCGGGATCAATACACCCAGGCCCCGATGAAACAACGCAACACCATGTACATCTATACGTAAAAAATGTAAACGTCTAATTTTAAATATATACATCATGAAAAAGTCCATTTTAGTCGGGTTCCTCGGTTTGTTGGGATTCACCACAAGCGCACAAGAAGCGGAAGTAAAAGCAGTAAAACAAACCATCACTGCCTTTGCTGCGGCTGGAGACCGGCAAGATGCCGTTGCCCTGGCCGCTTACCTCGATGCGCATTACCGCATTGTAATGAACCGTTTGTTTGGTAGCAAAACCGTGGTAACCATGCCCCGGGAAGCTTACCTGGATAAGATCAGGAAAAAGGAGTTTGGCGGAGACAAACGCGTACTTGAATTTAAAGAGGTGCTCATTAATGGAACTACAGCCATGGCCCGCGTAAACTTTAAAGGAAGCAAAATGACTTTTCACTCCATCATTGTACTGGTAAAAAATGAAGCGGGTAAATGGCTGTTGGTTAGCGATACCCCTGTAGTTTTATGATCTGTGCTTTTGTAAATAGGCAGACCATAGCGCACAGGGTTTACCCGGGGTAAATAATGTACGTTGGCAGCAATTCATTTTTGCCACTTCCGGGTTTCCATGAATGGCAGGTTATTTGATGGTTATAAAAAAATAATCAATAAAATCAATCACCATGAAACAAGCCAGGTACATATTTCTCATAGTCGTATTAGCCGCCTTTAGCCTGAGCAGTTGTGTTACTGTAAGGCAGGGAAACGTGGGGGTAAAACGCACCATTGGCAAGATCAAGAAAAACAGCCTACCACCCGGGGCACGTTGGTATAATCCCTTTGTTTCCACTATTATCCTGGTCCCCGTGCGTACCCAAAACCTTGAGGTAAGCCTTCAGTTGCCTTCTAAAGAAGGCTTGAATGTGGATGCAGAGATCTCCATTTTGTATCATGTGGATGAAGAGAGGGCTACCGAGGTAATCGGCTCCATTGGGCGGGATTATGTAGAAACCATGATTTTACCCGTGTTCAGGGCGGCAGCCGCTGATATAACCGCCAAATTCATGGCCAAAGACATGCATACGGGCAACCGCTTTGATATTGAAAGGCAGATACAGGAAAAAATGATGGAGATCATCGGAGACCGGGGCTTTATTATTGAAGCAGTGTTGCTTAAGAGCATCAGTTTGCCCCCCGGCTTATACCGGGCCATCGAAGAAAAGCTGGAAGCCGAGCAAGCAGCCCAGCGGATGGAATTTGTACTGCAAAAAGAGCGGCAAGAGGCAGAGCGCAGGAAAATTGAAGCCCAGGGCATACGCGATGCCAACCAGATTATTTCCGAAGGGCTTACCCCGGCCATTATTCAATACAAAACCATTGAAGCCTACCGGGAACTATCGCAGTCTAATAATGCAAAAGTGATCATAGGGGGAGGGAACCAGCCTATACTGCTGGGAGAATAACGGAATCTAAAAGAGGCAGTGTATAAACAAAGTACCTGCCTTTTTCATTGGTGTAAGCATGCAGCGCTTTACCCAACTCTTTCGTGCGTTAGACGAAACCAATAAAACCAATGCCAAGGTACAGGCCTTACACAGCTATTTTGATGAGGCCGATGCCAAGGATAAAGTATGGACCATTGCTTTGATGAGCGGGCGCAGGCCCAAGCGTACCGTAAACAGCAATTACATCCGCGAGTGGAGTGCAGAGCTTAGCGGTTTACCCACCTGGCTCTTTGAAGAAACCTACCATATTGTAGGTGATTTGGGAGAGACAGTGGCAAAAATTTTACCGCCCCCTACAGGCACTTCCAGCCACAGCCTGGATTATTGGATGCGCTACATTTCGGCTATGCGCGATTTGGAGATCGAGGAAAAAAAATCCCGGGTTTTTGCCGCGTGGATGCAGCTCAACGACTTTGAGCGCTTTGTGTTCAATAAGCTGATGATGGGCAGTTTCCGGGTGGGGCTTTCACAAAAACTCATGGTACGGGCTTTGGCGAAGCATACCGGTAAAGAAGAAAATGAGCTGGCACATCGCTTGATGGGACAATGGGACCCCTTTACCGAAGACTTTGAAAACCTGATCTTAAAGCAAAAACCGGCTGACGACCTTAGCAAACCCTATCCGTTTTACCTGGCTTACCAACTGGAAGGTGTTCCGGCCGACATAGGCGAACCACAAGGGTGGCTGGCGGAACAAAAATGGGATGGCATCCGCGGCCAGCTTATAGTACGGGGTGGCCGGCATTACCTTTGGAGCCGGGGCGAAGAGTTGATCACGGAAAAATTTCCTGAGTTTGAGCAAGCGATAGGGCTCCTTCCGGGCGGCACTGTTCTGGACGGAGAGATCCTGCCTTATAAAGATGGACAGGTACTGGGTTTCCAGGAATTACAAACCCGCATAGGAAGAAAAAACATCACCAAAAAAATACTGGAGCAGGCACCGGTAGTAATGCGCTTGTATGATGTGCTGGAGTGGGAAGGGAAAGACTTAAGAGGGGAGCCACAAAAGCACAGGCGCGAAATACTGGAGCACTTCTATGCGCAGTTGGTACCGAACCCATTGCTCCAGCTGAGTCAATTAGTGCAGTTTAATAGTTGGGAGGAACTGGCGTGCATCCGGGAAAGATCCAGGGAATCAAACAGTGAGGGCATTATGCTCAAACACAAAGAGGGTACTTACCAGGTAGGACGTAAGAAAGGCGATTGGTGGAAATGGAAGGTAGACCCACTCACGATTGATGCCGTTATGATCTACGCCATGCGGGGGCACGGACGCAGGGCCAACCTCTATACCGACTATACCTTTGCCGTGTGGAAAGGAGATGAACTGGTACCTTTTACCAAAGCGTATTCCGGCCTAACCGATGCCGAGTTCAACAAAGTGGATGCCTTTGTAAAACGCAATACCGTAGAACGCTTTGGACCGGTACGCAGTGTAAAGCCCGAGCTGGTCTTTGAGATTGCCTTCGAAGGCATTCAAAGGTCTACCCGCCATAAAAGCGGGGTAGCCTTGCGCTTTCCGCGAATGAAGCGCTGGCGCCAGGATAAACCCGCCCATGAAGCCAATAGTTATGCCGACCTGCAAGCAATGTTGGAGCAGTATGGAAACTAATACGCGTGACCGCCAGGCGAACAAGCTTTTGCTTTACACGGGGGCTTAATGCTTTACCAATCGTTGATGATATAGCTGTTGATTCACCAGCATAGCGACCAGGTAAACCCCCTCCGGTAAGGCGGCAACGTCCAGGGGTTCTTCACCATCAAAAGTGCTTACCAGCTGTCCGCTTAAAGTATAGATATCTACTTTGGCAGGAGGAATAGTAGATTCAACGTATAGCAAGCTTGTGGCCGGGTTCGGATAAAGGTGGGGTTTCGCAAACCGCCTTGTTTCAACCAACCCGATGCTGCTAAGGCTACTAAAATCATCATTGGCCAGTTTTTCCATTTCCAGGGGGCTCAGCTCCCGGTCGTATGCCCTGAAGTCGTCAAGTGCACCATTATAAGGGAGAATGATACTGGCGCCTGTTTGCATATTCCCCGGGGTAGCGCCCATACGCCCAAAATGTAAGGATTGATTTGCTGTCGTATTCCACAATTCAATGCTGGAGTTATCCAATTGACCATTGATATACAGTTTGGCCGTATCCCCGTCAAAACTCATCCCTACGTGCACCCACTGGTTCTCACCTATCGTAGCAATAGACTCCAAATCAGCGGTAGAATTGGTTGTGCTTTTGTAACCTGCGTAAGAAAGGCGACCTATATCACTGATGCCTAATCCCTGGCCTTGATTTTCTTGTCTTGCCCCATAGAAAAAGGGAAAGGCGAAAGGCAAATTGGGACCAGGCAGTTGATTGACATAGATCCACACGGAGAAACTACGACTAGCTATACCGGTGGGCAAGTGCGCAGAACTTCCCATTACAAAGTCGGTAGCATCCGGCATGTCGATCGCTTTTTCAGGCTGATTTCTCCGGTTGGTCGTCGCCTGTATTTGAGGAGACCCGGTTAAGTGAGCCTGGCTTGCACTGCTGTCAATTACACTAAGAGAGTCAAAAGCATAGTGTGCCACCAGGCCTTGCTCCCACCAATTTTGAGCCTGAACGCTAAATAAGCTGCAGCTAAGTAAAAGAAAGGTAATCTTATTCATTTCTCAATTTATGTTTAAAGTCAATTAATTACTGCTACAAAAGGAAGGCTACTCTATGCAAAAGCCTGAAGAAGCAGGTATGCTTTTGGTGGCAAATGAGGTATGCAAAAAGCAGCAGAAGGCGTAAGGGGTTAAAAACCAGACAGGTAATCTGAAAGGTCTGTTTGGGTTGACAACCCCATTTTTTTACGTAAGCGGTAGCGGTTACTTTTTACGGAATCTACAGAAAGACTCAGCACCCCAGACATTTCTTTGATGCTCATCCGCATTCGGGCAAGGGTACACAGGCGCAGTTCGTTATTGGTAAGGTTGGGGTGTTTTGCCTTCAGGCGCTGGTAAAATCCCTGGTATTGGTCCTCGAAGTAACGGGCCAGGTTTTCCCAGTCCTTATCTGTATTAGCCACGCGCTTTAAATTACTGCTTACCTCTTGTTTCCATTGCTCAAGCGCACGGTCTTCACCCTCGGTTTTTTGATTGAATTGTAGTTCTAACGACTTGATCAGCTCGTTTTTTTGCGAGAGCTTCAGGCTCATTTCTGTAATGCGCGCCAGGCGATGCTTTAGCAGCGTTTCTTTAAGTTGTTTTGATTTGCGTAGACTGCGGAAGTATAAAAAAAGGCTCAACCCTACCAGGATTGTTATAACGGTTAGAAAGATCATCCAACCACGCTGTTTTTCTATTTTAGCCTCCAACAGTTCCTGCTGCAGGCGGCTTTGTTCCAGCTGGTGCCGTGCCTCTATCACTTTAATGCTGGCTTCACTTCGCGCGATATAGCCTCTAATGTCTCCCTTGTAGTTTTCCTGGTCTAGCTCCCACGCTCTTTGGTAGTAGGCCGTACTGCTGTCCGGCTGGTTTAATTGAGCATATACTTCTCCCATCCGTTTCAACAACAACACGGTATGGGAGTTGGTATCTCGCTTTTCCCATACCTGGCGCAGGTATTGCATGGCCATGGGGTATGCTCCACTTTGTTGTAAAAAGCGGGCATATGCCAGTTTAAAATGCCCACCGGGGTCGGACACTAAGGAACCATTTGTCTTGAGGCTATCAAAAAAGGGCGCTGCGCAATCCAGTTCTCCCATGCTTACCAATATGGAAGCCACGTTGAGGTAGGTTGTTAAGCGGGTTACGGGGTTTGCTTTTTTCGCTATCTGTAAAAGAGTGTCCAACTGGCTTTGACTCACACGCTCGTTCTCTTTGGAGTCCAGTACAATCATGTTTTCGATAAGCGTCCTTAATACATTTTGATAGTTGGAATCCAGGGCCATTTGTAAGGCTCGTTTATACTGTTTTCTGGCTTGCTCATATTGATTGGCATATACCAATACCGATGCGTAGTTCATTAGCCCAAAGACAATGCCTTCCTCGTCACTTGGGCGGAGGCTCGCCAATGCCTTTTCATGGTAGTAGAGCGCACTGTCAGGCAACCCTTGCTGTGCAAAAAGATTGCCTTTAGCCCCCCATAGCATACTCGGATAGGGTTCTTCCAGCTTATGGTTGTCCATTAGCTTTAAGGCCCGTTGCAAATGATGGGAAGCCGAGTCATATAAAGAGAGGTCTTCGTACAGTTCGCTAAGGGAATACTCAGCGTTGACAAGCGTCTTGTAGAGTTTGCCTTTTTCAGCATAATAGCGCGCTTTGCGCAGGGCGGCCATCGCTTCTTTTACATCTACTTCTTTTAGCTCTGTAGCCAGGTCGTAGTATTTATCTGCGAATGCCTGCTCAGGGGGCAACCCGGCCTCTTCCTGAGCAAACAGCTGAACCGAAAAGAGCAGAATATATAGGGTAAAACGCTGCACTTAGCAAAAGTAAGGCAATGTAATCCAAACAAATGCCTGGAAAAAAGCTATGTTTATGGTGCTGGTTCCAAACCAAAGCCAAACAAACACTAGTTAGATCAAAATTGAGCCATGGCTGCGAAAAAAGAGAAAAAAACCATCCCCGAAGAGAAGCGCAAACAATATGAAGCACTGGTCCGGGCCATGCCGGGATTGGAGATAAAGTCAAACTTTGGTTTTCCCTATACCTCGAAAAACGGGCATATGTTTTCGCTTCTGTCCAAGAGTGGTTTTGTAGGCATACGCTTGCCCAGGAAGGAAAGGGAGCAGTTCCTGGCTGATTATGACACCTGCCTTTATCAACCCGAACCAGGCCCGTTGTTAAAAGAGTATGTAACGGTTCCCCACGCATTGCTAGAAGATACTGCGGCAATATTGCCTTATTTGGAAATGAGCTACGCCTATGTTTCTTCTCTAAAACCCAAGAAAACCAAATAAAATGAACAAATCTACCCAAACCTTGGTCTTAAAATATTTTCACTCCTGGCAGGAACCTGCCGACCTGGAAGAAATGCGGGAGTGCCTGGCAGCAGACCTGTACATAAATAGCGGCTTTTTTCGTTTTGAGACGCGTGATGCTTTCATTGAATTCCTGGAACAAAATCATGCGCCCTGGAAAGAGGTAAAGCTGATCTCCGGGTTTTACTACGAGGGCGAAGCCGCTTTTGTGTATGAAGGCATTAATATCGTAAACGAAAAAAAAATGCGGGTGGCCGAACTACTGGAAATAGCGGATGGGCGGATCAAACGCATCGATACCGTGATCAGTGCCTCGGATTAGAAAGATGCAACAATAGTGATCTGAATGGATGTCTTTCTTAGGTGCGCACGTTTGCCTTAGCTTTGTGCTTGTGATGACTTCCTTTTTCCAGTCCATACACCCCGTACCAGAAGATATACTGGAAAGTTATTTAGCGCATTGGCAGGAATATGCTTTGCCGAGGAAAGCGATCATCACACGGCAAGGGCAAACCGAAAGATGGATGTACCTGGTACTTGAGGGTATACAGAAATCGTATTACCTGAAAGAAGGGAAGGAGCATATCATGGCTTTCACATACCCGCCTTCTGCAAGCGGCATTCCCGAATCTTTTTTTACTCAAACGCCCGCTCGTTATTTCCTGGAGACCATTACGGAAAGCCGTTTTTTGCGCATTTCCTATGCCCGGCACCAGGAACTTATGGAGGCGTACCGCCCTATAGAAACGCTTTTCCGCAAGGGTACGGAGCTTTTACTTAAAGGCGTATTGGAAAGGCACTACGAATTAATGGCGTTTACCATAGAAGAGCGTTTCAAGAGCTTTGTGCAGCGCAGCCCCCATTTACTCAACCAGGTGCCGCATAAAGACCTGGCTTCATACCTGCGTATAGATCCCACAAACTTCAGCAAACTGCTAGGCAGCGTTTCCTTGTAAATCTTGGTGTATACCAAGTACCTTTCTTAGCCGTGCTCCGAGCTTTGCCTCAAAAGAAGATGAGACAAATCACATTTCTATTGTTTATGATGAATACAAGCATACAAGCGCAAACACCGACCTGGATAGATACCTTTTTGTACCCCTTCGAAAACCGCTATATCCAGTTAAAAGCAGGCCGCATGCATTATGTAGACGAAGGAGAGGGCGAGGTGTTGCTCTTCATACATGGGACGCCAAGCTGGTCTTTCCTGTACAGGGATTTTGTAAAAGAGCTTTCGCAGGATTACCGGTGCATTGCCCTGGACCACCTGGGGTTTGGCCTTTCTGAAAAATCAGACACCTTTAGCGGCACCCCAAAAGCACATGCGGAAAACCTGGCAGAATTTGTAGAGCAGCTTGGCCTGGAAAAAGTAACGCTCGTAGTGCACGACTTTGGAGGCCCTATTGGCCTGGGGTGGGCAAATCAACACCCGGAAAAAGTAAAGCGCATCGTGCTTTTCAACACCTGGCTTTGGGCTACGGAAGAGAACCCCGAAGCCCGCAAAGCGGACAAAATGATCCGCTCGTGGCTGGGCCGTTTTTTATACCTGCATTTAAATTTTTCGCCCAAAGTGCTTTTGAAAAAAGGTTTTGCGCAAAAAGAAAAGCTCTCGAAAGAAGTACACCGGCAATATAGGAAGCCCTTCCCGGATAAAGCTTCACGCAGGGGTGTTTACAAAATAGCCCAAAACCTGGTAGGCGCCTCGGCCTGGTACGGGCAGCAGTGGGAAAAATTTGCCGCATTGGATAACCGGCCTTGCCTGATCCTTTGGGGAACGGAAGACGCCTTCTTTAAGCGGGAAGAATTGGAACGCTGGAGACAGCGTTTGCCCCAGGCACATGTGCATACCTTTCCCTGCGGGCATTTTGTACAGGAAGAAGAAACAAGGGCTTCGATAAACGCAATTAAAGCCTTCTTAAAAGATGAGCGTTTGAGAGAATAAAGTTTGCCGGGTGTGAAGTACTGTCGGCATTTACACATGCCTTCTGTAAACAATAAAGCGGTTCACCTGATGCTTGTTCCTGAGGTGCCCGGTTACGGGAAGAACAAAAGCGTACATTGAGGCTTTAAAGGAAGTAAAAGCTAAAGGCATGCAGGTAAACTTCAAGAGCGTATGGCAAATGCTCGTTTCCACATATAAAGAATGGTCGGCAGCAGATCCGTTCCGGCAAAGTGCCACGATCTCGTATTACGCTATTTTTTCTATCCCGGGCTTACTAATGATCGTGATCTGGACGGCAGGGGTGATTTTCGGTACGGAAGCGGTAAGGGGCGAGATAAGTATGCAGATCGGGGGCATAATGGGAGTAGATGCAGCGAATGGGATCGAGATGATGCTTAAAAACGTAAGCGTGGGAGATAGCAACATTCTTATGAAAAGCGTGGGGATCGCGACCCTCGTTTTTGGAGCAACCACGCTGTTTTTTCAATTACAGAAGAGCCTCAACTATATCTGGGAAGTGGAGGCTTCGCCAGACAATAACTTCTTAAAACTGTTAAAAGACAGGGCCTCTTCCCTGGGCCTGATCTTGGTTATTGCCTTTTTGTTGTTGATTACCCTGGTGCTTTCCGCTTTACTGGCTTTGCTGGGCAACTGGATGGAGCAAAATTTTGGCGAATGGATGCTCTATCTCCTGAAGGGAATGAACTTCGTGGTTTCGCTGGGCGTAGTAACCTTATTGTTTGCGGTGATGTACAAAGTACTGCCCGATGTAAGCATTTCGTGGCGTACGGTTTGGATAGGCGCTTTTGTTACGGCTTTGCTGTTTACCATCGGGAAAACCCTGTTGGGCATCTACTTCAAGTATGCAGATCCCACCTCGAGTTTCGGGGCAGCCGGCACGGTTATCCTGGTTATGCTGTGGGTAAACTACACCTGCCTAATCCTGTTTTTCGGAGCCCAGTTTACCCAGGTTTACGCCCGTAGGCATCAAATGAAAATAGAACCGAGCGCCCATGCCCGCTGGACGGCAAAATACAGGTTAAAGCAACGGGAGGAAGCGTAAAAAAGCAGGTTTTAAGGAACAAGGGGAATTTTGTTACTTGCCTGAATTATGAAACGCCTCGAACGCCTCACAGCCCTTCTTTCTCAACTACAGTCCAGGCGATTTACCCGGGTAGCGCAGCTCAGCGAAAAATTCAACATCAGCGAGCGCACGGTATACCGAGACCTGAGAGCGCTTGAAGAAGCCGGAGTTCCACTGGGATTTGAGCATGGACAGGGGTATTATGTGCTCGACAGGCATTTTTTGCCCCCCCTCGCTTTTACACATGAAGAGGCACGTTCTTTTGTATTTGTAGAAGAACTGGCCCGCAAGTATACCGATCCCGAACTGTTCAGGCATTTTTCAAGTGCCCTCGAGAAGATCAAAAACAAATTGCGCGATCAACAACTCACCGATGTAGAAGAAGTACAGCACCGGGTAAAAGCTTACATTGACGATGACTATACCCCCAGGTTTTTGAGCCTGGCCAATACCGCTTGTGCATTAAAACAAGTGTTGCGTATGCACTATACCGACTATGCGGGAAAGAAAACAATAAGGGAAATTGAACCCATCGGGCTAAGCTTTTATAGCCAAAGCTGGCACCTCATTGCTTTCTGCCTCCTGCGCCAGGATTTTCGCGACTTTTCGCTATTGCGGGTAAAAGCGATGGTACAAACGGGGAAAACCTTTGAGCCATGCCTAAGCCTGGAAGGTTACATTAAAATGCTACAGGCAAAGACCTGAGCGTAAGGCAGCAAAGGATGTATCAGTAGAAGGAACCATTACAGGCATAAAAAAGACAATAATGCTGACATAGGGTTGTCGGTAAGCGATCTCATCTTTGGCGCAAAGATCAAAACACACTAAAATGAAAACGTACAAGAATTGCCAGAGTTGTGCCATGCCGCTTAAGAAAGACCCCAAGGGAGGTGGAACGGAGGCTGACGGCTCAAAAAGCAATATGTATTGCAGCTATTGCTATGAAAAAGGGGCTTTTTTGCAACCACATATTACTGCAGGCGAGATGCAGGTGTTTGTGAAAGGCAAGTTGAAGGAAATGGGTTTCCCGGGTTTTTTGGCCGGCTTGTTCACTAATAATATCCCAAAGCTGGAGCGATGGAAAAAACAGAACTGATCCGGTTGCAACTTTCTTCTGCACAGGGGCGTAGGGATGAACAACCTAATGTTAAGTTGGGCAAAGAGATTGCCGGTGCACGGGATACCGAAGCAGTAAAGGTCTTGGTGGGTATCGTTCAGGGGAAGGAAAAGAAACTGAGGCGGGATGCGATCAAAGCCTTGTATGAAGCGGGAAACCTGAGCCCCACCTTATTGCTACCGCACACAGAAACATTTGTGGAGTTGCT
Organism: Owenweeksia sp.; assembly: GCA_028285465.1. Taxonomy (GTDB): domain Bacteria; phylum Bacteroidota; class Bacteroidia; order Flavobacteriales; family Schleiferiaceae; genus JANQPD01. The sequence goes on along the minus strand of JANQPD010000032.1, from coordinate 15,644 downwards.
GGATGATGTAGACAACCGCATGCAGTGGGGCGGGATGACGGCTTTGGAATGCGTATCCCGTGAGGCTCCGCTATCCCTTTACCCGCACCTTACCACGATCATGGAGGCTGCAGAAAAGGGGTCGGTGATAACCCGCGACCATGCGGTTAAGATCCTTGAAAATACTGGTAGCAAGGGGGTACACCGCGAGGAAGTAGGTTTAATGCTCAACGAAATAGTACTGGCCAGTCCGGTAAACCAACTGCCCAATTACGCAGAACGGGCATGCAATGTAGTTAGCGATACAATCAAACCCCGCCTATTGGCCACGCTTCAGCTACGCTTGCCCGACCTGGAAAGTGAGGTAAAACGAAAGCGCGTGTTGAACGTGATAAAAAAGCTGCTGGCTTAACCCGTGATCAGGTGCCAGTAAATGGGCATACCCAGGGTAATGTTAAATGGAAAAGTAATGGCCAGGGCCATGGGCAGGTAAAGCCCCTCATTGGCTTCGGGAGCAGCCAGGCGCATGGCGGCAGGAACAGCTATATAGGAGGCGCTTGCCGCCAGTATGGCGAACAAAAAGCGGTCTCCTGCCTCAGGCGTAATGTTTTCGCTCAAAATGGCGATTAAGCATCCGTTTACCAGGGGTACAATCAAAGCGAAAAGCAATACAAACCACCCGTTTTCCATAAAGGATTTCAGCTTTTTGCCACTGGTGATGCCCATGTCAAGCAAAAAAACCGCTAAAAAACCTTTAAAAATGTCGGTGGTAAAAGGGGCGATGCCCTCAGCTTGCTTGTCGCTGGCTATGAAACCAATGAGCAGGCTACCCAATATCAGCAATACGCTCCCGTTGGTAACGGAGTGCCGCACTACTTCTTTCAGGGGAACGGCTGAGGCATTTTTCCCGAGCAGTGCCATTAACAATACACCCACTATAATGGAGGGTGCTTCCATCAGGGCCATCACGGCCACCATATGCCCTCCGTAATGCACCTGGTGCATATCCAAAAAAGAAATGGCCGTCACAAAGGTTACGGCACTTACCGAGCCATAAGCAGCTGCAATGGCCCCGGCATTGGCAATGCCTACCTTTTTCTTCAATATAAAAAAACTGTAGATAGGGACCGATACTGCCAGGAAAACCCCGAACAGCAGCGACCAGAGTATACTCAAGTCCAGGTGGCTGTGCGCCAGTTCCTGCCCTCCCTTAAAACCAATGGAAAACAAAAGGTAAAGCGATATAAATTTGGAGGAAGTGGGGGGTATCTGCAAGTCACTCTTTACCTGCACCGCAAAAATGCCGAGCAGGAAGAAAAGTAAGGCCGGATTGGTGAGATTCTCGGCCAGAAAAGTAAAATCCATAAAGGCTTATTCGGTGATTTTGATTTCGATGTCGCTGTTAATCTGCAACTTGAGGTTTTTCTCGCGTGCCTCACGCAGCAGTTCAGTCACTTCTTCGCGTGTGTGGCGCAATTCTTCGAAGCGTTTTTTAGAATAAGCCGCATCGCCACTGTTGCGCTCCTGGCAACTCAATAGCTGTACTTCGTGAAAGTTGATCTTATCACTAATTACGCTGAGCAATACTTCAGCGGCATCGTGCGCATCAAATTCTCCTTCAATTAACTTAAACACCCTGTTGGTTGACATCGCTTTTGTGCTTTATGATTTCAAAAAGCAAAGTTGTGATCATTATTTCATTAATTTTCATTTATATTTGATATGATAAATATAAAAGTATTTTATGGATTATACATTGAACCAATTGCGTGTATTCTTAAAAGTAGCGGAAGTACAGAGTGTTACCAAGGCTGCTGAAGAGCTGCACCTTACGCAACCGGCAGTTTCCATCCAGCTAAAAAAGTTCCAGGACCAGTTCGAAATCCCTATAACAGAAGTGGTGGGTCGCCAGCTGTATGTAACGGATTTCGGGAAAGAGATCGTATTGGCGGGTAAGCGCATTTTGGAGGAAGTGGAAGCAATCCGCTACAAGACCCTGGCGTATAAGGGGCAATTGGTGGGGAGGTTGCAGGTTTCGGTAGTGTCTACCGGTAAATATGTAATGCCCTTCTTTTTAGCTGATTTTGTAAAACAACATCCGGGCGTAGACCTCGTAATGGATGTGACCAATAAAACACAGGTGGTGCGTAGCCTGGAGCAGAACGAAGTGGATTTTGCACTGGTTTCGGTATTGCCCGGGCATTTGCAGGTAGAGCGGGTAGCTTTGATGCCAAACAAGTTGTACCTGATGGGCAATGCGGCATACAGAGAAGCCGATAACCCGGGTCTCAGCCTGGGCAACTTGCCCTTGATTTTCAGGGAAAAAGGCTCCGCTACCCGCCAGGCCATGGAGGCATATCTTGCCGAAAGGCAAATAAAAGTGGGCAAAAAAATGGAACTTACCTCTAACGAGGCTGTAAAACAGGCGGTTATTGCCGGCTTAGGGGTTTCGATCATGCCCGTTATTGGCTTGCGCAACGAACTTGAGCGGGGAGAACTGGAAATATTGCCTGCCAAGGAATTGCCTAGACAAACTACCTGGAACCTGGTCTGGCTGAAGAGCAAGCGCCTTTCCCCGCTCGCAGAGGCTTACCTGAAATACCTGGAAGAAGAGAAGAAACAAATCACCAAAACCCATTTTGCCTGGTTTGCAAATTACTGATGAGCGGTTTTTTGGTAATGCCTAACTTGCCGCCAATAATCTACCCGCCAACTTGTAAAAACAAAAACCAAACATGGACATTTCCAGGATATTTGAAAACAACCGCCAGTGGGTAAGTGAAAAGCTGTCGGTAAACGAGCAATACTTTGAAAACCTTTCCAAAGGACAAAGCCCGGAGGTGCTTTACATCGGGTGTTCGGACAGCCGGGTTACCGCAGAAGATATGATGGGTGCCCAACCCGGAGATGTTTTTGTGCACCGCAACATCGCCAACATGGTCTCTAACCTCGACCTGAGCGCAATGTCTGTGCTTGAGTATGCCGTGAAATTCCTTAAAGTGAAGCATGTTGTGGTATGTGGCCATTACTATTGCGGAGGGGTTAAGGCTGCTATGGAGTCTAATGACCTGGGTGTGCTAAACCCCTGGTTACGCAATATCCGCGATGTATTTCGCATGCACCGCGATGAATTGGTTGCCATTGAGGACGAGGAAAAAAAATACAAGCGCCTGGTAGAACTTAATGTACAGGAACAATGCATTAATGTATTGAAGGCTGCTGTAGTGCAGCTAGCCGTACGAAAACGTGACCTGAGTGTGCACGGTTGGGTGTTTGACATACGCTCAGGTAAGCTTATAGACCTGGATATAGACTTTGATCAGGCCCTGGAAGGCATCCGGGAGATCTACAGATTGGAATAAGGTGGAGGCACCTGACCCGCAAATTCTCTTAGAGCTGGTAAAGGTTGAAATGCCTTTTGGAAAGTATAAAGGATGGTTGATCTGTGACTTGCCCGTATATTACCTCGAGTGGTTTTACGGCCAAGGCTTTCCAAAAGGAAAGATCGGGATGTTGTTAGAAACAATGTTCGTCATTAAGACCGAAGGACTAACCCACCTCCTTGAACCTTTAAAATAGTTTCTAATCCGGCCATTCCATCCGGAATTCTGCACCTCCGGTCAGGTTTTTCAGGTATAGGCGCCCGCCATGCGCTTGCATGATTTTGCGGGAAAGACTCAGGCCAATGCCGCTAGCCTTATCTTTCGTGCTGAAAAAGGGAAGGAAAATATCGTGCTCTGCTTCGTTGGAAACGCCTCCGGCATTATCGATGATCGCCAGGGTGTGGTAGCCATTGCGGTAGGTGTAATTGAACACAATGCGTTTTTCTTCACGTATCCCGGCACTATCCTGAAAAGCTTCCTGCGCATTTTTTATAAGATTCAGCACCACCTGGGTCATGAGTTGCCGGTCTGCCCGGAAGGCGCGCTTAGGATGGTCTACCTTGGTTAGGAAACGGATCTTTTCTTCTTCCAGCCCCGCCTTACAAAGCTGGTGTACGTCTTTAGTGAAGTCCTCGATAAAAATAGCCTCTGTTTGTAGCTTGGGTAAGTGAGCCAGCAAATTGTAGCGCTTCACAAAACCCATAAGTCCTTCGCTTCTGCGTTGAATGATCTCCACGGATGTCTGCACATCATCCAGCACACTTTTTTCGATCTTTTCTTCTTTCACCTGTTTCAGCCGGAGCGCCATGCTGTCAATCAGTGAGTTGATGGGGCTTACCGAGTTCATAATTTCGTGCGTAAGCACATGCATCAGCCGGGTGCTGATCTCTTCCTCTGCACGCTCGGTATCGTATTGTTGGTTTTTGAAGGTGAACAATTCAAAGTATTCCTGCTCGTTTTTAAAGGCCCGGTATTCCACCTTCCAGTATTCCGTCTCACCCCGAAAGTCAAGCATAAGCTTTCCGCCTCCTTGTGTGCGGAACCGCTCAAGTACTTCAAAAAAATATGGACTGCTGCTTTCCCCTTTGCGCAGGTTCAGCAGGGGCTGCGCCATCCTGTTGTTGTAAAAGAGCACACCGGACCGCAGGATTACTACCCCCAGGTCTAGCTCTTCCAGGGCCAATGTTAGAATGCGTTCCTGTACGGCTTTGTGTTTTTGGTTTTTCAGGTAGCGCGCATCCAGGGTGTTGAGCATTTGCGCCAGTTGCCTCTGGCCTTTTGTGCCTTTGTTTTCAGGTAAGCGGCTGGTAAAATCTCCTTTGAGTTTTTGCCCGATCAACTCTGAGGCGAGTCGATGCTGGCGTTCTACGGCTCGCCAAAGACTAAAGGATAAGAGGACTAATAGTACTATAGTTACAGTGGCACTAAGGAACCACCCCCATACAAATAAGGCCAGCGCAATGTATAAGCAGCAACCTAAAACACCCAATATATGAGCCGTGAATGTTAGAGGGGGTAACCTAGAGGCCATACTTTTCAATTTTTGCATAAAGCGTATTGCGGTTGATGTTGAGCGTTTTGGCCGCCTGTGAGATATTGCGGTCAAAGTGTTGCAATACATGTTCTATATGTTGTTTTTCCAGCTCTTCCAGGCTCAACAAAGGTTTAGAGTCCCGTTTCGCCGGCTGGATGCCTGGCGTGGCTTGGGGAGCAAAATCAATGGGGTTGATCTCTTCACCCTCACTCAGGATTACCGCACGTTCCAGCAAATGTTCCAACTCCCTGATGTTTCCCGGCCAGGAATACTGCTGCATTTGCGCCAGGGCCTGGCGGGCCAGGTGCTTAGCGGTTTTATACTTTTTGTTGTTTTGCTCCAGAAAATAGTTGGCCAGGAGGGGTAAGTCCTCCGGCCTGTTGCGGAGAGGAGGTAGTTTTAATTCAATGGTGTTGATGCGGAAGTAAAGATCCTGGCGAAAACGACCTGCCTGTACCGCCTCTTCCAAAACCAGGTTTGTGGCAAAAATAAACCGGCAGTTTAGCGTTTGCGCAATTTGCCCGCCAAGGGGAACAAAAGTACGGCTCTGGATGACGGTAAGCAGCTTACTTTGCAGGTGTTCCGGCAGGTTGCCGATTTCATCCAGGAAAAGGGTGCCGCCCTCTGCACTTTCAAAGCGCCCCTTCTTATCTTCCCGGGCATCTGTAAAAGCCCCTTTTTTATGTCCGAATAACTCCGATTCAAAAAGGCTTGGTGGTATGGCGCCCAGGTCTACGGGTATAAAAGGGTGGTGGCTTCGTTCGGAATGCAGGTGAATGTACCGCGCCATTACCGTTTTGCCCGTGCCACTTTCTCCTTGTAGCAATACGTGTGCATCAGTCGGGGCGGTGCGTTTTGCCAATTCCAATACACCTTGCATGACAGGTGATGCAGATTCCATCAAGGCGGCATTTGCCTCTTCGCCCAAGTCGCGTGTCAGCTTTTTTAGCTTGCGGATGGTTTGCCTGGACTGGCTTATTTCCAGTGCCCGCAACATGGAAGACAAAAGCTTTTGGTTGTCCCAGGGCTTCACCACAAAATCGGAAGCGCCCATCTTGAGCGATTCCACGGCCAGGTCCAGATGCGCATAAGCCGTAATGAGGATTACCACCAGGTCCGGTTGTTGCTCCTTGATGTGGCGCAGCCAGTAAAGCCCTTCGCGCCCATCGTTGATGGCCTTTTTGAAGTTCATGTCGAGCAACACAATATCCGGGCGTAAATAGGATAAGGCCTGGTTCAGTTCTCCCGGGGCATGCAAGCCTTCTACTTCTGCAAAATGCAGGCGCAGGTAAAGCTGTAACGACTTCACTACGTCTACATCGTCATCCACAATGAGCACTTTAGATTTAAGTGGCTTGTTCATTTTTAAGGCAGTAATTGTCCGAAAATGTACAAAGAAGTGTAAGATATTCGAACATATTTTAAGCGCATTAACATTTTAAAAAGACCAAAGGTTTGATTTACAGGGGTTAGTGAATACAGGCACATAATTGGTTTTCCGGTTTGGCAGGAAAAGTCTATGGACCGAAAGATTGAAAACCGGGGAAGAAAGAAGCAGAGAAACCGTTGGTTGCTTGGTGCAGGTCTGTTACTAACTTTTGTGAGTGCAGTATATGCCTTGAGTTCGGTAGGAGGCCGGTACCGCGTACAAGGAGACCGCCTCCGTGTGCAAAACGTACGCGAAGGCGTTTTTGAAGATGTGCTCAACGTACAGGCTTCGGTAGAACCTGAAACTTCTTTTTTAATTGACGCTGTAGAAGGCGGTACGGTCCAGGAAAAATTTGTAGAAGCCGGAGCTTTTGTGCATCGGGGTGATCCGCTGTTGCGCCTTTCTAACACCAAGTTAATGCTGGACTTCATGAACCGCGAAACCCAAATCGTGGAGCAGATCAACAACCTGCGCAATACGCGTATGCAAATGGAGCTCAACGATCGTGATATTCGCCAGCAGGTGCTAGACATTGCCCTGGAAAAGCAAACCATGGAGCGGCAGTTTGGCATTGATACAAACCTCTACGCCAGTTCAGTAATTGCGCGCCAGGAGTTCGAAGACAGCCGCGACCGCTACGCTTACCTGGTAAAAAAAGAGCAGCTCCTGCAAGAGGGATTTAAACAAAACCAGGTCTATCAAACAGCCCAGTTGGCGCAGATCGATTTATCTATTGCGATGATGCAGCGCAACCTGGATGCCATTCGTCAAAACCTGGAAAACCTTACCGTTAAGGCTCCTATAGCCGGGCAGCTTACCTCTTTCAGCGCCGAAATCGGGGAGAGTAAGGTAATGGGAGAAAACCTGGGGCGTATTGATGTTTTAGACAGTTTTATAGTACAGGCTAATATAGACGAGCACTACCTGGCCCGTGTAAGGGCCGGCCAGCAAGCCTTTATAAAACAAGGGGGTAAAAATTACAAGCTTGTGGTAAGTAAGGTGTTGCCCGAGGTACAGAACAACCAGTTTACGGTGGAATTCGCTTTTAACACCAGCATGCCCGGCAACATTCGCAGGGGGCAATCGGTAGCGGTAAAGCTTACGCTGAGCAATTCGGTGCAGGCAGTAATGGTGCCGCGCGGGGCTTTTTACAGCAGCACAGGGGGCAAATGGGTATTTGTGGTGAATGAAGAAGGCAGCAAGGCCAGTCGCAGGGAAGTAGAGTTGGGCCGTCAAAACCCGGATTTTATTGAAGTAAAGCAGGGACTATCTCCGGGAGAGCGGGTCATTACCTCGGCATACAGTGGCTTTGAAGAATATGACGAAATACTTATTGAAAACTGAAGCGGTTCATCATGCCCAGAGGCGCACCAAAGGCTTGCCTGTTAAAGAGTGAAGGACCAGTACAACAAACAAAACCAAAAACACATGGAAGAACCGATCATTAGAACCGAGCAACTCGAGATGGTATACCGCACGGATGAGGTAGAAACCCTGGCGTTAAACAACATCAACCTGAGCATCGCCCAAGGTGAATTCATCTCCATAATGGGACCTTCGGGCTGCGGAAAATCAACCCTGTTGAACGTGCTTGGTATGTTGGACAAACCAAGCGGAGGCCGCTATTTTTTTAACGGGACGGATATTTCCCAATACAGCGAAAAGAAGCGTGCAGAATTGCGCAAGACCCACATTGGCTTTGTGTTTCAGAGTTTTAACCTCATAGATGAGCTCAGTGTTTTTGAAAATGTGGAGCTGCCACTGGTGTATCTCCGTATGGATACCGGTGCACGCAGAAAAAAGGTAAAGCAAATATTGGAGCGGATGGGGATTGCCCACAGGGCCGGGCACTATCCGCAGCAACTTTCGGGCGGTCAGCAGCAGCGGGTGGCCGTAGCACGTGCCCTGGTTGCCGACCCCAAAGTGATCTTCGCAGATGAGCCCACCGGGAACCTGGACAGCGTACACGGAGATGAGGTGATGCACCTGCTTACAGACCTTCACCGGGCGGGCACTACGGTAGTTATGGTAACACATTCGCCCCATGATGCTTCCTTTTCAGAGCGTACGCTAAACCTCTTTGACGGCAAGTTGATCTCAGAAACGTCTAACCAGGTGAAAGCCTTGTAAACATTACGTTATGCTAAGAAACTACCTCAAAATCAGTTTGCGGCATATCGCCAAAAACCGGACGTATAGCCTGATCAGCATCCTTGGGCTGGCGGTGGGCATCGCCTGTTCGCTTTTCATTTCGATGTATGTGTACAACGAGCTCAGCTACGATGGGTTTCACCTGAAAAAAGACCGGATCTACAGGGTGGTGGAGAAAATAGACCATAACGGAGAGATCAATGCAGCGCTTACCAGTATTGCCGTGGGCCCCACTCTGGTTGAAGACTACCCTGAGGTGGAAAACTATGTGCGTTTTTTGAGTATGGGAGGCGGTTCGGCCCAAACGGTGAAGGTAGGAGACAAGATCTTTAGGGAAAGCAATTTTTGGTTTACCGATAGCACCCTATTTGAGGTTATGAGTTTCGATCTGCTTGCCGGAGATCCGGCTACGGCCCTCAATGCGCCTAACCAGGTAGTACTGAGCGAGCAACTGGCGCTTAAGTTTTTTGGGCGGATAGACTCTGCGATGGGGCAAAGTATTCAGGTTGGCACCAACACTTTTAGCGTAAGCGGGGTTATACAGGACGGACCGCGTAATTCGGATATTGTATATGATGCGTTTACTTCCCTGTCTACCATTCCCCAGCAAAGCATGCAGGCCCTGGAACAGGATTGGTTCCGGCTTACCACTTTTACCTTTGTGCTCTTTAACCAGACCATTGAGCCGGGGAGCTTTGATGCCCGCCTGGATGACTTCTCAGAACGCTATGTAAAACCTTTCATTGAGCCGATCAGCCCCAACAGTACGGCTGTATTCAGGCTACAGCCCCTCATCGGTTTGCATTTTGATAATAGCCGGGAGTACGACCTGCCCAAGGGCAACCGTGCTTACCTCTCCATCTTTATTTTGCTGGCCATTTTCATTCTAAGCATCGCCAGCATCAATTACATCAACATGTCGTTGTCGCAGAGCATAAAACGAGCCAGAGAAGTAGGCGTAAGAAAGTCGCTGGGGGCGCATGCAGGGCAGGTAAGGGGGCAGTTTTTAGGTGAATCTTTGATCATCTGTTTTTTAGCGCTCGTGGGGGGGCTGGTATTGGTGGAAGTATTGTTGGGTTCATTCAACAACATTACGGGTAAAAACTTTGCTTTTGCAGACGTATTCAGCCTGCGGATGGTCATTACCATGGTATCGCTCACCCTTGTGGTAGGCTTACTTTCAGGCTTCTACCCCGCTTTGGTTTTGAGTCGCTTCGAAGCCAGTGAAGTGCTGCGTGGCAGCCTACCCAAAATTGGAAAATTCGGCAACCTGCGTAGGGTGCTCATGGTGCTGCAGTTTGCCTTTTCGCTGCTCATGATCATTGGCACTTTAAGCATTTACAACCAGATGCATTACCTGCAGCACAAAAACCTGGGTTTTGATAAAGACCAGATGGTGGTGATCAATATTCCACAGGATACGGCCGTATACAACCACCTGGCTTCTTTTAAAGAAGAATTGCTGAAAAACCCGAATGTACTGGGGGTAACCGGCAGCGGGCAAATGCCCGGCAACCGGGTGGGTGAATTAATGTTCCGTATAGAAAGCGATGGTGGGCAGATGCAGGAAAAGGGCATTAAGTTTATGGCCGCGGATGAGGATTTCTTCCGCTTGCTTGACCTGGAAATCGTGGAGGGGCGAGGTTTTTCCGAAGATATAAAAAGCGACATTCAATCGGGTTTCATTGTAAACCAAACGGCCGTCAGGCAATTTGGCTGGACCGATGATCCGCTGGGGAAGCGGATGCAATGGGGGCTTATTGACGCTACTACGGCCTCTAATGACGGAAAGGTGGTGGGGGTAGTTGAGGATTTTCACTTTGCTTCCCTGCACAACCCCATGGAGCCCCTGGCCATTTTGTTTCGCCCCAATTTCAGCTTGCTTTTTTCCGTAAAACTGAAAGGCGGAGATGTAAAAGGATCCCTGGCCTTCCTGGAAGACCAATGGACCACCTTTGCAGGCGCCCATCCGTTTGAATTTCAGTTCTTAGATGAACGCATCAACAGCCAATACCAGGAAGAGCAAACCCTGCTCCGCATCTTCAGCTATTTTTCCGTACTGAGCATTTTAATAGCGGCTCTCGGGCTTTTTGCCCTGACTTCCTTTACCGTAGAACAGAGACTCAAAGAATTTAGCGTACGCAAAGTGTTGGGGGCCAAAGTAATGGACCTGGGGCAGTTGCTGGGGCGTGAGTTCTTGCTGCTGCTAGGCATCGCCCTGCTGTTGGCTGCACCCCTGGCCTGGTACCTGCTGGCAGATTGGTTGCAAAACTTTTCCTACCGTATTGGGGTGCCCTGGGGCAGCTTTGTCCTGGCTACATGCATAACCCTGGCGATCACTTTACTTACCATAAGCTATCATATTTTTCAACTGGCCCGGGCGAACCCGGCAAGAACCCTGCGGATGGAGTAAGTAAAGGTGAATTGTTAGGAGGTTGTATGAGTGTGCATGCGTTTGGTATGCGATTGGATGATTCAGGGTAGCTCTTATGTTTTCCAGTCTTATACCTAAACATTTGCATGAAGAAAGCAGCGTTGCTTTTACTCTTCTTCAGTGGAGCGTATGCTTCAGCACAAAGCGATATTCCCAGCCTGTTTTTGCGCGAAGGAAAAAGCCTCAATGGCCTGTGGCACTACATTATAGATCCCTATGAAACAGGCTACCGCAACCACCGCAACTGGGTGCCTTTCGATGAAAAAGATTATGGGAAAGCCTCGGCTAAACCCTATTATACCAACAAAAAAGCAATGGCTCCTGGTGACCGGGTGGAATACAATTTTGATACCTCTCCCACCTTGCATGTGCCGGGCGACTGGAACGCCCAGGACGAAAAACTGCTTTATTATGAAGGTACGCTCTGGTACAAGACGGGCTTCCATTATCAAAAAAGAGAAGGCCAACGTGTATTCCTGCATTTTGGGGCCGCCAATTATGAAGCCGATGTATACCTGAACGGAGAAAAAGTAGGCAAGCACCTCGGTGGGTTTGATCCTTTTTCTTTTGATGTGAGCAAGCAGCTTAAAACGGGCCACAACTTTTTGATTGTGCGGGTAGACAACAAGCGTCAACAGGAACGGGTCCCCAACCTTACGACCGATTGGTGGAACTATGGCGGCATTACCCGTGAGGTGCGTTTGGTATCGGTTCCTCAAACCTTTATTGCCGATCATTTTGTTCGGCTTTCCCCGAAAGATGAAAAAGAGGTGCTGGTGGATATTGACCTTTTGGGAGAAGCCATTGCCGGTCAAAACATCAGCATTCACATCCCCGAAGCCGGGCTTAGCGCAGAGGGAAAAACCAACGAAAGCGGAAAAATTACGTTGCGCATGCCTGCAAAAAAACTGAAACGCTGGTATCCTAAGCGTCCTAAGCTCTATGAAGTAACGCTTATCTGTGCTGGTGATACGATCACAGACCGGGTCGGTTTTCGCACGATCAAAACAAACGGAGCCGATATTTTACTGAACGGGAAATCTATCTTCTTACGGGGCATTTCTTTGCACGAAGAGGTCCCCACACGGGCAGGCCGTGCCCATAGCGCGGAGGATGCCGATTTACTGCTTGGCTGGGCCAAAGAGCTGCATTGCAATTTTGTGCGCCTGGCGCATTACCCGCATAATGTGCACATGGCCCGCAAGGCAGATGAGATGGGTTTGTTGCTTTGGGAGGAAATTCCCGTTTACTGGGGGATAGATTACGAAAACCCAGAGGCTTACGGCCAGGCTGTAAGCCAGCTAAAGGGCCTTGTGCAACGCGATAAAAACCGCGCCAGCGTTATCGTATGGAGCGTAGCTAATGAAACCCCCGAAACAGAATCGCGCCTTGCTTTTTTGCAGAACCTGAAATCAACCATCCGGCAAATAGACGATACCCGGCTTATTTCTGCGGCCCTGGAGCGGGATGAATCTCCCGGAAAACGCATCATGACCATCCCGGACCCCTTTGCGGCAGATGTTGACCTGTTGAGTTGCAACGAGTACCTGGGCTGGTATGGCTCCACCCCGGAAATATGCAGGGAAGTAAGTTGGGATTTGCCTTCCGACAAGCCCTTTTTTGTAAGTGAGTTCGGGGGCGGCGCTTTGTACAATTACCGTGGCCCTAAAGAGCAGCGTTGGACAGAGGATTATCAAACATGGCTCTACAAAGAGCAGCTGGATATGCTGCGTAAGATCCCCACATTGCGTGGGATGACACCCTGGATCCTTTGTGATTTCCGGTCGCCCCGCAGGAATTTACCAGGCATACAAGACGGCTGGAACCGCAAAGGGCTGATCAGCAACAGCGGGTTCAAAAAAGAAGCCTATTTTGTATTGCAGGATTTTTACAGGCAGATAGCCGTAGAATATGATTACAAAATCAGGGACTAAATGAAACGCAGTGAATTTTTGAAACTAACCGGGTTAGGGTCGCTCGCAGCAGCTATTCCTTTTTCAGCCGGGGCCGCAGCGGTTAAAGATGGGCAAGGGCCAACAGACGTCAGGATAACAGATGTAAAAGGCTACCGGTTTAAAAAGGCACACTTTGTAAAGGTTGAAACCAATACCGGCATTTCCGGATGGGGCGAAAGTGACGGAGCCAATCGCAACCTCAGTGCGTATTACCTGGAAAAACAGCTGAAAAAGCTTGTAGTAGGAAAAAATCCCTTTAATAGTGAGGCCATCTGGCAGGAAGTATACCTCAAAGGCATTGAGGCGGGCATAGGAGGTCTGCACCCGGGCACTCTGTCCGGGATAGATAGTGCCCTTTGGGACCTTAAAGGCAAGATACTCGGCTTACCTGTGCACCAGCTCCTGGGCGGGAACGGCAAGAAAAAGATCAGGGTGTACGGCAGCTATGGCCGGGACAAAGGGAATTACAACTACCGCACGCCCAAAGAGATGGCTGAAATAGCAGCCGGTTTCGTAGAGAAGGGCTATAAAGCCGTAAAAGCACGCATGCAGATCCGGCAGGAAAATGTAAACCCTTACCCGGATGATATCTATGAAGTGGTGAAAGAAATACGTGCCGCGATAGGATACAACATTAAGCTATTTGTAGACTTCAATAACGGGTATACCCCTGCGGAGGCCACGCTCATGGGCCAGCGGTTATACGATGATTTTCGTTTGGACGCCCTGGAAGAGCCTGTTTTTCAGCAAGACTACAACGGCTTGGCCGAGGTGGTAAAGGATTTGAAGATCCCGGTAATGGCGGGAGAGCACGAGTATAGCAAGTGGATGTTTAAGGATTTGATAACCGTGGCCAAGGTGGATGTGCTTAATGCCGATGTAATAAAGTGTGGGGGACTTACGGAATGCCGAAAAGTAGCCGCTATGGCACACGCTTTTGGCAAGCAGATCATGGTGCATAATGCCAAACCCACTTTGGCCTCTGCCGCGAGCCTGAATCTTTTGGCGAGCATCCCAAACGGGGCTACTTTCCAGGAGTATGCCGGAGACCGCAGGCAGCAGGGGTACGGTCCGTTGTTTGATCTTTTTGAGAACGAACTTGAATATGAGAACGGCTTTCTCAAAGTCCCGCAGGAACCCGGCCTGGGCCTGGTAGTAAACGAAAAGGCGATGGAGAAAAATAAAAAAGAGTAAAATGAGAAGATACAGCATGCTATGTCTGTGCCTTATGGCCCTGGCCGTTGAAGCACAACAATACGAAGAATTTGAGCTACGCCTCGAACCTGTATGGAGCAGGGTAGCCGATGTGTTTGGCGAAAGAGGCTCGGTAGAAAGCGTGGAGTTTTCACCCGACTCTAAATACATCATCAGCGGGACCAAGTTTGACAACTCGGTGGTAGTATGGCGCACTTCGGATGGTGCAGAAATATGGCGGCAGTATACTACACAGGAAGTAGAGCGGGCAGGTTTTTCTTTTGACGGCCGGTATGCGGCCGCTTGCAGCGAAGATTACCTTCTTACACTGTACAATGCGCAAACCGGGGAAAAGCTAAGCGAGATAAAGCACAATAACGGCATTGATGGTTTGGCCTGGGCCAATACTAAGAACCTGGTAGCAAGCGGAGAAGAAGAGTCTGACCGGCAGGGAAAAAAAGAAGCTTTTATCCGGATCTTTGAAGCGCCTGGTGGGAAAGAAGTAAAGAGAATCAATTTTGAAGGGACTGTAAATGAACTGTCCTTCTCATATGACGATAAACTGTTGCTGGCAGCGGGCCATGGGTCGGTGAGGGTTTACAATACCGAGGATTGGAGCCTGCTGCGTGTATTTAAAAACGAGGTGTATACCAAGTTTATCTCCGGGGTATTCTCCCCTGATGGAAAGCATCTGTTCATTTCTGACAAGGAAGGTTTCCTCTACCTATGGGAAGTGGCTTCCGGTAAGCTTATCAAGAAATTTAACCACACCGGTAAAAAAATTGAGACGACGGCCTGGCACCCTTCTGGGAAGTACTTACTCACCGCAGGTCACGATTCTTACATCCGGATATACCGCCTTGAAGACATACCGGAATACGACAATGACCGCATTCCGGTGGCCTGCAGGATATGGGCCTCGGACCATGCAGAGTACCTCGATTTCAACAGTGACGGGAGCTTTCTGGTGAGCGCTCATCAAAACGGACTCATCAAACTCTGGGTATGGATGGGTGAAGATCCCGGCCTGAACGAAGCCGAACACCAAGCGGTAAAGAAACGCCAAAAGGCCTATAATGCCCGGAACAATCCATAGCTTCCTCTACGTGAGCAAAAAGCTTAAGTGGTGGAGCCTGTCCTTCACTTTCTTGGGTTTTTTAATAAGCTGTGCCGGTCCACCGGATAATACAAAGCCAATTGCTGCTAAAAAACCAAATATTGTGCTTATCATGGCCGATGATATGGGGTATTCCGACCTTGGTTTGCTGGGAGGTGATATCCATACTCCCTTCCTGGATAGCCTGGCGCAGCAGGGCGTATTGTTCCTGAATCTCTACAACAACGCGAAGTGTTATCCTTCCAGGGCATCGCTGCTTACAGGTATGTACCCGCACCGCACAGGTCTAGCGCGTAACATTCTACACGTGCATGAAAAAAAGGGAGATGAGGGACCTTTCCAGGGCTGGCTAAGCCATAAAACCCCTACTGTGGCCGAGCGCCTGAAAGCCCTTGGGTACCGCACATATCTATCCGGGAAATGGCATGTAGGGGAAAAACGCGAGGATTGGCCCTTACAGCGTGGTTT
>JANQPD010000019.1 GCA_028285465.1 Owenweeksia sp. | reverse complement strand
GGAGCTGCACCCTGGCATGAAGCGTTCGCGGCAATATTAGAGGGTGTTGAAGCACATACGGTGATGGTCGGGGCAGTATTGTCTATCACGGTCTGGTTCACCGTACAAGTTGCGGTGTTTCCACTACCGTCTGTAGCCGTTAAAGTGATTGTAGTAGTTCCCAGGCCCAAGGTGGCACCTGAAGCCGGGCTTTGCGTGATTAGCGGAGAGGACGTACAGTTGTCTGTAGCGGTTACCGAACCCGTTAAGTCCGGAGCTGCACCCTGGCATGAAGCGTTCGCGGCAATATTAGAGGGTGTTGAAGCACATACGGTGATGGTCGGGGCAGTATTGTCTATCACGGTCTGGTTTACCGTACAAGTTGCGGTGTTTCCACTGCCGTCCGTAGCGGTTAGAGTGATTGTAGTAGTTCCCAGGCCTAGGGTGGCACCCGATGCCGGGCTTTGTGTAATGGTGGGAGAGGATGTACAGTTGTCTGAAGCGGTTACCGAACCCGTTAAGTCCGGGGCTGCACCCTGGCATGAAGCGTTCGCGGCAATGTTAGAAGGTGTTGAAGCACATACGGTGATTACAGGTGCCGTGTTATCAACTACGGTTACTGAGATAACATTGCTAAAACCGGTTTCCGTACATGTGGCATCCGTTGCCTTTCTTCTATAATAGGTGGTAACCGTTAGTGCCGGTGCCTGGTAACTAGCCTGGTTATTGGTACCGGGAGCTCCTGCCCAATTTCCCCCGGAAGTAGAATCCTGCCATTCATAGGTAAAGCTTCCGGAACCACCGCTTGCATCGGCACTACTGGTAAAAGCTGCAGGTTGTGCTCCAGGACAGATGCTTTGTCCAATACCATAAAACCCTGTTAATAAAAAGAAGGAAACGAAGCACAGTTGAAGGGCTTGTAGCTTTAGAAAATGGAAAATGAACCTCATGGAATGTTGGCTTAATAGTATTCTGAAATTTTGTAACCGTATTCTGTAGTATTATGATTTAAGCAATTTGCATCTAAAAAGCAAATATGCGTAACCAATTTAAAGTTTCTTAAAGAGTGTGTAGTGGGCAGGACCCATGGCCCGGAAGTACTTAATCCGGCTTTTGTCGAAAGAGATGCGACACGTCCAGGGAAAGTAAGTATACATTTGGTTGGCATCAAAGCATTTACTTTGCTACAAATATCACTTTTTTTTACAAAGCTTTGATGGCTTTTGCTCATTGTTGCACTCTTTTTTGCGTAAAATACAGACAGTCAGTGGTTTAAAAAAGTAAAATATACATTATTCTTTTGTTAAGCCTTTTGCTTCCCTTTTCCAAAGACATTGTGTAGACATCAGGAGCAGGGGGCGAATACAAGTATACTTTAGTATTGGTGTGTATACAATACGTGGTACCACTTATTTTTCTGTATTGTTTCAAGACAGGTAGTTCAACCTTGACCCCGTTTTCGTTTAATCTTATTTTTCGCAAGATTTATTTAAAATGAGATGTTTTTGTACAGCATAAAATCTATTTTCATTTGCCTTTTTGCATATGCCCCTATCTAACTTATTCTGCACTGGTGTGCAGCGCATTCATAAAAGTTGTTTCACCAAGCTTCTTTAAAGGTAATCTGCTCCGGGAGAAGCATTGTTCTCAACATGCCTCATTTGCGCCTCACTTGTTTTAACTGTCAGATAACCATGATTTTAAAAATACTTTCTCATTTCCGTCAATTGCAATAAATGCGTTTATATACTTCCTTGTTTTTCATTGAATGCTTCCGGCATTTAAAGGAGATGGTTCGTTTATAATAGTAGATACCTGTGCACTTTGCCCGTTTTTGTCGGTTACCGTAATGGTATAATTTCCGGTTGTAAGGTTGTTGATGTTTGTGTTTGACCCACTGCCACTGCCCCAGTTTATCGCATAAGGAGCTGTACCGTTGCTGATGCTTAAACTTATTGAGCCATCGCTTTCCCCATGGCAGTTTACATCGCTTTTTGCGCTTATGCTTACCTCCATTTGCATCAAAGGCCCTTGCCAGTCACTTAATGCTACATTCCCAGTTGCAAAACCATCCTTGGGTATTACTTCGAAGGCCAGGTATTTTCCCGTATCGATCAAGGTTGGGATATAGCTGGTATCAGTCGCTCCTGCAATGGTGGTCTGATCGGTACCCGCACTGTCATCGGCCCGGTACCATTGGTAAGTGCTCCCGCTTTCGGGATTATTATCCGCTTGGGAGTAGTCATAGCTGCCGGTGAGTGTCTGGCTAAGGGCAAGAGTACCGCTGAAAGTAACATTAGCGGCTTGCGGTAAGTGGATAACATCACCACTCAAAACAGGCGCCGGACCGGTACCGTTAGTGGTTACTGTCCAGCCGGTAGACGGGGGTTTGGCTAAATCGAAATCAGCTGTGTAGATAATCACATCGCTGGTATTTAATAACTCCCAGGATGTTCCGCTTTTTTGTATGCGATAGGTAGAAGCGCTGACCACATTCCCATCACAATCGAAGGTGGAATAGTAGGTAGTACCGCCTGTGTTTTGAAATATAATATTGGCATTGCTATCTCCACTACCGCTCACCAATACCATACCGTCTTGTGCCAAAACCTGGCTATTGAATAACAACAAGGAAAGAAGGCTGAAGGCTATATTTCCAAGTACCTTCTTCATCCTTAGACGAATTGAAATTCACAATAACCGAAGCAGGTGACGCTCAATCCCAGGTGCAGAGTTTTTCCTGCAGCCGGAGAAAGGCCGATAAATGCCGGACCAGACCCTTGTGGCACAAAGGTTGACTGTCCTGATTTCTGGACCGCATAATTCAAAGTATTATTGGGTACATCATATTCAATGAGAATAATATCTCCCACACCGTAAGCACTTCCATAAGTGTCGAGCACTCCATTGGAAAAAGTTTGACCAGTGGATGAGATATACCCATATTCATTTGGAAGTTGTCCAAGATCATGGGAGATATCGGATGGTGGGGATGAGAACACTGCAATTGAAATACCTTTTGTTCCTGGGAATATGGTCTTTGAATCGATCCTAATTTTAATCTGATAGACTTCATTGGGGTCAGTTAGCTCAGGGCCTATAAATATTCTTGGGGTAAAATCGAAGCTGGCCTTGGCTACTGTCGTGCCATCACTCCACCGCACCGGGGTCTGGCAGTTCGTACCTACGTATAGTGACTGACAGGAGCATACATTCTGGGCCAGACATTGACCTTTACCATTGCACACGGTTGGATCATCCGGACTTTTACCAAAGCATTTAAAGGAATTGCACTCTATATTATTGGCTTTAATGAAAAACCGGAAGGGGCCATTGGGATCGTTGCTTTCAATAACCACTTCTGCAAAGGCCAAACCAAAGGCATGGCTGTTGAAGTTGATGGTCAGGTTGGCCGAGTCATTGGGGTTCAGGGTTCCCACGGCATTGGTGGTGATGTTAAAAAAATTCTTTTCATCCTCCAGTTTTATATCCGAAATCACCAGGGCAGTGCTACCGGTATTAGTAAGCACAAAGGTTCTTTGCAACTGGTTTGCACTTACCGAAACGTCCTCATTGAATACCACTCCGAAATCTGTGAAGTTGCTCTCACTGAAGGCCGATGAGTTTGTTGCTATTGATGTGCCATTTCCTTTTACCTGCAATTGAGAGCCCAAGCTGCTTTTGGCATAGGAGGCTAAGAAAAGCAGGAATAGTAAGAAAACCAGGAGCTTATGGAGAGAGACTTTTTGATTGAAGCGCAAGTGCATCATTGTTTTAATTTTTATTAAAGATGCCAATACAGGAGACCTGACATTGAGAAATGTGCGTGAACAGTTTGTTTTTGTGCGTCAATAGATAATTAAAAAACCATAAGGTAATTTGCTGCTATACAGATATTATGATGTGGATGTTTATGTAATTTAAGCTGCATAGGGGAATGCCTTGCGCGCTATTCCTCATGTAGGATAAGCAAAAGCAAGGCTGTCAAAACCTTGCTTTTGTCGGGAGGTCTCCTTACCGAAAAAGCACCGTTTGGCCTTCTTCGCAAGCCAGTGAGTTGCGGTTGCCTTCGATTTCATACACCACACCAAAATGTTTGGTATGCCCGGGTGCCGGGTCTCCCAGGTCTTGATTGGTCACTTTGAGTTCATCGCCTTTGTTGTTCACATGCTGTTGTACCAGACCGGTAACATCAAAGGAACCTTCTTTGGCGCCATAGGCAGCGCCGATAATTTTAATGCTCATAACAAATTGGATTTTAATTATTTGTTAAGTGCGAATCTCGGCCTATGAAAAAGGGCAAAAACAGAATTGTGCGCTAACCCCTGCTTTTTATTAGTAAAGAGAGGTATTTCTGAAGTGGTGGGTAAAAAAGCAAGCAAGGTGACCGGAAGGATTGGGGGTTAGGTCACAGCATATTCAGCCGGTTGAGCAGCTCTTCTTTATGTGTTTTTCCTAAAGGGATCTCCTTTTCGCCAATGCGCACCACATAAGTATGGGTGTCTATCTCTTTAATTTTTGGGGCGTTTACCAGGTAAGAGCGATGGGTTTGTACAAAAACCTCAGGGTCAAGTTTTTGGGCCAGGTCTTTTAGGGAAAGACGCAAGGCAAAGGTCCTTTCAGTGCTATGCAACATGCAATACTTGTCTTCTACTTCTATCCATAGGATATCGTATTGGTTGATCTTTACCAGGCGATTGCGTTCTTTGATGAAAAAACAGCCCGGAGCCAGCACGGCATTCGAGTTGCTCTGCGAAAATTTGCCTCCTCCCTTAAATGCTTGCTGTATGGCCAATTCCATGCTGCGCTCCAGGGCTTCGGGGTCAAAGGGTTTGGTGAGATAAGCACTTGGGGCGGTTTCTTTGGCTTTGGCGAAGGTTTCCTTATCGCTGAATGAAGTAATGAATATAATAGGGGTGGGTTGCGCTTTTTGAAAGCGCCGGGCCAGTTCCACCCCGCTAAGCTGTCCTTCCAAATGGATGTCCATCAATACAATATCGGGCTGTTCCTGCCGGAAAAGGCGGGTGGCCATTTCTCCTTCAGGGGCTACTCCACTGACCAGGTAACCCAACTCATCTACAAACATCTCCAATGTGTCTGAGTAGTTGGGTTCGTCTTCTACGATCAGCACTTTCACCATATCACTATACTGCTTTGCGTATTGGAAGCTGCAATATAACCAATGTGCCTTTGCCTTCAGAGCTTTCTACCTTCAGTTTTCCCCTGTTCATTTCAGCAAATTCCTGGGCCAGTTTAAAGCCTAAGCCCAATCCCTTTTCTCCCCGGCTACCTGGGGTGCTGGCCCCTTGTTTTTTCATTAGGGATTTCGTTTTTTCTTCAGAAATACCCACGCCATGATCTTTTATGTGAATCTCGGCAAAATTCCCCTTCACATTATTATTGGAGATTTCCACCACATCACCTTCCTTGGAAAACTTGATGGCGTTGCTCAAAAGATTACGCAATACGGTGGAAACACCATTTATGTCTGCATAGGCTTTTAAAGATACCAGCTTACACAATAGACGTATGTCTTTGGAGACGGCATAGTTTTCATACAGCCGCACTGTTTCATTCACGAGTATTTTGGTATCAAAAAGTTCCGGGTGATAAGGAATGGCCTGCCTTTGACTCATGGCCCAGTTCAGTAAATTATTAAGCAAATGATTGAGCTGCTCTATGGAGTGGTCCAGTTTTAACCCCATCTGTATTAACTTCTCATACTTTCCCATTCTGAGGTAGTAATCCAACTTTTTGCCCGCTCCGTGAAGAGCAATGATAGGACTACGCAAGTCATGAGCTATAATAGAGAAGAACTTGTCTTTTGTAAGGTTAAGTTCTTTTAATTGCCGGTTGCGGGAACGGAGCTGGTAAAGAAGGCCGGTGAGGCTCAACAAAAAAACGAAGGTAATGATGAGCCCGATGAGATACAGGCGGTTTCGTCTTTGTTCTTCCTGTTGCCTGAGTTGGAGTGTTTGGATGCGCTGCTCTTTTTGCTTGCTTTGGTAGGCTTCTTCCAGTTCGAGGATCTGCCTGTTCCTGTTTTCTTCCAGCAATTCTTCTCTCTTTTCTATGTATTGCGCAAAATAAAAGGTGGCTTTTTTGAATTGGCCGAGCTCGTTATGGCTGCGGGCCAGTATTTTAAGGGCATCTACTTCATACGTCAGTACTTTCTGCTCCCTGGCCAATGCAAGAGCTTTTTGCGCTTTCTCTATGGCCGGAGCATAGTCTTTCAGCTTGAGATCAAGCCGGGCTATGTTGGTGAGGGTATTCAGTCGGTTGTCAAAGGTCCGGGCCAGGAGAAGGGCTTTTTTGTAAAAGGAACGGGCTTTCTGATCAGCTTCCAATGCAAAATACAGCTCGCCTAAATCGTTGTAATTCCTGGTCATCAAATCTTCTGCGTTAAGTCGCTCACTTAGCTCTTTAGATTGAAGCAGGTAGTATTCAGCGCTGTCATGCCTGCTCTCCTGGTAGAAGGCAACTCCCAAGCGGTTCAGGGCCGCAGCTTTGAAAACAGAGTCGGTTAAGACGAGTGCCATTTGTATGGTTTGGTGCGCATACTTTTTAGAGGGCTCCAAGTTACCGGATGCCCTGTATACCTCTGCCAGTAAATAGGTAGAATGCAGTAAAAGGGAATCCGAAATAAAACTCGACTGGATATTTTTCAGCAATAACTCTATAGAAACCGCATACCTGCCCAGGTAATAGTTTGCCCTGGCCCTTTCAAAGTTCAACGGAATAGGTGCTGCTTCCTTTTTAAGAATGTAGTATTCATGCGCTTTGTTCAGTGTTTTTAAGGCAGCTTCATACTGTCCTGAGTTTGTTTTGCTTTTCCCTTGCTCAATAAGGGAATCCCCTGTTGAGACTTCTTCTTTTTCCTTTTTTGATCCAATAGAAAGTTCCTGGTTATCTGCGGCAAAACCCCTGTAAGCCCAACAAGCTAAGGCGAAGTTTAGCAAAACCAATAACAAATACTTACAGTTGAAACTGTTCATCAATAATAAAAAAGCAGAGGATTAGAGCCCAGGTTCTAAATTAACAATGCTTTTTAAACCAAGCTTCGCTAAAAAAGCTATTTTCAGTTTGTAGATACTGAACCAGGGTTTAAAGCTGTCCCTTCAGTAATGGTGGCGGACGTAGTGGCTGTGGTACCGGTATTGTCGGTAACGGTAACGGTATAAGTTCCTGCTGCCAGGCTCCCAGCGGTGGCCGATGAAGTTCCATTACTCCAGTTATAAGTAAAAGGAGCGGTTCCGTCAGAAGCTGTAACCGTTAAAGAACCCGTATTTTCTCCGTTACAGGTAACGTTGGTTTGGGAAGAAATGGAAGCAGAAACGGGAGAGGCAAGCGCTGGTCCGTCAAATAACTGAACCCTGTGGTTTCCACGGTCTATCACCCACAGATCTCCCTCTGGCGTAAAAGCCAGGGCTACTGCCCCACTAGTAGGGTTAAACTGACTATTACCGGTGCCTGAAGAGCCAAACGTGGTACTATTGCTAAACACATTACTGTTATCATCCCATATTGAAACACGGCTATTGTTTCGATCTGCAATTAATAGATCACCGCTAGGAGAAACAACAATGCCATTGGGCTGATTAAAATTTGAGCTCCCCGACCCACTAGAGCCAAAAGAACCTAAAAAACTTCCCGTGCGGGTAAATTTTTGAACCCTGTGGTTTCCTCTATCTACAACAAATACATTTCCATCGGCATCAAAGTCTAAATCAACAGGGCCATTATTGGATGCAAATTGTCCATTACCAGAGCCAGCCGTTCCTCCCCATTTAAAGAGAAAGACACCTGAAGAACTAAAAGCCTGTACCCTTTCATTGAGGCGATCGCCTATATAAATTGTATCACCATTATTTATAGCTATTCCTGTGGGTTGGTTAAATTGACCGTTTCCCGTCCCAGGAGAACCAAAGGATGATAAAAAAGTCCCCGTGCTGTCAAATTTTTGAACCCGGTGATTACCGCGGTCTAACACATAGATATTATCATCACTATCAATGGCTATATCCACCGCTCCATTATTAGCAGAAAATTGACCATTACCTGTACCGGAAGAGCCCCATTTGCGCACAAATGCTCCCGTGCTGGAAAATTTTTGAACGCGCTCGTTGTTTCGATCGGCTATGTAAACATCTCCCTGAGAATCTATCGCAATCCCATTTGGTTGCTCAAAAAACCCATCGCCACTTCCACTGGTACTGGTAGTACCAATCTGGCTGATATAGCTATATTGGGCTGAAAGAGGGTTTCGTAAAATCACAACAGCAAAAAAAGAAGCTAATAGGAGTGTAAATAGTCTCATCTGTAAATGCTTAAAGTATAAAATAAACGGGCTTCTAAGTTAGAAAAGAAACACCTTATATGAAAGGGGCAGTTTTGTTTTGAGGATATTGCTGCTTTCATCTTGTTAATGCCGGGAGACAAGTATGAAAACCGTAACCTCCGCTTTTCAGGAAAACCTGGCTTGGGGCTGTTCGACAAAAGTACTTTGTTCTCGCATTTAGGTTCCAAAAACGTTGGTCTCCTTTTCTGAGGACGTTTTCCTCCCTTTGGTTGTACGCCTCTTTCTTTCCCATCCTATTCACGCGGAAGTATTGGGGTACTTCAAAAGCCGGGATAAACTTCTCCGTTTATTTTAAGGCTGTTTTCCCAAGAAATAGCGCCAGCTTTGTGTGCAGCTGCAGAGGCTTTTTGATGTGTTTTGAAACTGATCCGGCCGGGTACCTCAGTTTGGATTATACCCATTCCATACTTACGGGAGTAAAACGGGATGCGTCTTGATGTAGTCTTTCGCCAGGGGCTATCTCGTTATCGACCCGGCGGAAAGAGGGGAAGGTTCTGTTATTGTAGTTGTGTTGCTGGTCGTACACCCATTGTTATCGGTAACGGTTACGGTATACGTGCCGGCTGGCACTCCGGTAATACTGGCAGAGGTAGCGGAGTTGCTCCAGTTATAGCTATAGGATCCGCTTCCCCCAGAAGGAGATGCCGTAGCTCCTCCGTCAGAGGCGTTGTTGCAGCTCACATTCTGATCTATACTTATACTGGCAGATAGGGCTGGATTTACCGTGACCGTAACGCTGGAGCAAGAGCCGGGCGCAACGCAGTTTCCCTCGCCCCTTACATAGTAGGTGGTGGTAGGAGAGGGGCTTACAGGGTAAGTGGAGCTAGCTGTGCTGTCTACCAAAGTGCCTCCGCAACTACCTGTATAAATGTACCACTTCGAGGCATCGTTAAGGGTACCTGTAATGTTTAGATTGGTTGAAGCTCCCGGGCATACGGTAGGAGAAGAGGCGGTTAATGAAGTAAGGGAGGGGTCGTTACAGGAAGAAGCGGTTCCTTCAAAGGTCATATGTACCGTCCATCCTACACCCGTGGTATATAGGGAAGTAGCAGCCCCTCCGGCTAATGGAGCCCGACTGATCGATTTATTGCCAAAATTCCCTATGTAAATGAAACCAGAAGCCTCATCAATCGTTATTGACCTTGGTTGGTTGAGCCCGGAAGTGACCAGGTCAGTTAGGTTGGAGCCATCTAAATTAGCGCGCCTTACTTTGTTGGTGGAAAACTCCACCCAATAAATATGATTTCCGGCAACCCGGATGGATAAAGGGGCATTGTTTCCCAGACTGACTAAAGTTTTATTGCTGGAAGTACCGTCTTTATTTACCTTCCCGATCCCATCCGACCCGCTTTGGAAGCCATAGGTGTAATACACTACACCGTTGGTTTCATCCAGGTCAACCCCCAGGCCACTACTGGGTAAGGCGCTTACCAATGCAGAAAAACTGGAACTTGCGGTTTTACCGCCCTTGTACAAGGTAGTGCCTCCTACGAAATACGTATTACCGGCGTCTACTGCTACATCTCCAAGACTACTGATGAAAGAGCATACCGTCTCAACGGAAGTGCCATCCAGGTTCATCCGTTGCACTATCCTGCCGCTGTTGTGCACAAAATAAAGTTTGTCTGTAACGGGATCATAATCTATCCCACCCGGAAAGGTATTGGAGATTAGGGTGGGTAGGGTATATACTGTAGTAACCGGGCCGGAGCCGTCTGCAGGAGCTTTTTTAACGGTTCTGGGGTCTTCATCATCCGTCCAGTAAAGGGTAACCTGGCTGAGCAATAGCCCGCTTGTAGCCATTAACAGGATACAGGTCAGATACATTCTCTTTTGCATAGTGTGGTTGGTTGTAAGGCAGATGCCTTTGTTCGTAGAAGATCTTTAAATCTACAGGAATCAACCAGCCGGTAAGGGGGTAATTATTGAAACCGCTTTGTCTTAAGCCATGTGTATGGTTTTAAATAGCCTGCTTTTATGTAAACGAAAACTCATTGCCTTCCAGGCGCAATAGCCTACCCGTACTATTAAAGAAGTACCCTTTCATAGAAAATGGCCAGGGGAAGAACAGCAGGTGTCTGATTCCAAAGCCCTCTTTTAAGGTGAAATAAACCATAAGAAACGCTGTCCTTGCTACTGCATTAGCCCGGATATGTTAAGATTAATTTACAGAAGCTTTTACGGCAAAAACAGAGAGAAGCTTAATTGGTTTGTATCGTTCCCCCAGATATCGCCGCAGGCTGAGTGAGGCTTACACTGGCAGAATCTGTACAACCATTCTGGTCCGTGATGGTAACCGAGTAAGTGCCTGCACCGAGACTGGTTTCTGTTGCATTTGTTTCCCCGGTATTCCAGGAATAGGTATACGGGCCGGTGCCCCCCGAAGGACTTGCTGTTACCTGTCCATCGGTATCGCCATTGCAATTTAAGGCTGAACTAACGGAGGCAGAAGCTACCATAGCTGCAGGTTGGGTCAAAGTTACGCTCGCACTGTCTGTACAACCATTCTGGTCCGTGATGGTAACCGAGTAGGTGCCTGCACCGAGATTGGTTTCTGTTGCATTTGTTTCCCCGGTATTCCAGGAATAGGTATACGGGCTGGTACCTCCTGAGGGACTTGCTGTTACCTGCCCATCGGTATCGCCATTGCAATCTAAAGCTGAGGTCACGGAGGCAGAAGCTATAGTAGCTGAAGGCTGCATGATGGTGGTGGAGGTCGTGGCGGTAGTACCGTTGTCGTCCGTTACCGTTACCGTATAAGTACCTGCAGCGAGATTGTTTATTGTGTTGGTGGTAGAGGAGGTATTGGAGGTAGAGGATCCGTTTGACCAAATGTAGCTGTAATTAGGATCTCCTGGGGTAGCGGTGGCGGTAACAGAGCCATCGGTTCCCCCGTTACAGGAAACATTGCTGGAAGCGGTGATGGAGATGGATACCGGGCTGGCACCCCCGCTAACGGTGAAGGACGTTGAAGAGGCTGCATACAGGGTAGAATTGTTAAAATCCCACTTGGTATAGTCCATTAAGTCTGCCAAGATCGAAGCCTTATCGCCTGAGAAAGTGGCCGTTTCCTTGTACCGGGCGTTGTCTACCTCAGAATTAAGGCCATTGGGAAAAAGGCCGATAAAGCCATCACTGGCATTGGTTTGCCCGCTGGGAATTACACTACCATTTGTTGAAGAAGCGGCAGCGGCAAACCAGGCATTTCCCGAGGATCCTGATACACCATTGTCTGCACTTAAGCCCGCTATTACGTTAAAACTGGGAGAATTTTGATAGACAAATAAGTTATCGCCAAAAGAACCCAACATATTACCGAGATTAGGGTTAAAGGTACCTACACTGCTTATTGTCATCGGGGAGCCGCCAGAGTTCATTGTATAGGTCAATGCCGTGGCGCTCACGTGGCATACGTCCCCGGCAGAAATGGCAGAATTTACGACAAACCTAATCGTGCTCTCATTGCTGTAAAACCCTGATCCGTTCCAGCCCTCATCGGTAATAAAAAATTCTGTACTGGCAGCCACGTTTACCAAAAAGACAAAGGAAAAATTTTCATTGTCGGAAACATACCGCGTAAAGGCAATATCGCCATCCGAGAAGGTAGTTTGCGCCAGACCTTGCGTGCTGAAGAAAACCGTGCAAAAAATACAAATGGCGTAGAGATGCTTCTGATACAAATGGGGTAACTGCTTGATCATAAACGATGACTACCTGAAAGGTAGGATTTAATTTGTTGGTTGATTACTACTTTCCAAAATCCCTGAAGAATTTGAAGCGTTAAATTATCATATTCTTTCAAAAAAACTGAAAGGAAATGAAATATATCTTTCCGGCTAAGCCCTATCTCTAAACAGAAACAAGCTTGATTTGCCTGCCGCTTAACGCCCCGTCTCCAGCCTGGAACAGGCTGAAGAACGGAGTAACACACTGTTTAACGACTCTGTTTCCACGTGCGATTAATTGAACATAACCAGCCGGATAGTTATACGTTTTCCCGCTCTGAAAAATACACCATAAATTCATTAACTTCTTGAAGGGAACACCCCTTGCAGGCAGATGATCCAGTTAATGGTTAAATACGGTTGCATGTTGTTGTGAGGTTGTGAGCCTCCGGTATTATAATTCGTTACAGTCCCTGCTACCGTCACGGCTGAAGGTCCTAAGGTTGCCGTTGGTGTGTCATCAGAATAGATCTGGTTGGTTCCCGCAATGTTTGCCGCAGCCAGATAGTGATTCGTTGGGTCTTCCTGGTTGGCAGAGTCAGCAACCACTGATATACTTGCAACCCCGGCAGTTTGGGTAAATTGTGCTATATGGGTGTGTTGCGGCATCTGGTTTTGAGTCAGCGTTACCGTTTCTGTTCCTGATCTTGCCCCTAATTTATGCGTTGACAATCCGGGCCCTGTTCCTGCCGAAATGGGAGCCCTGCCTCTTAGATCAGGTAAGCCAAAAGTAGTTCTGCCGTCTCCCCCATAGGTGGTGCCTAAAATAGAGAAGAGGGCTTGGTTTTGACTAATCGCTAATAATTGACCCTGGCAATACGCCCAGGCTCTTGGCGCAAAGTTTCCTCCGAAACCTCTGATCTCTCCTATAACTCCTTCCATAATGTATGGGTTTTAAATGTTCTGTTAAATGAATTGAATGATTTTATTCTGTGATTGGTGCTGCAGTTATCCTTAGCTTCTTGAAGGGTATACGCCAAACATGCAAATGATCCAGTTAATCGTTAAGTATGGTTGCATGTTGTTGTGGTATTGACTTGCTCCGGTGAGACCGTTCTGAACAATTCCGGCTACAGCAACACCTTCTGATAGGGCAAGTGTTGCGTCCGGCGTTTGATCAGAATAGATCTGGTTGGTGCCGGCAATATTTGCCGCAGCCAGATAGTGATTCGTTGGATCTTCCTGGTTGGCAGAATCTGCCACTACTGCCAGGTGGGTAACACCAGCGGTATGCGTAAAGGCCGCCTGATGCGTGTGCGATGGCATCTGCAACTGATTGAGGATTACGGTTTCAGTTCCGGACCTTGCTCCTAATTTATGCGTAGATAACCCGGGGCCTGTTCCTGAACTAATAGGTATTCTTCCCCTCAGGTCAGGCAGCGCAAAGGTAGTGCGTCCGTCTCCCCCGTAGGTGGTGCCCAAAATAGAAAACAAAGCGGTATTTTGAGCGATCGACAACAATTGCCCGTTACATAATGCCCAGGCTCTTGGTGCAAAATTTCCTCCGAATCCTCTGATTTCCCCGATCGTTCCTTCCATGGTAGAGTTTCAATTTTGATTTGATGTTTTCAAATATACTATTTTACTGAAAAGAAAGCATTTTTTGAACTTAAAATAATTAAATATATATATCCATAATGAGATATATGATCAGTACCTGAAAATAGAAATACCTGTCAAAACCTTGGAAGAGTACGTGTAAAAAGAAGGTGTGTTTTGTTTTATACTTCTGCACTTGATGAGGTGCGGTGACAGATCATTTAGCAAATGGGTTGCTGTAAATCATGTAGATGCGTTTTTTGACTGTTAAATAAGTAGTATGGTAAAGTGCTTTGCTTCGATATATATGCATATATACACTAAAGACATGTAGATATGCCTTCAGGCTATCCTTTTGGATTAGGAGAGAAAATGCCTTGGGGCCTTTATTTGTGTGAAGCGTTCCTTAATTACGCAAATGAGTGCGTTTGATACATGGGAAATATGAAAAAGCACGCCGCCAAAAAAAGAGATTGCTGTATATAAAGGAAATAAACAGATAGAGCAAGGAAGATCAGCAGATGTGAAGATGTTTCTTTATTCCATGCATATTGGATAGACTCATAAAATGTACCTTGCCTTTAGCGGTGAGCGTATGCCTGTAGAGAGACGGTGATGCTCCTCCTTATGGAAAGCGCTTTAGGTTATGAACAGGTAGGGGGTTAACAAGCCTGATTTAAGCTTAACATCCAGTGCTTTTGCGCAGGCATCCAGAAGGGGTTCCTCGCATAGTGCTTCTATCTCTTCTTTTCCTTCAGGTGAACGGGTATATACGTATAGCGGTGCCTTAAACAGTTTTCTTGTATGGTCCCAGCCTATGGGGCCCCTGGGCCCGCTTATGGAAAATTGATGGAAATGCGCGGGTTGTTTTACATCGCCCTTTGCCTGAGCAAGAGAAAGCCATAGGCCTGTTTCATAGCCTTGTACGTGAAAGATATTGGGGTTGTCAATGCCTTTAGCGCGGCAGTTGTCCAGGAATTCTTTGTTTTCGGGATGCTTCAGTTTTTTGTGCCAGGGAATGGTTTGTGCTATCGACTGCTGAAGAGGCATAGGATCTACAGAGCGATAGATGAGATCGGGCAAGGTGAGCGTATCAGGCCCTTTTTGGCTTAATTGCAGTGCCAGGCTCCTTCCTTTTTCCCCGGTACAATTCAGTTGGATCACATCCG
The DNA here is from genome assembly GCA_028285465.1 of Owenweeksia sp. GTDB lineage: Bacteria > Bacteroidota > Bacteroidia > Flavobacteriales > Schleiferiaceae > JANQPD01. Next base: position 10,088 of record JANQPD010000019.1, on the reverse strand, counting down.
TTGTTTCACTGAATAGCTCTCCTGCCAATTCCCGTTCATCAAAGTATTCGTCAAGTAAGCGTTGCAGTACAACTTCTCCTCCTGCGGCTTTCACGCCCATTTGAAAGGCGCCATTCTGATCATTGGCAGCATCATAAAAAGAGGAGACCTGCTTTATTTTTGAAGATCTGTTTTTCACCAGCCAGGCACCTAGAGCTGCGTTCAACTGCCAGCACATCATGCTGTTAGAGAACAACCAATCCGGGTAATCCCCGGTAAATGGCCGTACAGCACCTGCTTCTATGAGCAGCATTACACCTTGTATTTCCCGGAACAGGTGGTCAAAGCTTACCGCTACCTGGGGACTTATGTTGGCGATCACCACATCAACAAAGTCAACGAGCAGGAGCTTTTCCAGCTTATCCTTGGTACGGGCAATGGTGCCATTCCCTCCATCCTCCGCAATAAGTTCAAAACTGATCTTTTTCTCATCGAGGGCAAGCTTTAAGCCCTCCTGCATATGTAGGGAAGCTCTTGGAGCCAGGGCAGAGCGTACGGACAGTAAACCTATTTTTATCTTGTTCATGTTCACAGGGCGTGTTCTGTTTAGAGCTCAATCCACCTCTTAAAGAGGTTACTATACAATTGCAGTATGGTTTGCGCTTCCTGCATGTAAAGGTCCTTCTCGATCAAACTACTGTGCACCTGGTTGAGTTGAAACAGCGCTTCTCTTTTTTGAGGGTCACGGACCCCGCTCTGAACCCAACTCACAAGGGCGATACGTTCCCCATAGGTAACCGGATTTACCCCGTGTAAGTAGCTGGCGGGGTACAACAAGGCATCCCCCGCAGGTAGTTTGTAGGTAAGCGGATTGCCCTCTTGCCGGATAACCAATTCTCCCCCGCTGTACGTAGAGGGATCAGATATAAAAACGGTCAGGGCCAGGTCCGTGCGCACAGGATCTTGCGTGCCCATTACCGGGCTGTCCACATGATGGCCATAATGCATGGAGTCGCTGTATTTGCTGAGTAAGGGCGGGTATACTTTTTTAGGAATAGCAGCTGCCCTGAAAAGTTCAGATCTGTTCAAGGCCTGGTTTAACAAAGTATCTATTTTTTTAGCTTCAACAGAATGTGGTTCTAATTGCAGGTTGTTCTTTACTTCTTTAGCCAGTAAACGGGCAGTATTTTTACCACTTACAAAGTTTCCCTCCCGTGCCGTTCTCTTTACTTCTAGTAGCTCTTCCGGGGTAAAAAGGCGTGGTAGGTGGATGAAATAAGAACTATTCATGAATAAATGGGCAAAGGATAGATAAAAAACAAATATGTTTGGAAAAAAAATATTCTTTGGCGAATATAAGGTAACGTTAAATAAGAACGAATGGAAGTTTCGGCAGAACAGATATATAACAAAGGAGTACAGAAACACAGGGAAGGGGACCTGGAGCTGGCAGAATTCTTCTATAAGAAAGCAACCGATGCAGATGAGCGGTTTTCTCAGGCGTATATTAACCTGGGAGGTATATATTTTTCAAGGGGTTTTACCTATAAAGCCATAAAAAGCTGGAACGAGGCCCTTGCACTAGAACCTGAGTCAATAGATGTATTAATAAACCTGGGTGCAGCTTATGCACAGGTTCAACAATTTGGAGAAGCAGAAAGTGTTTTAAAGCAGGCTATGGAGCTAGACTTGAAACGTACGGAACCAGCTTACAACCTGGTGAACGTTTATCTGCAGTCGGGAAACGTTTCAAAAGCCTTGGAATTATTGCATACCTTAATGCAGGAACAACCTCCCTCTGCTGTTGCTTTTTTGACAACAGCCCAGGTACAGGCATCTCTGGGAGATGTTTCTGCGGCCACCGAAACCTTGCAGCAATTGTTAAAAAAGATACCGGATCAGGCCGAGGGGTTGCTCAACCTGGGTGGGTTGATGTACGAACGGGGAAAAATACCGGAAGCGCAAGACCTTTACCACCGGGCAGTAAGCCTTCATCCCGGGCACTTTGCAGCTTTGGCCACGTATGGCAAGTTCCTGTGTGAGCAGGGAGATATGGGCAACGGTTTGATGTACCTGGAAAAGGCTTCGGGGCTTCAGCCGGAAGACTGGTCAATAGAGCTATACAAGGGAAATGCTTTTCAGGACCTGGGTCAGTTTGAAAAAGCAATAGCCAGCTATAGAAAAGCGGTGGCTCTCAACCTGGGAGAAATAGGGGCACGTAAGAATCTGAGCCGGGCGCTTTCTCGTTTTGTACCTCCGTGGCATTTAAAAATGCTGGCCGATCACCCCCGCAACGAAGCTTTTGAAAGAGCAATTGCAAAGGCTGTAGGTCCCGAGGCAGTTGTGCTCGATATTGGAACGGGATCAGGCTTACTTTCTTTAATGGCGGCCCGTTGCGGAGCTAAGAAGGTAATTGCCTGCGAGCAATCTCCCTATCTTGCGCATACAGCCAGGGAGATCATTGCTAAAAATGGGGCTGCCGCTACCATAGAGGTACATCAAAAAAAATCTACCCGCCTTACGGCAGACTCGTTTATGGAAAAACCCAATGTGCTGGTGGCCGAAATTTTTGACGCCGGCCTGATCGGTGAAGGGGCTATCCCCAGTTTCCGACATGCGTTGAGCAACCTGTGCCAGGAAAATTGTGTGGTGATTCCCGCCCGGGCGCAGTTAGTAGGCCGCCTGGTTTCCGTACCCGGTCTGGCAGCCGTTAATCCGATTAAAAATGTACAGGGCTTCGATCTTTCTCCCTTTGATCAATACCGGATACCTGGTGAATATATAGCAGAAGGTTTGGATCAACACCGACATACCTACCTTTCGGAGGAGTTTCACTTGTTTTCCGTTGATTTTCGATCGCTTAATCCACCGGTGCCCGAGGGGCACGAAGTAAGCCATGTAGTAGAATTGGAAATAAGCAACCCGGGTAACTGGCATGGTGTAGCGTTTTGGTTTCACCTCTGGCTGAACGAAGAAGACCGGGTATCCAGTGCCCCCGGCAGGCCGGATAATCACTGGAAACAAGCGCTCTATTTTTTCGAAGAACCCAGGGAAGTAAAAGCCGGAGAGAAAGTACGACTGAAAGTTTGCCGCAATGATGTGTACGTTTGGTTTGAAGAAGTTTCAATCGATGCCTGAAAAATGAAGAAAACAATTCTATTGACCTCTAACCAGTATGCGCCTCACCTGATTGATTTTTTAATGCAACAGCATCGGTTGATTAAGGTGTTTGTAGGGGAGGAAGCCGCTGTGCTTCAAGGGTATTTTAAACAGCTTTTCCCAACACTTGAGGTGGAGGTGTTTAGTGAGCAGAAGCTAAAGTTACTGATGGATAGCGAAGTACACCTTATTGTATTTGGCTTTAGCCACATCATTAAAAAAAGCACTTACAGCCAGGGGCAATTGGCTTGTAACATTCACTTCGGGCGCCTGCCAGAGGAAAAGGGGCCTGACCCCTTGTTTTGGGCCATCAAGAACGGCAAGGAAAGCATTGTGGCCACGGTTCACCGTCTGTCTGAGGAGGTAGATGGAGGTGATGTACTTTGTGAAAAAGAATTTCCGATACGAAAAGAGGAAAACCACGGCATGGTGTATTCACGGCTTTCGGCACTGATGCCGGAAATAATGGCGCCTCTTTTACAAGGTTTGTACGCTGAACGTGTCCAGGATCTGAAAGCTTCGCACTATGAGGCCAGGCCTGAAGAAAAAGACCTGCGCATTAACTGGTCGGAGATGGAGGCAATTGTTGTTGAGAACCTGGTAAGGGCCTGTAATGCAAAATACGGTGGAGCGCTTGCCTTTCTAAACGGAGCTATGGTAAGGATAGCGGAGGTATCTGTACTTTCTTCTGTTTCCTTTCCTCCAGTGGATGTACCCGGGAAAGTAGTAGAGATAAGTGAAGAAAAAGGCCTGGTGGTGTCTTGTGCGGGGCAAAGCTTTGTCCGCATAAACGCAGTTTCGTTGAATGAAGGCATTTTTTCCGGAGGTAGGTTAAGGGCCTTTGGCGTAGACGAGTCAGTAGTTTTTGGCTGATGCGTTATAGTTCACTGCTCGTTTGCAACAAAAAAGGTTTGTTTTATCTACGTTCACTGTTCAGGAGACACCTCTATTTTTACAGTTTTGAAGAAAGCTTCGGGAGGCTATATGCTGTTTTTGCAATTCTGGGGAGTGTGTTTGCCCTTGGAGTATTTCTCCCGGAGAGGCCCATCATAATGGGGCAAAGGGGATGTATGAAGGATTTGAAATCTTTTTACCCCGCTTGTTGAACCAAAAAAACGATTGCTTTCACCTGAATCAACGGGATTATTTCATAGGTATAGCAGGCCATTTGCGGGTAAGTAAATAGACGTTTTAGGCGTATTGAACACGAGAAAGAAACAATAAGCAAATGCATAGCTTTACCTATGCCGTGTTTATCTAAATAAAGCGAAACAAGGTTTAATTATTAAAGAACCTCTATAATCCGGTAAGCAGAGAAATTATCTAAGAAAAATGCCGGGGAGATATAGCCTGTTTCGGGTATAATTTTGACTGACAGTGGTCTTTAGGATTATAGCCAAGCCGCGTATAGTTAGGCTTAACAGGCACAAGGTTACCTTTAAGGAAAAAAACATTGCACATGAGAGCACAAAAGTGAGAGCTGCCTAAAGGAAGGTGTCTTAATGGTTTTAAAAAGAACGGCCAGGTGAAGTAAGTTGAAGAGATCCTTTCACCTGGCCGGATTATTACTTTGTGTTATTTTCCATAGACAAACCAGGCAGTTTTATTTCGAGCATTGAGCCATTTTGTGCACTCATCACAATGTCTCCGAGGGGTCCCACATTAATTGTAAACTCTCCATTTCCCTCATAACGGGCATACATTTCTACGGTTTCATAGCGAAAAAGTATGCCCCAGGTTTCACCGGGTTCGGGATAACCGGGCAGTTTTTCATCCCCCAGGTCCAGGATATTAAAAGGCATTAAGCCCAAACCATTTAGTACATGGTGGCTGCTAATGGGGTCTGTAGTATAGGAGGAACCGCTAGCTATTTCTTGTTGTCCGAAAGTTAGAGGGCTTACATACTTGTTATTGATGTGGAGTACAAACATGACACGTTGGTTTTAAGAAAGAATTTAGAATGAAGGATAAAGGTATAATTATTTCAACACAAAAAGCAAAGCCCGGGACTTTAAAAGCAAGCGGAAGTTGTTATATAAGAGATTAATATAAAAATAACGTAATGCTGGCTAAAACAAACCCGATAAAACAGGAGAAACAAAAGGAGTATTTGCTTTAAGGTATTTATTCTGCTTTAGAAGCTCCCTTAGCCATTTCAAGGTTTCGTTTTACTTCACCCGAAGGATTCAATACAAATGCCTCTGTAAATGCCTCAATTGCTTTTTCCCATTCCTGTGTATTGCCATATGCCATACCGAGGAAGTTCCAGGCTTCCCACATCTTAGGGTTTATGGTCAAGGCTTGTGTCAGATAATTTTTTGCACCGTCAAAATCCTCCAGGTAACCGCTGCATACCCCTGCCCAGTAATAGGCAGCAGCAGTATTGGCATGACCTAATCGGGTATACATCAAGAGGCTTTCACGTGCGGGGGTATACTGCTGCAATTGGTATAAGGTGATGCCCTTATTGTAATAGGCCCGTGCGTAATCCGGCTTGTCCAGGATCAATTTCTCGTATACTTCCAGGGCCTTTTTATATTGATTTAACTTTTTGTAGGCATTCCCCAGGTTCAGTGAAGCATCGGAAAAACCTGGTGTAATGGCCAGTGCTTTTTTGTACTCTGCAATAGCCAGCTCGACAGACGCTTTTTCATTTTCGGTTGTTGCCTTTTCCTGTACTTGTGCACTTAAAGCCGTAGCGTAATTGTAATGCGTCCGGTAGCTGTCCGGGTTGCGTTGTGCGTCTGCTTTAAACAGGCTAAAATTGTTTTTCCACTCACTGGCGCGCCATAGGCTCATCCCTGCAAAAGGTATGATCAGGAAAAGCAAGGCGGGCTGCCATTTTTCTTTCAACTTGGGAAGCAGGTACACTACCAGCGGTACTAAAGCCACGGAAGCTGTGAAGACCAGTCGCTCCGCAAAGGTGGTGCCGATATAGACCAGTACGTTGCTCAAAGGAATGATCGCGGTAAAAAACAACAGCAGGCTAAGCGAAAGTGCCCTCTTTTTGAGAAAGCCCTTAAAGAAGAGAAAAGCGCTTGTGCCGAAAAACAAGAGCGTAACCGCAAACCGAAACGAAAGAAGAGATACGGGTGGAATACTATTGAAGGAATAATCCCCCAGCAGGGGCCAGGGAAAGATGAGTTTTAAGGCGTATTTCGTGACCAGCCACAAACCGGTGGTCAGCCTTATGAAGGGGTCTTCAATACCTACAATTGAATTGCTGACCGCATCAAATAAGCCCGTATCCACTGCCCTTGGCATGCTGGCAATTACATGGGCATGCCAGGCATACCATAAGAGAGAAAGCAAGGTTAAACTTCCGGTCAGGATCGCGAACTGCCTGCGGGGCATTACCGCATGGCCAAAAAAGAAAAAGGCCGGTATCAATACAGCAAATACAATGGCAGACTCCTTCGAAAACAAAGCGGCTGCGTAAGCCAGCAGCACCCCTGCCAGTGCCTGGGGCTTCTCATGAAAGCGCAAGGCAAAAAAAGAAGCCAATAAGCCAAAAAACAAAGCCAGGAGTTCGTCCAGGCTCTTAATGTTGGCAACCACTTCCGTATGGATAGGATGTACAGCAAAAAGCAGACAGCCCCAAAACACAATTGCTTTTTTTTGTGGGTGTACCCGGATAAACAGGCGATATGCCAGCACAACCAGGAAGGCATAAAGCAGTATGTTAAACGCGTGGTAAGGCCATGGATCATCGCCAAAGAAGCTGTATACAAGATTAAAAACAGTTTGACTCATCGGGCGATACAAGGCATCATTAAAGCCCTGGTAGCCGTTTAGGTAGTTCGTTGTCCATATTTCATCCAGTCGATCTATACCTCCGGTTACGTGCTGGTTGTTCACCAGTACAATTTCATCATCAAAGACAAAACCATGGGTAAGTGTATGCGCATACAGGAGGAAGGATATACCGAAGAGAAGATGGGATGCATAACGTAAGAGTCGTTCCAAAAGAAGGATTTTGTTTGGTTTTGCTTTCAAAGATTACACTATTTGCCTTAATGGGAAAAGATGTGTTTGAAAAAGCGTAGGTGTTTATCGACAAGGTGTGCAGACCTCGCAAAAGAGCACGTAAAAGTTTACCCTTTTTTGCCTTATTCACACACCGTTTGCCAGTGTCTGCCATTTTTGCCTGCCCAGCTCAATCAACTCTGCCGCTTTGTAGAATTCAAAAATACCACAGCTGTTTCTGGGAATTTCTATAAGTATATCTGGTCGATGCAAGCTTATCATGGCTTCGGTGAGCCGGTTTTGAGTGGCGTTGTAAGATGTTTGCAGCAACTCGATCAGGGATAAGCTGGGCGTGTTGGATCTCTTATTGAAAAAGGGGAGGTTAAACGGCCAGCCGTGATTGTTTTCCGTTTCATCGGATAGGTCTGTTTCAGGTGCTGTGCGGTCCGGGGCATTGATATCTACCGCCACCACCAGGGCTCCGCTTTCCTTTTTTTTCACCAGATCAACAGGCACTGGGTTAACCACGCCTCCGTCTACGAGGATCTTGTTTTCATGATATACCGGGGTGAATATGCCCGGAATGGAAATAGAGGCGCGTAAAGCCTGGTAAAGATCCCCACTCGAGAGATGTACTTCTTCCAGACCATGCAAGTCGGTAGCTACAGCTGTAAAGGGAATATCGAAGTTTTCAATCTCCTGTTGCCCGCACATATCCAGTATGGTGCTGAAGATCTTTTCGCCTTTTAAGAACCCCTGGGTAGTGAGGGTAAAATCCATCAACTTGAACACGGAGCCCTTGCTAAGCGTAAGCAGCCAATCGCGGTAAGCCGGCAAGTGTCCTGCACAATAAATACCCCCTACAACGGCACCCATGGAACACCCGATTATTTCTACTATTTCATGACCGGCTTTTTCCAGTTCTTCAATAATGCCTATATGGGCCATCCCACGTGCACCACCTGCACCCAGCACCAAGTGTACTTTGGCCATAAAGTGTGTTAGGTTTTTGCGAAGGTATCGCTTTATTCCATTTTTTTGTGCAAGTTCCCTACCGTAGGTAAGCAGGCATGCGTAAAGTAATAAAACAACATAAGTCAATATGAGAATCGGGATCATGAGTGCTATGCACGAAGAAATAAACGCTTTGATACAGACCGTTAAATCTCCTCGTACTACTCGTTTGGGAGACCGATCGTATTACGAAGGCGATCTATGGGGCACCGAAGCCGTTCTGGCTTTTTCCCGTTGGGGAAAGGTCGCTTCTGCATCTACAGTAGCTACATTGATACTGAAGTTTGAAGTTGACGTAGTCTTGTTTACCGGTGTGGCGGGCGCAATGGATAATGCCCTGGATATTGGAGATGTTGTAGTAGGAGAAGCATTTTATCAGCATGATATGGATGCCCGGCCCATATTTAAGCAATTTGAGATACCTCTGGCCGGAAAATCTTTTTTTTTAGCAAGTAAAAAGCTCAACACGAAATTACTGAGTGCTACGGAAGCTTTTTTACATTCAGATGCCATTGATGATGACGTGAAAAAGACGTTTGCCATCACCGCTCCCAAAGTTATTACCGGTGCCATTGCCAGTGGGGATAAGTTCGTTTCAAGTAATAAAGATGCCGAGCGGATAAAACAAGCACTCCCACAGGTGAAGTGCGTTGAGATGGAAGGGGCAGCCGTTGCCCAGGTCTGCGCTGAGTATGATGTGCCTTTCGGGATCATAAGAACAATCTCCGATAGTGCCAACCATACTGCTGATATAGATTTTATGAAGTTCACCCAGGAAGTAGCAAGCAAATATTCCATAGGGATTATCAGGAACTTCCTGAATGCGTAAACAACCAAACTGAAGTACAGACAAGAAGCCTAAGGTGAGTAGTTACAGGCAGGGAATAGGTTGCATAAAATGCCTACCTTGAATTATTTGAATTTGCGGTGTAAACCTGATACTTTAGTGCGCCCTGTTAAAACAACACAAGGTATGCTAATTTTAATAACACCCTGAAAATGAAAACACCCCGTTTTTTCTTTATGATGATGGTCAGCCTGGTAATTCTTTCGGCTTGCTCAAACCATGCTGCAGATGCAGAGCCCGGTAAAACTTCAACAGAAGTTGAACATACGGCCGCTGACATGCAGAATGGAGATATCATTTTTCAAACATCGCGTTCAAGCCAGAGCCAGGCTATTCAGCTGGCTACCAATTCACCCTACAGCCACATGGGGCTTCTTTACGAAAAAGAAGGGCAGTTTTACGTCTATGAAGCAGCCCAAACTGTTCAGTTGACCCCTTTAGAAGAATGGACCCAGCGAGGAGAGGAAGGGCATTATGTAATAAAGAGATTGAAAGACGCGGATAAAACACTGACTCCCGAAACCCTGGCCAAGATGAAAGCGATAGGAGAAGCGTTCAGAGGCAAAAGCTACGACAGCTATTTTGAATGGACAGACGATAGAGTGTATTGCTCCGAGTTGGTATGGAAAATTTATAGGGAAGGAGCAGGGGTAGAACTGGGAGCGTTGGAAAGACTTTCAGATTTTGACTTGTCCAGTGAAGTGGTTCAGACAAAGATAAAAGAGCGATACGGCAAAGATGTTCCTTTGAATCAAAACGTAATATCTCCAGCAGCTGTATTTGAGTCCGACCGGCTTATCACTATCGTGGAAAACTAAAAAAACCTACGCCTTTCTTTACCAAGGTTTATAAGCAAACATGCAATTTCATGCGTTAATATGCATAATGCGCGTAAAAGAAAAAACCCTTACAAAAACACTATTTGGTAAGGGTTTGTTACCCATACCGGTTGGCGGTCTGGACGGGACTCGCACCCGTCCCCAACCGTGTTGGGGATGACGGGCCTGTATTCTAACCCCCTAGCTCATTTAAACTACTGTTTATCAAATCCTTTAGCTGATTTTTGCTGTATTTCTTTAGTGTCTTTTCTCGAATTAAAGCGTCTCGCTTCGTTTCAAAACTT
>JANQPD010000096.1 GCA_028285465.1 Owenweeksia sp. | reverse complement strand
TTTTAGACGCCAGCGGAACGCGCTATAATTTTGGCATTCCGGCAAAAAACAAGGTGCACAAATCCGTGGTTTTTTCAAAAAACCACGCAGGCTATGGGTCCACTATGCCGACCCTGTTGAATAAAACAGCCCTATACCTCGGTAATTCGGAAAACACCAAGAACAATACATCCGGGCAGAACAACCACTACTCAGCTACTGAGCTCCCCCCTTATGCACACAGTTTTCTGTTGACCGAAATTTTATCCGAAGACTTTGTGGACATCAGTGAAGATGGGCCAACTGCAGACGATTTCGGGGATTATATACGGTTTGATTACCAGATGGTCAAAGATTTCAAGACCAGAAGCACGCCACAGGGAGGAGCGTTAATCCCCGGGCAGCTTTCCAATACTGGGGACGATAAGTGTTCCTACACCTATTTGGAAAAAGACCTCTACTACGTAAGGACCATCGAGACCAAAACCCACATAGCCGTATTTACGGTAGAAACCAGAGACGATGCCAAAGGGGTGAGCAGCGAAAACAGCCTCACCGCCAATGGCGGAGCAAGCCAATACAGGTTGAAAGAAATTAACCTGTATAATGTAAAAGAGTACAAAGCCAACGGCTCCAGTGCGGTTCCCATAAAAACGGTAAACTTCACTTACGCTTACGAATTGTGCCCGGGAACCCCCTCCAGTGCAGCACCAGGCAGGGCAAAGCTTACGCTCAAAGAGGTATACTTCAGCGTGGGAGATGAGCGGACCAAGGCTTCATTGAGTCCTTACACCTTTGAGTACGATGGTACGTACAATAATACCTATAATGAAAACTATATGGACCGTTGGGGAAGCTATTTAGACCCCGTAAACAATCCCTTCGCTTCAAACAACCTGTACCCCTATGCCACCAAAGAGGTTTCTGCAGCAAACAAAAATGCCAAAAGCTGGAATTTATCAAAGATCACCTTACCTACCGGGGGGGTAATTGAGGTAGATTACGAATCAGACAGCTACCGTTATGTACAGGATAAAAAGGCACAGGCTATGTACAAGCTCGTGGGATTTAAAAATAGCTCTTCCGGCTCAGGCATACCCTCAACATCCCTGGATGAAGAAAACGATTTTGTGGTGGTGGAACTGGACAAAACCATCACGGCACCCGAGGTTGACGCATACACCAGCGGTTTATCCGACATCTACTTCAAAGCATTTGTAAGGATGAAGCGGTTTCCGGCAAACTCCAATACGGAACCGGCCGGCACCTCCCCTTTTTCTGACGGAGCATTTGCCTATGACTTTGTGGAAGGGTATTTTAAATATATACCCGGTACAGCTTCCTTGTACCCCAATGGTGCTTCAAGCAGCAACCAGATCATTTTCAAGGTAAGCGAAGCAGGAGGCGACCAGGCGGTTAAAAAAGCCGGATGGGTGGAGCTCCAGGCCAGCAGGCCCGACCTGATTGATGAAGCGAAGTTTACCCTGGATGGTTTTTCCAACCTGGGGGCAGGCATTTTGGGGGAAATCGGAAGTATCGTTTCAAAGGCCTTGGAGTTTTTGATCAAGGACAATGCTTTTTTTATCAAAGCGAGAACATTTGGATACTGTGATAAGATCAGTGAGCGCGGAGACATGACTTCCCTGGTACGTCTTAATGCAGGCGGAGATAGACTTGGAGGTGGACACCGGGTAAAAAGCATCAGCATCAGCGATGAATGGGATCAAATGGCGGGCGTTGCCAGCCCCCAGCTTTATGGGCAGGAATATAGCTATGTTCTGGAGGATGGGGGCAGCTCGGGCGTGGCACAATACGAGCCTATAGTGGGCGGGGAAGAAAACCCCTTCAGGCAGCCCATCCGCTACAGCACCCAAAAGATTACGTTCAAGAATGATTATTTATATGCAGAGGAACCGATGGGCGAAGAGCTTTTTCCTTCCGCTACAGTGGGGTACAGCCGGGTGGTGGTGACCAACCGCGCCAACAATACCGTAACCACCGGCGGAGAAGGGATCAGGGTGAGCGAATTCTATACCGCCAAAGACTACCCTACCCGGGTGGAGCGGACGGCCCTGGAAAAGGTCAATACCGATTTTAAGACCAAATTTCTCCAGTTTATCGGGCTGAAGAATTTTTTCCAGCCCGGTTTTTCCCAGGGTTTTTGTGTAGAGCTCAACAATATGCACGGCAAGCAAAAAAGTGAAGCTACCTTTAGTGCAAGCGCAGATATTCAAAAGGATATACCGGTAAGCAAGACCGAGTATTTTTATAAAACAGAAGGTGTATATAACCCGGCTAAAGCCAATAAACTTGCGAGTGCAGTAAGTGCTTATAACGGAGATGGCTCCCAACAACAAAAAGAACTGGGTAAAACCGTTGACCTCTATGGCTATTTAAAGGAAAGCAACAGCCGGTCCATCAGCGGGGCCGTAGACGGTAACCTCGATTTTGGGCTCTATCTTTTTGTCCCCACGGCCTGGCCTAACCTGGATTATTCTTACTCCATGACCCGTTTTGCTTCCCTGAATCGCGTGGTAAGCCGCATAGGTATCCTGGAAAAAGTGATCAATACAACCAACGGGGCGCAGATGACCACACACAACCTGGCGTTTGACGCAGAAACCGGGGAGCCCATTATATCAGCCCTGACCAATGATTTCCGGGACACCTTATACACCTACAAGCAAAAGGCAAAATGGTATTACCCGGAAATGGGAGGGGCTTACCAGAACGCAGGCCTTCAAACCGGTGACATCGACCAGTATGCCGGTATTATTGCCAATGGGGATATGTTTATGAACACCAGCGGGGATAAAGTATGGGCGCAGGTAGATCCGCAAAACGGGACGTTGACCTTTGCCCAAAAAGATGGCACGAATGTACCAAAGGCTTCCCTGTCTGGCTATAGATTAATAGAGTCCGGCTTCGGGAATAACCTAAGTGCTGAGGCAGGGAGCATTCAATCCAAGAACTTTGGAAAACCTACGGATGGGGTCCTCAACAGCGATGGCCAATCTTTTACCGACCTGGCAAAAACCAGTGCGGATGTTTCTGTCTTGAATGCATCCGATACGGTGGGCTTGTATAAAAACCCCCAGGCCTATCGTTTTAGTGGGGTATACAAACCGGAACGCAGCTATTATTACCAGCAAGCCAGGAACCAAAGCCATAGCGGAGGCTTTTCTTACCTGACAAACATTCGCGAAGATGGGGATTATCAAAACTTTACTGCCTTTGACCCCTTCAACCTCAATGCCTCTTGGAAAGTAGCCTCCACCGTTACGGCTTATGATTGTAACGGCATGCCTGTTGAAGAACAAAATGCGTTGGGCAATTACTCTGCGGTGCTCTACGGACACAACCGGGCTCTGCCGGTAGCGGTAGCGCAGAACTGCAGCTATGCGGAACTCGCTTTTAACGGCTTCGAGGATTACGGCATCACGGGCGTGGCAGATGGAAAAAGTGCCCACCTGGTAGTATCCGGCTCCAATACCACGCTTACATCCACCCCCGTTGAGGTACACTCGGGCAATCACGGGATACAGCTAACGGGAAGTACGGAGGCAATTGATTTGAACGCCAACGGGCTGGACCTCGTTACCGGCAAAAAATACATTGTACAACTCTGGGCCCAAAAGACTTCGGGAGGTACAGCCCGGGTGAATAATGGATCCGTAATCAATGCACTGCGTCTTGCCCAAAATATTGATGGCTGGGATTTATTGGAAATAGAGTTTACCGCAGGTACTACCAACAGCCTGGTCCTGGAGGGTAGCGGGGGCATCTTTGATGATATTAAAGTACAACCCTTTAATGCCGCAGTAAAAACCTATGTGTATGACGACAGGACCCATCAATTATTGGCGGCCCTGGATGAAAACCATTACGCGACTTTTTACCATTACGACCGGGACCAGGTGTTGGTCCAGGTAAAGAAAGAAACACAGCGAGGTATAAAAACCATTCAATCGACCATGCGCTCAACGGCCAGAATTACCATTGCTCAATAACACAAAATTAACCGCCATTATGAGAATCTTCAAACACTGTTTTATAGCCATACTGGGCGTGCTGTGCTTTAATGTGCATGCAGCGTTGGAGCAGGTATCCGAAACCCGTAAAGGAGAGGAGATCAGGAATGCCGCCATTACTTTAACGGATCAGTACATGAATACTACTACCGGAGTAGTGCGTGGCTCTGCATTTTATCTCAGGTTGTTTCACAACGATGTGGAAAAGATCTATTACCCAAACGGGTGGAATATGGATGTAAATTATTCCGTAGTGCTGACCTATTACGACAATTCTACCGCTAGCGAAACAGGCACCTTGCACATAGAGCACAACACGGCAAGCCCTGATCAGAATATAGGCCTGGTGTTGTACAAAGGCGTTAAAAAAGCTACGGTAAGCATTACGGGACTAAGCTTTAAAGACGGCTTAAACAATACGATCAACACCATACCGGATGATTTTCATTTGGAAGGTTCCCTGGAAACCGAGCGTTATTTTGATTTAGACGCTGCCACCGCCCCGGCTATTGCTTCGGTCAACCCCACCCTCAATAATGAAATAGAAATATGCTGGGAGTATCTCCAGGGGGCAGAGGGCTATGAATTGGAATGGGTATATGTATCTGATGGATCGGAAACAGCAGCGAATCCACCTTCTCCGGATATTGCTTACTCCTTTAAAAATGCCACGCGTGTGGATGTGCAAACAACATGTTACCGCCTTTCGCTTGCCTACCCCAAGGGCTACATTATGTACCGGGTAAGGGGCTATGGATACGACCTGAGTGCAGGTTCCACCTTTACGTATTTCGATTACTCCCCCTGGTCTTATAACCCTACCCCTGCCAACCAGATGGTTGGCCAGGCAAGCACGGACCACGCTACTACCTCCTGTTATTATTATACCAATGGGACAGACGCCGGCATTAACTGGACCTATACGGCCTCTTATGCAGAGGATGGTAAGCGCAAAGAAGTGGCCGCTTATTTTGACGGTTCAGGCCGGAACAGGCAATCGGTAACCCTGGTAAACTCAGACAACAATGCCGTTGTGGCCGAAACAAAGTACGACCTTCCCGGGCGTGCGGCCGTAAACATCCTGCCTGCCCCAACCGCCAGCCAGGGGGTCCGCTTTTACGGCAATGCAAATGGCAATTGGGATTATCAGAATTTCGCTACCGATGACCACTTAAATGGCAACAATGCCGTATTGCCGGAAGCCCTCCCGGCCGGGAGCGTAGCCTCTACGTATTACTCTGCTAACAATAGCATGGGCTTTACCAATAAAAAGACGGTACCCAATGCCCAGGGTTACCCCTATAGCTTTACCCAGTTTTCCAACGATGGGCTCAACCGGCCCGTAGTAAGTGCCGGGGTAGGAGGTACCCTCCGGTACAAGGCGCAGGGCGGCCACAACACCAAGTACTTTTATGGCGTGCCCAACCAGGTAGAGCTCGACCGGCTGTTTGGGAACGAGGCCGGGTATGCAGCCTATTACCAAAAAAACCGGGTAATTGACCCCAACGGCCAGCAAAGCGTGCAATACATAGACGCCCAGGGGCGAACGGTGGCCACAGCCCTGGCAGGTTTGCCCCCGGTCAACCTGGATACCCTGCCCAGCAATAAGAGCAATGAGCTGGTGTATACGCAAATTTTTACGGGCCCGAAGGACCCGGGTAGTGCCCCGAGCGTACAGCAGCGCTTCGACTTTATGTCCCTCAGCCAAGACTCCATTTTCCTGAACTACCGCCTCGATACCACGGTTTTTAAAAGCTGCCTGCAAACCGGAATGCCCGATACCTTAGCCCCCATTGCCTACGATGTATTTATAGGTATAAAAGATTCGCGGGACTCTACCATACTGGATACCACCCTGCTGGATACTAGCGGTATAGACGAGGCCCCGATCTACAGTTTTTTAGGAGACATCGACAATTATGTAGTATCGAGGACCATAGCCGTAAACCAGGTGGCCAAAGAAGCTTACCTGGCCCGGGAAGACAGTTTGCTGGAGTACTTCCGCGAGGATACAACCACCTGTGGGCCTAAGTACAACATCAGTGCCGACACCCTTTGTGAAGAGCTAAGTTGCGATTCCCTCTGCCTGCTGTCGTACTCCTATGAAGAAAACGGCATATTGTACCTCCTGGATACCAATGGAGTGGTATACGAACCCGTAGACCCGCTGTTGCCCAATGGGCTGTACCGCGAAAAAGACAATCCGGGGGCTGGCACATACGCCAGAACCACACCGGATTTCCCCCATGTAATTGCGCTGGAAGCCTGTTTAAAAGACTGCGCCACCTTTAAGGATACCAGCACTAGCGGGGGGGCGGATGTAGTGCAGTTTTACGAGGAAGACCGCTGTGCGATCAAATTCGACCGCCTGGTAGACGATATGACCCCAGGCAATGGCTTTATGGAGAACTGTACCCGGTTTTACTACCAAATACTCCCTGGCTATGACAATGTTACTTTCGTGCCAGGTCATGTGGATACAGCCTCATACCGAACTATTTCCAATAACAATACCTTTCCCGGAGGCAGTGCCCAGCACACGGAAATTTATAACCTGACGGTTGTTGACAGCAACAGGTTTTGGGTAAGTGTTAACCTGGGCGATACGATTGACTTTTTTAGTTTTAGCAATCTTTTTGTGATAGACAACAATGGCGATACCACCCAGGGATTAGATGATATGCGATTGTATTTGGCAGAAGTGGAAATTGATTGCGAAAGGAATTGTACTGAGTATTATTGCTATGAAGTTACTCCCATAGGTGGCCAGTCGTGGCCCTCGGACTCCGTGGCAGACGGCACCATTGACACTTTAGAGATCATACGAGGTAGCGGAAGTGTTACCGATACCATTTTATATAACGTAAGAGTAGAAAACAACCTGATCTGTCTGCCTTTCTCAGTAGGCCCTAGCGCTGAATTTACTTCTTATTGGAATAACGGAGGACATGTTTATATCGCAGATAATGGCCAGAGTGTTTTTCTTCATCATAACTTGTACTTTGTAAGCAATTCGGTGCAATGCCATACCGATACGTCCAACAGCAACGCCAACCTTACCCAGGCCAATACCCTGTTGGGCACTTCCTATGCTTCCTGGGCAGACTTGTATGCCAACTGGCAGCCTTCCTATGCTGAACTCCTGCTGCCCCTGCACCCCGAGTATTGCGCCTACCAGTACTTTTGCAACTATAGCGAAAACTGTTCTCCCTCCGGCACCCTTACCATGAAAGAGATCTCGGGCTACCAGGGCGCCATGTACCTGCCCGGCACTTTTGCCGAGGCAAAGAACTATACCTACGAAGGAGTAGCGTATAATTTCCTCAATCCCCTGGCCCTTTCTCCCGCTTCATCTGCTGGAACTACTTCCGATAACAGCAGCTATTTTGCTTCTGTTGACGGCTCCGCTTTAGCCAGGGATGTATTGTTTGATTGCAATTATTTAAACACCACAAAATTGTCGGGTTACGCCTATGCGCAGATCAAGGACAACCTACAGCACTTTTTACCCGTAAAACTGAGCAACGGCACTACCAATGGCCATTATAGCATCTGGTACCTGCTGAACGACCCGGACGGCATAGCTACGGTCAACGGAGGCAACAATGCCGGCCTGCATGCCGATGTAGTCAGCGCCTTTAATGCCATTCACGGAGATCAGGATTGTAAGCCCGGAGCGGCTTCCCCGGGCTTTCAGAAATACACGTTTTTTAGGAACATCTATTCTTTTTTCCGCGAAAAAGCCATTCAGGATTATTTCGACAACGTCTACACTGGCTGCGATGGAAACCTGTACACCTTCTGGGATGGCGACAGCGATTACGATGGCCGTATAGACGCTACCGGTTTCAGGCTCAGCTACCCCAAGAATATTGCCTTTGCCTTGTATGACGACCCCACCAACAGCGGTTTGCTCGGGAATGTACAGGCTTCCAGCACAAGCTTGAATGCAGCGGCAGACACCACCATAAACGATACCTGTAGCTGCGACAACTTCCAGGCTTACCTGGACACAAAAGGCTTAACTATGGCCAGTAATGCTACCATAGCAACTGCTATGAGCAATGACTTTTGCTCCACCTATTCTTCTGCAGATGTAGAAAACTTTAAGCAGTGCATCAACGGGAATTCGTATGCGGCTTTGAGCCTGTTGCCCGATTCGCTGCGCTGTAGTTTCTCCCTCATCTACAACCCTTCACCTGACGAAGATTGCGCGGCCAACAAAGCACGGCTGGCCCGGGAGGAGGCAGACAGGCAATGGGCCATCGCCAAAGCCGCCTACCTGGACAGTTTAGCGGCTGCCTACGACAGTGTAGCCTGGTACGTCCTGGAAACCAAAGAGATCGTTTCCCTCGGTTACCGCTTTAGCGAATACCACTATACCCTGTATTACTACGACCAGGCAGGGAACCTCATTAAAACGGTGCCCCCGGCCGGGGTAGATACCCTTAGCCGGGACGAGATCGATTCCGTGCAGGCCAATCGCACAGCAAACAATGGCGTGTTACTGCGGCCGGATCATACCTATGTAACCAACTATAAATACAATGCACAAAACCAGCTCGTGGAGCAGCATACCCCGGATGGGGGCAAAACAGAATTTTGGTACGATGCCCTGGGCCGCCTGGTGATCTCGCAAAACGCCAGGCAAAGAGCCGCGGGCGACTACAGCTATACCCTATACGATGGCCTGGGCCGCATCGTAGAAGTAGGTGAAGTAGACAACCCATCCGGCTCAGCCGCTACCGCTGCAGACGGAGGCAGCGCAGCTATGAAGACATGGCTTACAGGAAGTGCCAGGCGGGACGTGGTCTTTACCCTCTACGACCAGGCTTTGGAAGCACTTCCGGGAACGGGAGCTACACAACAAGCCATTAAGAATGCGTTTCCGGACGTATTCCAAAACAACCTGCGCAACCGGGTGGCCGGCTCCTTTTTCGTGGGAAGCATTACAGGAACCCCCTACATCAGTGGAAACAGCGTGGAAGGCACCCTACCCTCCGGGTATTTGAATTACGTCCACGCCTACCATTACGATTATGACGAGCACGGGAACGTGGCTACCCTGGTACAGGAAATACCGGAGCTCACCAGCTTTGACAGGCGTTTTGTAGGGCTGGAATACAGCTACGACCTGATCAGCGGCAATGTAAAAGAAGTACGCTTCCAGGAAGGCAAGGCAGAGCAGTTTTTCCATAAATACCAATACGATGCCGATAACCGCATCACCCGGGTACAAACCAGCAGGGACGGCATGATCTGGGAAAATGACGCAAACTACTACTACCTGCCACATGGCCCGCTTACCCGTACCGAGATCGGGGATATGAAAGTGCAGGGGCTGGATTATGCCTACACCCTGCAAGGTTGGCTGAAAACAGCAAACGGCGCCAGCCTGTCCAAAGACGGGGTTTGGGGCAGTAAAGAGATCGGGAGGGATGGCCAGTCCGGCCTGGTAAACGCGGTTTTTGCCCCGGATGTAATGGGCTTCCGGCTCGATTATTTTAACGGGGATTTCAGCCCCATTATCAATGGCTTTTACAACACCAATATGGCGGGGGGCCATGCCATTGCTCAAAACACACGCGACCTGTACAACGGCAACATTGCCCGCATGACCACCGCTTTCTGGGACAATGCCGAAACGCATGTTGATGCCGGCATCAATACCTACCGCTACGACCAGCTCAACCGGATCACGGCTTTCCAGGCCTTCAAAGACGAGAGTATAGACAAATTCAACACCATTGGCAGCCCATCAGAGGCGGGCTACCGCACCGCCTATGCCTACGACCCCAATGGCAATATCGAAGCCCTGGGGCGCTACGATGCCAGCGGCAGCCAATTTGATACGCTGACCTATTTTTACGACAACGATACCACCAATACCTCTGTACCGCTCCGGAACAGGCTGTTGCTGGTTACCGATGCGGCCAGTTCACCGGGCTTAAACAGCGACCTGGAAAACCAGACCGCTACCCTGGATGTAACCGATTACAGCGGGGCCAATAACTACCAGTACGACCCCAGCGGCAACCTGGTACGCGATGATGCCGAAGAGATCGCCAGCATAGGCTGGAACGTGGCGGGCAAAATACAGAGCATCAGCCGTACTTCGGGCTCTACGCGGCAAAACCTGGCATTTGCCTATGACGCCATGGGCAACCGCTTTATGAAAAAGGTGCTCAATGCCTCTACCCAAAATGCGGAGTATGCCGATTATTACCTGCGGGATGCCTCCGGCAACATACTGGCGGTATACAAGCGGGACTATAGCGGGGGAGCGGATAAGCTTAGCCTGAGCGAATTAAATGTGTTTGGCTCCGACCGCCTGGGCGTGATCAGCGATACCGTATCGCTACAGGGCGGGGGCGGCATAGCCAGCAAAACGGTCGGGGGCCTGGAGGCTACGATCCATACGACCCAAAGGACCATAGGGCAAAAGCAATATGAGCTCAAAAACCACCTGGGCAATGTGCTGGCCACGGTAAGCGATAAAAAAACCTGGAAAACTGCTACGGAAAACAGCGAGTTGCTCAACGAAAGCTATCAGGACCCGGGCACGGGCGGGGATTGGAACAGCACTACCTTTGCCAGCTTCGAAACAGGTGCAGGCGACCCTCAGGGAGGGCTGGTAAATTACCAGAAGGTGAACGAGGGGGTAAGCCGTACGCTGACTTCTATAGACCCGGACTGCAGCTATACACTTTGTTTTGACCTGCTGGCCCTTTCGGGGGCGGGGATCAACCTTACGCTGTTTAACGACCAGCAGGAGATCATTTTTACCACGCCAGACCCCTTACAGGAAACGGAGGCCACTTATTGCTTTGAGGTAGATGGCAGCGAGGGCGGCACCAGTCTTACGGTGGCTTTAAGCAGTACAGATGACGAAGGATCCTTTATCTTTGACAATGTGATTGTAACGCAAACATGTACCCGCAACCAACAGGTAGCCGATGTTATAACTGCTCAGGATTACTATCCCTTTGGCATGCAAATGCCCGGGCGCATCTTCCAAGGGAGTGATGGCTATAGGTATGGGTTTAACGGAAAAGAAATGGATAACGAGGTGTCCGGCAATGGAAACCAGTATGATTACGGCTTTAGGATTTATAATCCGAGAATTGCTAAGTTTTTGAGTGTTGATCCGTTAACAGCAAGCTATCCATGGCTTACACCATATCAGTTTGCACAAAACGATCCTATACGGAATATTGACATTGACGGACTAGAAGGAGGTTCAGTTGTTGAATATTTAATGAATGAAGGTAATCGTGCAGTTGATAAATTTAAAAACTGGCTCGGATCCTTGAGTTTATTACCTTCAACCTCGCCTAGTGCACCAGCACCTCCAGTGAATGACGATCCGGCAAAACCGGAATTAGAAAAAATCACCTGCAATGAAGTAGAGGAAAAGTGTGAAAGCAATAATACCCCTGAGGCTAAGAAAAACATTGACTTAAGGGATAACGTAAACTGGGTTAGTCAATTTGATTCTAGGTTTGGATCAAAGAAAGAGCAGAAGGTAGCGTGTTGTAGGGCTAGTAAAGCAACATTGAGTGATTATGGAATTAAAAACCCTGGACCTAATACAACTTCTACTGTTATTCAAACAGCGAGAGAGAATGATGGAGCTTTAGAGATAACAGAGGATGCACGAGCAGGTATTGATCATATTAATTCAGAATTAGAAGCAGGAAATCCAGTGATAGTAGGTGTTAATCACACTTTGGGGAATACCTACAATGAAGGTACTACCGACCATTTTGTGGTGATAGTAGGGAGGGGTACTGATGAAGGAGGTAATGCTTTCTACAATTTTTACGAAGTAGGAACCAGCCGAGAAGGATCAGGGACAAGTAATAAGAATAGATTTACTTTAAACTCCGATAATTCTCTGACGGGTAGTCCTGAGTATTCTGAGAAAAAGAGATATACTGTTTCACAGGTTCGCAAAAACGGTAACCAGCAATAAAATGAAAGGTGTAGTTATGATTTACTTTCTGTCGGTTTATCTAATCTTTTTTAGTGGTTGTAATGAGCCAGTTTCAAAACTTACCCCTACAACTGATACAAAAGAGATAAGTAATAAAATGTTATCTCCAGGTGAGATTAAAAATCAATCGTTTAAGAAGTTGACAAGTCGCTTTCAGTATAAAGAACTACCTCTTTCCAGTTTTTACAATGATGGCTTTGAAGTTTTTGACCTACAAGGGTTGACTCTAAAAGAAATATACAAGGAAAAACGACTTCCCATTGATACAGCGATTAAATACTTTTGCAAAGGAGTAAAAGAATGTAACAATCAGCCATCAGGAGGGATTTATGAGTACTACTATGGCTATCGTTTGCCAAACCAAGGAGATTATGTAACCCTATTTTACTTTCGTCCTTCAGATGATACTTGGTCTTACAGGATAGCTACTTTTAGTTATAAAGGAGATTTAATAGATGATATCGGGATAGGTGGTCAGAAATGGGAGGAAGCTTATAAGTGGTTTAGGATTAATAAGGATCTAAGTATTCATACGGAAGAGATATTATTGGATATGGCTGATTACACCGATGAAGAGGGTGTAGAAGCTTTACGTACAGATCGGGAGTATCAGATTGCATCAACAGGTAAGATTGAATTGGTAAAAGAAGTTAATCTTGGACAGATGACATATATTCAAGATAATACCTTTGAAAGTTTTAGGCTAAAGCCCAAGGTAGTGTCCCATAGGTAGCTTTTTGCACTTTAGAGGCGTAACTGATTTTTATACGAGAGGTTTACTAACTCAGTTAGAGTACGATTCTTTTATGAAATCAATTCATACTGATAGTGTTCGGCTTTTGGATTCGCTTTTTAGGTACCGAATTAAT
>JANQPD010000025.1 GCA_028285465.1 Owenweeksia sp. | reverse complement strand
GTTTCTCCCCAACCGGCAAAACTCCCGATAAAAACGGAGTGGTTCGTTTGTGCTTCGTAGCCTGCTCTATTGCCTATAAAGGTGTTCAGAGACCCTGTGGTAAGCGCATGACCCGCTTCTTTTCCTAGGAGTACATTGCGATTACCGGTGGTTAATTCTTCGCCAACATCCCGTCCAATGCCGATATTATCGAAACCCGTAGTGCTATTCTTCAAGGCCTGTGTACCGATGGCAACATTACCATACCCACTGGTCAAATCCCGGTTCGTAGCATAACCCAAACCAATATTAAAATCACCATTCGTTATGGAGTAAAGGCTGAGATCCCCTATGGCTATATTGCGATTTGCAGTACTCTGTATGGAATCCATATTGTTTAAACCAAAATGGTAGTTCCCGATGCCTGTCGCTGCTATGATCTTAGGGGCATTGTCTACAAAAGAAGCCAGGTCTACTCCCGTTCCTGCCTTATCAATCATAAGGCTGTCGCCTGATAGGGTCAGGTTTTGAATACCCACCTTTTGCCATTGGCTGTTTTGATATACAAAAAAGCCGGCATCATCCGTACAGTATACCAAAAGCCCATCGGCCGGATTGCTGATGGCGGTCATTTGGGCATGAGTCATGCGCGTAAGCAAAACCCCGGAAGAATCTGAAACCACTTCCAGCTTGGCACTGGAGTGTGGCGTTAGCGTACCCACCCCCACCTGCGCATAGGCAGGAACAAGTAACAAGACTAGAAAAATAGCCATAAGATACTTTAATGTGATTTTCTTTTTCATCATCTTTGAAATTGTTACTTTGATTTAACTAACATTTGCTGTTTCACACTATTAGATTGTATGTAAATCATATTACATACAACAAAAATATTAGGAGAGTGACAGCTGAATTTGTAAAGTTTTCTTTTTTAGCCCACCTGATATAATTACAATTTGTAGATATTTATTGGAAGGGTAACCTCCTGCCAGGAGGAATTAAATGCCTAATAGTAAACAGGCTTGTTCTATCAGGTCAACTCTGTCTTAAAGGAGCATTGTGCATCTTGCCTGTGGGCAGGCAGGAGCGGGAGAGAGTTTGGATTTTATTGGTAATGGAATTATCTACTCGGGAGGTAAGGTACCCATAGATACTTTTCTAAGCGTTTATTGAAGCAAGACAAAGAAAGGTTTTGTCCTGTTTCTGTGAACCAAACATGAACTTTAAACAGGTGGGATCCTTAAACACCCAATAGGAGGTTTGGACAGGTAATACCTGGCTTAAGCTCACTACTGGGTGCTTTCCCTAATACAACAAAAATTAATACTTATTGGATAAAGGTTTTACTTTTGAGCCTGCATCACTTGTTTTGCCTGCATTGTTGCTATTTGCGGCGACAATCTCCTCAGTAGCTTTTTAATGTTGTCTATTTCATTTCTAAGCTCCTCTCTTTCGCTTTTGATCTCATTCAGTTCATTTCGAATGCTTTCTCTCTCCCTTTCGACTTGGCCCAGTTCATACTGCAACTGCTGCCTCTCCGTTCCCAATTCGGTAATCCTGTGAGACAGGGCTTTTATGGACTCTACCATTATTTTAGCCATTATAAAATTGTTTTTTGCTAAAATATTGGAAAGCAATAGCCAGAACTATAGAAATTTCTTGATATAATTTACCATTTTTTCTACAATTTGTAGAAATTTCTTAGAGGGCAAGCAGCAGAAAACTTGTGATTGTGTAAACCGCACAAGATAAGGATTAAATCCCTAATAGTAAACAGGCTTGTTCTATCAGGTCAGCTCTGTCTTAAAGGAGCATTGTGCATCTTGCCTGTGGGCAGGCAGGAGCGGGAGAGGGTTTGGATTTTATTGGTAATGGAATTATCTACTCGGGAGGTAAGGTACCCATAGATACTTTTCTAAGCATTTATTAAAGCAAGACAAAGAAAGGTTTTGTCCTGTTTCTGTGAACCAAACATGAACTTTAAACAGGTGGGATCCTTAAACACCCAATAGGAGGTGTGGACAAGTAATACCTGGCTCAAGCTCACTATTGGGTGTTTTCCCTAATACAACAAAAATTAATACTTACATGGATAAAGGTTTTACTTTTGAGCCTGCATCACTTGTGTTGCCTGCATTGCTATTTGCGGCGACAATCTCCTCAGTAGCTTTTTGATGTCGTCTATTTCATTTCTAAGCTCCTCTCTTTGGCTTTTGGTCTCATTCATTTCACTCTGGATATCTTCCCGCTCCTTTTCTGCCTGACTCAGAGAACTCTGTGTCTAGTTCAGAGCATCCTGCAGCTGTTGCTACTCTGCTTCCAGTTCGGTAATCCTTTGGTAAAGGGCCTTTATAGACTCTACAAACATCGGATCATAATCGCCATAAGAGGTTACCAGGTAGCCCTGGCCGTCTTTCGATATTTTAGAAGACCATATTTCTTCTATGTCCTGTGCTATAGATCCATATTGAATACCTTCCGGGCAAGGTATTCCCGTTACCTTGCTATTCTATGTGTAGGTAAGGCCTTTTAAGGCCAACATTTTTTGAAGCATCTCTTCTGACTGCATATAGTTGATATTGGTCTTTAAGCGCTTATCCGAATTGGCTATCCAATTCCAGGCGGTGCTTTTAGAAGCATCTCCACCCACCCGCAGTGTGGCCCCCGGAAGTAAGCTGGAGACCGGCATATTTATACCTACATATCGTTAGCAAAGCTGCTTCTAATAAGCGGCGTAGTACCAGATGAGTTTCCCACAATCATTATCTTCATTAAATCCGGCCTGATTGGATCAGATTTTGAATTTTATTAGTGATAGACTCATCTACTTCCATAATGAAGGTGAGCTATTCCCTGAGGAGCCTCACTTTTTGCCAATTGTTACTTTGATATACAAAAAAGCCGGCATCAGTACTATCTGCACAGTACACCAAAAACCCATCGGCAGGATTGGTAATAACATTAACATTCATTTGTGCACTGGCCATGCCTGTGAATAATACCCCGGAAGTATTCGAAAGCCACTTCCAGCTTTGCACTGGGGTGTGGGTTTAAAGCACCCGCTCCCACCTGTGTATAAGCAGCACTGATTAACAAGGCAAAATAAATGCCATAAATATTTCAGTGTAACTTTTGAGCTTATATTATGGCATACCAGCGTTTTACAGCTATAATATTTTGGCTATTTAAAAAATGTTTTAAGCTCATTTTGGGTGGTTTAGTATATCTAAAATACCTAAAAGTGATGTCTATGTCTGTAGATATTTCTTACCTAGATAACCTTTTTTATTTACAAATTGTAGAAATTCCTTTGGTGTAAAAAATTAAAATCTGGTTATTGAGCAAACGCTTTGTTAGGTGAGGGCTAAATATCTGATATTAGCTCCTAATTATGTGCAGCAGAGTGCACAGAATAAGTAAAAAATCTTCAAATGTTGAGTATCAAAAAAAAGGCTTTTATCTTAGGCTTGCTTTTAATACAGACATTATCTGTAGATATAAGTGCTCAAAACGCCATTTGTGTAGACAATAGCCAGGTAAGCTATAGCATTAAAAACTACCAGGGTGCTCAAGGCCTTCCTCAAAATACGGTTAAGGATATGGCCAGGGACCCTGCGGGCTTCTTGTGGATAACAACTGAAAAGGGGCTTAGCCGTTTTGATGGAACCTACTTCAGGAATTATACCGGCTTACCTTATAACAGTCGAAACAATCGAATAGGTCCCATCCACCGGATTGGTGATACACTGGTGTTTCCGGACAGGCCTAACCTGGCCTTGACGGAGAGTACTATCATTCACGATGAAAAGACGGATTTTCTGGAAAACTACTATACGGCATGCAGTGGTCAAACCTTTTTAAAAGACAAGTATCCGTTGCTGAGCCATGTCAATGTGGATTTAGTCTTTTTCAGAGATGATTTTTTTGGTTCTGGGGATAGTACCTTTTACTATCGGGCTGTTCAACTCAGTGATCCCAAAAAGCTGCGTAGAGATGATCAACTACACTTCTATAAAAATGGAGTAGACCAGGGAGCGGTGCCACATACACAACTACCAAACCTGTGGAATAAAAAGATATTTTTTTTTGAAGGTAGACTTTGCGTCATTGACACCAATTCCATCCTAAGAATTTACAAGGGTGTTGAATTAGTGGATTCACTTAATGTAGATTTTTTGGGTAAAGATGTAGAGGTGACCTGGAGTGCTATACGCGGAAGTGTATATGTCCATTCGCGCTTGAACTCCATGCTTTACCAAGTGGTTTTAAACAACAATGAGTTTTGCTTGAAGTTATTGGTCAGTGACTTTGAGGTTCAACGGATAAACTGTGTATTGCAAATGAACGCAGGGAATGATCTATGGGTAGGCTCTTCAACCCGTGGACTTTACCACTTTAAAAGGCATCGGCTTACTGCGCTCTATTCTGTAGAAAACGGTCCGTACAATAATATGCGATCCGTATATGAAATTGGCAAAGATAGTTTGGTATCAGAAGGAGGACTTATCTTAAGCGCTAAGGGTGCTCACCTATTACCAAAAGATTCGACAGTGGTAAATCCGGTTTTGGTTAAGGCGCAAAAATTTGCAGACAAACACAAAAGAATTGGTTTTAATGTAATACGGGGCTTTTATACAGCTTCCATTTTAGGCATGGCAGGGCCCGAGGTGGTTATGGATAAAAGTAACCGCTTATGGAGAGTGGTTGATAGTACTTTGTGCTACCATAACAATCAGCGAAATTGGGAAAAACCCGAAACTCTAGAAGCTGTAAAACAGAACTTTCATTACGATTTGTTTTACAATCCGTACCGGGATGAAATTTGGATATTCTCGAACGAAGAAAAGAAAAACACCTTCATTTATTCTCCTGCAGATGATCGCCTGAGAAAGTTGGAAGGTGTGGGATTCAAGGGAGAGGTACAGGAAATTTTGTTTTCTGAGGACGGAATAGCCTGGATTTGCGTATTTGGCGATGGCTTTTATATGTACCGGGACGGGCGATTAGTACAGATGCCTATGGACCCTTTAAACTATTTGATAAATGTGCACTGCATATTAGAAGATAGCCGGGGGTTTTTCTGGATAACCAGCGACTTTGGCTTGTTCAAAGTGTTGAAACAAGATTTACTCGATCGCTTTGATGATCCTGAAAAGCAGGTTTACTATGCTTATTACGACAAGAGTTGGGGGCTTCGAAACAATGAATTTAACGGATCCGGTTACCCCTGCGGTACCATTATGTCTGACGGTAAATTTGCATTCCCCGGTCTGGAAGGTGCCGTTCTTTTTGACCCACATAATATGGATGAAGAAGAGTACGGTCAAAAAATCGTGGTTGACGAGGTAAAACTGGATGGGAAAGACACGCTATTTGATCAAGAGTGGGTATTAAATGATCGTTACGATGAAATAGAACTGAAGGTTGCTTTTGCCTTTTACAGCCATCCAAACAACCTTTATATTCAGTACAAGCTGGAAGGGCATCACCAGAATTGGCAGGATGTTCCCCCGGATCGTAAGATTAGGATTAAACGCTTAAAGTATGGAAACTATACCCTAAGGGTAAGGAAGCTAGCCGGTCACGGTGGCAAGAATTTCATAAGCCTGTCCATTCCAATAGTAATTAATACATGGGTTTACCAAACCTGGTGGTTTAGAACTCTAGCTGTATTTGCCATTTTAATGCTCATAGGCGGGATACTTTACCTGATCATCAAGCGATACAGGGCAAAGCAATCAGAACTAGAGCGTGTAATCGTAGAAGAAACCGAAGGTTATAGGTCGATAAACCATGAGCTAAAGTGTAGTCTGCTACGTTTAAAAGACTCTCAACAAGAGCTACACGAGTTTATGCGGTTCAAAAACCGCATGATGGCCATTTATGCCCACGATACCGGATTGCCCTTGCGCTTTGTAGCGAACTTAGCCCGAAACACCGTGCAGGCCATAGATAAACTGAAGAAGAAGGACTTGATACGGTACTTTAATCTAATTGAGGATTCTACGCAAAAAGTCTTTCAACAAACCGAGCAGATGTTTCGCATCAGCAATATGGATAGTGACGATACACTCCTAAAAACAGAACAGCTTGACTTTTCTCTTGTCGCCGAACGTTGCCTGAAAAACTTCGAAGCGCAGGCAACGGAAAAAAACACCGCTCTGGTTAGCATGGTTGAACCTGGCTTTTTGTTAATGGCCGATGTTAATATTCTGGATGTTATCCTAAACAACCTCCTTCAAAATGCCGTAAAGTACACGCAAGACGGGGTGATTACCATTGACGCTTTCCAATTGAAACACTATTCGAAAGTGACCATTTCTGATACCGGGCTTGGGATGAGTGCCGAACGTTTACAAATATTAAACAAGGGTCAATACCGATCTATGAAAGGCACAAACAATGAAGAAGGTAAGGGATTTGGTCTAAAAGTGGTGCGTGATTTTTTGGCCAAAATGAATGGCCATTTAACTATGGATAGCAAGCTTAGGAAGGGAACTACGGTAAACTTGTTTTTTAAAAACAAAGGGTCAATCGAGGATACCGAATAATTGCGCTTTTTTGAAAAGGTCTATATTATTGTCTACCCTTACTTTTTCGTAAACCCGCTGCCTGTAGGTTGAAACGGAAGAATTATGTAAGTGTAATTTGTTGGATATCTCTTTAGCTGTTTTTCCCTTTAACATCTCCAGCATAATTTGATATTCCCGATTGGATAATTCCTCAAAAGGATTCACACCTTGGTTACTACATAAGAAATCAGAAATTAAGATGTCTGAAAAATCTTTGGAGATGTACTTGCCTCCATTTAGTATGGTTTTAATAGCTTTTAATATCTCGTCATCATGAGAATTTTTACTCAAAAAACCGCTTATATTCATAGAGAATAGTCGTTTAGCCAACACATTTTCAGGAAACATTGTAAAGATCAAAATCCTGGCATGCGCATCGTGACTAAAAATATTAGGAATTAGTGATAATACATTACTATCCGGGAGATTAGCATCTAATATAACAAGATCGAATTTTTGATTGCCCAAAACTTTCAAGGCCTCTTTCCCTCCTTCGGCAGTGGTGAGTTCAACGTTTCTGAAATTGTTATTAAGGAATAATTCCATAGCCACACCTATAATAGGGTGATCATCAACAATTAAGAATTTAGTTTTTTCTGGCATTTTGTATTGTGGCTTATTTCTGGACCAATTTAAAAAAACCGGATGTTTGAACCTTCGATTTTTTTAACCCGGGTACAAAATGTCCCGGATAAATGCATTTCAGAGAAGCGCTTTTTCATGTTTTATTCAGACTTTTGACGTATCTATTCATATTCAGGTTTGATCAAGGGATAGCATTTGCTGATTCTCTGGACAGGCTTCGGCAACTTTTTCATCATTGATGATATACACGTCGTTTAGAACTTGATCACTTCTTTTATTCATAATTCTAAAGGGATTTTTACCCTTTGCAGAAAAGGCCGGACTTTGAACTATAATTTATTTGCTATTTTTCATATACCTTTACTCCAATACTGTATGCTCAATGTCGGTATAGATAACGCTACACTTACTCTACATGAGAGAAGATTTTTCGTGGGTATTTTCGATTTATAGAGAGTACAAGAAATCAAGGAGGCGAGAACCTCACTTCTTGTCAGATTGGGATGTGGATTTAAGTAAAGCAACTTATCTGGAAACGCTGATTGACGCTGCAACAAGTCTGTCTGATAATAGTGAATCCCTGCATCTTTTCTCGGAAGATATACGTAGCCAGAAGAAGTTGATAGCTGATCACCTCTCCAAGCAGCAAGACTATCAACTAACTCATAAAGAAATTTGTATTTCATTAAATCCTGCAAACGACCTCTGCTTAACCGTTTACTCCCTTATTAAACTGGGTATTAAAAGATTTATGGTGGCAACACCTGCTTATTACCCTATAATAGAGACCATTAAAGACTTTGGTGGAGATTTAAGCTTCTTTCATCTGAATGACCACAACAATTTCCGGTTTGATCTTGAGCAATTGAATTACCAAATTTCGGAACAGCATATTGAAGCCCTGGTCATAACAGATCCCGTCTACAGTGCTGGCATACCTATTCCCATCGAGCAGTTTACGGGCATTACAGAAACCTGTCAAAAGAAATCACTCTGGTTAATAGTTGATTACTCAATGGGAGGTCTTGATTGGAATAATGAGTCTGTAAGTCATATACAAAAGGAAAAGCTATATAAACTCAATAAACAAGAGAAAAAAGTTGTAGTAACATCACTCACCGAAAATCTATTTTTGAACAATCTTAAATCTTCGGTAATTATTGGCGAGAATAAGATTATTGAATGTATAGAAGACTTGGCTTACACTGTTTTCGGGGGGATGTGTATAACTCAACTAAACGTATTGGACATACTTCATCAAAGCGGAAATTTCGATCTGATAAATAAACTCGTCTGTGATAATATAAAACGTATAAAGCAAAATTATTCACTACTAAAGGCGGCTATATTGGGTACCGGATGGAGTTTATATCCTACATCCACAGGGTGTTTTACAATGTTGTTTCACAAGGAAAAGCTTCTAAAAGAAGTAAACTCCAAAAAGTTTTTTACCAAACTATTGATGGGCAATCACATTAGAGGTTTACCATCAAGTTATTTTGGTTATTATGAAAATAACCATTTCAGTATTAGAGTTAATCTTCTGAAAGAGATAAGAAATTATTTACCAGATTTGATCTCAAGTATTAATAAACACCTTTAAGGACTTCAGAAAACCTGACAGAACACCGGGAGCAGACCTTCATAATCCAGAACAGTGTGCAACTTGAGCCCCCCTTTGCGCTTGCGGTAAGCTGCCCAGTCAAACAGGCTCAAATACAAGGGGATCACCGATGCATCCATCAGGAATATCTTTCGCTTGATATTGCGCAAGGCGCCCCGGCCCGGCATTCCCTTTACCTTAAGGTGCTTTAGTACCGTAAAGTAGTAATCGCGAAAAAGCTCCCAGTTGCGATGCTTGTTGATGTAGGATACACAGCTCTTGCTGGGGGCAGCCTTCATGCCTAGGCGCACGCGATTGCCCGCCATGGAGCGCAGGCCGTTGGAAATGTCCCGTACTGAATCAGCCCCGGCCAGATGGCAAAACACCATGGAAGCCAGATGGTCCCAACTGCTGATGCCTTTACTGTGTTTGTCTGTTTGGTGGTGATCAACCAGTTTTTTGAAAGAATCGCGGGGTAAAAGCTGGATAACTTGTCCAAGCAGTGTAATTTGGCTCACGGAGCGGGGATTTTTGAGATTAGACACCAATAAAATACGGCTTTCGGGCACCGCTCCGTTTTTTATGCCTCAGAAATTATTTTGGACGGGTGTGGTTGTAATTCTATTACAATAGGGCTAAGATATTATTTTGAGCTTACCTTTTTGATTTAGGATTTCCAAAAGGATTCGGTTACTGATTGCATCATTTGCAATTTTCTTTTTCCATGAGCTTATGACTACTATAGTAGCTTTGTCAAATTCCTTATAATTACCTCGATCCTGTAAAAGCTTTAAAGCCTCTTCTTTCAATTTTTTGCGTTGAATCATTTATTCCCAGGCTTTACTAAATTCCTTATCTGCAAAAGCTTCTGCCAAACCCGTTGTTTGTTTCAATCTCAGCACTTCATCAGCATCCATGCCAAGCTCCATGGCTATTCTAGCATTTGACCAATTATGTTTTTTTAACGTAGTTACAAGTTTTGCAGATAATTCTACTTGATGCGTTCCTCTAGCCATATTATGACGTACAGTACTGGTAATTCTATCCTCCATATCCTTGTCTAGCTGACTAACGGGAATGTAGCCATTCAAACTAGCATAAGTTTCTTTATCTTTTTGAGCTATGACGGTTCTGTGAAAACCATCTACCACAACATGACTATATTTTTTGCCTTTGGGATCTTTCCATGCTACCACAGGCATCGTAAGCCCATCTTTTTTGATTGAAAGTTTTAGTAGCTTCATTTCAGGAGGTGCAACCTTATTCGGGTTGTAGTCATTTCCTTTAAGCTTATCTGCTTTTATTAGCTTTACATTCAGAGCGGGATGATTCAGACCAAGCCACGCATAAAGTAAATCACCCAATTCATTGAATACTTGCACCTTTTTATCAAAATCCATATTTTCTTCTAAAAATGCTTTGAATTGTTCCGTAATCATAGTTTTTGGTATTTAAGTATCATTTCTGCCTGGCGTTCCATCTCGCGTTTTGTTTGACTAAAAGACAGGCCTTTGCACCAATAGTCGTTCT
Organism: Owenweeksia sp.; assembly: GCA_028285465.1. GTDB lineage: Bacteria > Bacteroidota > Bacteroidia > Flavobacteriales > Schleiferiaceae > JANQPD01. Next base: position 64,885 of record JANQPD010000025.1, on the reverse strand, counting down.
TTAGTAATACTTTACATATTCGCCTCCAGCTGGGTGCTTTCTTTTTCGCCTCCAGCTTGGGATCAGCGGTGTCCGGAAGCTTATCAAATCCTGCTTTTTTCCAATAATCCCAAAACTTATCTATCTTCTTTTGGTAATGTTTCCCAAGGTATGGAGGCATGGTTTTAAGCAAAAATTTCGAGTAGCTCTCATAAGTATGACCTTTAGGCAGGTTTACCTTGAAATTACCCATTACAGTCTTGTCGGTATCAGAATAGCGATTTCCGAAGTTTGCCCCCTCAACACGATTAACGAGAGCAGCCCATGTTTCAGGCTCTAAAATCTTATATAGATACAATCCTTTGCGCTGGTCATCTCCATAAGGCTGACATAAGCGCTGCTGGTGAATACTTACACCTGCCATGTGCATAAGGTCGTATACTCGATTATAATCATATTTAAACTTTCCGTTAGCAATCCAAATATCTTTGGTATGCCAGTCATAAATGGGATACAAGTTAAACACATGCTCGTCTATCATGGTGGTAAACTGCTTTCCTTTAAAAGTGGTTTTTGCCTCGCTCTTAATCGTTCTAAAACGATTAAGGCTTTCATCGCTTCTTATACCCACTAAACAAGCTGTTGATTTACCATTGGCTATCCAATTACCAAATTCAGGCACAAATTCTTCAAACTCCATTCCTCGTCTAAAAAAAGGAAAGTGCTTTTCATCTGTAATACCGATTGGAGGTGGTTGTCTTACCCAGGCATCTTTTTTGTTAGGATCCCAACAAAGCCAATGTGTTTGAATTTGGCTTACCGCATTTCTAAGATTCAAGGGCAAGCAAACCCAATACATTCTCACCGCTGGATTATCCGCAACTCGGCTTATATAATCAATGGTACTTTTGTATTGTGCTTCCAGATCTACCACTAAAACATCGAGAGGCAATTTATTTTTCTTTCTGGCTACTTCAAGCGCCAGATTGAGCATAACCCCACTGTCTTTACCCCCGCTAAAGCTGCAATACACTTTTTTCGCTTCGTCAAAAGCAAATTCCAGTCGCTCAATTGCCGCCTGATATACATCAGCTTGTAAATACTTCTTCATAGTATAACTCTCAACTCATTTATAGTCTTGGATTTAAAAGCTGTCAGCAAACGCTCTTTTTTAAGTATAGAAGCATTTATGAGTTGATCAAGTCCAACATTGGCTGTCAAATCATAGTAAATGCAATCAAAATGTTGTAATCCTCTATAAACGCGGTGTTCAACCTGTTCTCTCTGGGCATAATCCCAGGTTTTATCAAAAAAAATAACCACGTTATACTGTTGTAAATTCAATCCATAAGCATGTTTCCCCAGGCTCATGATACGCACATACGGAAAGGTATCCTTAAGCAATTGCTGCGTGTCTATATACTTGGCATAAATCAGCACCTTTGAAGGATCATGCTTTTCGAGCAGTTTTTCTACAATGGTGAACTTCTCCTCACTAGCGCTATAGTTGTGCTGCATTTTTTGGGTTAGCTCCAGGAATATATTGTTGTTACGTGCTAATAGCATTTTGTCATCCAAATATTTTCCTTTCAGTCGATCATGTTCATTTTGTTCTTCTTCTGAAATACTATAGCTTAAATCAATATATTGTTGACCTACACGGAGACTTAGCGTACTTTCGAAGATGTATGGCTCTATTAGGCTATATAAGTAATCCAGGTTATGGTATTTCTTAATAAACTCTTTAGTAAAGCTTCGACCAAGGCCTTTGCTGTTGTACGTTATTTCTACATACTCGCAAAAGGTATTTTTAAATTCTGTTTCTCCCATATTCAGAATTTTAGGAGATAAAAATTCTAACTGACTCCAAAGATCAAGCAGGTTCCTGCTTAGCGGAGTGCCATTCAGTATTAGCTTATATTCTGCCATTGTGCTAAGTTCAATAAGCCGTCTGGTTCTTATGGCACTAAAGTTTTTGATCTTAAGTGATTCATCTACCACCAAAATGGGTTTAGCACTGGCACTTATTTGTTCGCTAAGCTGCATATATAGCCTATCGCTTTGGCTTATGCTTTCGGTACCTATAATTTGACAATTTAAACTTCCCCATTTATCAAGTTCAGCTTTCAGGTTTTTTTTAGTTTGAAATGGGGTAAACCAAAAGATATCCGTATCTCCGGTTAAGCTCTCTACCAATTGCTTTGCTGCTCTGGTTTTACCAGTACCAGCCTCCATAAAAAGCGCGCCTACTTTTAGCTTAGACATCTTACTTATAGCGGTTTGTTGGCTACCTAGTAAGCGTTTCATCAGGGTCAATTTTTTTAGCTCCTATTTTCGCAGGTATATGCCTTTTAATGCTTATTTCAGATAGCATTTGTTTCGTCTTAGAATCAAACCATGCCTCTTTTTTTTTGCTTTGCGGTAAGGTTCTTCTTTGTAATATCCAGGCACTTATCCAATGTGCCCTATCCTTTCCACTGTAATCTTCCCCGTAATATTGACTAATTGGAATAATTGCGGTTGTACCATCAAAAGCAATAGCATTAAGCGCTTTGTAAGTAATTCGTTTCAGGCTTTTGAGCCTAATACTGTAACATTTAACTCGCATTTTTGTAGTCTTTTTTGGCAAAACACAGTATCTAAAGCCAAACCTGTCTTCTCTTAAATCAAAGCTTTGAGCTTTATATTGATCGAGCTCTGCTTTTTTTCTTCAATCTGTTGATCTGGAAGTATAAAAACATAAAACAGGTCATCAAAGTGTGAATTACTTTTGGGAACGCTTAGATCCACTGTTCTTAAAGTTAGATTTAAAGAGTGATTATATACAGTAAGTTTAGGATATGATTTGTATGTTACTAACCTTGTTTTCTCATATAAGATGTTACTCATATGACTACCCGAACTCAGATATATATTCGTTGCCTTTTCAGCATATTATCTTTTCCATGCTATAGTCATTCAAAATCATTAACCTACTGGTTTGCTTTAATATTATTTTACGGGCTAAAAAAATTAGAAAGTAATAAAGAGATTGTACAGATTTCTCTTTTTAGTTCCCTGATTTACTTACAATTTGTAGTAGTTGTTTGTGCGGTAGATGATAAAAACTGGAACTGTGAGAACTTATCTGGTCTTAAAATAGGTTTACGCAAGGCGTGTAAAAAATAAGTAAATATGAATTATAGGGGTACAGTGAATCATTTAAGCGACAACTATGCGAGGCGTACTTGAATAGTAAGCGTACCAAAGTATCCATATGGCGGGAATATGTTGGTGATACTCATGAGTATGTTAGCTTACTAAGATGGTTACGACAAACCAGATTAGGTGTTAGATGCACTGAAAGCAAATCCTACTTTTAGATTTATGCCCACTAAGGAGATGTGGCAAAATAGGGGGTAATTTGTCTAACCATACGGAGCACTTACATTAAAAAATTGAAATGAATGGAAAAACCACTCCTTTATAAGCGTTATTAAGGAAAAATAGGCTGATTGGAATCGAACCCTTAATCAGCTTGTAACCATTGTGTTATAGTTTTAGAGAATGAATAAAGTCGAATCCTAAATTGGCTGAATGTCAAACAAAAAAGCCCGAAACAAAAAATTTCGGGCTTTAGGGTGGGCCCAGCAGGGCTCCCCTCCATCGCGGTCGGGATAAACTTCTCGCCCGACTGGGAAAAGCAAACCTTCAGAAAACAAAAAAAACCCTTTATTTAAAAAAATAAAGGGCTTAATAAAAGATGTGGGCCCAGCAGGGCTCGAACCTGCGACCAAAAGATTATGAGTCTTCTACTCTAACCAACTGAGCTATAGGCCCTGTTAACACGCAATTTGTTCACCTTAAGGCAGTACGTATTACGGGACGGCAAAAATAGTTCAAATCCTGAAAACAAAACGCCTTTCTATAAAAAACCATGAGGAGAAGCTTCCTCAAAAGACAGAGTAGGAAAAGAAACCCCGCCAAGAAAAATGATCCGGGCGGGGTCTTAATATTTACTATTCCCTCTTTAGCAGTGCTCGTCAAAAGCCTGCGTCAGGTTATCCGCAATCATGTCGGCTGCCCGGCCTTCAATGTGGTGGCGCTCGATCATATGCACCAAATTTCCATCCTTAAATAAGGCAATAGAGGGAGAAGAAGGGGGAAAAGGAGCCATCAGACTGCGGGCCTTGTTCACCGCTTCCACATCATTTCCGGCGAATGCCGTGATCTTATGATCGGGCAATTTGCTGTGCTGCAAAGCCATTTTTACAGCGGGCCGCGCATTGGCTGCAGCACAACCACACACCGAATTGATCACCACCAGCGTAGTACCTGCTTTGCTCTTTACAAAATCTTCTACCTCCGAAGCGGAGCGCGTTTCGGTGATGCCGGCAGCCGTAAGGTCGGCGCGCATAGGGGCTATTAACTCTTCTGGATACATGTTCTTTAATTTTTCACAAAGATAAAAGGCCTGGTTTTCTCTTAAAACAAAATGCAGCTATATAAACATAGCCGCATCTTATTATGCTTTGCCTCTCTCGCTTAAATAAACAAAGCGGGGCCTTCGGATCTCTCCGCCACTTTCTCAATGGTATTGGCATACTCCATGAGTTTCACCAGTTGCTGGCTACTCAGCAAGCTCACACTAAATGTTTCTTTGTGCTCGTTGCCGTTCTTTATATAACGGATGTGTAATTTTTTCCGGATGCCGGTGCGGTCTACCTGCATGGAGAGCACATTGCCCTTCCTTATATATACCTCTTTGCCAATGAGGCTGCTAAAAACGAGGTGGCTCTTAATGTTAAGCACTTCGGCCTCTGCATCAAAGAAAAAGTAGGGCAAGCCCACTATGGCATAAGTCAAGGCAATAAGCACTGGGAAAACGACAAATAAATACCCGGTAGAAAGTTTGTCCAGGGCGCCGTCAAACTGAGAAAGGATCAAGTCGCCCAGGGCAATTAGGATCATTCCCAGGATCACCAGGCGGAGAATTTTTCTGATCTTTTGATTTGTAAGTTTCATTTAGGGTTAGCGTTTAAAAAACCGTAATCTTTTTAGGGTCCTCCAAAAGTAATACTTTGCTTACACAAATGCAATTTTATTCCCTATGGTTTAGTGAGTTGCAGGTTTTTTTTAGCAAAAAAGCCATTATCCCCTTTTAGTGGCGAAAAAAGCGCGCAACATCTGCGTGCTGCGTGCGGCCATAAGCCCTTCCTCCACAATCGTTTTGGGGTGTAATTGCCCTCCCATGCTGCGGTACCCTCGTTTTTCATCCGGGGCGGCAAAGACCACTTTACCCACCTGGCTCCAGTAAAGAGCACCGGCACACATACTGCAAGGTTCAAGGGTAACATAGATCGTACAATCCCGCAAATATTTCCCCCCCAAATAAGCGCTGGCTGCGGTTATGGCCTGCATTTCCGCATGGGCCGTTACGTCTGTGAGTTGCTCGGTCAGGTTATGTCCCCTGCCAATGATCTTATGCCCGGTCACGACAATAGCACCTACCGGGATCTCGTCCTTCGCCAAAGCGTATTCCGCTTCGGCAAACGCCTGCTTCATAAAGTATTCGTCTGTATAGATCTCCAAAGGCAAGAGGGCAGCTTTAGTATGGAAACAAAGATAGGATTGCCCTCTAATGTTTGTAGTTTTGCAGCCCAAAATTTAGTGACATGTATCGTACACATACCTGTGGTGAGCTAAACATAAACCACGTTGGGCAATCCGTTACCCTGGCGGGTTGGGTACAGCGCAGCCGCGCGTTTGGGGGCATGATCTTTATAGACCTGCGCGACCGCTACGGCCTTACCCAATTGGCCTTTAACGAGGGGTGGGACAAATCGCTACTCGAAGAGGCATCCCGCTTGGGGCGTGAGTATGTAATACAGGTTACAGGAGAGGTGCTGGAACGCAGCAGTAAAAACAACAAGATCCCCACGGGTGAAATAGAGTTGAAAGTAACTGCACTCCGCCTGCTCAATGCAGCCAAAACACCCCCTTTTACCATAGAAGAGGAAACCGATGGAGGTGAAGAGTTGCGCATGAAATACCGCTATTTGGACATCAGGCGTCAGCCCGTATTAGACAAGCTCCTGCTGCGCAATAAAGTAAATTTAGCCGTGCGCCAATACTTGAACGCCATTGGTTTTGTAGATGTTGAAACCCCTTTCCTCATAAAATCAACCCCGGAAGGCGCACGCGATTTTGTAGTCCCCTCCCGCATGAATGAAGGACAGTTTTACGCTTTGCCGCAGAGCCCGCAAACCTTTAAGCAGTTGCTTATGGTGGGCGGGATAGACAAGTACTACCAAATAGTAAAGTGTTTCCGCGATGAAGACCTGAGGGCCGACCGGCAACCTGAGTTCACCCAGATCGATTGTGAAATGAGCTTCGTGGAAAGGGAAGACATCTTACAAACCTTTGAAGGCTTGCTGAGGCATCTTTTAAAGGAAATAGCCGGGGTAAGCATACCGCCAATACCGCGCATAAGTTACGAAGAAGCCACGCGCCTCTATGGGTCCGACAAACCGGACATCCGGTTTGGCATGCCCTTCGTAGAGCTAAACCAAAAAACACAGCACAAAGATTTTAAGGTGTTTAACGAAGCCGAACTGGTAGTGGGCATTAACGCCAATGGTTTGGCCGGCTACACGCGCAAACAGATCGATGCGTTGATCGACTTTGTAAAGCGCCCGCAGGTAGGCGCTACCGGGCTTGTATGGTGCAAATACAACGAAGACGGCAGCACCAAATCTTCTGTTGACAAATTTTATGATGAGGCCGATCGCAAAGCCTGGCTGGAAGCGGCTCAGGCAGTGCCGGGCGACCTCCTGCTCATCATGGCAGGGCCAAAAGACAAGACCCGTAAAGCACTTGGCGAACTGCGCCTGCACCTGGGTGATGTACTCAATCTTCGCCAACCCGATGTTTTTGCACCTCTTTGGGTACTTGATTTCCCCCTGTTGGAGTGGGACGAAGAAACACAGCGTTATTACGCTATGCACCACCCCTTTACCTCCCCTTATCCCGAAGACATCCCCCTGTTGGATAGCGCGCCCGGTGAAGTACGCGCCAATGCCTATGACCTCGTGCTCAATGGCAGTGAAATTGGCGGAGGCTCCATTCGTATCCACGACAAAAGCCTGCAGCAAAAAATGTTTGCCATCCTGGGTTTTAGTACAGAAGAAGCCAAGGAACAATTTGGCTTTTTGATGGATGCCTTTGAGTATGGAGCACCTCCACACGGAGGTATTGCGTTTGGTTTCGACCGCTTGGTAGCCTTGATAGGAGGTAAAGAAAGCATCCGCGACTTTATTGCTTTTCCTAAAAACAATGCGGGGCGCGATCTGATGATCGATGCACCTTCGGCTGTGCGCCAGGAGCAACTGGATGAACTGATGCTGTCCCTCAAAGCCTGATATGCCTAAGCAACCCGACAGCCTATTGGGCAGGTTTTTGGTATGGCGGGCACGGCATATTCCCAAGCGCCAGTTTATTCTCATGCTTAGCATTTTAGTCGGGTTGATCTCTGGCCTGGTGGCCACCTTTCTGAAGAATGCCGCCCATTACATTCAGCATATTGTTCAATCCGGTTTTTTCACGGATTATTTTAACCCCTACTACTTTGTTTTCCCGATCATTGGCATAGGCATTACCGTGCTTGTAAAAAGCTTCATCAAAGGTAAAGTGGGCGAAGGCATCCCCTCCACCCTGTTTGCCTTCAGCAGGCGCAACGGCTTTTTAGCGCCCTACCGCATGTACGCCTCGGTAATCACCAGTATTTTCACCGTAGGTTTTGGGGGTTCGGTGGGGCTGGAGGGCCCTTCCGTAGGTACCGGCTCGGCCATTGGCAGCAACATTGGCAGGATGCTGCACCTCAATTTTAAATCGCGGGTATTGCTGATGAGCTGTGCTTCCGCAGCCGCCATCAGCAGTATTTTTAACGCCCCCATTGCCGCCATCATCTTCACCATTGAGATCTTCAGCCTCGACCTTACTTTCAGTTCCCTCATTCCCCTCCTGCTGGCCTCTGTGAGCGGGGCCGTGACCAGTATCTTTCTGCAAAGCAACAACTACCTCATTTCCTATAAGACCGCTGCCGAATTCCAGGTAGATGAAATATTGCTGTACCTCTTTTTAGGCGTACTTACCGCCCTGGTTTCCGTGTATTTTAATAAAGTATATTTTGCCGTTGAACGCTTTTTCGGGCGCTTTGGCAACGGGTATCTACGCATGGTCATTGGGGGAACACTCCTGGGTGTACTCATTTTTTTGATCCCCCCGGTGTGCGGAGAAGGCTATACTACCATTAATGACTTATTGGATGGCCGCATCACTAAGATTGTCAGCGAAAGCTTTTTGTATCACTATGAAGATGGTACCTGGCTGGTGTTCGCCCTCCTGGTAGGGCTGGTACTTTTTAAAGTGTTTGCGACTGCCCTTACCCTGGGGGCCGGAGGCGTGGGCGGTATCTTTGCCCCCAGCCTGTTTATCGGGGCCTCCTTAGGGTATGTATTTGCCCGCTTCGCCATGGCCCTGGGCATAGAAGTGAGCAGTAGCAGCCCTTTTATCCTAACCGGTATGGCCGGCCTTATGGCTGGAGTAATGCATGCCCCTCTTACCGCCATCTTTATGATCGCAGAGATTACCGGTGGCTACCACCTCTTTATTCCGTTAATGATGGTAAGCGCTATTTCCTTTGTGGTAACACGCACCATAATGCCGCATTCCATATATACAGTGCAACTGGCCGCGCGCGGAGACCTGCTTACCCACAACAAAGACCAGGTGATCCTTACTTTGCTAAAACTGGAATCTGTGGTAGAGAACAATTTTAAGTCGATCCACCCGGACATGAACCTGGGGGCACTGGTAAAAGTAGTGAGCAAGAGCAAGCGAAACCTTTTCCCCGTCCTCAATGAAGAAGGAGAGTTAGAAGGTGTACTTACCCTGGATGATTTCCGTAGCATTATGTTCGACCAAAGCCTTTATGAAGACACCTTGGTAAAACACCTGATGAGCCCCCCACCGGCCACGCTTCAAAAAGAAGAAGGCATGGAATCAGTGCTTCAAAAATTCCAGGACACCGGCGCCTGGAACCTTCCCGTGCTCAACGGCAAATACTACATCGGCTTTGTTTCCAAGTCAAAGCTCTTCTCGGTGTATCGCAGGAAGCTACTGGAATTTAGCGAGTAAGCAAGCCTTTCTATTTAAAATTGTTCTAAACACGACACTTTTTCGTATTCAGTATTATGTATATTTATCCCCTTCGTAAAGTTTTGGTTAAGAACTTACGAGGCTTAGAGTAACCGATTTACATTTTACTATTATGACGAAAAGGATTACCCTGTTGCTTTTTGTAGTAGCGGCTATGCTAACGGCTAAAGCCCAAACACAGGCAGATTGGGTGGAAATGATGAATGACCCGGCCTATAATTTTTACGATGTACAGGCAAATTTCGAAGCTTACTGGCAAGACCGCGCAGTAGAAAAAGGTAAAGGCTTCAAGCAGTTTAAACGCTGGGAAGCTTTTATGGAACCCAGGATATATCCCACTGGTGAACGTCCTTCGCCTGCCGTGCTCTACCAGGCCAAACTGGCAGCTTCCACCACTTTCCCAACCCAGTCCGGTGACTGGAAACCCCTGGGGCCTTTCAACGGAAACGCCATTAATGGCATCGGCCGCGTAAACCGGCTTACTTTTCATCCGACCAACGCGCAAATTGTTTACGCTTGTACCGCCTCGGGAGGTGTTTGGGTAACTACCGATGGTGGGAATAGCTGGGATACCTATACCGACCTGTTGCCCAACATCGGTTCCTCAGACCTCGTAATAAACCCCCATAATCCCAACATTATGTACCTGGCTACAGGCGACCGGGACGGAGGAGATACCTATAGTTTTGGCGTATTAAAATCTACCGATGGCGGACTTAGCTGGAATCCTACGGGCCTTGTACACAGCGTTAATCAAAGAATACGTATCAGTGACCTTTATATGCACCCCGATCACCCGGATACCCTGCTTGCTTCTACCCGCTCCGGCATCTACAGAACTACCGATGCAGGAGAAACCTGGAATTTTGTGCAGGGAGGGTCGTTCAATGAAATCGTGCAGCGTCCCAATAATCCAAACACCCTTTTCACTTCTACCATTAGCTCTGGAGGTTCCAGGATATACCGAAGCTTAGACAATGGCCTGAGCTGGCTAGTGCTTACTGACCCCAATCTGCCCACCGGTGGTGTACGCAGGATAGAACTAGGGGTAACACCCGAAGATCCCGACTACATCTATGCGTTGTGCGGGGCTTCCAACAACGGTTTCTATGGCCTGTATCGCTCCATAGATGGAGGCAATACCTGGACACAGCGCTCAAATTCGCCCAACCTGATGGGCTGGAGTACCACCGGGAGTGATGTAGGAGGGCAAGCCTGGTACGACCTGGCAATAGCCGTTGACCCGAACGACAAAGAACGTGTGTACACCGGGGGGGTAAACATCTGGACATCCGGCAACGGAGGCAGCACCTGGAGTTTAGCTGCCCATTGGTTTGGAGGCGGAGGCGCACCTTACGTACATGCTGACATACACGACCTGGATTACTCCCCTTCCGGACAGCTCTGGGCCGGCACCGATGGAGGCTTTTACAGTGAAAATGAATCCATCAACGACTGGGATGAACACAACGATGGCCTCAATATCACACAGTATTACAAGATCGGTTCTGCGGCCAATGACACCAACCGCGTAATTGCAGGTTCGCAGGACAACGGTACCCACCTTATGCGCATAGGCAGGAATTGGGACCGCGTACGGGGAGGCGATGGCATGGACTGCGCTATCAGTTCAAAAAACTCCAATGTCATGTATTCCTCTGTGTATTATGGGGACTTCCGAAAATCCATTAACGGGGGGAATAGCTTCAATGCTGCTTTTAATCTTCCACCTGCAGGAGGTGGAAACTGGGTAACCCCCCTGGTATTAGACCCCTTACACCCCGATACCATTTACACCGGGTTTAGCCGGGTGTGGCGTTCCTTCAATGGCGGAAGTTCCTTTTCTGCTGTTAGTCCCAGCACTTTAACCGGCGGAGCCAACATCGACCATATGGCACTTGCACCAAGACATACAAATGTGTTGTACGTTGCCGAGGGAGATCGGCTTTGGCGTTCGGAAAACTACGGGGCAACCTGGGTGAACTTATCTTCCCGTATTCCCGGGAGTGCCTCTATATCGCACATTTCCGTTTCCTATAAAAATCCACTGCACGTGGTAATTACCCGCAGTGGGTATAGCAATGCCCAAAAGGTGTACCAGTCGTTTGACGGGGGAAATTCCTGGCAAAACATCAGCGGAAGCCTGCCTAACATCCCGGCGAATTGTGTAACTCATATGAACGATAATTCCGGAGGGCTGTATGTGGGCACAGATGTAGGGATATACTACCGCGACAAGAATATGAACAATTGGGTCTCTTTCAATGCCGGTCTGCCCAATGTAATTGTGAACGAACTGGAGATCAACTATATAAATAGAAGAATAAGGGCTGGCACGTATGGGAGAGGCCTTTACGAGAGTCCGTTGTTTGGCAATGAAGCCGCACCTATAGCCGCTTTGGAGGTTTCCCTTACGTCATGTACAGGCGATACCGTACACCTGAAGGATGTTTCTTCCTATAACCCGAATTCCTGGCAATGGCACATCAGCCCGGCCACGTACACTTTTATAAACGGGACCGATGCCAGCACCCAAAATCCGCAACTCGTATTTTCCCAGCCGGGAGTGTACAATATCTCACTGCGGGTAAGCAATGCTTACGGGGCAGATAGTACGATCCAAATAAGTGCTGTACATGCCGGAGGTAGGTATTTGCCTTATACACAAGATTTCGAGCTGGATGAAGCCTATGAAGAATGGAGCAGCCCGGCTTCTGCCGCAAACAAATGGTTTACCAAGATAGGTGCCACAGGCAACGGAGGGCAGTATGCGCCCGGAGTACGCTTTGTAAACAGCAATAATCAGGGAGATGAGGTCGCTTTGATCTCTCCGCTTTTTAATTTCTCGGGACACGATTCGGTGTGGCTTAGTTTCGAATATGCATACACTTCTTTTCAAGCCAACAATGACGACAGCCTGAAAGTGTATATAGCCGGGCCTTGTAACAACAAATGGACCCTGCTGGCCACCTATGGCGAAGACGGCAGCAACAATTTTGTTACCCGCTCTCCCCAGGCGGCAGCCTTTACACCCACCATAGCGAACCACTGGTGCGGTACAGCCGGTTTTGCCGATTGTAAGCTTTTAGACCTTTCCGCCTACGCCAATATGGAATCCATTCGCCTGAAGTTTGTCGCGGTAGACGGGGGAGGCAACAGTATTTTTGTGGATAACATAAACCTGTTCGGAAAAGCAAACAGCGCACCCATAGCCGCTTTCAGCGCACCGCAAAACACCTGTGCCCAACGCTCCCTGCAGATGACCGACCAGAGCTTTGGATCGCCAAGCAGCTATACGTGGACATTCCCGGGAGGCACACCGGCCACATCCACATTGCGTAATCCAAGTGTAGTATACTCCTCCGCGGGAACTTACCCGGTAAAACTCAAAGTATCCAATACATTCGGAGCAGACAGCCTGGAAAGGCTCTCTTATATTACGGTTGATCCTGCGGCAAATGTAAACATCACTTTATCAGCTAACCTGAGTACAAAATTGTGCCCGGGGGATTCCCTGCTTGTAACCGCCAATGCTACCCAAACCGGGCTTACGCCAACCTTTGATTGGTATGTTAACGGAAACCTGGTGGCTTCCACCACCACTCCCCAGTATACCTTTACCGGTTTAATAGATGGCGACCTTATTCACGCCGAATTGCAAAGTTCAGAAGCCTGCGCCTTTCCGTTAAACGCCTATTCTGATACCCTGACTGCAAACTTCCACCCTCCCGTTACCCCCATCTTTACTTCCAGCACCCTAAGCTGCAATAGCGATGCCCCTTTCACGCTTTCCGCCACGCCAGCCGGAGGCACATTTAGCGGCAATGGGGTAAACGGCAATACATTTGACCCTTCTCTTGCAGGAGCGGGTCTGTTTCCAATAACATACACATACACCGATGCCAATGGGTGTACGTTTGAAGGATTAGTAGCGGTTATTACCGTAAATGCTCCACCAACCATTGCCTTTCCCATGCCCGATCTGTGCATTGGTGAAGGAAGCCTGATGCTAAACATGGCGCAACCGGTAGGTGGCTCTTACAGCGGTACAGGGGTACGCAACGGGTTTTTACACCCCGACTCCGTAGGGGTCGGTACCCATCAGATCACGTATACCTACGCCAGCCCTGGCTGCGCCCCTGTTTCCGAAACCGTTTCCTATACCGTATACCCGGAACCTGCCAGGCCCCTTATTATTTTGCGTAACGACAGTCTGATCTGTGTTGCTCCCCATGCTACCGCTTACCAATGGTACAGTACCAGCAGCATTATCCCCGGCTCTGTTGGACAGGGGTACAAACCCACCGTAAGCTTCACCTATTTTGTGCGCATTACCGATGCGAATGGCTGCGAAGCTACTTCAGACACCTTTGCTTACAACATAGGCATACCCGAACAGGAGTGGATAGAGCAGTTTGAGTTATTCCCTAACCCCGCCAGGGAGCAGGTATATGTCAAGTTGCGTCTCAAGGCACACAGGGAATTGACACTAAGCCTCACCAGCATGAGTGGCGCCCTTTTAAGGAAAGAAAGATTTAGCCGTACCCGTGAAATAGACCACCGGTTAAACCTGGAAGGGTTGGCCAGAGGCATGTACATTTTAAACCTGGAAGGAGATGGGCGGCAACTGAGCCGTAAGCTTACCATCGAATAAACCCTTCCTGTGTTACCAACAAAAAAGGCTGCCGAAGATCTCCGGCAGCCTTTTTTGTTAAACCCGAAAGAGTTGCTTTGTAGAAAGAAAAGCCGAAATTTGATCGTCTAAGCCCCAGAAATGAAATATTTCCTCCACGTGCTTTGTTTTTTGTTGCTGACCTCCGCCTGCGCCACAAAACTTCCCAAGGCACAACCTCAAGCCTCTTTTTTTGAAACTCAAGTGATCCCCGCCAGCCGTTCAAGGGCCCTGCTTTTTTCACTGCACTTCAACGATAGCCTTCCGGCCGGCCAAATTACCGGGGTATACATAAATGAGCACCCGGTGCCTTACCGGTTTGCACCAGACAAACACTCCATAGAGATCAGGCTTACGGAAAGCCCCGGAAACAAGCAGGAAGAGACATCTTTTCGTAAAACACCAGAAAATGTACTTTTTGATCAACTGATCGGGAAAGGCCCCTTTACCGCCCGTGTCCTGTTTGGAGATCAAATTGTAACTTTTGACACCCTCAAGGAGCGTAAAACCCAGTATCTTGCAGAATAATCAACATTTCCTCCCATGATCAAACGCCTATCCCTTTTGCTTCTCTTATGCACGGGAGCCAGCCAGTTTCACAACCAACCATACGAGGCCCGTGAGGTATATAAATCCTTTTTAGAAAACCATCCCTACAGCCAGAGGGAAAGGCTTAGCCCCGAAGACATCAAGGAAATGGCAAAACAAGACCGTCCGGACCTGGCCTGGGAGCAAAACTACCTTTCCACCCTGGACCCGGCCCTCGGCAGGCCGGCACCGGAGCGTCTCCTGCCCGTTTATCAGCAGGTAGCAGCCCAACGCCAATCCATGGCCGGACTTGCTCCCGGCTCCTCCACCTCACCATGGGTAGAAAGGGGCCCTGACAACGTAGGAGGGCGCACCCGTGCCTTGATGTGGGACCCGAATGCGGCCAGTGGCAATAAAGTATGGGCAGGAGGAGTAACCGGGGGGCTTTGGTACAACAACGACATAAGCAGCAGCAGTACGCAGTGGATAGCGGTAAATGACTTTTGGGACAACATTTCAATTACGGCCATTGCCTACGATCCAACGAACACAAATACCTTTTATGCAGCCACGGGCGAAGGCTGGGGAGCCGGAGCCGCAAGGGGAGAAGGCATTTGGAAGTCGACCGATGCCGGACAGACCTGGACCCAGCTAAGTGCTACTACCGCTTTCTATTACATAAACGACCTGGTGGTACGCAATGAAGGGGGAACAGGCGTTGTATATGCCGCCTGCAGGGGGAACTTTTACCGGGGCCAGTGGCACGGAAGCCCAACAAACGGCTTGCAGCGCAGCACCGATGGAGGGAATTCCTGGACACAGGTATTGCCCAATGTACCAGGAGAGAGCATTAGCTTCGCTGCCGCCGATATTGAAGTGGCTGCCGACAATCGCCTTTGGGTGGGCACCACTACCTCTTCTTATGGCGCCAGCGATAGAGGGGGTGGACGGGTACTGTACAGCGACAACGGGACCTCATGGACCATCTCACATAGCGTAAGCGGGGGCGAACGCGTAGAACTGGCCTGTGCCCCCGGGGATGCAAACTACGTATACGCACTTACGGAGATCAACAACCAGGCGGGAGAAATAGCCAGAACGACAAACAAAGGCAGCAGTTGGACAGCCGTTTCAGAGCCGGTCGATGCCGATAACGGCATCCCCAATACAGATTTTACCAGGGGCCAGGCCTGGTACGACCTCATCCTGGCGGTTGATCCAAACAATGCCAATATAGTACTAGCCGGTGGGATAGACCTTTTCCGCAGCACAGATGGAGGGAACAATTGGGCGCAGATCTCCAAATGGAGCAACAATAATAACCTGGCCGGGCTTAGTTGTGCCCTGGTACATGCCGACCAGCACGCCATCCTGTTTAAGCCCGGGAGTTCTTCTACAACTATTTTTGGTACAGACGGTGGCGTATACCACACCAGTTCCCTGGCTAACGCTGCTACCTCAAGCGTTATAAATGCGCGAAACAACGGCTATAATGTAACACAATATTATGCCTGCGCCATGCACCCGACCGCAAACACAGATTATTACCTCGCCGGTTCGCAAGACAATGGCACCCAACAGTACAACAGCGCAGGGATGAACAGCACGGTAAGAGCTACAGGCGGAGATGGAGCTTATTGCTTCATAGACCAGACCGACCCGACTTACCAGGCTACTTCTTATGTGTATAACAGCTACTGGCGCAGTACCAGCGGAGGAGCTTTCTGGGGGTCGTTCATTCAAAATGACCAGACCACCGGCAAGTTTATCAACCCGGCAGATTATGACGACCAGCAAAACGTACTTTATTCCGCCCGCACCTCCACTACCCTCAACCGCATAAGCAACTTTACCGGAGCCTACAGCATTGACAATTTCAGCGTAAGCGGCATGAACAGTATGGCCTCGCACCTGCGTGTATCGCCCTATACCACCTCCTCTTCCACACTTTTTGTAGGAACAGACGGAGGCGATCTTTACAAAGTAACCAACGCAGAAAGCAATAGCCCGGGTAGCACAAACATCGGAAGCAATTCTTTTCCAAACGGCAACATTTCTTGTGTAGAACTGGGCGCTAATGAAAATGAGATACTCGTAACCTTCAGTAACTATGGCGTCACCTCGGTGTGGTATACCAGTAATGGCGGCACTACCTGGGTTAGCAAAGAGGGAAATTTGCCCGATATGCCCGTGCGCTGGGCACTTTTTAACCCTAACGACCGCAATGAGGTGATCCTGGCTACGGAGGTGGGCGTCTGGAGTACCTCCGGTTTTAATGCCGCTTCGCCCGCCTGGAGTGCCAGCAACAGTGGCCTGGCCAATGTACGTGTGGACATGCTTCAGATCCGCGACAGCGACAAACAGGTTATTGCAGCTACACACGGGCGGGGTCTTTTCAGCAGCAATGCTTTTGGCACAAGCGGGGCCGCCCCGATAGCCGATTTTAGTGTCAGCGACAGCAGTATATGCGCGGGGGCTCAGGTGATCTTTACCGACTTAAGCACAAACAACCCTACTTCCTGGAACTGGGCCATAAGTCCGGGAACTTACCTGTTTGTAAACAGTACTTCTGCCACAAGCCAGAACCCGGAAATACAATTCACTGCCGCCGGCACGTATGACATAAGCCTCACCAGCACCAATGCTTCCGGTAACGATACCGAAACAAAAACTGCCTTTGTTTCCGTAGCCACCAATCAAACCCCAACCGTTAATATAGGGGCAAGCAACAGCAATATTTGCCAGGGTGAATCTGTACTCTTTACCGCTACCCCTGTTAATGCAGGCAGCAACCCCACCTATCAATGGAAAGTGAACGGCAATAATGTAGGAAGCAACAGCACTACGTATACCTCAAACACCCTGCAGCACAGTGATGCGGTAAGCGTAGAGCTCACTTCAAGTGCGAATTGTGCGGTACCTGCAGTGGTAAGCAGCAATAGCATAAGTATGAATGTGTCTTCCTCAGTAACGCCCGCTGCCGCCATCACAGCTACGAGCACCAGCATTTGCCAGGGAGAAGTAATTGTATTCACAGCCAACATAAACCACGGAGGTACCACACCCGCTTACCAATGGAAAGTAAATGGCATCAACGCAGGGACCAATCACCCCTCTTTTGTTACCAGTTCCCTTCAAAATGGAGACGTGGTAAATATGGAACTTAGCTCGAATGCGAACTGCCTGAGTACCAATACCGCACTAAGCAATAGCCTGAGCATCACCGTTACGCCTATGGCCGCACCTTCCGTGGCGATCAGCGCCACAGATACTTCGATCTGCCAGGGCGGGTTTGTTTCCTTTACGGCCACCCCTACGAACGGAGGAACCAACCCAAGTTATCAATGGAAGGTAAACGGCAACAACGTAGGCTTCAACAGTTCTTTTTACAGCAGCAGTAATCTAAACCACAATGATGTAGTAACCGTGGAACTCACTTCCAGTTCCAGTTGTGCGGCACCACTTACGGCGCTTTCAAGCCCGCTCACGATGCAAGTGGTACCCGTTCCGGTAGTTTCCATTACCACGCCTCTACCCGTTGGTGCCCTGTGTCCCGAAGACACGCTCCTGCTTACGGCAAACTACAATAGCTTTGGCCGTCAAGGCATCCAAGGCCCCTGGATAGGGCCCGGTGTACAAGGGAACAGGTTTATTCCCTCATTGGCAGGGCCGGGTACACATACCATTGTACACGCCTACGCCTACTTATGGGATCCCATCTGTACCGGTATGGATTCGATCAGGGTTACCGTGGATAATATAGTAACCCCCACCATAACCCAAAACGGCAACGTCCTTAGCTGTAACCAGGCCGGGTTCTCCTACCTGTGGTTGCTCAATGGCACACCGGCTCCCGGTACCAATAACGCACAGCAATATACCGTTACCGGAAATGGCGTGTACCGCGTACGGATGGGAACCGCGAATTGCTCCGCCGATTCCGACCCGATCACCATCAACAACTTTAGCCTGGAGGAATTCAAAAAAAGGTATCGCTTTAGCACCTATCCCAACCCTGCCACGCACACCCTGGCGGTAAGCTTTGAAAACCCGGGTGCGGAAAAAGCCATACTTGAACTCTATGCTTTTAGCGGAGCACGGGTGTTGTACCGTGAAGTAATGCTAAACCGGGATTTGCGGGAAGAGCTTTTGCTGAACGCTTTTGCAGCGGGCATGTATACCCTTAAAGTGCGTTGCGGAGACGTTATTTTTATCGAAAAAGTAGAAAAACTGTAGACAGCCTGCTTTTATGTAAGCCCGCTAAGCACAACTTTTTTACTTTTGGATTAAACCCTTGCTTCAATTCTTCGTCTTAATTCAAAACAATGTTAAAATGAAACAAAAAATTTGGATGAGCGTATTGCTCGCAATGGGTTTGAGCTTTGCAGGCATGGCACAAAAAAAGGAGCGTGACCCCGAGGAGCACGCCAAAAAAATGACGGAAAAGCTGGCAAAAAAGCTGGAGCTGAGCGAGGGCCAAAAGACCGCCGTTTATGAGGCCCACCTGGAACTGGCAAAGGCCAATAAAGAACTGAAAGACGAGCGTAAAGCCGCGCGCCAGAAGTTTGAAGCCACATTAAAAGAAACACTTAGTGAAGAACAGCTTAAGCAACTTAAGGCTATGCGCGAAGAGATGAAGGAAAAGCGAAGAGCACACAGGGCGGAGCGATAATTTTTTTTGGTTGGTTATGCAAAAAGCCTGCTTCTATGCATAGAGGTGGGCTTTTGCTATTCCCGCTTGTTCAAAATACCTGCTTTAGTGTTTACTTTGTGGTGCGCCTTTAAAGTCTAAATAGATAAAAGCAATGCAGGAAAAACTCGATAAACTAGACCGCAAAATAAGTGAAGCCCTGAAGGGCGGTGGAGAAAAACGAATTGAAGCACAACACGCCAAAGGCAAGCTTACCGCCCGTGAGCGCATCCACTTCCTGATGGACGAAGGCAGTTTTGAAGAAATAGGTATGCTGGTTACGCACCGCAGCGTGGAGTTTGGCCTCGATAAGCAAAAAGTATTGGGAGACGGGGTAGTTACCGGTTATGGTACCGTGAACGGCAGGCTTACCTACGTTTTCGCCCAGGATTTTACGGTTTTGGGCGGTTCGCTGGCAGAAGCCCATGCCGAAAAGATCTGCCGCATTATGGACCTGGCTATGAAAAACGGGGCACCCCTTATCGGGTTAAACGATTCGGGAGGAGCACGGATACAGGAAGGGGTGGTATCGCTGGGAGGTTATGCAGACATCTTTTACCGCAATACCCTGGCCAGCGGGGTGGTTCCCCAGATTTCGGCCATTATGGGCCCTTGTGCGGGAGGTGCCGTATACTCTCCCGCCCTTACCGATTTCATAGCCATGGTAGAAAACACCAGTTATATGTTTGTTACCGGTCCCAACGTAGTGAAAACCGTAACGCATGAAGAGGTGAGCGCGGAAGACCTTGGAGGTGCCAGTGCCCATGCCACAAAAAGCGGGGTAACCCATTTTACATATGCCAATGAAATTGCCTGCATTAATGGCTTAAAGCAAATGCTGAGCTATATGCCGCAAAACTGCGAGGAAGAAGCACCGGCCCTGGCTTATGAGCCGGCAAACGAAGCTCGTCCCGGCCTGAACGGGATTATCCCAGACAATCCCAACCAACCCTACGACATCAGGGAGGTAATTGCCCATACCGTAGATGAAAACAGCTTCCTGGAAGTGCATAAAGACTTTGCCGAGAACATCGTGGTAGGCTTTGCACGCCTCGGAGGGAGAAGCATAGGAGTGGTAGCCAATCAACCGGCTTTCCTGGCAGGCGTATTGGATATAAACTCCTCTACCAAAGGGGCACGTTTTGTGCGTTTCTGTGATTGTTTTAACATTCCCCTGCTGGTGTTTGAAGATGTGCCCGGCTTCTTACCCGGGACCGACCAGGAGTGGAACGCCATCATTACCAATGGCGCCAAGCTGTTGTATGCCTTCAGTGAGGCGACCGTGCCGCGCATTACCGTAATTACCCGTAAAGCCTACGGAGGCGCGTATGATGTGATGAACTCCAAACACATCGGGGCCGATATGAACTATGCCTGGCCCAGCGCTGAAATTGCCGTGATGGGCGCCAAAGGGGCAGCCGAGATCATCTTTAAAAAAGAAATAAAGGAAGCGGAAGACCCGGCAAAAAAGCTCAAGGAGAAAGAAGAGGAATACGCACATATTTTTGCCAACCCCTACCGGGCAGCCGCACGGGGCTACGTTGATGAAGTGATCCGCCCCGAGCAAACCCGCCAAAAGCTGCTCAAGGCCTTTCAGATGCTGGAAAACAAAGCCGATACCTTGCCCCGGAAAAAGCACGGGAATATTCCGTTGTAAAAAAGTACGTGGCCTATAAAGGTTAAACATTTACCGCGGCCCAACCGGTAAGGTTGATTTTCCGTTATAGAAATAAAGCCTTATTATGTTTCAACCTAAGTGTAGCCTCATACTCCTATTCTTTTTGTTTAGCCTTTTCGGAAAAGCACAGGAATCAGCGGAATTTAGCAGAACCTCTTACTTGTTTTCCTTAGGTGCGGGTTATAACTCTGTATCTGCAAACACAGGGGGTGGTCCTTTATTGAGCTTCAGCCGGTTTACAAATTCGCGTACCAACCGGTATAAATGGGGCTGGAGCATTCAGCACGGAGAGTTTTATCCATATGGAATAAACGGTGCCAGAGAAGCGTATTATACTATGACTTCCGTTGGTTATACCGCAGGTATGGACCTGGTCCGGATAAAACACTTTTCCATTTTCTTAAATGCATTAGCTTTCATAGACGTATACAGGAATGTATCCCCAAAAAATGCATACGGCATTGAACCAGCCATAAGCGGAGGTGGTGAAATGGGTTTGCGCTACAGCCACCCCGGCAAACGCTTTGGCTACCAACTTACCTATGTGCAGGCCCGCTTCGGCACCGGCCAGGCAGAGATGGCATCGGTTAACCTTTGCCTGGAGGTCAGGCTTCGAAAATAGGCCTCAGGTCTGATACAGCGCTGAGAAACCTGGAAGGGATGTTAAAGGAAAGCACTTTATGCCAAAATGGAAGAACTGGGAAAAACCTATCACCTGCCCGGCCGCATGATACAGGGGCTAAAACGCATAACTCAAGCCGAGCTTGCTTCTCAACACCAGGCCCTCCCCAAGGCGTTCGTAAAAAAGGGGGGATAGCTCAAACACCAGGCCCAGTTTTGAAAGCGCTCTTATGGGGCGCCAGCGTACACCTACCGGAAGGTAATAACCGGATACAGAGGCATACGCATAAAAAGGATTGAACCGAAGGCCTGCACCTACATACAGGTTATACTGCTCCGTTCGCTGCAGGTTTATGGCTCCGCCAAGTTCTGTATTCAGGTTGCTGATAAAACTGTTGGTTTCCACCCTCAGGTCGGCAAAAAACAGGTTTTCCTGGCTGCTCGTTAGCTGTACCTCTCCATAATTAAACGGGAAGTAGCCCAGTACTACCTGGCTTTTCGCCTTGAAACCTAAACAAAGCGCCAATAGTATGGTAAGTATTGGTCTTCTCATTTTAATGCATTTTGGAAGGCACAAAAGGCGGGTTTGGGGTTGTAATGGGCATCAAAAAGCAAAGGGGCGTCAACGCGGTTAAAATAGTTTGGTATCCAGGAATCTGCATCCCCGATCCCCCAAAGGGTAATGCCAAACTGATGGTCGCGGGGAATTTGCTGATACACTTCCACCACCTCCCGGTATTTGGCCGCCTGCGCCTGGAAATCGGCTTCGGAAAAGTTTTTTTTATTGCCCAAAGGGTTCAGGCTGATGTCCAGTTCTGAAAAATGTACCGTAAAACCCGCCCGCCAGATCTTTTCTACCGCGAAGGCTATTTCTTCCCGCGAAGGATAGCTCACCCCAATATGCATTTGCATGCCTATGCCGGAAAGCCTGATCCCCCTGCTGCGCAGGTTCTCGCAAAGGCGGAGCGCAGCGTCCAGCTTCCGGGGATTTAACGCCAGGTTGTACTCATTGTAAAAAAGAGTAGCCTTGGCATCTGCCTCCTGGGCTGCTTTGAAGGCCAGGTAAATGTAGTCTTCCCCTACCTGTTCAAGCCAGGGGGAGGCTCGTAACTCTCCCTGCTCGGTTAACGCTTCGTTTACTACATCCCAGCTCCTGATGTTCCGGGCGTAATGCCTGATCACGGTGCGCACATGTGCCTGAAGCAGTTCTTTATAGTCGCCTTTGTACTGCGCAAACCAGGAAGGCAATTGCTGGTGCCAGATGAGGGTATGCCCATGGATGCGGGCCCGGTCTTGCCATAGGGCAACCAGTGAATCTCCTTCTGAAAAATCGTAGACCCCCGGCCATGGGCTTATGGTGGAAAACTTAAGTGCATTTTCAGGGGTGAACGCATTAAAATGTGTGCTGAACTTTTGCGTGAGGAGCGGGTGCTCCGCAGCATCGGAAAGGTTGAAGGCCGTGCCTATAGGAAAAGAAGCTTTTGTATATAAGCCCGATCCCGCACAATTCTCCGAAACCGGCTTGCTGCATGAGGCAAGGAGGAAAATGAAAGGTAGCCAATTCCGCATCGGACTAAAAGTACAAAACTTTTGATGCCGGAGGTGCTCTTAATCCAAGGGACTTAGTGCTTCCAGCATGGTAGGCAACAACTCACTCACCGTCGGGTGGATGTGCACAGCGTCACGCATAGTGGTATAATCAGCCCTGGCATACATAAGTCCAAGCACGGCATGAATGTATTCATCCGCTCCTGTTCCAAGAAAGGTAGCGCCCAAAAAACGTTTGCTTTCCTTGTCTACCAACATTTTAAGAAACCCCTGGGTCTCCCCCATTTCTTTTGCCCGGGCTATGCGCTCCATAGGGCGTTTGGCAATAAGGGCGTCTATTCCTTTTTCCCTGACTTCCTTTTCAGAAAGACCTACCTGCGCCAGGGGAGGATCTATATAAGCGGCATAGGCGGTAAACCTGTTTTCGAGCGTGCGTGCTCCCCCATCAAATAGGTGGCTGGCCACGATCTGAAAGTCGTTGTATGCGGTATGGGTAAATGCGCCCCGGCCATTGCAATCTCCTAAAGCGTAAATGTGCGGCACACTGCTTTGCAAGTGTTTGTTTACCTTTATGAAACCATGTTCATCAACGGAAACCCCGGTGTTTTCCAGGCCAAGGTCGTCCGTATTCGGTATGCGTCCCACCGCAAATAAAACGTGGCTGCCGGTTACTTCTTTTTCGGGTTCACTGCAATCCAGGCCTATGGTTACACTTCCGTCCGCGTTGGTTTTACCACTTATACACTCTGCTTTTAGCCGGAGGTGAATGCCTTCGCTTTTCAGTATTTCGGCAATATGCGCTGCCACGTCATCGTCTGCTTTGTGCAGGAGCTTTTCGGCCATCTCCACGATGGTAACTTTACTGCCAAAGCGCCGGAACATTTGGGCAAACTCCAGTCCGATATACCCCCCTCCCACTATAACCAGGTGCCTGGGCACCTCCGTAAGCTCCAGGATGCTGCGGTTGGTGAGGTAACGCACCTGCTCAAAATCATCCAAAACACGGGGCCTGCCGCCTACGTTTATAAAAATATGCGCTGCGGTAAGTTCTTCCCCGTTTACTTCTACCGTATGGGTATCCGTAAAACGGGCATGTCCTGTAAATACCTGTATGTTTTCAGCCTGGCGCAAGCCGTCCTCCACTCCCCGGGTTGAGGCTTCAACCAATTTGTCTTTCCGGGATTTTATCTGGTTCAGGTCAATATGCACCGCACTTGCCGTTATACCATGGTCGGTACTGTTTTTCGCCACAAACGCCCTACGGGCGCTGGCCACATATGCTTTGGTAGGGGTGCAGCCGGTATTTACACAGGTCCCTCCAAAAGCCCCTTTTTCCAATATGGCCACGCTTTTCCCTTCAGACGCCAGGCGGTGTGCCAGGGATGGGCCAGCCTGCCCGGTACCGATTACGATCGCGTCAAATGTCATGTGTAAGATGGTTTAGGGAGATAAAGCTAAGCTCTGGCTTTTGTTCACAGCGTCCGGTGCGTGACTTTCCGGATCTACAAGTGTACCAAAGCCAGGTCTTGTGTCCCCAGCCAGCCAATTTTACCATCGGGCAAACGCACTTTGTACCATTCTCCAAAATGCTCAATCACGTTCACCTTGGTGCCTTCGTGCAATATGAAAACATCTTCTGCCTTTACAGAAGGTCCGCTTTTCGCATAACTGCTTGCTTCCATAACAATGGCAGCCTGGTTGTTTTGTTGGTATCCATAATGCTGGTACCCCATAAACAGGCTAACGGCAAATAAACCAAAGCTCAATGTGCTCAGGATAAACGCAAGCCGCTTATTGCTTCCAAAAAAGTAAAACCAGAGGCTTACGGTACTCATAGCCAGCAGCATAAGCGCTACAATAGCCCAGTTGCTTGGGGATAATGCGCAAAAGAAACCCTGATAGGCGGTTGTGATGAGGGGTTTAGGCAATACTTCAAAACGGTCTACTGTACTAAGCCCGGCTATTTCAAGGTTTTGCTGGATATCCTCGTCATCAGGATCCAGCAAACGGGCGCGTTCGTAGTTCAGGATACTTTTTCCTACCTGCCCGCTTTTGTAATACGCATTTCCAAGGTTATAAAAAAGGGCTTCGCTTTCAAAGCCTGTTTCTACAAGGCGCTCGTATGTTTCAACAGCATTGGTATACTCTCCTTTTTCGTAGAGGGCATTGGCAGCTGCCAGAGTATCCTGGGGATTTGCGAAAGCCGTAAGCTTTGCAAGCAAAAAAAGCGGTATCAGAAAAAACAGTTTGCTCATAAATGACGGTCCATTTGCGTGATCATCAAGGCTGTATCTTCATAATCCTTTCGGCTGTTTAAGCCTGTAACTCCGGTATAACGGGCAATTTCCGCCCTGTTCAGCATATCGGTAGCCTGGTTTATCAAAGCTTCGTCAATGGTTTTTGCGCTTAACTTATCTGCGATGGTTTCTTTGCTGAGTTTGCTGGGTGCAATGTTGAGTTTATCCCCGAAATACCCCCACAGTGCATGGGCCAGGGCCTCGTAAAAGACTTCTATGTTCTGTGCGTCCAACTCCTTTTTTGCCTTAGCCAGGTGCTTACGTGCCTTTTTGCTGGCTTTGGTTTGTTTCTCCAGGGTAAGGTCTACTTTGCGGTTTTTCAAATAGATCCCCAAACCTGTTAAAAGAGCCAGTAAAACCAGCATGCCGATAAGCAAGGTATAGAACAAACGGGAGCCGAAGAAAGGGGCACTTCTCTGTGACAGCTCCAGGTCTTTTTTGATGGTTAAAATGTCTTTCCCCAGAAAGCTGACGCCCTCTTTTTCAGCTGCAACCGCGCTACCTGTTCCCGGTGAGGGCACACCTCCTTCTACCGTTACTTCAAAGCTCTTGCTGCGCAGGGTTTCGTAGCGTTCCGTATCGGGGTTAAAAAAGGAAAACTCCATAGCCGGGATCTTGTATGTTCCACCATAACGTGGAATGAGCAGGTACTCGTTGCTTTTACTCCCGGACATCCCTCCCTGGTTTACCCGGATGCTTTCTTTGTACTTTGGGTCAAAAGCTTCAAAGGCAGAGGGCAACTCGGGCTCAGGCAAATTAGCTAACTTCAGGTTGCCGCTTCCCTTAACGCTTACTTTGAGGCTCAGGCTTTCATCTGCGCTCAGCTCGGTCCTGCTTACGCTTACGTCAAAAGAGTAATCGCCTACGGCCCCTTCAAAGCTGCTGGGCCTGCCTGTTTCGGGCAGTGGTTTTACCGTTATTCGCGGAAAGCGTTCTACCTGTTCCTGGTCTACCTGCTGCCGGCTCCGAAAACCAAAAAAGTCGCGCCTGTTTGTTTCCACTATGGTAGGAATACGCATTTTCACTTCACCCGGAGAAAGCGCACCTGTTTTTTGAGGAATAAGGATTATCTGGCGGACTACACCCGCCTGGTAACGGCGGTTGCCAAAGCGCTCATTACGGGTTTCTATATTCTTAAGTTCCACGGTTTCTTTGTAAAAGCCCGTAAAATCAGGCTCTTCCATTACCTGGGGATTGCCTACTTGTGTGTTGAAGTAGATCTTGTAATTGGCAACCAGGGGTTCTCCCCGGTATACCGTTGTTTTGTTGGTTTGTACTTTAAAAAAGGCATTGGCTTCTGCAAGGGCGCGTGGGTCGTTGGGATTTGCAGGCTGGGCGGCCTGTTCCACTACCTCTATTTTTAAAGGTTCGGTTTTATAGGTGCGGCCCCCGGCTTTTATGCTGGCGCTTCCTATGGTAAACGTTCCTTTTTTCCGGGGTCTTAGATAGTAGCTATACGCCAGGGAGAAACTCCGGCCCCTGCGGCTGTCAAAACTCGATACCTGGCTGGGGTTAGGGCCACTGAGTACCACAAAGTGCGTAAAGTCGGGTGGGTTAAAGTTGCTCCCCCGCTCATTCAGCTTAAATTCTACCGTAAACCTTTCGTTCTCCCCTACTACATATTTGTTGGCTTTAGCCGTAAAACTTATCTGTCCGCTCAGGGAAAAGCTGAGCAGCCAGAGAATAGGAAGAACAAAAGTGCTCCAGCGCTTTTTCATCACCAGTCTTTTTCAGTTTTTACGGGTGTTCCTTTCACTTTTTTCTCTTTCAATTTCTTTTGCACATCCTGCTCCGCCCTGGCCAAAGCTTCTAACAAGCGCTTTGCCTCTTCCTTGCTCATTTCTCCCTTTTTGGGTTGTTTTTGTTCTCCTTCTTTCGGTTCCCCCTCTTTTTCTTTTTGCTGCTGATCCTGTTTTTGGTTTTCCTTCTCTTTATCCCCGGACTGCTCTTGTTGCTCTTTCTGCTGGTCGCCCTTATCCTGTTCCTGCTCTTTTTTGTCTTGCTGCTCTTGTTTTTCTTTATCCTCCTTGTTCTCGTCCTGCTGCTTTTTTTGTTGCTGCTGTTGCTGACGCTGGATGGCCTTTGCCAGGTTTACCCGCGTTTCGTTGTCCTTGGGGTTTATTTTCAGGGCTTCTTTATACTGTTCCACGGCCTTTCCAAAATCCTTTTTTTCCAAACTGGTATTACCCAGGTTGTGGTAGGTCTTTGCTTTGATGGAGGCGTCTTCTGCCAGGCGCAACGCTTTTTCGTACGCTTCCCTGGCTTCGTCTACACGGCCTTGCTTGTAGAGGGCATTGCCCAGGTTATACACCGCTTCTACTCCTTCTTCGTTTTGTTGAAGAGCCATGCGGTAGGCCACCTCGGCCTCATCGTATTTTTCTTGCTGGTACAACTCGTTCCCCTTCCGGGTATGGCTGTTGTAGTTTTGCCCCCAAAGGCCTAGGTGGAGCAGGAGCAAACCATAAAGCAGTTTACTTTTCATTTTCTTCTTCCTTAAAGAGACCTAATTTCTTAAACCATTGCGTTTTACGCTCTAAAATGAATACGTCTGCAAGTAATAGTAATAAGGCAATGCCCAGGAACCACTGGAACTGGTCTTCGTAATCGGCAAAAACCTGGCTTTCAAATTCTTGCTTTTCCATTTTCTCAATCTCACTCATCAAACCTTCTACGGTACCTCTTACACTGGTGCCGTGCACGTATTTTCCGTTGGTTAGGCGGGCCACTTTCAATAAGAGCTCCGGTTGTAGCTGGCTTACTACCACTTCGTTTTCCCTGTTCCGCTTATAGCCAATGCGCCTGCCCTGGCGCACATCTGGCACAGGCCCTCCTTTTTCCGTGCCTACGCCAATGGTGATGATCTGAATGCCCTGGGCCAGGGCTTCTTTTGCCGCCTCTTCATAGCCCTGCTCATGGTCTTCGCCATCGGTAAGAATAACCAGGAGGCGGTTCTTTTGCTGTTCATCATCAAAGTACTTTGTGGCCAATTCTATGGCTTCGGAGATGGCTGTTCCCTGTGAGGGGATGATCTCTGTGTCTACCGTTTTTAAAAACAGCCGGGCGGCCCCGTAATCGGTAGTGATGGGCAATTGAGGGTAAGCCTGCCCTGCATAAATGATCATCCCCACCCGGTCGCCTACCAACTCATCCAATGTACGGCTCATAATGAGCTTGGCTTTTTCCAGGCGGTTTGGCCGTACATCTTCTACCAACATGCTTTTGCTTACATCAAGGGCAAACACGAGGTCTATACCTTCTCGTTTTACATTTTCAAGACGGCTGCCTACCCTTGGGTTTACCAGGCCTACGCTCAGGAAAAAGATGATCAGCACCCACAAAAGCAGCTTAAGTATGGGTTTGCTTTTGCTGCGTTCGGGTGCCATTTTATCTAACAAAGGCGCTTCTCCAAAGTATCGGCGCACGCGTTTTTGCCATAGACGATACCCCGCAAAAAGCAACAACACCAACGGGATAAGCAGAAGCAGGTAGAAATAATAGGGGTGGTCCAGTTCGTACATCAGATAAAACTTTTAAAGAGGGTGAAACGCAATAAAAGTTCCAGCATAAACAAACCTAATGCCCACAAGGCAAAGGCCGTAAATTTTTCATCGTAGGTGTAAAACTTAAGCTCCTGCAATTTGGTGGTTTCCAATTGCCCGATCTCTTCATAGATCTGCTCCAGTTTTTGGTTATCCGTAGCTCTGAAATACTTGCCCCCCGTAATTTGGGCGATTTCCTGGAGCAAGGCCTCATCTATGGTAACCGGTTGCATACCATAACGCAAGCGCCCTGAAAAATCGTAGCCAATGGGACTCATGGCGTTTCCCTTGGTACCTACGCCAATGGTATAACAGCGAATGTTGAACTGGGTGGCCAGGTTGGCGGCCGTCACCGGGTCTATTTCCCCGCTGTTGTTCTCTCCATCCGTAAGCAGAATGATCACTTTGCTTTTTGCCTTACTGTCTTTCAGACGATTTACGGAGGTAGCGAGGCCCATGCCAATGGCCGTACCGTCTTTGATCAAGCCGAAATCAAGGTCTTTAAGGGCATTGAGTAATATTTTATGGTCGCTGGTAAGCGGGGTTTGGGTGTAGCTTTCCCCGGCATATACCACCAGCCCGATACGGTCGTTGGGTTGCTTCTGTACAAATTCGGCGGCTACTTCTTTGGTTGCTGCCAGGCGATTGGGCCGGAGATCGCGGGCAAGCATACTGGTAGATACATCTACGGCCATCATAATGTCGATCCCTTCGGTGGCTTTAGTGCGGGTAGACTCTTCACTGGTACGCGGGCGGGCTAGCGCCACTATTAACAATACAAAAGTAGAAATCCGTAAAAGGGCAGGCAGCCATGTCAGACGGGCCAGCCAATTATTGCTGCTTCCGGCCAGGCGTTCCGCTCCTGGAAAATACAATTCGGGGCGCAATTGCCCGTGTTTGTACCATAGCCAGCCAACCAACACGGGTATGAGCAACAAGGCCCAAAACCACTCCGGATGTTCGAAAGTATAGGTCATGCCGGTACCTCCTCCTTTGGTTTTGTAGCCTCCAGAAAGGCGTACGCCGTTTCCAGTGTTTGTTCATGCACCGCAGGTACAGGATGCTCCTTGGCAAATTTCACCATCTCACTGGTATGCAAGGCTTCTTTTACCTTTTGTTGCAGTGCATTGCTCAACACCAGGTGTTCGAGTTTAAGGCCAATCTCATGGGCTGTACTTTCCATGGCATTCAATGCCAGGGCACGTTCCATATACTGCCGCAGCACATCGGTTACAGCAGAATAGTACGCTTTTAATTTTCCCTTTTGCCAAAGCTGCTTGTTCTCGATCTTCTTTAATTCCCCGATGGCCCACTCATAAGGGGGTATGGCCTTTTCAGGAGGAGTATATACCGGGTTTTTGTGTTTTTGAAAATAACGGTAGCCCCAAATGCCTCCGGCAATAAGTACCAGGAGACCGGCCACCAAAAGTGCAATAAACCACCAGTTCCAGGGAACGCCCAAAGGGTCTTTTATATCAAAGAATTCCTGGTCTTCACTCAGCTCCGGCAGGAATACGGCTACCGGTATGGCCTCGGAATAATAGACTTTTTCACCTACCGACAGCGGCTGGGGTGGAAACGCAAAATACCCACTATCAAAAGCGGAAAGGGTAAGGGTTTGCGTAAGTTCCCAAAGATCGCCCTTTAAAGCTGTGTCTACTTTAGTGGCACGGATCACTTCCAGGCCCACCAGGCTATCGGGCAAGGGCCAGGTAAAAGAAGTCCCTTCGGGAACTGTTGCGGTCAGGCGTACATCAAATTGTTCACCGATCAGGATCTTATTGGTATCGGCAGTAGCCGTTAAGTTTAGCTGGGCCTGTCCGGCAAAAAAGCAAAGGGCCGCCCATATGGAGAGGAGTGCTTTCATCGGGCAGATTTTTGTTTGAAATACCCCAATAGTTTCCTGGGGTAAGATTCATCGATACGGATGGAAAGCTGTCCTGCTCCACTTCGTAAAAAGCTGTTGTTGAAGTAACTCTCTGCTTTGCTGAAATGCCTTTTTTGTTCCTCCCGCAATGCCTTAGAAGAGGTATTTACCCAGCGTAGGCGTTTGCTTTCCAGGTCGAACATAGGCAAGAGCCCCAAATTGGGCAGTTCCCTTTCACGCGGGTCAAAGATGCGAATACCGGTTACATCATGCCGCTGTGCCATGATCTTGAGCGTGTCTTTATAATCGTGATCCATGAAATCGCTTAACACAAAGGCGATGGCCCGCTTTTTTTGAATGCTGGCAAAGTAGCGCATGGCCTTGCTCAAGTCTGTTTTGCTGCTTTTTGGCTCAAATTCGATCAATTCGCGGATAATGCGCAAGGTGTGCGTTTTTCCTTTTTTCGGGGGGATGAAAAGCTCCACCTCGTCCGAAAACATGATCATGCCTACTTTATCATTATTCTGTATAGCGGAAAAAGCCAGGGTCGCGCAAATCTCGGTGATCATTTCCCGCTTTTGCTGCACCCGGCTCCCAAAGGCGCCCGAGCCGCTTACGTCTACCAAAAGCATGAGGGTAAGCTCGCGTTCCTCTTCAAACACCTTTACATACGGTTCGTTGAGGCGTGCCGTCACGTTCCAATCTATAGCGCGGATATCATCGCCATAAGCGTACTTACGTACTTCGCTAAAAGCCATACCACGCCCTTTAAAAGAACTGTGGTACTCCCCGCTAAACAGGTGGTTGCTCAACCTGCGGGTTTTTATTTCAATCCTGCGTACTTTTTTGAGAAGTTCCTGGGTATTCATAATTCAACGGGCAAAGCCAGCGTTTGCGGGTTACAAAATCGGCTCGTTCTAAGGCGGCACATTGATTATGGTACTTCTACATGATCTAAGATCTGGGCTACAATGTCTTCGCTGCTTACGTTCTCAGCCTCAGCCTCGTAGGTAATTCCTATACGGTGACGCAATACATCCTCCGCCACAGCGCGTACATCTTCGGGCACTACATACCCCCTGCGCTTAATAAAGGCGTGCACCTTTGCCGCTCCGGCAAGGTTGATGCTGCCTCTTGGAGAGGCGCCAAAACTTACCAAAGGCTTTAGGGAAGGCATCCTGTAATCTTCCGGTTTACGCGTGGCAAAAATGATATCCAGGATGTATTTTTCAATTTTCTCGTCCATGTATACCTCCTGTACCACTCCGCGCGCCTTTAAAACGGTGTCTGGGGTTACCACGGGACGAATTTCATTTTTCTCCCCCGCCAGGTTCTGCTGCATGATCAACCGCTCTTCCTCCATTTTCGGGTAAGTGATCACCGTTTTCAGCATGAAGCGGTCACTTTGTGCTTCAGCTAAGGGGTAGGTACCTTCCTGTTCCACCGGGTTCTGCGTAGCCATTACCAAAAAGGGGCGCGGCAAAGCAAAGGTTTCCCCTCCTATGGTTACTTGCCGCTCCTGCATGGCTTCCAGCAGGGCACTCTGCACTTTTGCCGGGGCCCGGTTGATCTCATCAGCCAACACAAAATTGGAGAAGATCGGGCCGCGCTTTATGGCGTATTCGTTTTTTTGAATGTTGTATATCTGTGTACCTACCACATCCGAAGGCAGCAGGTCAGGAGTAAACTGGATGCGGCTGAAATCTGCGTCAATAGCTTTAGCCAGGGAGTTTATAGCCAATGTCTTAGCCAAACCGGGCACGCCTTCCAATAAGATATGTCCATTTCCCAAAAGCCCTATGAGCAGGCGTTCCAGCATTTTTTTCTGACCTACTATTGATTTGTTGATCTCCATCATCAGCAAATCAATAAATGCACTTTCTTTTTCTACCTTTTCATTTAGAGCCCGTATATCGGAGCCTGTACTTGTAACTTCCATAACAAGGTTGCGGTTTTATTCTTGGTTGTAGCAATAAACCAGCAAGGTAAAACTTGCCATATTGTTTACGCAAAATTGCTTTGCATATTGGCAAAGGCTCGTTAAAGAGTTGTTAAAAATCTGCCCTTAATGCCACTTGAAAGGGGCTTTTCGTAGACAAATCATTCCCTTAAGCCAATTTTTTTTTCCACATTTGGGAAAGCGATTATTAAATAGTATTAATTAGCAGCCTATTTTTCAGACACATACCCTTTTTGGATTGAAAATTGCGACTAATTCGAGTTACCGTCCATGAAACTGCGCTTCTTACATACTACTCTCTTTTTCATTGCAGGTTTTCTACTGCAGGCCCAACCCAAAGTGTTCAGGGGAGAGATAGATGTGCGCAGCTATGACTTCTCTCATGGGATCATTCAAATGGAAGGAGAGTGGGAGTTTTATTGGAAAAAGCTTTACTTCCCGGAGGATTTTAAACTTGGACGGGTTTCGGAAAAACCTGTTTACACCAAATTCCTGGACGGCTGGTCTGCGTTTGAGAAGCCAGCTTCCTGGCTCGACCCTCAGACGGGCTTTGCCACGTACAGGCTTGTGCTCAAGATAGATGAGAACACACCTCAACTCGCCCTTTACATCCCCTTGTTCTATTCTAACTACGAGCTGTACGTAAATGGCATGGGAGTAGAAAGCAATGGAAATGTAGGTGAAATCAAGGAAACTTCTGTGCCCGGATGGCGCCCTACTTCACGGGTACTTGAGTTGAAACCGGGGGAAAACGAGCTCATTGTTCTGGTAAGCAATTTCCATCACCACAAAGGAGGCGCATATAAACCACTTTTGCTGGGTGAGTCCGGTCAGGTAAACCTACGCAGGAATTTTGGGATCGGGGCCAGCTTTTTCCTGGCGGGCTGCCTGCTCATAGCCGGAGCACTGGCCTTTGGCCTTTTCTGGTTTAACCGCACAGACTACAGTGGATTGTTTTTCTTTTTGTTTTGCATGAGTTATGCGTACCGGGCTTTGGGTACGGATGAATACGTTATTCACTCGGCTATCACTTCGCTTTCCTGGAACACTGCCCTGCGGCTGGAATACGCCAGTTTGTATCTCAGTGTTTTGTTCTATGGTTATTTTATCCGGAACCTGATCACCACTAAAATTCCCACGGTTTTTTTTCATATCAATGCCGCCATCAGTACCCTGGCCGTTTTGAGTTTGTTCCTGCCCACTACTACTTTTTCGGCATTCATAGACTATTATCTGATCTTCCTAATTGCCGCCGTGGTATACGTTTCCATTATGGCTTTGCTCAGTATGAACTTCACGCATAAGATGAGCTGGTTTACCTTAAGCGGTGCTATAGTTCTGGCCATTGTTGCACTTATGAAAATTGGGGTGCATCTGAAATTGATGCAGGAGTATATCTGGATACACTTTATCGGATACATCGTATTCATCTTTACCCAGGCCATCGCCTTGATCATCCGTTTCGGGCGAAACTTACGGGAGAGCAATTCTGCAGCGGCTGTAGCTTCAAAATCGCGGGCAGAGTTCCTGAATACCATGAGCCACGAACTGCGCACCCCCATGAATGCCATTCTGGGGATGTCTGAGTTTTTGTCTAAAACGGAGCTTTCAGCCACACAAAAAGAAAAGGTAAGCACGATCCAAAAAAACGGGGAATCGCTGCTCGCCATTATTCTCGACATCCTGAGCATCTCTGAGATCGAGGCGGGCAAAGTAAGACTGGAAAAGAAGCCGCTTAGTGTGGAAGAGTGTCTCCGAGGGGCTGTAAACCTGGCGTTAAAAGAGCGTCAGAACAAGCCCATCGATATGGAAATAAACATTGACCCCGAGATTCCCGACAGGCTCATTGGTGATGCCACACGCATCAAGCAGATCTTTATGAACCTGGTGGGCAACGCTTTCAAGTTTACAGAGAAGGGGAAGGTGACTATAAATGGCCAACTGCACAATGCCACCGAAGAGCACATAGAACTGCACTTTACCGTTACCGATACGGGCATTGGCATCGCCCCTTCGAAGTTGAAAAGCCTTACCAAGGCCTTCTCACAGGAACAAACCGGCAATACCCGTAAGTACGGAGGTACAGGACTCGGGCTTTCGGTTGTGAAAGACCTCGTTAAGCATATGAATGGCTCTCTTGAAATTGAAAGTGAAAAAGGGAAAGGTACAAAGGCCAGGGTGCTTTTACAGCTTGAACTGCCCAAAGTTACCTTACGGGATGAGTCGTTTGTGCCTGCCGTTAGCCAGGAAATAGACAAGGATCTTAAAGTCCTGTACGCAGAGGACAACCCGGTAAACCAGAAGCTGCTGGTGATGATGATGAAGACCTTTGGCCTGGATATAGACGTAGCTGAAAATGGGAAAGTGGCCTGGCACAAAGCCCTGGAAAAGAACTATAACATTATTTTAATGGACCTTCAAATGCCT
Source organism: Owenweeksia sp. (assembly GCA_028285465.1). Classification (GTDB taxonomy): domain Bacteria; phylum Bacteroidota; class Bacteroidia; order Flavobacteriales; family Schleiferiaceae; genus JANQPD01. The sequence continues at coordinate 29,881 of JANQPD010000025.1, read as the reverse complement.
GAAATGGATGGCTTTGAAGCCACGCGAAGGATCATTGAAGATGTAAGGACCAGGCCGATCATCATAGCAGTAACCGCCAATGCCAGCAGTGCAGACCGGAAAAAGTGCTTTGAAACGGGCATGAACGACTTCATAAGCAAACCGATAAAAGCAGATGTGCTGAAGCAGGGCATTGTAAAATGGCAAGGCTTACGCAAATACCTTGATGAAAACGATGAGCGTTCCAGAGTATTTGACATCTCTTCTTAAGCAGAGTACATTCTTCGAAGGCGTAGCGGTACATTCGTTAAGGCTTACGCCCCTGCAGGGGGGCGACATAAACGAAAGCTTTTTACTGGAAAGCCCGAAGGGTACTTTCTTCCTGAAATCTAATGAAGAGGGGCTTCCGGGTCTCTTCAGAACGGAAAAGCAAGGCCTCTCCCTGTTACGCAGCGGGAGTGGGTTTGTAGTACCGGAGCCACTGGAGCAGGTGGAGACAAACTCCGGGCAGTACCTGCTGCTCACCTACCTTAAGCCGGAAGGACAAATAGACCCAGGTGTCTTTGCGGAAAAACTGGCGGGCTTACACCGGCAATCGCAAAAAAGCTTCGGACTGGACCACGACAACTACATAGGTTCTTTGCCCCAAAGCAATACGCCCCATGAAAACTGGGCGGCTTTTTTTGCCGAGCAGCGTTTACTCCCGCTCTGCCGGTCAGGGGTAGACAAAGGCCTGCTTCCCCTGAAAACGGCAAAAACTATGGAGCGCATTTTAGGCAAGTGGGACAACTTGATACCGCCGGAACCCCCGGCATTGCTTCACGGGGATCTATGGAAGGGAAACACCCTGCAAACACATAACGGACCGGCCCTTTATGACCCAGCAGTATATTATGGCCATCGTGAAATGGATTTGAGTATGATGCAGCTTTTTGGCGGATTCAAAACCGAAGTTTTCCGCCAATACCACCGTTTTTTCCCCCTGGAGAATGGTTTTTCAGAGCGGGTGGCCTTGCACAACCTCTACCCTCTTTTGGTACATCTCTGTTTATTCGGCAAGGCCTACCTGGGGCAAATAGAAGCCGTCTTGCACAAGCATACCTAACCTGCCTTCCACACTTCCTGACCGGTGCACACATATACCTCCTCCCCAGGTACCGGTTTCATCAGGTATAACCCGGTAAACTCTCCAAAGGCAGGCATAATGAGTTGATTTTGCTTGAAAAAGAAACAAGGAAGACGCATGCTTTGCTTTGCAGCCCCGAAGAGGCGCACCCCCGGATGAATATGTCCACAAACATTCAATTCCCCGGAAGGGGTATCTGGTAACGGCTCGTGCGAAAACAACAGTGGCCCTTCCTTAAGCGGTTCTGTATGCAAAATGAAGTTCAGGTTCTCGTAGCTATGCGGATGGAGAATGTCGTGGTTGCCCTGTATCAAATAAAAAGCGGTTCGGGGAAAAGCATTCAGTATGCTTTTTAGCCCAAACCATTCGGTGTTTAACTCCGAATGAAAAAGGTCACCCAGAAAGTACACCTTTTCCGGCATATAGCTTTCGAGCAATCCCCTGAACCTGCGTAGATTTTCAAAAGCTGCCGTACCCGGTACCGCAATTCCGGCCTTCCGAAAATGGGTGATCTTCCCAAAGTGCGTATCCGCGATAAGCAAAGCTTTTTTCCCGGGCCAGAACAAGGCTTTTTCAGGGAGCAACATCAACCTTTCTCCCTGCCGGGAAACCTCTAAAGCTCCCCGCATTACCTAAAATACGCTTTACACCTGAACCCCAGGTCGGCCTGTGCTTTAAAAAAATACACTGTATCCATGCATGTTCCTTTATAGCCGGCCATAGCCAGGCCTTCCAGGCTCGTCATTTCCGTGGCATTGTCGCAAAGCCCTATAAAAGAAGGCATATCCACACTTGTAGCGTAAAGGCCTGAGGCCATAACCGGGGCATTTTTCGCTGCCCGGCCAAACTCCAATACGGTGGGCAATGTATATACGATCTGTTTTTTTCTCTTTGCGGAAATATAAGTGCTGCGCCAGGCGCAAAAATTTACTACCTGGGGATAGCTTATCCCCACAACCGGGTAAGTGTCGTAACGGCTTGGGCGCTCAAAATCTGCGGGGTAGGCCTGATGCCAGAGCTCCAGGTCAGGAAGGGTTTTACGATAGGCGCCCTCCTCAAACTCTTCGGGATGCTCCTTTACATAGGCTCTGTATGCACGCCATTGTGCGTTTGTTACTTCCGTCTTATCCAGGTATGTATTGTGCATACCCGGTACGGGCAATGTGCCGGCTGGTGCTTTGGCCATAATACCCGCAAAGGAGAAAATGAAAATGTGATAAAACAGGGTCCCGGGCATCTACAAAAGCTGAAAAAAGACAAAAGCTGCCCGCGTCACATGACCCAAGCAGCTTTTTCAATATCGAAACTGATTTTAGTTATTTAGTGCTTCTACACTTGGTTCTACAGCTTTAACGGGGTCCATGGCCTTCCTATTGTCTTGATCTCCGCCCTTAACGAGGGTAAGCTCGTTGATGATGTTTTTGGCGCCCGCGTATTTGTCTACAATGAAAAGGATATAGCGCACATCAACGGATATGGTACGCTGCAAATCTTTTTCAAAGAAAATATCCCCGCTCATGGCCTCCCAGTTTCCATCAAAAGCACAACCGATCAACTCACCTTTTCCATTGATTACCGGGCTACCGGAATTGCCTCCCGTAATATCGGTATTGTGGATGAAGCAAACCGGCAGTTCGCCCTCGGCATTGGCATATTGCCCGAAATTCTTATTGGCAATAAGCTTCAGTAATTTATCCGGGGCATTGAATTCAAAGTCATTGGGATCGGCCTTCTCCTCTATTCCCTTTGCCGTGGTAGAATGGGCATAAAAAACCGCATCACGGGGGTAGTAGCTCCCTACCGTACCGTAGGTCATGCGCATGGTACTGTTGGCATCGGGCGCATAGTTTTTGTCCGGGTTCATTTCACGCAAGCCTGCCGTGAAGAGGCGATACCCTTTCTCCTGCTTATCTTCTGCCGCATCCAGGACAGCCAGCGCAGCTTCATCGGTAGTGCCACCTGAGCGATAAACGGCAATGAGTTCATTGCCCATGCGCACCGCCCAGTCTTTTCTTACCTTCTTAAGCTTCATGTCTTCGAGCGCCTCCATAGCGTCTTCCTGGTTTGAAAATTCAGATTCTTCAAATACTTCGGCTGCAAAGCGGTAGAAGTCACCGTCAAAATCATCCTCTACCTCTTCAAAGAACTCCGGGTGCTGCGCTGCGGGAATGTTGTTGTAATACAGCTGCAGGGTGTTGGCCAGCATATCCCGGTCGAGGTCGGCATTGTAATCTTTGAAATGCTCCTGTATGCTTGCCTCCAGGCCGGCTTTAATTTTGGCCAGCTTGGCTTCATACTCCCCTTTTACAGACTCCTTTTCTTCCTTAGCGGCTTCTTTTACGGCTTTCTTCATAGCCGCTTCGGTGGCTTTGTAACTTTCTACACCGCGGTTAAAACGATAGCCAAAAAGCGCGATGTCGGAACCCAAAAGACCTGCTTCCAACACGTATACTTTTCCCTTCACATAGGGGTCATTGGCTTTATAGGCTTCTTCCAGCATAGTAAGTGCACTGCTGTATTTCTTTTTACGGGCCGGTTCGCGGTTTACCCAGTCCCGGAAATCTTCCTCGATTACCAGCTTTTTCGCATATACATTGTTGTTCTTCAGTTGCTCGGTTTGCCCGATGTAATACTTCCAGTAGTTCGCTACCTGTGCGTACTTGGAGGCATAGGCAATGCGCGTAGCCGGGTCTTTATCCATATAGGTTTTCATTACCTTAAGTTTAAGGTCGCGGATCTCCACCACCGTTGGGTTATACAGGTTAATGGCCTGTTTTACACCAAAACTGCTCAGGTAACGATCTGTGCTTCCGGGATAGCCCCATACCATGGTAAAATCGCCTTCCTGCACTCCGTTTAAGGATACGGGCAGATGATGCTTGGGTTTCATCGGGATGTTTTCCTCGGCATAGGCCGCTGGTTTTCCATCGGGAGAAGTATATACGCGGAACATGGAGAAATCACCGGTATGACGGGGCCACATCCAGTTGTCTGTATCTCCGCCAAATTTGCCTACACTTTCGGGTGGAGCACCCACCAGGCGCACATCGCGGTACGTCTCATACACAAAGAGGTAAAACTCGTTGCCATGGTAAAAGCTACGTACATTGGCATCGTACTCCGTGTCTTTGGTAGCCTCATCTGCGATTTGCTTGCCTATAACCGATACCTGGCGTTGACGCTCAGTTTCGCTCATGGTATCGCTAAGGCTGGCAAGTACTTTGCCTGTAACGTCTTCCATACGCACCAAAAAGCGTACAAAAAGATCAGGGTTGGGCTTTTCTTCGGCATAGCTTTTTGCAAAAAAGCCCTTTTCCAAAATATTGTCTTCTACCGTGGAGTGGCTTTGAATAGCGCCATAGCCACAATGGTGGTTTGTAAGGATCAGGCCATTGGAAGATATCACCTCACCGGTACAAAAACCGCCAAAAGAAACAATGGCGTCTTTTAAGCTAGAGTTATTCACAGAATAAAGCTGTTCGGGAGTAAGTTGCAAGCCGTACTTCTGCATATCCGCATAATTGCGGTTTAGCAAAAGAGGCAACCACATGCCTTCGTTGGCAAAAGTGGGAAGCACTAAGCAAAAAGCCAGTGCAAATGAAAAGAGCTTCTTCATTATTATGTTAAATTTATAATTGGCGCGAATTTAATTAATATTAGGCAGTGCCCCGCTCTATCAGTTCTGTTTTAAGGCATTCCGAACGGGTTTCTCCCTGTGTGCCCCGTTGTATTTGCTCCATAATCATATCAAAGGCGAGTTTACCCATATCAAAAGAGGGTTGCTTTACCGTAGTCAGGGCCGGGTTCAGCATTTCTGCATAAGGCAGGTCACTGAAGCCCACAATAGCAATATCTTCCGGAACCCGCAGGTTTAGTTTGCGGGCGGCCATAATGGCGCCTAAAGCTACATGGTCACTAACCGCAAAGAGCGCATCGGGCCTGTTCGCATGTTGCAACAACGCGCTTGTCAATGCCTCCGCCTCCTCTTTTTTGAAGTTGGTTTCTATCACATTCTCCTTTAGGGGCCTCCGCCCGGCATCCAAAAGAGCTTTTTCATACCCGGCAAGCCGCTCACGTGAAATGAAGAGGTTCTGTGCACCGGCCAGATGTACAATGTTCTTGTAGCCTTTGTCGATCAAATGCCGGGTGGCTCGGTAAGCCCCGTCAAAATCATCGTTATAGATCTTATAGCAGTCCAGGCGATCACTGATCCGGTCAAAAAGCACCAAAGGCATTTCCAGGGCCTGTATCTTTTTCAAGTGATCCAGGCGTTGGGTATCCAGGGCCAGCGAAATGATGATCCCGTCTACCCGCATAGAGATGAGGCGGTCAATGATCTTTGCCTCTACCCGGGCATCGTTCCTGGTTTGATTAATGATGATGTGGTAATCCGTGCCGGCAGAAGCATGGTCTACCCCGTTGATGCAATTGGAAAAGAAAGGATTATCTATCTCTGGGACCACCACTGCAATCATATTGGTTTGCTTGTGCTGAAAGGCGATCGCCTGGGCACTGGTACTATAGTTCATCTTTTTGGCCATAGCCAGCACAGCCTCGCGGGTTTCGGGGTTAATGTCGTAGTGGTCGCGCAAGGCCCTCGATACCGTTGATTTAGAGATGCCCATTTCACGGGCAATATCCTTTATGGTAGTGTGCTTCATTTCAGTTAAAGGCGGTTATATCCGAAGTAGTCTTTCTTTAAAACAGCATACTTAAGCCGTTGAAAAAAGATCATTTTTTCCGGTTGACGGAAAGAAGGCAAAGAAACAAAATTCCCGGGAACGTTCCCGGGAACGTTCCCGTTGATTTTTCTTAACAAAAGCTTAAAAATGAGGGGGTAGTGCTTTAATTTCAACCGGAATAAAGCCAAAAATCTCCTCTCTATGAAGCAAGATGAACAGTTGTTCCTGGAAGTTTCCACCCATTCCGATCATGCCGCTTTCCAGGAGCTCTTTCACCGGTATTATGCACCACTTTGTGCCTATGCGTATAAGATCATAGGCAATAAGGACGATGCGGAAGACACGGTTGCTCATGTTTTTTTTAAGGTGTGGAATAAGCGTCAGGGAATCAACATCACTTCTTCTGTAAAGTATTACCTCTTTGCCATTACACGTAACCGCTGCATTGACCAACTAAAGAAGAATAAACGTTATCAAAGCAATGCAGAGGTGCAAGAAGGCTATGCACTGGCCGATAAGGGAGCGGATATAGAACAAACCTACCAACTCAGAATAAAACTTACCAAGGTAAAAGAACGCATCTCAAGCCTGCCCCCCAAATGCCAGCTGATCTTCAAGTTAAGCCGCGAAGAAGGCCTTAAATACCAGGAAATTGCCGAAAAGCTGAGTATTTCTATAAAAACGGTAGAAACGCAAATGACGAAGGCCTTAAAAGAGCTCCGCCTGGTAGCTGCTGCTTTCTGAATTCTTTTCTTTTTTCTGCCTCTCGCTTAAGGGTAAGTTATTGCTGTCATGTCTTTACCCTGAAAGGGAACGTATGAAAACTGCTGCGCTCATAGACGAATTTATATCGGAAAAAACCACTCCCCCTCGCCTGGAAGAGCTTTCCGGGGCACTTAGCGCGGAGGGGCTATCTGTTATACAGTTACGAGAGATGCGTGCGTGCCTAGCTACACCCCAACGTAAAGAGGCTGCCGGGATGTTTGATGCTACCAAGGCCTTTGACACTTTAAAAACATGCCTGAATGACTATTGAAGCGCTGTACAGCGTAAAAAACAAAGTAGCGCTGATCACCGGAGGAACAGGTGTATTGGGCAGTGCTATGGCCCTTAGCCTGGCCGAGAACGGGGCTGAAGTCATTTGTGTAAACCGGAGTGGAAAAATCCCCGAAAGCCTGGCTGTTGAGAAACACATTGCGGTTGTGGCCTGTGACGTTACCCATGAAAAGGCTTTACAAAGCCTGGCTTCCGAGATAAAGAAAAGACATGGTTCCCTGGATATACTGGTAAATGCGGCCGGCGGAAATATGCCTGGCGCTACCATTGGTCCTACGGAGAGTTTTTTTGACCTCGATATGACTGCCTATCAAAAAGTGCTGGAACTCAACTTAACCGCTGCCGTGAAAACCACCCGCTACCTGGCGCCCCTTATGCTGCAAAAGAAAAAGGGTTCTATTGTAAATATTTCTTCTATGACCGCTACCCGCCCCATAAGCCGGGTGTTAGGGTATGGAAATGCCAAGGCAGGACTGGATCATTTCACCAAATTTTTAGCTTGTGAAATGGCGGCCAAGTTCGGAGCGGGAATACGTGTAAATGCCATTGCCCCAGGCTTTTTCCTTACAGAGCAAAACCGCAGCCTGCTAACCAAAGAAGACGGTAGTTTTACCCCAAGAGCGCAGGCCATCATCAATCATACGCCTATGGCCCGCCTTGGAAAACCGGACGAGCTCCTGGGAGCATTGCATTGGTTGTGTTCCGATGCTGCCTCCTTTGTGAACGGGGCCATCGTCCCCGTAGATGGTGGATTTAGTGCTTATGGAGGTTTTTAATGTGGGCATACATGTATAGATTTAAACAAGCCTGGCGTTGGTATGGTCCTGATGATCCCGTAAGTCTGGGCGAGGTAAAGCAAGCGGGGGCCAGCGAACTGGTACACGCGCTGCACTACATCCCTAACGGAAGCATCTGGCCACTGGATGAGATCAAAGCACGGCAGAAGCTAATTGCGGAAGGCGGCCTTCGTTGGAGTGTAGTAGAATCGTTGCCCGTGCATGAAGATGTGAAATTGCGTCAAGGCCGGTTCAAAGAGTACATAGAGCATTACAAAACTTCCATAAGAAACCTGGCAGAAGCCGGCATCCATACCATTACATACAATTTTATGCCGGTACTGGATTGGACGCGTACAGACCTGGCTTTTTCTCTCCCCAGTGGAGCAAAGGCGTTACGGTTTGATAAAAAAGCGTACCACGCTTTTCTTTTATTTCTCCTGGGCATGGAGGACCGGAGCATAACCGAACAGGAGCGCCTGGACGCCTGCAAATACTTTTACCGTTTAAGTCCCGAAGAAAAAGAACGGCTTACGCAAAATATTCTGGCCGGCCTGCCCGGCAGCGAAGAAAAATGGGAACTAGCCGACTTTCGCGTTCAACTCAAAGCTTATGAAAACACCCCAGCTGAAAAACTGCGCCAAAACCTGGTGGCCTTTTTAGAAGAAGTAACGCCTGTGGCAGAAGCCTGTGGCAGTGTATTGTGCCTGCACCCCGATGACCCTCCCTTCTCCCTCTTTGGTCTGCCGCGCGTTGTAAGTAGCCTCACAGACTACCGCTACTTGTTTGAAGAAGTACCTTCAAAGGCAAACGGCATGTGCTTTTGCAGTGGCTCTTTAGGTGCCCGTGCAGACAATCATTTGCCGGAAATCCTGGAAGCCTTCGGAAGCCGCATCCATTTTGTACACCTGCGCTCTGTGCATTTGGAAACAGACGGTAGTTTTTATGAAGCCAACCACCTGGAGGGGTCCAGCTCTATGGCTCAACTGGTGAAAGCCCTGATAGGCCTTATGCAAAAGCGTCAAATCGCACTGCCTATGCGGCCCGATCACGGCCACCAGATGCTAGATGACCTACAGAAAAAAACAAATCCGGGCTATTCCGCGATCGGCCGACTTAAGGGTTTAGCCGAGCTAAGGGGTCTTGAATATGGACTAAGTAGTGAAGTATGAAAGCTTTTTTGGAGGAGACGTTTTTATTGGAATCAGATACGGCCATACATCTTTACCAGGAGTATGCAACTAAGCTACCCATTATAGATTACCATTGCCATTTATCGCCAAAAGAAATTACCGAAGACCGTGCTTTTGAGAACATTACCCAGGCGTGGCTGGCTGGCGACCACTACAAGTGGAGAGCCATGCGCGCTTTGGGCATTGATGAACACTACATCACCGGCCAGGCCAGTGACCGGGAAAAGTTTGGCGCCTGGGCCAAAACCGTACCTTTTACCATGCGCAACCCCCTTTACCATTGGACGCACATGGAACTCAAACGGCCTTTTGGCATTCGCAGAATATTGGATGAACAAAGCGCAACAGGCATTTACAGCGAAACGGAATCACTTTTGCAGCAGCCGGATTTCACTACCAGGGGCATTCTTAAAAAAATGCGGGTAGAGCTTGTTTGCACCACAGATGATCCTCTTGATGATTTACAACACCATCAAAAACAAGCAGGGCAGGAAGACGTAAGGGTGCTGCCCACTTTCAGGCCCGATAAAGCATATGCCGTTGACGACCTGGAAGCCTGGAATGCTTACCTGGATGCACTATCCGAAGTAAGCAACATAGAAATAAGCAGCTTTTACCGCCTCATGGACGCCCTCGAAAGCCGCATCACCTATTTCCATGAAATAGGTTGTCGGCTTGCTGATCATGGCCTTACCCATCTGCACTTCAAGCTGTGTAGCAACATAGAGATCAACAACCTTTTTATTAAAATGCGGCAGGGTAAAAAACCTACGCCCACCGAAAAGGAAGTGTTTCGCTATGCCGTGCTGATCAAGCTTTCGCGGATGTACCATGCACGCGGGTGGACACAACAATTCCACTTAGGCGCCCTGCGCAATACCAATCAGCTGAAGCTGGAACAAAACGGCCCGGATACCGGCTATGACAGCATCGGAGATTTTCCGCAGGCCCGTAAAATGGCCAGGTTCTTTAACCGTTTGCAAGCCACAGACCAATTGGCCAAAACCATCATATACAACCTCAACCCAGCCGATAATGAGGTTTTTGCCACCATGGCCGGCAACTTCCAGGAGGCCGGGGTAAAAGGAAAAATACAATGGGGCAGTGCCTGGTGGTTTTTAGACCAGAAAGACGGCATGGAGAAACAACTCAACACGCTCAGCAATATGGGGCTACTCGCCACCTTTATAGGTATGTTAACGGATAGCCGCAGCTTCTTGAGCTACCCCAGGCATGAATATTTTCGTAGGATCTTGTGCAACCTCCTGGGAAATGATGTAGAAAAAGGCCTGCTTCCCAAAGATGAAAAGTGGCTGGGTAAGCTGGTCAGCGACATCTGCTATCACAACGCTAAGAGCTACTTCGCTTTTGAGGAAACCACTATCAAAAAATCAAAGCAACCCACTACATAACTATGAAAGAAAATACGGCGCATAAAACGGTGGTAACCTTCGGAGAGATCATGCTACGCCTGGCCACACCGGGCTACCTTCGCTTTGCACAAACCGATCATTACGAAGCATTGTATGGTGGTGGAGAGGCTAATGTAGCGGTATCTCTTGCCAATTACGGGATGCACGCCAAATTTATAACCAGGCTGCCGCAAAACGACATCGGGGAAGCCGCCCTGGCCACCTTACGTAAGTGGAAGGTAGATACTTCAGGTATTATACGCGGGGGAGACCGGGTAGGCATTTACTTCCTGGAAACAGGAGCTGTGGCGCGCGGAAGTAAAGTCGTATACGACCGTGCCCATTCTGCTCTAAGCGAGATCAAAGCAGGAATGGTAGACTGGGACGAGGTTTTTGAGGGTGCCGGATGGTTCCACTGGACAGGGATCACACCTGCCATCTCACAGGGAGCCGCTGAAGTTTGTGCGGAAGCCATCAAAGCCGCCAATGCCAGGAGTATACCGGTTTCCACCGATCTCAATTACCGCAAAAAACTATGGAAGTGGGGCAAAAGCCCGCAAGAAGTTATGCCTGAATTGGTCGCCGGTTGTGACCTGATCCTCGGAAACGAGGAAGATGCTGAAAAAGTGTTCGATATGCACCCCGAAGGAATAGACGTAACCCGGGGCGATACCATGGATGCCAAAGCCTATGAAAGCGTGTGCCAGCAATTGATGCAACGCTTTCCACGCGCTAAAAGGGTAGTCATTACCTTAAGGGGCTCTGTTTCGGCTAATCACAACAGCTGGAGTGGCGTACTGTATAACGGCACGCAGCTTTTTGAAGCCCCTACCTATCAAATAACCCATATTGTTGACCGTGTAGGAGGTGGCGATAGCTTTATGGGGGGACTTATTTACGGCCTGTACGCGTATCCCGACAGCGATGAAAAAGCTTTACAGTTTGCCGTAGCAGCCAGCTGCCTGAAGCACACCGTTCGGGGAGATTTCAATATGGTTACCGTAGAAGAAGTAGAGAAATTAATGACCGGAGATGCCAGTGGCCGGGTGGCACGTTAACGCTATGGCAAAATTTACCCGCATAGAAACGGTTCAAAAACTAAAGAATACCGGCCTGGTCCCGGTGTTTTACCATGCAGAAGTTGACGTAACCCGAAAAGTGCTTCAGGCGGCTTACCAGGCCGGTGTGCATGTTTTTGAATTTACCAATCGGGGAGATAAAGCGCATCATGTCTTTTCCGACCTGATCGATTTTGCGCGGAAAGAACTACCTGGAATGGCTATGGGTGTGGGCTCTGTTATAGATGCACCTACAGCGGCCCTTTATATGCAGCTTGGTGCTGATTTTATTGTATCCCCTATATTAGATGCAGCCACAGCTGAAGTATGCAACCAACGCAAAGTCCTGTGGTCGCCCGGGTGCGGAACGCCCAGCGAAATTGACCGGGCTCATAGGCTTGGCGCTGAAATTGTGAAAATTTTCCCGGGCACCCAGGTGGGCGGGCCGGGCTTTGTAAAAGCCATAAAAGGCCCCATGCCCTGGACAGAAATTATGCCTACCGGTGGGGTTTCTCCCGAAAAAGAGAACCTGCAGGCCTGGTTTGATGCGGGTGTAGCGTGCGTAGGGATGGGTAGCAAACTAATTAATAAGCAATTGATTGAAGAAAGGGACTTTAGCAGAATACAAGCAGACATTAAAAAAGCCTATCAACTGATCCAAGATATCCGCTCCTTATAATGCGTGTAGCCACCCGCAAATATCAACTGCTGGGCGGGGCTTTGCTCTTCTTATTCATGGTAAGCGGGTGCGGACAGCACAATCAAAAAAAACAGCTGAAGCTGGCCCATGGACTGGATATAACCCACCCGGTACACAAGGCGATGGAACATATGGGCCAGCAGTTGGCTCAACTTTCCGAAGGAAACTTTACGCTTAAGATCTACCCTGCTCAGCAATTGGGCTCGGAGCGCGAATGCCTGGAGCTATTGCAATTGGGAAGCGTAGACATTACCAAGGTCTCCGCTGCTGTACTCGAAAATTTTGTGCCGGATATGGCCGTGTTCAGCATCCCGTATGCCTTTAGCGGGAAAACACACGCCCACCAGGTTTATGACAGCTCATTAGGACAGGAATTACTTCGCTCCACGGTACCTCAACGCTTCAAGGGGCTTTGTTTTTACGATGCCGGAAGCCGAAGTTTTTATACCAAAGACCGGCCTATCCAGACACCTGAAGACCTGAAAGGCTTGAAGATACGCGTGCAGGAGAGTGTAAGCGCCATAAACATGGTCCGCAACATGGGTGGTTCCCCCACCCCCATCAGTTGGGGAGAGTTATACACTGCTTTGCAGCAAGGGGTGGTAGATGGTGCTGAGAACAACCCGCCCAGCTTTTACCTTTCGCGCCATTACGAAGTTTGCCGCTTTTACGCTTTAGACGAGCACACCCTGGTTCCCGATGTCTTGCTGATAAGCCTTAAGACATGGGAAAGGCTCAATGCGCAAGAAAAAAAATGGCTTACACAGGCCGTTAGGTCTAGCATAGGTGTGCAGCGCAAACTCTGGCAGGAAAGCGAAGAAGAAGCTTTGGCAGCGGTAAAAAAAGCCGGGGTAACGGTTTCAGAACCCGACAAACAGCCTTTTAAGGAGGTTATGAAACCCCTCTTTGAAGCGTACCGGAAAGACTCTCTTATGCACTATTACTTAAAACAAATTGAAGCGTATGACAACTGAGGTAGGAGGAGGGCATAAACGTTTCATTTTGCGTCATCTTCTGGACAAGATCCTGAGTACATTGGTAGTGGCCCTATTGGCTGCCCTCGTTGCGGTAGTACTCTGGCAGATTGCTTCCCGCTACCTCATTGGTACGCCGAGCTCTTTTACTGATGAGCTTTCGCGCTTTTTATTGATCTGGCTTGGCTTAATGGGAGCCGCTTACGTTACCGGGCAGCGGTTGCACCTGGCCATAGACCTCCTGGTCACCCGGCAACAACGAAAAAACCAGGTCGTTTTCAAACGCATTATCCACCTTTTGGTTACGGCTTTTGCCGGAAGTGTGATGGTATACGGAGGATACGCATTAGTGAGCCTTACGCTGGGGCTGGGCCAAACCTCCGCAGCACTGCGCATACCCCTCGGATATGTGTATGTGGCTATTCCCCTCAGCGGTTTACTCATCTGTGTGTACAGCCTGCTCAATATGCTCAATCCGCGCATCAACCTCATTGAAAAAGATCATATAAACCGCTGACTACATGGACAGTGCCGATATTCTTTTGCTGCTCATCAGCTTCGTCACCCTCTTGCTTATTGGTGTTCCCGTGGCCTATAGTGTAGGCATCAGCGCCTTTCTGGTGCTGATCGCCAATATGGATTTCACCACTGCCTCGGCTACCTCGGCACAGCGTATGGCCACTGCCCTGGATAGCTTTTCCTTACTGGCCATTCCCTTTTTTATCCTTGCGGGAAACATCATGAATAAAGGCGGTATTGCCAGGCGCCTCATCGATTTTGCGCGCGTGTTTACGGGTTTTTTCCCGGGCGGGCTGGCCTTTATCAACATCATAGCCGCTATGCTTTTCGGTGCGATCTCCGGTTCCGCTGTAGCAGCAGCCTCGGCTATAGGCGGGTTTATGGCTCCCCGTATGAAAAAAGAAGGTTACGATCCTGGCTATAGCGCAGCCGTGAACGTTACCGCTTCTACTACAGGCCTGGTTATACCGCCCAGCAACATCCTGATCGTCTACTCCCTTGCCAGCGGAGGTGTAAGCATTGGGGCGCTTTTTCTGGCGGGCTACCTGCCCGGCTTACTTATGGGGCTGGCGCTCATGATCGTAGGAGGCTACCTCGCCTGGCGAAAAGGGTATACCGCCACAGGTGGACTTACCTTAAAGGCAGGTTTTCTCAGCTTTTTAAACGCCTTACCCAGTCTCTTTTTATTGGTTTTGGTGATCGGGGGGATTGTGGCCGGTATTTTTACCGCTACCGAAGCCTCGGGCATTGCAGTCTTGTACACCCTCTTGCTGTCCTTCGCCTACCGTGAGATAAAAGGAAAAGACCTGTACAACATTTTTTTACGAAGCGCCAATACCACGGCTATAGTAGCACTACTCATTTCCACTTCAATGGCGCTGAGCTGGACTATGAGCTTCGAGAACATTCCGCAAGAAGTAAGTCGCTCATTGCTGTCTTTGAACAATAGCCCTTTGGTTATACTGCTGATCATAAACCTGATCTTGCTACTGGTAGGCATTTTTATGGACATGACTCCTGCCGTGCTCATCTTTACTCCTATTTTCCTGCCGGTGGTTACCGAGTTGGGTATTGATCCCATTCACTTTGGGATCATTATGGTAATGAATCTCTGTATAGGTTTGTGTACCCCCCCGGTAGGCTCCGTGCTCTTTGTAGGCTGCGGAGTAGCGGGCATCGGCATAGAAAAAGTCATTCGCCCCCTCATTCCCTTGTTCATAGCCATGATCGCGGTCTTGCTTCTGGTAACTTTCTTACCGGGCATAAGCTTGTGGCTTCCCGGCTTTTTTGGGTTTTAAATACTAAGATTATGTTCCACAAACACTTTTTCCCGGCTCTTTCAGGTATCCTATGGGTACTTTCAAATCCTTTGGCAGCACAGCAAAATGAAAATTTCGTTTCTGCCCTAATGCAAAAAAGCGATGGGAAAACCCTTTGTACAAAGCTTCTGCAAAATGAAATTGACCGCCTGCACAAACAGGGCGGTGGCACGCTTCATCTTCCGGCAGGTACTTACTTAAGTGGTACCTTGTTCCTTAAGAGCCATGTACACCTGGAACTAGGCCCTGGCAGCACGCTCCTGGGAAGTCGCCGGATCGAAGATTACGACCGTCAGCATCCACATTTGTTGTATTGCCATCCCTGCGAAAACGTAAAGTTGAGCGGCATGGGAACCATCAACGGGCAGGGCAGGCATTTCTTTGATGAGGACTTCACTCCCGAAGAACGCCCGGAGCCCTGGTTGGTATTCGGGGAAGGAAAGAACCTCAAGATCGAAGGGTTGTCTTTTATAGACGCTCCGGCCCATGTGCTTTCCCTCGATTTTTGTGAGAATGTCTTCGTGCGCCACATCACGATAAAAAACCACCCCCGCAGCCCAAATACCGATGGCATTGACATCAGGGATTCACGGAATGTCTTCATAAGTCAATGCCTTATAGAAACCGGAGATGATGCCATTTGCCTGAAAGCCAATAAGGACACCATCGAAAACGTAGTGGTAAGCGATTGTATATTAAAGAGCGATGATGCTGCGCTGAAGTTCGGTACGGGCTCGGAAACCATGGTGCGCCACTGCCGGTTCGAGGGCATCAACATCGTAGATACCCGTTACGGCATTGCCCTATTCATGTTGGAAGGGGGCACCTACCGCGATTGCCAGTTTAGCCACATCAGCATCAGCGGAAAGACCCGCCATAAGCACAGCTACCCCATATTTATCGACATCGACCAGAAAAGCCCTGAATACCCTATGGGCAATATCGACAACATCAGCCTCCGCAATATGGAGATCCACAGCAATGGCAAGATCTTAATAGGCGGCCAGGCCGAGCAGTACATCGGGCGTATACACATGCAGAACATAGTTTTTTTTAACCCCTCCCCTGTCGACTTCTCCAAAGCCAGCAAACCCCGCGGCAATAAAAGCTATACCGACCGGGTAGCCGACATAGACCTCAGTCCGCATTCCAGCAGCATTACCATCGGTTATGTTAAACAGTTGTTGTTTAAAGATGTGGAAGTGATCTCCTCGGAAAAGGGAAGAGCACAATCGGTTTATTTAGAGAAAGTAACTGAACTATAAAGCCTTTAACAGAAGATTAACTAAGGGTTAGTGAAACAACAGGCGTCTTTTAATCATATGAAATCTTTTTGGTTTTTCATGCTCAGTTGTTTTGTCTTATTCGATCCCTCGTTGTTGGCCCAGTCAGGTACCATCAGGGGCACTGTTGTGGAGGGATCTTCGGGTGAGAGTTTGCCCGGGGCCGCTGTAGTGTTAAAAAGTACCACCTTTGGTGCGGTTACGGACCAGGTGGGTCAATTCACTATTGCACAGATCCCTGCGGGCACTTACCAAATAGAAATAAGTTTCATTGGGTTTGAAACACTTAAAGAGGAGATTACCATCAATGGGGGAGCAGTACTGGAAAGAACCTTTCGCCTGGGCTCGGGCAGTGAAGTATTGGGTGAAGTGGAAGTAACCGGGCAGGCGATGGGTCAGCAAGCCGCCATCAATCAACAGATCAGGAGCAACACCATTGTAAACGTGGTAAGCAAAGACAAAATTGAAAGCCTGCCCGATCAGAATGCAGCCGAAACCGTAGGCCGCCTTTCCGGGGTAAGCGTACAGCGTGAGAACGGGGAAGGCCAGAAAGTAGTGATCCGGGGTTTGCCTCCTGGCTTTAGCGCCATAACGGTCAACGGCCAGCGCCTCCCCGGTACTGATGCAGACGACCGCAGTGTAGACCTGAGCATGATTTCGCCCGATGTATTGGGCGGTATTGAACTGTTTAAGGCCCTGCGGCCCGATATGGATGCCGATGCCATCGGGGGAGCAGTGAACTTTAAGTTAAAAAAGGCCGCCAAAGACTGGAAAGGCAACGTGAAGCTACAAACGGGATACAACGATCACGAGCAGCGGTTTGGCCTTTTTAAGGGCAGCGGTAGCCTGGAGAACCGCTTTTACCGCGATCGCATCGGCATGGTGCTCTCCGCCAACTTCCAAAGAGCCGACCGCAGCAGCGATGCGCTTACCGCAGATTACGAGGTAGCCGGGGAAAATAGCCAGGGAGAAGGCAATGTATTCTTAAACAACCTCAACTTATCCGACAGGCGGGAAACCCGTGATCGCTATGGGGCAAGCCTCGCTCTGGATTATCAACTGATAAACGGGGACATTACGTTTACCAGCAGTTTTAATGAGCTATACCGTGATGAGCTGCGCTACCGCAGACGTTACCGTATTGACGGCAACTACCAGGAATACGATCTGCGCCAAAGAAAACGCTTCACCCGTTTATTCGCCAATACCTTGTCCGGAAACCACAAACTTGCCAAAAACACCATGCTGGACTGGAGCCTCAACAGTGGGCAGAGCTTCCAACGCAACGAATTGGATCTCAACATGCGTTTCAGGGAACTGGCCGCTGCCAACGGCAACCCCCCGGCAGATAACCTGATGGCTGTGCCTGATAGCTTTAAAAATACCCTGGGCCGTACCCAGCTACACGACTCTAACCTGGATGATCGCAATGTGGATGAAGTAAACTACAACGCCGGGTTTGACCTCACACAGGATGTAAAATTGGCCAAAAACATTCTGCTTACCTTTAAAACCGGGGCCAAAGCCAGGCTCAACAGCCGGAGCAACCAGATCGAAAGGTTGCGCCTGATCCCGAATGATGCCGAAGACCTGGCCGAGAGCGATCCCGACCGCTTTATACTTACCGATAACCAATTGATCAGCGTGTTGAACTTTACAGAAGGCGGTTATACACCCCAGCCTTTCCTGGATGGTGAATTTGACCTGGGAATTGCCGCGAATAACGGCAACCTACCTACCTTGAACGAGCAGCGCATCCTGGATTTTTACAATGAATACGCTTCCCTTTATAAAAAAGACCAACGCCAGGACATAGAAAGCTATACGGCGGGAGAAGACATTTATGCCGGGTACGGAATGGCCGAATTGGAGCTTACCCAATATATCAATGCCTTAGCAGGCGTGCGCTACGAAAGTACTACTACCCGGTACACGGCCCGTACAGGCGACCTGACTAAAACAGAAGAAGAGTGGACACTGGAAAATGCCCGAGATACCATAGCCGACCGTCAGTATGCTGAATGGTTTCCCATGTTTCACTTAAAAGTGCAGCCCTTGAAGTGGATGGATATTCGCTTTGCTTATACCAAAACCATAAACCGACCTAACTACAGCGACCTGGCCCCCTGGGTACGCATAGATTTTGAGCAGCAGATCATCGAGCGCTCCAACCCTACCCTAAACTATAGCCTGTCCGACAACTACGATATTTTTCTTTCGTTCTATAACGACCTGGGCCTGCTTACCCTTGGCTATTTCTATAAAGAAGTAAGCAACGTGGTGTACAATTTCAGGGGGCGCATTTTACCTACGGATAGTGGTGCTTTTGGCCAGTACCAGGGGTACGATATCATTGAACCACGGAATGCTGACGGAACAAGTTTTGTAAACGGCCTGGAAGTTGAGATACAGGGAAACCTGCGTAAACTACCAAAACCACTTAACGGCATCACCTTCGGGGCTAATGCTACCTGGATCAATTCCGTAACTTTTTATCCCTTTTTTGAGCGCAGGGGCAACAGCCCCGACCCTCCCTTTGATCCCATATTTGTGGAAGGAGAAAGAAAAGGCAGGTTTCCCCGCCAACCGGATTTTTTAGCCAATGTCTCATTGGGGTATGAGATCAAAGGCTTCAGCGGCCGCATAAGCGTCACCCACCAGGGGCAGTCGCTGTTTTCGGTTGGCTCCCGGGCCGAAGGTGACCAGTTTACCGGGGCTACCACCCGTTGGGACCTATCGCTTAAGCAAAAGATCAACAACCGGTTCTCCGTGTTTTTCAACCTCAATAACATTACCAACCAGGCGGAAACCGCCTTTTTTGGCGACCAACGATTTCAAACCAACCGGGAGCTCTTTGGCTTTACAGCCGATGCGGGCGTAAGAATAAAGATTTAATTTAAAGCAAGTGTAATTATGAAAAACAAGTACAATAACGCAAGTAAGTGGTTTATCGCCCTGATCTTGGTATTTGGCAGCAGCTCAGCCGTTTTGGCACAACGCATTGTGACGGTAGCACAAGGTGTGGGCACTTTGAATGACGCCATTGAAGGCGATACTACCGCTACCGGTGACCGGGTAGACCTGAACACCATTTATGAATTGGAAAGCGGGGGCATCTATAAACTCACCCGCTCCATAGAAAATGAGATCTCCAGCGGAGGCTATCCCTTACACATCCGCACAGAGGCGGGCTATACAGATCGTGCTTTTTTACAGCCTACTCCCGGCACGGGAGGCAGTACAGACCGTGCCTTCCGGGTAAGAGGCAATTTAACCCTGGAAGGGGTACACGTAACCAACGCCATTGATGTAGGTGGTTTTGAAGACCAGATCTTCCGGATCTATCCGGATAATACGAAGGTAATGATCGATGACTGTGTAATTGATGAAGCAGGCCAAAGTGCCTTCAGAACAGACGGGGAAAATGTGCGTTTGTTCGTTACGAACAGCTACATTTCAAACATTGGACTGCCCAACGATCCTGACAATGGCCGTTTTATTGATACCCGTAGAAATGACCAGGACACCATCTGGTTGGAAAACAACCAGGTATACAACATTACCTCCCGCTGGATCAGAGGTGAATTTGACGTAAACGTATTGCACATCAACCAGAATACGTTCGCGAATTGTGCCCAGGCCGGTTTTCAGATCGGTGAAGTAAAGAACAGGCTTGTGTTCACCAACAACATATTAAAAAATAGCCAGTTGTATGGAAGAGACACGGGAGATACGGAAGCAATTATTGAAATTGAGGAATATGCAGGTGTTCCGGCCGATATGATCATCAGCCACAACAATGTATACTGGACGCCCGATGTGGAGGCTGCCTATAACGCTGCGGCCGATAAGGAACTGGTTCAGTTCCTGGACAGCATCGGCATGGCCAATACCGTTGCCAATGGATTGGAAAACACCAACTTTAGTGAAGATATTGCGTATGTAAAAGCCGCCCCGGTGCCTACAGATGCCTATAACGATGAAATAAACGGTACCAATAATTGGGCGGCCTGGGACCGTTCGGGCTGGCCCTATAATTATGATTACAGTGCTTCAGGCGGCCCGGTCTCCTACACAGGTGGAGATAGTGGCCAGCCGGTAGGGGGTATTGTAAGTACCATTGGTTTGCCGGAAAGCTTTTTAAGCCTCGGCCTGGAGCTATATCCCAACCCGGCTACCTCTGTTTTACGGATAGAGAACACCCGTTATGGAGAAGTGATCCTGGAGAAGATCAGCATTGTTAATCCAACCGGGCAGGTAGTATTTGAGCAAAAAGCCGCCCAAGGCGTTTTAAACGAAATTGAAATAAATGGGCTTCCCGCTGGCCTTTATCTTGTAAAGGTCCAGGCAGAAAATGAAGTTGCGGCTACCCAGAGTTTTTTGAAACATTAAGGATTGGGTTTTTAATGCATAAGGCCGATGGTGTGCACGTGCAACCATCGGCCTTATATGTAAGGGGATGTGATGTGTATAACCATACCTTTTAAAAAATATGCAGCGAAGAAAGTTCATTACACGTTTAGGGCTTGGAGCGGCCTCTTTGGGGTTTAGCTCTTGGATGTCGGGCCCTTCCCGTCCTAAATCCGGCCCTCCTACTCGCATTAAGGGAAAACTACTGAACGCCTATTACTTCAGGGCGCATATGTATACGCTGGTGCCTGAACAGGTACGGCAAGACCTGGAGTGGATGGCAAGCCAGGGAACACAAGCGGTTAGCATTGCCGTATTGGAACAAGATTTTTGGGCTGCGGAAGAAAACATTGATTTTGTGATCCGAACGGCCGCTGAACTCGGAATGGATACGTATGCCGTGCCCTCACGCTGGGCGGGTATTGTAGCAGGCTCACCTAAGGTCCCCAGCCATTTTTCTGTGCGCCACCATCAAAACTGGGTGAAGAAGAGAAACGGGGAAGTCCAGTACAACCGGGCCAACGGGGTCATTTGCAGCATTCACGCTCCCGAAACGCTGACCTTTTTCAAAGCACAAACCTCAAAAATGTTAAAGCGCTTCGCCTTTAAGGGCGTCATTTGGGATGAGCCCAAGCTCTTTGATGTGATGGATTATTCCGACCTGGCCCGGGCCAAACTAAAAAACCCGGATGACCGCAGGGAACAACAGCAGGCTTTTGCAGATTTTTGGAGTAGTTTGAATACCTACATTAAGGATAGCTTTCCCAAAGTAAGCACGCATATGTTTTGCTATGCGCACCTGGAACAGCAGGTTATCGAAATTGCCAGCAAGATCAAAGGCCTGGATTATTTTGGCTGCGACGGTCGCCCGTGGGGGCCGGAAGACACAGGTGAAGCTGAGCAAGGCGGGAAAGTACTCCTGCACAATGGTGAACGCTTTTTACAAGCAGCCCGTGAAGCGGGAAAAAAAGGACTTTGGCTCATCGAAAACCACAACATGAATGTAAGCGACAATGCATTGATGAACCAACGCCTGCCACAGGTAATGGCCAAAGCTCCCGAGCACCTTATTTACTATTACTATCCCCGCAACCTCGCCCGGCCCGAAGAAAACATGGCCATCATCGCCCGGCATCTAGCTGCTTACTTCAAAGCCTGATGTTTTGAAAAATAGCTTACGGATACACCCGGATGACAATGTTGCGGTGGCCCTTCAGGATCTTCCACAGGGCATGGGTATACCCGCATTTGATTTGCATTTGCAGGATAGAGTTCCGCAAAAACATAAGTTCACGCTCTACGACCTTGCCCAAGGGGCTCCCGTAATGATGTACGGCCTAAAAGTAGGTACTTTATCCCTTCCGCTAAAGGCCGGAAGTTTACTTGCCTCCCGGCATATACAACACGCCACGGAAAAGGCCGTTGTGCGTCCTTCTCTTTACCGCTGGTACGCTCCGGATGTATCTCCTTTTTCCGAAGCTACCTGGAAGGGGTATTTGCGGGAAGATGGGAATTTTGGCACCCGCAACCATTGGCTGGTGATACCGCTGGTTTTCTGTGAAAACCGAAATGTAGAAGCCTTACGTAAAATATTTGATGAACAACTGGGCTATGGGCATAGCCTGCTGCAGTATGACCTTAGTGCCCTGAAACAAGCGTACCTGAACAATTCTTCAGAGGCTCTTTTCAGGGAGCGCCCCGGCAAGCCTCAACGGTTTTTTAAAAATGTTGAAGGCATCAAATACCTCACCCATCATAGTGGATGCGGAGGCACCCGCCAGGACGCAGAAATGCTCATAAAGCTACTGGCTGCCTACCTCGTACACCCCAATACGGCAGGGGCTACCGTTTTAAGCCTCGGCTGCCAGAATGCACAGATGCAGCTTTTGCAGCAAGAGCTCAGGCGCCTTTCACCAGGCTACAGCAGGCCGGTAGTATGGGCAGAGCAACAAGCTTTTGGCAGCCAGGAAAGGTTTATGGATTACCTGATAAAAGAAAGCTTTGCAGGTATGGCGCAAGCCAACAAGCAGCGGAGGCAAAAAGCCAGTATCCGTAAACTTACCCTGGGGCTGGAATGTGGAGGGAGCGATGGTTTTAGTGGCATCAGTGCCAACCCGGCTTTAGGGGAGGCCTCCGACCTGCTGGTGGCGCTTGGCGGAAGCAGCCTGTTGGCGGAGTTTCCCGAACTGAATGGAGTCGAACAGGAATTGATCGACCGTTGTACAAACATTGAAACAGCCGAGCGTTTTAGCCAGCTTATGCAGGCATATGAAAAACGAGCTTTGGCAGCAGGAAGCAGTTTTGCCGCCAACCCTTCGCCCGGGAATATTAAGGATGGACTGCTTACCGATGCTATGAAATCGGCCGGAGCAGCCAAAAAGGGAGGTACTGCTCCTATTGTGGACGTGCTGGACTATACTGAAAAAAGACAAAAAAGCGGGCTGAACTTATTATGCACCCCGGGCAATGATGTGGAAAGCACCACTGCACTGGCCGCCTCCGGTGCCAACCTTATCGTTTTTACCACAGGCCTGGGCACCCCCACCGGAAACCCGCTTAGCCCGGTACTTAAAATGAGCAGCAATACCGCCCTGGCACACAACATGCCTGATATTATCGATATAGATGCCGGAGGGGTCATTCGCGGTGAACACACCCCTATGGAAGTAGGGGAGCAATTGTTACGCCTTATGCTTAAGGTGGCCTCAGGCGAAAGCCTCACTAAAGCCGAGCAATTGGGGCAAGACGATTTCATTCCCTGGAAGCGGGATATCTCGCTTTAATACAGGAAACCGAAAAGCCAAAAGGGGAATGGTGTTTCCGCTGCCATATTCAATGTCGTCCAGCGCATAAAAACCGTTTGCAACTCCACTCTGTCAGTTCTTGCATTTTGTTTATGTTGATAAACGTTTTATATAAAATATGTTTGCCGCACTAAACATAAATAGCAAAAGAAGCACAACACGCTACGTACTTTTATCGAATGTAAGGAGCAATAGCAGCAGCCAGGCCAGGTTGATCCGTCAGTTCTTTCCCAAAGATCTCTTTTTGCGCCAGGGCCGTTTCTACCAGGGCATGTCCTTCTTTTCCTTGCAGAGCCGCTTTAGCAGTTGCGGGAACCTCGATAAGGGCAGACTCGCGAAAGAGTTTCATGTAAGCAGCCAGGCTTTGGCAGAGTTGCGGGGGCCATTCTCCATATTCCGCATAAAAAGAAAGGAGTACAGGCACCAGCCTGGCCTGGATCTTCGATGTCGTATTCAGCGCAATATCCTTAAAATAGTGCTGCACGTAGGGATTCTCAAACCGCTTGATCACGGAACGGGTATACCATAAAAGGTCTTCATCTTCGGGTCTTAAACCAACCGATAATTCCTGGTAAACAAGTTTCCTGAAAAATTCTCCCCAGGAAGGATGTGTGACAAAAGCCTGGACGGTAGCCAACCCATTCAGTAAAGCCAGGGGTACCATGGCCGTATGTGCTGCGTTAAGCAACTGTACCTTGCGTTGGCGGTAATACGATAGGTCGTCTGTATATACCAGCTGGCCCGTTTTCACAGGAGGAAAAAGAGCCTCCTTGCTTTCGATGGCCCAAAAACTGAACGCCTCGGCAGCCACCAAAAAATTATCTGCATAGCCCATTTTCTTATGTAATTCCTCGTATTCATCTCCCGGAAAACCCGGAACAATGCGATCTACCAACGTATTGTAGAATTGCACATGCTCCTGTAACCAGCTGGTAAACGCATCACCTAAGCCATAGTTTTCTGCAGCTTGTACTACGAGCTTTTCCAGCAGTTTTCCATTATCGGGCAATAACTCACAGGGCAGTATCTTTAAATGGGCAGAACGCTGTCCCTGTGTGCAATACCGCCTGTACAACAGAGCGCAGAGCTTGGCCGGAAAAGAACGCGGCACCTGCTCCATATCCGTATCCTTTTCATCGAGGCTTAAACCAGCTTCAGTAGTATTGCTTATGATGTATTCCAATTCTTCCAATTCCCCCAAAGCCAGGAAAGAAGCATAATTGCGATAAGGGTCAATACCTCCCACCACTGAACGGACCACTTGCATGTGCTCATCGCCCCGGGCACCCCGGCTTAATACGGTATAAAGAAAACCTTGCCGGGCCAGTGCCTCTACTTTTCCCTTAGGTGTAGGCTGTATCATACAGATCCCCCCATTAAAGCCTTGTGATGCATTCATTTCCTCTACAAAGCTTCCTACAAAAGCGCGTAAAAAATTACCGGTTCCAATCATGGCAACTTTTTGAGGGAGCTCTCTGGCCAAAAACTTGTGGTGAATGGACGTCAGTCCGGTAAGGGGTTGATGCACGCGATTCGTCTTTTTTAAAAGACGGCTTTTCTCTACAATTCCCCGATGTTCATAACACTGTTTACCTTACTCCTTTCCATCTTGTTTATAATGTGGAGCAGTGTTCGCCTTAAGTGGCATCCCGCCCTTGCTTTGTTTTTAGCCTCTTTGCTGTATGGTTTGGGCAGCAGCATCTCCTTTGCGGAAGCCCTGGCTGCCCTGCAAAAGGGTTTTGGCCAGTTAATGGCTTCGGTAGGTTTGCTTGTACTTTTGGGATGTATGCTTGGCCAGCAATTGGCGCAAAGCGGAGCAATACAGGTTTTAGCGCAGAAGCTTATTGCTTTAGGAGGGAAGAAAAACCCGCAATGGGGAATAGCCCTGGCCGGGATACTCGTAGGCATTCCGGTATTCTGCGATGCCGCTTTTGTGGTATTGCATCGCCTAAACCCCGCACTGGCCCGGCAAAGTGGTAAAGATCCTGTTCTATTGCAGTTAAGCCTCGCTTTCGGTCTATACCTGAGTCATACGTTCCTTATCCCTACTCCGGGCCCACTGGCCATAGCCGGTACATTGGGCATTACCGCTTTCGACACTTTTTTTGGGTTAGCCTTGTTATTCGTGTTTCCTGTTCTGCTGCTTTGCCTTTTTTTACTTTCTCGCCTATACAACTCTTCTCCAGTAGAAAAAGAGCCGGTAGAGCAGCAAGTATTGCCGCAAATCCCTCTTTGGAGAGCCCTGCTTCCCCTCTTATTCCCTATCCTGCTCATTGCTCTGAGCAGTATCGTTCGTTTTGCCTTTGGAGAAAGTCCATGGCTGGTACTGGGAAGCCCGGTACTAGCGATCGCCAGCGGGGTATTGCTGGCCCGGCTATGGCTTCCTCAACCTAAAAAAACTGCCTGGGTCAGCAAAAGCGTAGCACAAGCCGGTCCTATCCTTATTATTACTGCCATGGGCGGAGCTTTTGGATCAGTAATCGCGGCCAGCGGCTTAGGGGCTGAGCTCTCGGAAATGGTTCCGATACAGGATTCTTTTTGGGCCTTATGCTGGGCCGCCTACTTCATTGCCCTCCTCCTAAAAAGTGCCCAGGGGAGCAGCACCTCCGCCATGATCGTTACTGCTTCCCTGCTGTTGGGGATAATGCCTTCGGAAGGCCTTTCGCAAGTGCCGCTGAGTTTACTGGCCTTAAGCATCGGTGCAGGTGCATTGGCAGTTTCCCATACCAATGATTCGTACTTTTGGGTAGTGAGCCGAATGGGAAGAATTCCTTTGCCCAAAATGTTTAAAAGCTGGTCATTGCTGGGTTTAGGCATTTCTTTCAGTATTATGCTCCTAATCACCGTGTTTACCGCTTTATGGGTTTAGATCTCCTAATAGCTCCGGACAAATTCAAGGGTTCCGCAACAGCTCCCCAAGTATGTAATGCGCTTATCTCCGGGCTTAAAGAAGCCTCTCTCCCATGTAACATTATAGGTCTGCCCCTGGCAGACGGAGGGGAAGGTACAGCGGCTCTTTTGGCGCAGCGGCTCAACGCAAAAGAAGTAACGCTACAGGTACAGGACCCACTGGGAAGGAACATCAACGCCTCCTACTTTTATGCCAAAGCGACCAGAACCGCCATTGTTGAAATGGCGGCCGCTTCCGGCCTGGCGTTACTGGCTCCTAGGGAACAAAACCCATTATTTACTTCTACATACGGTACGGGCCAGCTGATCGAGCATGCCTTAGGTATGGGTGCCCGTAAGCTACTATTGGGCATTGGGGGCAGCGCTACGCACGATGCGGGTACAGGAATGGCTGCCGCATTAGGGGCTAGCTTTAAAGATGCAAAAGGCAAGTTACTTTGCCCTTCCGGGCAAAACCTGGGAAAGATCGATGCAATTGACCTGAATCCAGTGCGTACAAAACTAGAGGGGGTTGATGTACAAGTAGCTTGTGATGTACAGAATCCGCTTTACGGACCGGAAGGGGCTGCCTTTACGTATGCCGCGCAAAAAGGCGCTGACCCGGCAGCTATAAGAGCCCTGGATGAAGGTATGAAGCACTTTGCCCATTTGGTGGTTAAAAAGTTTAATGTTGACCTACAAAAGCTCGAAGGAGCCGGAGCAGCAGGAGGCCTTGGGGCCGGAGCTTGCTTGTTTTTAAATGGTAAGCTGTGTAAAGGTTTTCACCTGCTAGCGGAAGCTTCAGGCTTATATGAGGCCCTTGGGAATTGTTCTGTTATTATAAGCGGAGAGGGGTGCCTGGACCATACCTCTTTACAAGGCAAGGTAGTTGGCGAACTCATCCGGCTGAAAAAGCCTCATCAAAAGCTCGTTATTGTTTGCGGCTTTTCCCGGCTTGGTCCGACAGATGCTACAGGCATAGACCGGATCTTTGCCCTACACGAACATCCTGTTTCCGGTCCGTTTGATAATGAACAAGTACAAAAGGAATTAAAGCAAACGGGTCGTAACATTGCCAGGTGGCTACATACGCAGTACCCAAACGGGCTTTAAGTTAAAAAGCCTCAGGACGCCCTTCTACTTCTACCTTATTAAAAACCGTTTTTTCCATGAAATCAAACCGGGAAGCTGTATCAGACGATCTTATGGAAATATTGTGGAAATACAACTCCCGTATGGGTGCGGCCTCAACACCTGTTATTTTAAAGGGGCTACCTACTTTTTGCGCGCTCAGGTCTTCAACAAAAAACCGTTTAAAGGTAGTGGGGAAATAATTTCCGCGATACCCGTGGTAATCCATCCTGAAGATCAGCATTTCGTGGCTGCAGCTATCTATTTTATTGCCGCGTATAAACACATCTTTAACTACCCCGCCCCTGTCCAGGTTACACTTGAAGTTAAACGCATGCTTGCCCCGGCCTATATTGTTTCCCGTCATAAATACGCTTTCTACGCCTCCACTCATTTCGCTGCCAATACATAGGGCGTTAACCCCGCTCCGCAGGTGGTTGTTGCGCACTATAATGTGCTTACTGCCGGGCCTGCTCCAGGCATCCTGGTCCCGCCCGGCTTTTATGGAGATGGCATCGTCATGCGTAGCTATGTCACAGTTCTCGATCAACACATCTTCACAGCTATCCGGGTCGATGCCGTCATCATTCAGGGTACTTCCCCTGATGCGCAGGCCACGGATGCTTATGTTTTTGCAAAACACGGGGTGTATGGTCCAGAAGGGGCTGTTTTGAGCGGTGAAGTCTTCTAACCATATGTTTTCACACGCGTAAAACTCAATCAGGCTCGGCCGTAAAAAATGCGCCTGTCCATCCCCGAAGCCATCGTCCTGCCCGTCTTTATCCAGGTCCAGGAAACCCTGGCCGAATACACGTTGCCCTTCCGGGATCGTATCGTTGCCCATTTGCCGGAGCTTTGCCTTATCCGGCTTTTGCTTTTTGCGCCATTCTTTTGACCATTGCGCCCCATTCCCTTCAACTACGCCTTTGCCGGTAATGGCAATGTTTTTCTGCCGGTAGGCATAAATGAGCGGGGAATAATTGTAACAAACCGTACCTTCCCAACGCACTTTCACCAGTGGTAAATAATGGGCCGGGTTGTCGCTGAATATTATTTTTGCAGAATCTGCCAGGTGTAGCTGTACTCCGCTTTTCAGGTGCAAGGGGCCTAAGAAGGTATAGCGGCCTGCTGGCACGAAAACCACACCACCCCCTTCAGCAGACAAGCTGTCAACAAGATGCTGGGCATAAGGACGGTAGTCTTCCACTTCCTGTAGATAGGGCAGGATCAAACGGGCCGTATCTTTCTTAATTAGAGGTGCTACTATCCGCGCCTCTATCTGCGGCACGTATGCCCAGGCGCTATCGGCATAGGCCCGCATAACCTCCCCGTCCGGGCTTGCCTGCCTGCTTTTGCAGGATGACCAGATGCTCAGCACAATTAAAATCCGTCCAATGCCTTTCATAGTGTTTTGACTCCTTTCACGTTCTCAAAGCGGATCCTTTATTCTTTCTGTTTCCGTTCATAGGCGCTGTACACCTTAACTTAAAAATTACGTCTAGTTACCCATCATCTTTTAGAGAAAGCATCTCTTTTTCCCAGGCTTCATATTTTGTACGCATTTCCAGCACTTTTTCGGGCCTTGTCTTTGCCTGGTTAGCTGTTTCAGCCGGATCCTGCCTTAAGTCGTAAAGCTGCCAAAGGCTATCCTCTTTTTCCCTTACCAGTTTATAGTTTTTTTCAAGCATAGCCCGATGGCCATTATACTCCCAGAACAACGGACGTGCCACATATTCTTTCTCTTTACCTTTTATCACCGGCAGCAAGTTTATCCCGTCCATACTTAGACTATCCGTTCTGGTTTCTGTTGCAGCCAGAAGAGTAGGTACAATATCCATGAGGTGACCCCTGTAATGAACAATATTTGGCCTGACCTTGGCCGGCCAGTAAAAAATACAAGGGGTTTTAATGCCGCCTTCGTACAGGCTAAGCTTATAGTTTTGAAAAGGAGCATTGCTCACGTAAGCCCACGGCTCCTGGTATGCTTTGTAAGAACCCTTTAGACCTACCGGTACGTCCACCTGGTGCAGCCTGCGGTGCTCTATGTTTTCGGCCGAAGGGCCATTGTCTGACAAAAAAATAAAAATAGTATTTCCAGGTTCGGGAAGCTGCTGTACGGCCCGCCAGATGCTGCCTATCCCCTGGTCCATACGATCAACCATGGCCGCGTAAACCGCCATGCGCCTGCTCCATTCCTCTTTGTTTTCAATCTCCTTAAAATCCGGAACAGAGCCCGGTTTTTTTGCTGCTGTTGCTTTTTCCGGGAAATATCCCTTTTTCTTTAGGTGTTTTATGCGATTGACCCGTGTGCTGTCCCAGCCGGCTACAAAAGCGTTTTCATACTTTGCAATGTCTTCCTGCAAGGCATGTAGCGGCCAATGTGGAGCGGTATAGGCCACATAGAGAAAAAATGGTTGTGCAGTATCGTGCTCACGAATGCAGCGTACAGCAAAATTGCTAATGGCGCGGGTCATATAAAAACCACTGTCGGGCGGGTAGAAGAGCGCATTATCCATTGCCATCTGGCGCACGCGTTTGCCATTGGTTTGCGGAAGCAATTCAAAGTAGCT
>JANQPD010000063.1 GCA_028285465.1 Owenweeksia sp. | reverse complement strand
GAAAATCGGCTCACTGGTCCCCTGGAAAGTCCATGCATTGTAATGGTCGGTAAAGTTATCTGCTTCCCACTGCCCGGTCTGGCGGTTCAATGTTGAGTCCAGGCTCGGATGGTGGAAACCGTATTTGTCTTCTGCGCCCAGGAATTTCTGCCCTATATAGCTCTCTGTAAACCCAAGGTCACCACCTGCATCATAACAATAGGCCAGGTCAAGCGAATCCATGTACCCATTCCCTCCTTTATTGTAGAACTGGGCTCCTCCAGAGCCAGCCGGGGTTACGTTCACGTTGCGCACCACGGTATTGTTCCATAGTGCCGCATAAAAATCATCGTAATAATTGTTGCTGGCGTTGATGATCTCCAGGTTTACGATCACCAAAAAGTCGGAGAAAGTAAAATTCCAGTTATAGGTTTCCATGCGTACTTCCAGGTTCATGGGTTGGTTGTGGTCGCTGATCGGGATACCGGTACCCGGCACCACCTGTGAAGAGTCTGAAAATACCGCAACGTAGTCTTGATGGCTGGTCGCAGTGGGGGCGTAAAAGCGGCTGTCGAATAGGGAGCTTTGTTCCGTGAGTTCGCTTCCTACGGGCGCGGTAAATTCAAAACCGGCTCTGCCCGGAGCATATCCCTGGGGGGCATCGTAGGCAGAAGTAGACACCAGTTCCTGCCCTCCATTGAGTTTTCCTCCAAACCACAAACCGCCTTCAAAAAGGTGCTCTATTCCCGAGCCGGCCGGGTATTCGCAACTGGGGTCGCCACTTCCATCGCGGTACCCCCTAAAGGCGTTGCCGAAGGTGCCATAATTGGTAACGGTAAGCCGTGTGTTGCTGGCCGTAGTAACTTTTTCGTCAAAACTCGCCTGACTTTGTGCCTGTGCGGTCAAAGTCCAGAAAAAGCATAGCAGTAGGGCAAATACGCTTCTCAATTTTTGATGAATTTTCTTGTGATGATGTTTCCTTTTGTATCGCTAAAGCGAATTAAATACAGCCCGTTGTGCCAGTTGCTGCAGTTAAGCTCCAGGCGCTGTCGTCCTCCGGCTTTTGCGGAGGTTTTGAAAACGGTTTTTCCGCTCAGGTCGATCACTTCTATAGCTACCTTTCTTTCTACCGGTCCTAAATCGATAAAAAGAAGATCCTTGACGGGGTTGTTAAACCGTATGCTTAGCAGTGCGTTGCTTTCCGAAAGCCCGATGTCGGAGGATTTAAAGTCGAAGCGTGCATAAACCGGCAGGTGATCGCTCAAGTTATACAAGGCGTTGATAATGTTGGAGGGAGCACTGCTGTTGTTACCGTTGTTAATGGATTGATTAAAGTGATTGCCATCCTGCCCAAGGGTGTTATAAGAGTTGGGTACGTAAGTAATCCCTTTGCTTCCCTGGAGCAGTACATTGGAAGTAAGGATAAAATCAAAACGGTCATCTCCGCCTCCTCCGCTGAAGCAGCCTGAACTGCTGCTATGCGTGCTCTGCGTGTGTATTCCGGAAAAGTTTACGTTGTTGTTCCAGTTACCGGGTTGATTGATGGGGTCATAAAAACGCACGCTTGTGTCGGAAAATGCTGTAAAAGACTGGTAAGCGGGTTCAGTATTTCTATATACATTGAGGTCACCTGCCAAGATCAGGTTTTGCGAGTTGTACCGCGTACTTAAATAAGCCATAACGGCATCTGCGGCCTCTTTGCGCTCAAATTGATCAGGCGTACTGGTGCCGGCTTTGAGATGGGCACCTACTATGGTAAGATAAGTTGTGTCTGCACCTATGCTTAGTTTCGGATCTTTGTAAAAAAGAGTATATACATCAATATTACGCACTAGGTCATTTCCGCTCAAATCCTCTTCTATGCGGTCCTGTGCAAAAAGCCCTACCTGTGTAGTGTCAAAGAAAAGCATGTTGACAATGCCGGAGCCATTTCCGCTAAAAGAGGCTTTATCGAAATTTGCTTCGCTTCCTGCGTTGAACACATTTAAGAGGATGAAATCCCCGTTGGTGGGGGTGCTTCCCAACTCATTTACCAACAAAATATCGGGTTTGGCAAAGTCCAGAATAGTTTTTAGGTGGGCGGTACGTTGAGAAGGAGTGAGCGTATGTGTACAGGGTTTACTACTGGCCCGGAAATACATCAAATTGTAAGTCATGAATGTAATCCGTTGATTTTGAGCGGAAAGTGCGGTAAAGAGAGCACAGAAAACCAGCGTAAAAATAATTCGCATGAAGAGCCTTTTTAGCGCTGCAAAACTAACCTGTTATTTCTACACCATCAAGGGATTTAATGTTAACCCAAGTTTAATTTTTTAACCGTCGTCTTCCTCAGGCCAGGTGTACAGAATACCGGGGTCGTTTTTCTTTTTTGGGATGGTATCTGTTCCAAAAACAGCCTTTAAGTCTCTTCCCTGTTTTTTGAGGTCCTGTTTAAGGGATTGGCCAAGGGCTTCTTTATCGAGGGAGACTTGCGGATTGCCCGCCTGGCCGGTCATTTTTAGATAGATAGCCGGGTTGTCTTTAGATTCCTGTTCAATAAGGAAAGCGTCAAATTCGCTTTTCCGTGCTTTGGCCCTGCGCTTATTGAAAAGGGCATCAGCCATTTTAAGCTTCACCGAGTAATCAATTGTATTATCAAATGCATGCCTGCCCGTAAACCCGAGGTTGAGGGCGCTGTTCTCAATCAACATAAAGGGAATATCTATTTTCTCACCGGATATGTGAACGGTGTTTTTTAAATCTTCAAACCGGACGTTGCGCAGTTCTTCCATTTCCACATAATCCGATAAGGCTTGAAGTGGCTCAAAATTGAGGAGTCGCCCCCGCAGGATTTCGAGCTCTGCCCGTGCCGCTACGCTGGGAAGCAATACGTTTAAAGAACCATCGAGTAAGGCGCTTGCCTCTACGGTTGCGTTTATACTTCCTTCAAGGTTCTCTGCGCGGAGCACATCCTGCCCGAAATGGTTAAATTGTTTAAAGAATTGAGCTATATCTATGGCTTCAAGGCTGAATGTCGTATTCCCTTTATAGGGCAGTTGCCTTGTACTAAGGGTGAAAGCTCCTGTAAAGAGGCCCTGGCTATTCTGCATGCGAAGCTCTTTGCCATAAAAAACCCCGTTATTGCTTTCAAAAAAACCGTTGATATTTTGTGCCCGAAAACTTTTAAAGCGAAAGGCCATTACATCTAACGTAAGCGAAAGGTCAACATTTTTAATAAATTCCAGGTTATATCCTGATGTTGTGCTGTTTGCAGATTCACTTTTTATCAGATCTTCTAATTGAAGTTCTTGTGCTTTTAACCGCCCATCTATTCCCAATTTCTCTTCCGGAAAACAAGCCCAGTTCAATGCATTGTTTAAAGTGCCATCAAAAAAGAAATCACTTTTTCCGGTACTGAAGAAAAGTTCTTGTAACTCTACACTCTTGTTTTTTAGTAAAATAATGCCCCGTAGGTCTGCAATAGGGTTTAATGCTTTTTTAAACTTAAAGTTGAGCTCATTCAAGTCAATCTCTCCGTTCAAGGTAGCCCTGGCAAGGTCTCGTTTGCTAACTATGCCTCTTTTTTCAAAGGGGATGCGGAAATCCATTGAAAGGGCTATGGTGCCACTGCCGCTTTCTATGGTGTCAAGCGTTAAGAGTTCTTCCCATTCCTGTATTGCTAAGCTGGCTTCTATGTGGCCGGAAGTAACGGGCTCTTCAAAATCATCTATGCGGAAACTTCCGTTGATACTCCCGGTAGAAAAGGGAACGTTGATGTCGGTTAGTTCCAGTTTATTTTTTTTGCCGTCAAAAGAGTGGGTAAAGCTGGCTTTTGCTTTTTTTAGACTTAAGTGGGCATATTCAAAAGTCACCCCTTCAAAAAACCCCTTTGTCTTTATAGCAGATTTTCCGTTTTGAGAAGACTCGTAAAATAATTCAGCACTAAATTTCCCCGCTACACTTTCTATGGGAAACTCCATCCAAGGTTGTTTAAAAAGTAAAGGAAAAAGTACATCTAAATCTTCCTGATTCGAGGAAAGGTAAAATTGATTTTTTTCTTCTTCAAAGACCCCTTTGTAAGACATGGATATACCTTCAAGATCAGCAAGCGCCTTGGTAATAAAAAAACCTTTCTCCGAGCCTTCGAGGTGTAGTGTATTTTGTAACCTTCCATTCCGGAAATAAGTTTCACCTTTATAAACCAGACTGTTTACCCTTCCTTTTTGCTTAATGTCAAATTCATACGCATTTTCAGTTAAAGAACCGCTTAGCACTAAACTCTTTTGGTAAGAGCTTACCTGTATTTCAGGAGACTCCTGACTGTAATACAGGCGCATATCTTGTAGGTTTATTTCCTCAAAAGCCAATAAAGTACTTTGTTTTGCAGTGTCTTTTTCTGTCCAGATCAGGTAATTGTGCCGCCCGTTTGTTTTTCTCTCTATGTTGAGCAGGCCGTTTTCAATACTGATGCGGTCTATTTTGAGCGAGCTTTTGCTGATGTCCCAGAGGTCGAAAGCCAAGTAGACGCTTTCGGCTGAGAGTAAAGTGTCCTTTTCAGAACTATGCGCGCCCTGGCAGAATACCCTGCTCAACTTAATGGCGGCCTTTGGAAACTTGTTAAAACTAATGTCAACGTCTTCTATAAGCAAAGGCTGGGTAAGAAGTTTATTCAGTTCTGCAATGGCTTTTTCTTTCAAAGGCTCCCGGTAAGAGTAGAGCAGGGCCGCAAATAGCACCAATAAGCTCAGTAAGCCTATGCACAGAATGAAAAGTATTTTCCTAAGCCTTTTAGCCATGATGAAAAAAAGACGCTTTAAGGGTAAACGGTTGACAGAGGTATAAATTTCAGACAAAATAAAACCCCGCATTGCGGGGTTTTATCGTAGTGATGAAAAGCGCTTAGTCTTTCTTTACGTTATACCCACGCTTAGTCAGAAAATCGATTTTTTCATCAATTACTTGCTGAGCCCTGCGGCCAAGCTCTTTGTTTATACCCTTCTTAATTCCCTCCAGTTCATCTATACTCATGCGTGTAAAAAACTGATTGGTGAAAACTGCTTTCAGGGTTTTGTTGTTGTTTTGGTTTTGTCTCAGGTACGATAAAAATACGCCCGGAGTCATTTTCTGTTTTGCCATGTGATGTGTGTTTTATGGACGCAAAGTAATTTATTTTTTTTAAAACATTCAAGAATTAAATTAATTAACGGGTTTTTAGAAAATTAATCTCAGCTTCTTCCAATTTTCTCCATTTTCCCCTTGGTAGGTTTTTTTTAGTGATCCCGGCAAAATAGGTGCGATCTAATTTGGTAACCTCATACTCTAAATGTTCAAAAATTCGCCTAATAATACGGTTGCGACCACTATGCAGGATCAGCCCCACATTATTTTTAGTCTTTCCTTCTATATATGCTATGTCGTCCACTTTTATGGGGCCGTCTTCCAGGGTAATCCCTTCCTTTACTTTCATAAAGTCTGCTTTACTCAGGGGTTTGTCGAGGCTTACTTCATAAATTTTGCGGGCGCCATGCGAGGGGTGTGTAAGTTTTTTGGCCATTTCGCCATCATTGGTAAACAGCAGTATGCCGGTAGTTTTCCGGTCGAGCCTCCCTACCGGGTATATGCGCTCTGTACCTGCATTTGCTACCAGTTCCATAACGGTTTTACGGGCTTTGGGATCATCGGTTGTCGTAATGAAGCCTTTCGGCTTGTTTAGTACTAAGTACACTTTACGCTCTCCCTTTATAAGGGTGCCGTTAAACTTAACTTTGTCTTCAGGCTTTACCTTAAAGCCCATTTCAGTAACCGTTTTGTCGTTTACCTGTACCAACCCGGCCTGAATAAGTTTATCTGCTTCTCTCCGGGAAGCAATACCAGCCTGGGCGATGTATTTATTCAGGCGTACAGGGGCATTGTCTGTATTCTGCTCCCCGTTTTTTTTCCTTTTGCCTGCAAAGTGTTTGCCGCCCGACTTCTTATTGTGATTCACGTATAAAATTTTGGCAAAATTACTTAAACTTAAGGCATCGTGCTCATCGCTGTTTCAAGGGTAAAATGCTTCCGGGATATGTTCCAGCAAAAAAGCAGGCTTGTAGGTAATGGCAATAATGTCAAAGCGAATGTCCTTGTTTATGCCCAGTTTTTCCACATAGGCATTAGCTGCCCGGATAAGGTGCTTTTGTTTGGCCCTGCTGATAAATTCATAGGGGTTTCCGTAGCTGTCCGTACTCCTGGCTTTCACTTCTACAATAACGAGTTGCCCGGGTGTTTCCACAATGAGGTCTATTTCCTCTTTGCCAAACCGCCAGTTTTTTTCGCGCAAAACAAACCCCTTTTTCAATAAAAAGGCGAGTGCTTCTTCTTCACCTCTTTTTCCAAGTTCATTATGTATAGCCATCTTCAAAAGAAAGCGTTACGGAGCTGCCGCGAACTTCCAGCGCAGCTCTTCTGCCAAAAATAAGGGCGCGGTTGTCCTTTTGGTGACCTGCAGGAAAACCAAAACACAATGGGAAGTTGTAAGGGCTGAGTATGTCGCGTATGATCTCTTCCGCAGTGCGGCCAAAAGGTATTGCATTGTCGCGCATGTCACTCATGCTTCCGATTACAATGCCCGCCACCTTTTCAAAATACCCGTTGCGCTTCAGGTTGTACATCATACGGTCAATGTGATACAGGTACTCATCCAGGTCTTCGATAAACAATATTTCGCCTTCTGTGCTCAGCCCGGTGGGTGAGCCGGTTTGGCTGTAGAGGATAGAAAGGTTTCCACCGGTAAGCCGCCCTAAAGTGTTTCCTTTCCTGTTAAAGGGATGAGGAGCTACTTCGTAGGCAATGCGCTTTCCAAAAAGCGCATTGCGCAGGCTTTCTAAACTCTTCTTGCTGTTTTGGGCAAAATTTATCGGCATGCTGCCATGGATGCTTTCTAATCCCAGTTTTTTAAGTTTGTTAAGGAGAACGGTAACGTCACTATACCCTACAATCCACTTCGGGTTTTCGGCAAGTGCAAGAAAGTTTAGTTCGTCTATTATGCGCACCGTACCATAGCCCCCACGCGCGCAGATAATGGCTTTGATCTCGGGTTCGTCAATAAACCCCTGCAGATCGGCCAGGCGCTGCTCGTCAGTTCCTGCAAACTGGTGGTGTGTAGCAAACAAGTGTGGGGCAAAAACACATTGCAAGCCCCAATCTTCAAAAACCTGCAGGGCTGTTTCCAGTTCATTGCGGCTAATTTTCCGGGCGGTAGAAACCAACCCGATCTTATCCCCTTTCTTTAAAGGTTTAGGCGTTTTCAAGAGTAGCGGCTTCTAGTTTCCTGCGATACATCTGGATCGTGTTTTCCAATCCTAAATATAATGCATCAGAAATTAAGGCGTGGCCAATCGAAACTTCAGCAAGCTGTGGCACGTTACGGGCAAAAAAAT
This sequence comes from Owenweeksia sp., assembly GCA_028285465.1. Lineage (GTDB taxonomy): Bacteria > Bacteroidota > Bacteroidia > Flavobacteriales > Schleiferiaceae > JANQPD01. The sequence continues at coordinate 31,490 of JANQPD010000063.1, read as the reverse complement.
TGAGGTTGTTTAAATTGAGGTCGTGCCCGGCATTGATCCCCAATTCATTTTTCAATGCTACCTCTACTGCATACACATAGGGTGCTATGGCATGCTCAGGGTCCTTTTCATAGCCCACGGCATATTCTTCTGTGTACAGTTCTATGCGGTCTGCTCCAATTTTGGCGGCCGCTTCTATAAAATCCTCGTTGCAATCCATAAAGATACTGGTACGGATACCAGCTTGCTTGAAGGTAGAAATGCAATCTTTAAGCAAGTCTGCGTTTTGTATAGTATCCCAGCCGGCATTCGAGGTCAATACATCAGGCGGGTCGGGTACCAGGGTTACCTGGGCGGGGACGTTTTGTAACACCAGGTCTATGAAGTCTTGTGAAGGGTAGCCTTCGATATTGAATTCGGTACGCAATGCCGGTTTTAACTCCCGAACATCCTGGTAGCGGATGTGGCGCTCATCCGGCCGTGGGTGAACCGTAATGCCTTGCGCGCCAAAACGCTCACAATCCAGCGCTGCTTCCAAGAGGTTTGGTACATTCCCTCCTCTGGCATTGCGTAAGGTGGCGATCTTATTGATGTTTACACTCAATTTTGTCATAGCTGCAAAGATAAATCTTAAGTTTGCTCTGTATCGATATGAAAGTAAAAGACAGTATTCTCAACGACATTAAACCGCTCAGTCTCTCCGATGATATAGCAGAGGTGTTGGATACCATGGAGGAATTGAAATTTTCACACCTTCCGGTAGTAGATGAAGAACGCCTCTACCTGGGCGTTGTTTGTGAAGATGATCTTTTGGAGGCGGATGGAAGTGGCCAGGCATTAAGCCAAAACAAGCATTTTCTTAGGGCTTATTCCATTCAGGAAGAGGCGAACTTGTTTGAGGCGCTTAAGGTAGTAGGGCAGGGGAACCTTAGCCTCTTACCGGTAGTGAACCAGAAACAGGCTTATATGGGCTATCTGTCTCCTCTGGAACTGATACAGGATATGGGGAGGCAGCTTACCTTCACGGAGGCAGGCAGTGTGCTCGTACTGGAAATTCCCACCCGGGATTACCAGCTTTCGCAGATCGCACAGATTGTTGAATCTGAAGATGCGCGTATTATTGGGTTTCACCTGACGGCTGCACAGCAAAGTGACGACCTGCATCTTTCCCTGAAAATCAATCAAAAGGACCTGGGGCGTATCTTAAAGAATTTTGAGCGCTACAGCTATAAAGTGTTGATGGTTTTTCACGAAAGTGTTTTTGACAATACCCTTGCCGAACGCTACGAAGCTTTTATGAAATATCTAAATGTGTAAGCATGCGGGTAGCGATTTTTGGCAAGAACATTACAAAAGAATCCCGCCCCTTTGTTGAAGACCTGTATCAAAAGCTCAATGCCCTTTCTACAGCTATTTACGTAAACCGTAAGCTCAACAAATACATTCAAGAATATTGCGACCTGCAGTTGAGTTTCCATGAGTACGCTTCTCACGAAGAACTGCTGCAATACAAACCCGACTTTCTGATGACCCTCGGGGGAGATGGCACCATGCTGGATGCAGTAACTATGGTGCGCGACAGCGGCATTCCCATACTCGGGGTAAATCTTGGACGCCTTGGTTTTTTGAGTAATGTGAGTAAAGAAAAAGTGAGTGCGGCCATAGATGCGCTTGCCCAACAGGCCTACAGTATAGAAGAACGGGTGCTGCTCAATATGCAATCGGACGCACTGGACCTGGAAATGAATTTTGCGCTGAATGAAGTAGCCGTAAGCCGCAAGGATACTACAGCCATGATTACTGTGCATACCTATATAAATGACGAGTATCTAAACAGTTATTGGGCAGATGGGCTGATCGTGTCTACGCCAACCGGAAGTACAGGGTATAGCCTGAGTTGCGGAGGCCCTATTATTATGCCCGGTTCAGATTGTTTTGTACTTACCCCCATTGCACCTCACAATTTGAATGTCCGTCCCTTCGTTATACCTAACGATTGCGAAATAAAACTTAAGGTAGAGGGCAGGGAAAAGCAGTTTTTAGTTTCGCTTGATTCGCGTATCTATACCATTGAATCGGGTGCGGAATTGCAGATCAGGCTGGAGCGCTTTAAGATAAAACTGGTAAAAACAGATATCCAGGACTTTAGCAGTACCCTGCGCAATAAACTATTATGGGGGCTTGATCGAAGAAATTGAGGGCCGAAGGTTTGTAGCCCCTCTGGCTAAATAACTATATTTGCGCTCGTTTTAAAGAAGTGGTGGTCAAAAAGCTCATAATCAAAATATTAACATTGTTTTGTGTCTTGCAGGCACAAGCCCAGTATTCCGAGATCGGCGTGTTTGGGGGTGGGAGTCATTTCATTGGAGATGTGGGCGATTATGGTCTTCATCTGCCAAAAGGATATGCTTTCGGGGGCTTTTACCGCTACAACATCAATGAACACTATGCCCTGCGGGCTTCCGTAAATTATGGGTACATACGCAATGCAGATTCGGTAAGTAATTTTGATTACCGGATAGAACGGAACCTGCATTTTGAAAGCCCTGTTTTGGAGGGAAGCATAATGCTGGAGTTTAATTTCTTTCCCTTTCGCCCGGGTACCCGCAAAAATCACTCGCCTTATGTAATGGCTGGCTTTGGCATCTTTTCTTTTAATCCGCGTGCCCGTTACCAGGGGGAGTTTTATGACCTGCAGCCGCTGGGTACCGAAGGTCAATCGACCAGCGCCCGCAACGAAGGCTTTTACCCCACCGCAGCCTCTTTTTTTGTGTTTGGTGCAGGATATAAGTGGGCTATCGGGCGTTTCACTTCCATAGGCATAGAAAGCACGGTAAGGAGGTCAAGCACAGATTACCTGGATGACGTAAGCGGCCGTTATGTTGATCCTGCTATTATTGAAGAAGCCCATGGAGAGGTGGCAGCGGCTTTAAGCGACAGGAGCCTCTCCCAAAGCAATAAAGCCGGTATTTACAGGGGAAATCCCGACAATACAGACTGGTACATTTTTACCGGCATAACCCTGCAGGTGAAATTTGGCGAGTTTTACGAAAAGTGCGCAAGCTTTGTAGGCAGAAGATGAGCCTGAAAGAACAACTACATACGGATAAGATCCCCGGGCACGTGGCCATAATTATGGATGGAAACGGGCGCTGGGCAAAGAAACAGGGCTTTTTGCGGGCACGGGGACACAAAAAAGGTGTGGATGCACTGCGCAAGGTGGCAACCGCCGCTGCTAAAAATGGTGTCAAGTACTTAACCGTATATGCCTTTAGTAGTGAAAACTGGTCAAGGCCCAAAGCAGAAGTCAATGCACTTATGTCTTTACTCGTAAGCAGCTTAAAAAAAGAGTTAGGCACTTTACAAAAGAATGAAATACGCCTGAGTGCCATTGGTGATCTGGCTTCCTTGCCCGAAAAGTGTCAAGTTGAATTAAGCGAGGTAAGAAAAACTACGGCAGGCAATAAGCGAATGACTCTTACGTTAGCGCTAAGCTATGGAAGTAAAGCTGAAATAATGAATGCTGTGCGGGCCATTGCACAAAAAGTACATACAAAAGAGTTAAGTGTAGAAGAGATCAACGAAGTGCATTTGGAACAGCACTTGCTTACGCACGATATGCCCCCGCCCGACCTGCTGATCCGCACCAGCGGAGAGCACAGAATCAGCAATTACCTGTTGTGGCAGATCGCTTATGCAGAACTTTATTTTACAGATACCCTTTGGCCTGATTTTGACGAAGAAGATTTTTACAAGGCTTTACTGAGTTATCAAAACCGTGAAAGGCGGTACGGCAAAACCAGTGAGCAACTAAACCCTTAAACCAGCATGCGTAACCCCCTATGGTGCCTGATAGCGGCACTTTTTTTTGTTTTTGGTCTGCAGGCGCAAACAACACCAGGCAAAAACCTTAGTGGACTCGGGATCCTCCCCGGGGTGAAGTATGAAATAGGCGGCATTACCATAACCGGCGCAGATAATCTTGATCGTCAGGTGATCCTGTTAATCTCCGGCCTTAAGGTAGGAGACAAAATTGAACTCCCCAGCCAAAAGACAACCGATGCCATCAAGAATTTGTGGCGCCAGCGGCTTTTTGACGATATAGGGATCTACGTTACGGAGCGCAGAGAGAATTTGGTTTACCTGGAGATCCGCCTCACTGAGCTGCCCAAGCTCAGCCTATATGGGATAAGAGGTAATCTTTCCAAAACCAAGAAGAACGACCTGCGGGAAGAATTGAACCTGAGCCGGGGCGCTATCGTAACGGAAAATCTGATCGTTACCACCAGGAACACAGCACGTAAGCACTTCGTAGAAAAAGGTTACCTCAATGTAGAAGTAGATGTGGTGAAAAAGGTAGACACCACCAGCAGCAATGCCGTGATCATGGAGATCAGTGTAGACCTGGGAGAGAAGGTGAAGATCAAAGACATTAATTTTTACGGAAATACGGCTCAGAAAAGAGAGAAAAAACACTTTTTTGACTGGTTTGGCCGAACAGAAGGATTGAGTGACAGTAAGTTGCGCAAAGCCATGAAAGAGACTACGCGCAAAAGGCCCTGGACCATATTTAAGTCCTCAAAATTTTTACGTGACGAATACGAAGACGACAAAAAACTGATTATTGAGGAGTACAACAAATATGGGTATCGTGACGCACGTATTGTTAAGGATTCCGTTTATCCCGTGGAAGATGACCGGGTAGCTATTGACATATACATTGAAGAAGGAGAAAAGTATTACTTCCGGAACATTACCTGGCTCGGCAATACGAAATACAGTACGGAAACACTGAGCCAGATCTTGCAAATAAATAAGGGAGACGTATACGATGCCGGTTTTTTACAGGAGCGTCTCTTTCTCGACCCGAACGGAAGCGATGTAAGTTCACTTTACCTGGATAACGGTTACCTGTTTTTTGACCTCAATCCTGTGGAAGTGCTCGTAGAAAATGATTCTATAGATATTGAAATGCGGATCAGGGAAGGTCGCCAGGCTACCATTAGTAAAGTAACCGTGGTGGGGAACGACCGCACAAATGATCATGTGATCATGCGGGAATTACGCACTAAACCCGGGGAATTGTTCCGTAGAAGCGACATACAAAGGAGCATGCGCGAGCTGCAGCAGCTGGGTTTCTTTGAGCCTACCGAGCTTAACGTGGTGCCTACCCCGAATGCCGAAACCGGTACAGTAGATATAGAGTACTCTGTTGTAGAACGCTCTACCAGCCAACTCGAACTACAAGGCGGTTGGGGTGCGGGCCGCATAGTGGGTACATTAGGACTAAACTTTAACAATTTTTCCGCGAACAACATTTTTAAGAAAAACGCCTGGCAACCCTTGCCCGCGGGAGATGGGCAAACCATTAACTTGCGTGCGCAAAGCAACGGGCTCTTCTTCCAGTCTTACAGCGCCTCTTTTACCGAGCCCTGGCTGGGGGGTAAAAAACCCAATGCGCTTACGGTATCGGTGTACCACAACATTCAAAATGTAAACGGTTTGCCACGTGACGATCCGGGCAGGCAAAGCCTGAGCATTACCGGTGTAACGGTAGGGCTAGGACAGCGTTTAAAATGGCCGGACGATTACTTCACCCTATACAATGCGGTAGATTTTCAATTGTACCGCCTGAGAAACTACCCCTTAGGGGGGATACAGTTTACGGATGGGGGAGTAAACAACATCGCCTATAAAATAACACTGGGCAGAAACAGCACGGATTATCCCATTTATCCGAGACGGGGCTCATTGTTCAACGTCTCCTTGGAGTTGACCCCTCCCTGGAGCTACCTGCCCATCAGCCCCTTTGATGAAACCGATTACGCCACAGCCAGTGACGACCAGAAATACCGCTTCCTCGAATACCACAAATGGAAGGTAAACAGCAGTTGGTTTAACGAGATCTTTCCAAAAACGGTGATTAAAACAGCTGGAGAATTTGGTTTCCTGGGTGCGTATAACCCGGATATTGGGCTTCCGCCTTTTGAACGGTTTTTCCTCGGTGGAGACGGCCTGCAAAACTTTGTACTCGACGGACGTGAAATTATAGGCTTGCGGGGTTATCCCAACAACAGTCTGGTGCCCGGAGGTGGAGGAGGTACTGCCTTAGGTGGCGCGCTGTATAATAAGTTTACGTTAGAGCTACGTTATTTGATAACGGAAAACCCCAGCGCTCAGATCTTTGTGCTTAGCTTTATGGAAGGAGGAAATACCTTTGATACTTTTGAGAACTATGAGCCGTTTAAGTTGAAGCGTTCAGCTGGTGCTGGAGTACGCATCTTCATGCCGATGTTTGGTTTACTCGGGGTAGATTGGGGATACGGATTTGATGCTATACCGGGAGCAAACGTTCCCTCGGGAGGCAACATTCACTTCATCATTGGTCAGCAGTTTTAATTTAATTATTTTCGCCCGCCTTATGAAGAAATTTGCCCTGTTCATTATTTTTGGCCTGATTCTTGGTTTTTCGGTGCCCACACAAGCGCAACGCTTTGCTATAGTGGACACAGAGTTGATCTTGAGCAAACTACCGGAGTACGGCCAGGCAAAAAAACAATTGGATCAATTGAGCAGAACCTGGCAGGGAGAAGTAGAAGCGCTACGCTCCGAAGCCGATGCTTTGCAAAAAGCATTTAATGCAGAAAAAGTATTGTTGACGGCCGAAATGCGGGACGATCGCCTGGCAGAGATAAAAAAGAAAGAAGAAGAGGCTACGGAATTGCAACGTAAGTATTTTGGTCCCGAAGGAGAAGTGTACAAAAAACGCATAGCATTGGTACGCCCGATACAAGACAAAGTATACAACGCCATCCAGGATATAGCAAAGCGCAAAAAGTTGGATGTTGTTTTTGATAAATCGAGCGACCTGATCACTTTGTACAACAGCAGCAGGGCTGATATTACGGAAGCCGTGCTCAAAAAGCTTGGAGTTACAGATTAATAAACCAATAATTAGATAAAAACGAAGATGAAAAAAGTAATAACCACCTTATTCCTGAGCCTTGGCTTGCTGATCGGCAGTACGGCCGTAGCACAGAAACAGAAGATCGGGCATGTAAATGCCGATGAATTGTTGCAGATGATGCCCGAAACAGCTAAGATCCAGAAAGAAATTGAGGCATTCCGTACCCAGCTGCAAAAAGAAGTGGAAGAAATGGAGACGGAACTTGAAACCAAGTACCAAAGCTATGTGCAAAACGAAAAGATGATGACCCAGCTTTCTCGTGAAACCAAGCAAAAAGAGATCCAGGAATTACAGGGCCGTATCCAGGAGTATTCCCAAAAAGCCAGCCAGGAACTGCAAAATAAGCAGATTGAGTTGGTTACTCCAATTATTGAAAAGGCAACCAAAGCGGTAAGCGAAGTAGCTAAAGAAAATGGTTTTAGCTATATATTGGATAGCTCTCAAAGCAAGGGAGTAGTGATCTTCGCGGAAAACGGAGAAGACATCATGCCTTTGGTAAAGAAAAAACTGGGCATTCAATAAACCCGTTTCTAAGTTTTACATTTGTCCCGCTTCGGTTCTGCCAAAGCGGGATTTTTATTTAAAAAAGCGTGTGAACCAACCTATAGGCATATTTGATTCCGGAGTAGGTGGCCTTACTGTTGCGGCCGCCATACAAAAACTTCTTCCGCAGGAATCACTCATCTATTTTGGTGACACCATCCATAGTCCGTATGGCGATAAGTCGGAGGAAACCATTCGGTTCTACGCAGAGGAAATCGTGCGCTTCCTGCTGGGGCAAGGTTGTAAAGCAGTAGTTATTGCGTGTAATACTGCCAGTGCGCTCGCCTTTGAGCACCTGCAAGAGCAATTTCCCGGTACTTTGATCCTCAATGTAATAGACCCCGTGGTGGAGTATGTAGGAAGCAACATCAATAATAAGGTAGGCATTATCGCTACACGCGCCACCACCAAATCCGGGGTATACAGGAAACGCCTGCGCAAATTAAACCCGAAACTCAACATCGTTACCGCGGCCACTCCCTTGCTGGTTGGTGTGGTGGAGGAGGGCTTTGTAAATACCAAAGTGAGTAGTGGCGCTATCGAGGCTTACCTGGGGAGCAAAAAATTCCAGGACATCAGTACCCTGATCCTGGGCTGCACCCATTTCCCACTATTGCAAAAAGAGATCGAGCAGTTCTTTGGTGGCAGGACCGAAATTGTAGACTCCCCTGAATTGGTCGCACATCAACTAAAACGGCTCTTGCAAAGCCAGGCATTGTTAAGTAGCGCTGAAACAGTTGAGCACCAGTTTGTGGTCTCCGAATATACGGAGGCCTTTGCCCGTACAGCCCGGATGTTTTTTGGCGCCCGGCTGGAACTCAAAGAACACTTGCTTTAGCCTTTTAAGAAAGCATGTACTAGCTGGTGGAAAGCCTCTGGTTTTTCTGCGTGCAACCAATGCCCGGCCCCTTTTAAGGTTTCTAAAGAGGCCTCTGGGAAATGCCGCAGTATGAGGTCCATATCCGTATCTTCAATATACCAACTGTTCCCTCCGCGTACAAAAAGAGTAGGGCCGTAATATAATGCCTGATCGGGTAATGCAGTACCTGTCTTTTCTATTTCCCGCTGTATAACGGGTAGGTTAAAGCGCCAGGCCAGTTTGCCTTTCTCTTTCCAATAGAGGCTCTTTAGCAAGAATTGTTGCGTACTAAAGTCTTTGATGGCAAAGGCTTCTTGCGCTTCATTGCGCGAACGTATGTTGTCCAGATCAAGTGCATTCAGGGCTTCCAGTATTTTCTGATGGTGAGGCTTGTAGGGTTTCGGGGCAATATCTGCTACAACTAATTGGTCTACTCGCTCCGGATTATAAGCGGCAAAAAGCATAGCCGTTTTGCCCCCCATGCTATGGCCAATGATGTGCGCTCGCCCGAGCTCATTTTTGTCCATGTATGCCAACAGGTCATCCGCCATAAGGTCGTAACTAAACGCTTCGTTATGCGGGCTGTGCCCGTGATTACGGGCATCAATCAGGTGTACTTCGTAGGCCTCTGCCCACTTGCGCCCCAGGCTACCCCAATTATCTCCGCTGCCAAACACGCCATGCAAGATCAACAAAGGGGTACCCGTGCCCATCTTTTTAGAAAAAAGCTCCATTTGTTCTTTTTGGATAAAACCCGGCTTCAGGCACCAGGTTCACTTGTTTTTAATTTTCAATGTACAGCCTGCAAAGGTAAAGCCTCCACCGCTATGCTTATTTAGCTTATCCATTTCGAATCAACGTGCATTCCCTACTTTTGCGCTCCAAATGTGATTTCATGTCCAGCACCAAAAGATATACCGTAACCGCTGCTCTACCCTATGCCAATGGCCCTGTACACATTGGTCATTTGGCCGGGTGTTATCTGCCTGCTGATATTTATGTCCGGTACCTGCGCCAAAACGGAAAGGATGTAAAGTTTATTTGTGGCAGTGACGAGCATGGTGTAGCCATCATAATGAAGGCAAAGGCGGAGGGGGTATCCCCGCGGGAGATCGTGGATAAATACCACGGCATTATGAAGTCGGCTTTCAAAGAATTCGGGATTAGTTTTGATGTGTATTCGCGCACCAGCAAAGAAATTCACCACCAAACCGCCTCTGACTTTTTTTTGAATTTGTACGAAAAGGGAAGCTTTGAAGAAAAGGAAACAGCGCAATATTATGACCCGGAAGCGAAACAGTTTTTAGCCGATCGCTATATCGAGGGCACCTGCCCCAACTGCGGATTCGAAAACGCATACGGAGACCAGTGTGAAAACTGCGGTACTTCGCTGAGCCCTATGGATCTTAAAAACCCTCGTTCCCGTTTGTCGGGTGCTCAGCCGATACTGAAAAAAACCACGCATTGGTTTTTACCTCTGGATCACTTAAGTGAAAAGATCAAAGCCTATATACAAGACCATAAAGACTGGAAGCCCAATGTATACGGGCAATGCATGAGTTGGCTGGATGACGCGGGAGGCCTTCAGGCGCGCTCGATGACCCGGGACCTGGACTGGGGCATCAAGGTACCTTTAAAAGACGCGGATGGCAAAGTGCTGTATGTGTGGTTTGACGCCCCGATCGGGTATATATCAGCCACCAAAGAACTATTGGGAGAAGACTGGGAAAAATACTGGAAGGAAGAAAATACGGAGTTGATCCATTTTATTGGGAAAGACAACATTGTATTTCACTGTATCATTTTTCCCGCTATGTTGATGGAGCATGGAGCATTCATTCTCCCAACCCAGGTGCCGGCCAATGAGTTTTTAAACCTGGAAGGGAAAAAGATATCTACCAGCCGCAATTGGGCGGTGTGGCTACATGAGTATCTCGGAGATTTTAAAGGTAAGCAGGATGCCTTGCGTTACACTTTATGTGCCAATGCACCAGAAACCAAAGACAATGACTTTACCTGGAAGGATTTTCAGGCACGCAACAACAATGAGTTAGTGGCCATCTTCGGCAATCTGGTAAACCGGGTACTGGTTTTGATGCAGAAGTATTACGGCGGTGAAATTCCAAAACCACAGGCGCTTACGGCTGCTGATAAAGCCTTACTGGAAATGGTGGAAAGTATGCCGGGCCAGGTAGGTACCTCATTAGAACGCTTTCGTTTCAGAGAAGCGTTAACCACCTACATGCGTTTGGCAAGAGCGGGGAATAAGTACCTGGCGGAGGAAGAGCCTTGGAAAAAGGTGAAAACAGATGCCGATCGCACAGCCACCATTATGTATGTAGCTGCCCAGGCAGTAGCGCAATTGGCTCATGTAGGAGAACCTTTTTTGCCCTTTACCGCAAGCAAGCTTCGCGCCTTTTTGGGCCTGGAGCTTAAAGATTGGAGCAGTTTATCGGTACGTGAATTTCTTCTACCAGGTGCAAAGATTGAAAAGGGAGCTTTGCTGTTTGAAAAAGTAGAAAATGATGCAGTGGAGGCGCAGTTGCAAAAACTGGAAAAAAGCCGGGCCCTTGAAAATACACAACCGAAGGTGCCCTCTTTAAAAGAGGAGATACCCTTTGAGGCATTCACAAAAACAGATATCCGGGTAGGTACCATATTGGAAGCGCAGGCGGTACCCAAAACGGATAAGCTCTTACAGCTTCTGGTTGACATAGGTATAGAAAAAAGAACGGTGGTAAGCGGCATTGCCGGGCACTATGCACCTGAAGATATCATAGGACTGCAAGTATTAGTGCTTACCAACCTGGCTCCACGCAAGATAAGAGGCGTAGAATCCAAAGGAATGGTCCTTATGGCGGAAGATGCTGAGGGGAGACTTGTATTTACGCAACCCTCAGCGCGCATGGCCAATGGTTCGGCCGTGCGCTAACAAAAACAGCGATCTATGCTGCCGTGCCGGATGCAACAAGGGCAACTACAATGCTGTAAACTATTGCCCGGTATGGGCGTTGGAAGGAAAACATACTTTTCAATGTCCTTTTTCACACAAGATACCTTCCAGTTTTTACGTGATCTGCAAAGCAACAACAGCAAAGAGTGGATGGATACGCAGCGGGATCGCTACCACCTGCATAGGGATAAGGTAATCGATTTTGCCGGGGCGGTATATGAAGCTTTTGCTTCAGTTGAGGCCATGCCGGTTGTAGAGCCAAAGAAGTCTGTAGCACGTATCAACAACAACCGAAAGTTCCACCCGGACAAACCCCCTTATAAAAATAGCTTTGCCGTAATGGTTAGCCGTGGAAAAGAAAAGTGTGGGTTTTACATTCACATCGAACCTGCCGCGAGTTTTATTGGAGGCGGGATATACCATCCCGGGAGAGAAAAGCTGGAGGCCTTACGTGCACATATCGACCGGGCGGGTGCGGAATTGGAGAGGATTATCAATGCCAAACGCTTTAAAGAGGTATACAAAAAACCGGAAGGGGATGAATTAAAAACCGCTCCCCGTGATTACTCAGTAGATCACCCGTACATTCATTTCTTGAGGAAAAAAGACATGATCGTGAAAAAGGAATACCACAACCAGGATTTTTTACAGGAAGGCATATTGCAACAGCTTACAGAAGACTATAAAGCCGCGGTGCCTTTTTTGAATTTCATAGACGAAGCTTTTGCAAAAGCCTCACCGGGATAAAATCCTCTTCGTGCGCACGAAAGGAGTCGAACCTTCACACTATAAAGTACTGCCGCCTGAAGACAGCGCGTCTACCAATTCCGCCACGTGCGCTTTAAGGCTGCAAAACTAAGCAAATAAGGTGAATTACGGCATTTCAAACGTCCCTACTTTAAAGAAAGGAAGCTCTTTAAGCAAACCTCGCATTTCGATGAGCCATTTATTGCATCTATTACGGCTGTACCAAGATCAAGCTACTTAGCTGGATGTCTTTCTGCTTAAGGCTTATTATATAGCACCCTGCTCTGGCCTTCAATTCAATTGTGAATATATGGGCTCCGGGCTCAACTATAGCCGGGATCTTTTGGCCACTCAAGTCATGTATTTCCAGCTCCACATCACCTTGTAAGTAAGCAGGGCGTTCAACAAAAAAACGATTACCAGCCGGGTTGGGGTAAATGTTCACCCCGCTTGACGGCCACTCTTTTAGGCCTATGGTATTGGTGATGTACACGGTATCGTTTAGTGCGCAACCTAACGGGCTTATAGCGGATACGGAGTAATAAGGCAGTAAGCCCTGGGCCGGGTTTAGGATAAGTGTATCACCCGTGGCACCGGTATTCCATACAACATTTGAAAAACCAGCGGGTGTATAAAGAGTGATCAGAGCAGTGGAAGTCACATGTAACGTATCCGGCAATTGAAGATCCGTGCTATCTTTCCATACGGCAATCGTATCCGTTTTCGCACAGCCATTGGTATCTGTTAACTGCACCCAATATGTGCCTGGATTTGTTACGTAAATAGTTGCTGTGGTATCGGAGGTATTCCAGAGGTAGTTTGCACCGGCAACAACTACGCCCAACGAAACACTGTCATTCCCGCATAAAACCGGCTCCGAACCCAGGTCAATACTATAATTGGAAAGCAGATTTACCCTGATTGAATCACTATAAGCCTTGCAACCGCTGCTATTTTCCGCTTCATAATAGTATACACCGGATTGGGTAATCGCAATGGTAGTGTCCCTTGATCCGTTGTTCCAAAGGTAATCGGCATAGCCTGGATCAGCATTCAACCGAAAAGTATCGCCTGCACAAATGCCCGCATCAGGTCCCAAAGAGGAAACTACCGGCCGGGAATACACTTGTAAAAAAAGACTATCGGTAAGTGTATCTGCCCCCGTAGATAAACGGACCTGGTAAAAACCGCTGTCTACCAGGTCAGCGGTTTGGAGGGAATAGGTGTTGAGGGTGGAATCCTGCAATACGACCCCGTTTTTGCTCCAGTTGAACCGTACTCCGTTTACGCTGCTTTGCACTTGAAACATTACTGACTCACCTTCACATACCGTGTAATTGCGGGTAAACCCGATTAGCTTAATATCCTCCAGGCGTTCGTAGGCCCCCATGTCAATGGTATCATTTTGAATGCGCAAACTTCCTCCTAAATCCAGCACCGGTTGCGTTTGACCCGCAGTATCCGGGGTTCCGGCATCAATCAGGGGGCTTTGCTTAACAAGGCTCCACCTGCTTTGAAATAAAGAGTCTGTCCTAAACCCTGTTCCCGAAGTGGGGCTTAGAAAGCCTGGAAGCGTATCCAATGTGTTTTGATAAATACCTCCATAACTGCCGAAGTTGAGGTCAAATGCCGCTACTCCCCCTTGTATATCGCAGTGATAGAAGTTGGGATCATGGTTGTCATAATACACGTATAACTGATTGGTCACTGAGCCGGAAACATTACCCCACAATATGGTGTTGGTAAAGTTTATCGGGTTTTGTGCCCTGTGGTATACTCCGCCTCCCAGGCCTGAGGCCTCGTTATGCACGATAGTGTTATTTATAAACACCGGGTTAGAAGACCCATCGTGAACGTAAACTCCGCCCCCTTCTGCGGCTGAGTTATGACTCACCAGGTTGCCTGTAATTTGCGGGGCGGCATTTACTACCTCTATGCCGCCTCCTTTGGTGCCGTAATTGTTGCGGATGATATTGTTAACCACACGCACGTCTCCCGAACTTATATCTATTCCTCCGGCATCTGAAGAGTCCACATTCCATAAAATCTCATTGGACTCTATGCTAAGCTGTGGATCACCATTGTTCACTTCAATACCACTGCCTTTATTGTAGGCGATCGTATTATCACGGATCACCGCTGTTTCACGCGCTTCAATACCTCCAATCCCATTGTGGGTAATTACATTATCCAGCACATCCACATAAGCGGCTTTTACCCCATAGCCTCCGTTATAACGGATGAGGTTATCACGCACTTCAGCATAATTGAACGCACTATACCCAGGACCATACCCTACTCCTCCGGCCTGGTTATTTTCTATGGTATTGCGGGTTACCTCCATTTCGGAAGAGGAGCCTGCCGTAAAAAGGGCGTAGCTAAAGCTCACTTCCAGGTTGTTCACAATTAAATTGCTGTCTATCCGCATGGTTACACTGCCACCAAAACCACCGGCTCCGTACACTGCGCTGCCAAAGGTGCGCGCCCGGTTGCTATCCAATACATTTCCTTTAATATCTGCTGTAGAGCCTGCCTCCAGGCTTATGGCACCTCCATATCCACTCTCATTGCCTTTAAAGTGATTTTCCAGAATGTCTACATTGCTAAACCGGATGTAAATTGCACCTCCACGCGACTGGAAGGAGTTGGAGTATGCATAATTGCTGTCAATGCGGTTGTGCTCCACCAAAGCATTTGCATCACCCAGATATAGGGCCCCGCCTTCGTGCTGATCGGCTGTGTTGTTGCTTATAATGTTATTCCTGATCACCGGGTCGGTACCCACAAAGGTTAGTGCACCCCCACGTCCCCCCAGGTTGTTCCTGAACACACAATCCTCGATCACATAGTCTACGGAGCCTCTATATCCATAGATCGCTCCCCCGTAGCTACTGCTGGCGGAGTTGTCCAAAAAATGGCAGGCCTTAATATGAGGCACACTGTTTTTGGTAATGTTTTGCGAGGATTCAATAGATATGGCTCCACCGTGGCCACCGGCCGTATTCTGGGCAAACCGGCAGTGCTCAATGAGGGGGTCTGAATCGAACATATACATGCTTCCTCCCTCACCGGTGGCGAGGTTATTTTGGAAAAGGCAATGGCTCAGGATCAGTTTTTTGATCTCAAACAAATAAAAAACACCACCATCCTGGAAGTTGCTTCGGCTTCCTTTGAAGGAGCAGTAACGAAAGGCCGTAGTGTCAGGCGTACCGGCTTGGTTATCCATAATAATACCCCGCCATGTGGCCCCGCCAGGCGCATAAAAGTAGATGGAGTCAGTGGCGTTTCCCAGGGCGAGTACTTTTCCATTGATGTCTATATGTACTGCGTTGGAAACTTCTACCCGTGTTCCCGCCTGTATGGTAAGGCTTATCCCTGAGTTGACTGTGAGATTACCGGTAACCTTTACCGTATCCGCCGTCCACGTAGCATTAGAGCTAATGTTTCCCGAAACAACAACGGAGGTAGCATACATACCTGATGTCCCTATGAGCAGGGCAAAAAGGGAGAGAAGGAGTTTATTCATGGTTGAGTATTTATACCGATTTACCTCGTGGATATTAACCTCAAAGTTAAGTGCTTTACCAATTTACCTTGCGTAAAGAAGCAAATTTTAACGTCTTTCATACCATTTTCAAAGCAGGAGTTGGCGAGGACTGAGTCAGGTGAACACAGGGAAGGTAAAAACGCAAAAGCCTCCTGATCTTGCAGGAGGCTTTTGTAGCTCCGCTAGGAATCGAACCTAGATCTTGGGTACCGGAAACCCACATACTATCCATTGTACTACGGAGCCGGAGGGCCAGGCTGTAAGTGCTTTTACACCTAAACTAGTTCAGTAGCCCGGCAGAACAAATCTCGAACTTTTCTGCCCGATTTGCTGAGGCTGGCTGACTCATCTAATATTTCAAAAAGTCTTTATTCTGTTACAGAATAAGAATCAGGAAACTTTAAGCGCTCTTTAAATTTCTGAGGGTGCAAATATAGAGTAATCTGGTTTCATGACCCTTGTATAAACCAACTCAATTGTATGCGTTATAGCCCGTTTTTCAGGTGGCAGTATAACCGGCCTTACAGGCATTGCTTTTGTAAAAATGTTAAGGTATCCTTTTCGCTATCAGGCCTACTGGTTTTTCTAGTCTTTAAGAGCGGAGGGATAGAATCCCTCCGCTCATAGATCGTTATTTTTTCGCAGCGGTCGAACATATCGTTATGCACCTAAGAACCTTGTGCAAAAGAAATCCGGCAGATGAAAAACAGTAAGGGCGTGATGCTCACACGTATAAGAGGGGCGTTTCCTAAGTGCAGTCAATTTAATCTTTATTTAATCTCGGTAGGCTTTACTGAAAAGGAAATGGATCATACATTTGCGATCTTATTTTTAAATAGTCTAAATAAAAACAAATGACATATAAAGGATATAAGCTATTGATAATCATGCTTTTTTCAACTGCTTTAACGGCTCAATACAAGGGGCAACTTTCGGGAAACACCGAAACCTTGTGGGACATCCATACTGCCCCGGATGGCACACACTACATCCCGGGAAATAAAGGCATCATCTTAAGACAGGATACCGGTTGTACCGGTTGGGACCAGCAAAGCACAGGGGCTACCAATGGGGTACGGGGTATTTGGTTTACCAACGATAGTACGGGTTACGCTTGTGGAACAAGTGGTACTTTGTTTAAAACCACGAACCGAGGTGACCATTGGAGCCCGCTTGTTTCAGGCACTACCATCGGCCTGCTCGATATAGAGTTTATCACTGATTCCATAGGGTATACTGTTGGCGGAGGAAGCGGGGGCTTTCGCATTCTCCGTACAACAGATGCCGGGCTCAGCTGGAGTACGGTTGATTCTACGCTTACCCACAGCCCGTTCGACCTGACTTTTGTGGATCAGAATACCGGCTACCTGGCCGGGGTGGGCGGTATGATCATGAAAACCGTTGACGGCGGATTAAACTGGACGGTCCTGGTAGGCGGGGTAACGGGTAATACTACCTGGACTGCCATTCACTTTACCGATGCTCAGACCGGCTATGTAGCAGGGCAGGGAGGGAACATCAGCAAGACCACCGATGGTGGCACCACCTGGACCAGCCTTAGCAGCGGTACCACGCAATTTCTCAACGGGTTACATTTTAAAAACAATACCACGGGCTATTTTGTAGGCAACAGCGGTACGCTGTTAACCACTACCGATGCAGGAGCCAGTTTTCAAGCCGTGAATTTCACGCACCGGTCGGCCTTTAGGGGAATAGCTCTTGAAAATGATGAGGTGCTGATCTGCGGCTCGGATGGTTTGATATTCCAATACGATACGGCTTTTGCGTATGAGTCGGTTTGGTATGAAGACTTTTGCAACGTAAACGACAGCATTTCCATGGGAAATGGTTGGACGATAATACATGGCAGCGGTACCACCGAAAGCTGGCGCTTTGATAACCCAAATGCCGGCAATGCACTCAACTTTGTTATGGATGCTCCCTTTGCTTCATTTGACAGTCAGCATATCGGTTCTTCCGATCAGGATTCTTGTATCCTGGAAAGCCCAGAATTCGATGTGTCGGATTTTACCCAGCTCAGCCTGCAATGGAACGAAGCCTTTCTGCCCAACTTTATGGGAGAAGTGTTTACCACCATTCAGGGGTGGGACGGAAGCCAATGGATAACCCTTTACTCAAGTAACGGAGGGTACAACAGCTCCAGTTCCGGTTCCATTACCTATACGGCATCCTACAGCAGCACCTCAGACTACCGCAGGGCAATCGACATTTCTGCATTGGCCGGAGAACGGGATGCCAAACTGCGTTTTATATACCACGATCTTAATCCTTCTTTCCGTTTTTGGTGGGGCATTGACGACATTGAAGTGCGGGCGGGAAAAACCGATCTCAGATTGGACAGTATTATTTCTCCTACCGACATCTGCCAAAACCCGGTTGGCGATACTGTGAAAGTGCACGTAACCAATGCCAGCGATTTTGGGGTGTTCCCCATACAACTCGCCTATCAGTATGATACCAATGCCGTATTGTACAGGTATTTTGTGGCAACCTTAGCCCCCGGAGCCGATACGGTCTTAAGCTTAGGCAGGCCCTTGCCTGTTTCCTCCAGTGCTACACCCACCTTAAAAGTATGGTTGCACGAAAACATAGATGCCGACTTATTAAATGATACCCTTTCCATAAACTACCAACCTTTGACCGGGCAGGTGGACCTCGGACCGGATACCAGCCTGTGCATCGGCGAAAGCTTTACGTTGAGGGCGGGCTTCCCAGGAGCGGATACCTACCAGTGGACCGGGGGGAACAGCACCAACGACTCCTTAACGGTAACCGCCAGCGGGGTTTACTCGGTTTTGGTAACTAAAAACGGCTGCACCCTTACAGATACGGTAGAGGTAACCTTCTCTTCTCCTACCGGTAGCATAAATGCTTCCCTTGATACATTTAGTATAAGCGGGAATACTGTTTTTAACATCAATACTACTGCCTCCTCGATACAATGGGACTTTGGACCGGGAGCAACTCCTGCTACAGCCAGTGGAGCAGGTCCACATACCGTAAGTTTTAATGCCAGCGGCACCAAAACGGTGAAGGTAATTTTAGAGGAAGGAGGCTGTGTAGATAGCCTTAATTATGAGGTGTTTGTAGCCCCGGGGGTTGATCTGAACGAGCATATACTTTCCGGGGTAAACCTATATCCGAATCCGGGTAAGGGAGCGTATTCTTTGGAATTACCAGCAGGTTCCGGTGTAACCCATGGTTTTGTATTGACTTTAAACGGGGCTGTGGTACAGGAGTTTGGCCTGAGTAATACAACCTTCCACCAATTTCATTTAGATGCTCCAAAGGGTGTGTATATGCTCCGCTTACTGGGAGGAGAAACAGACCTGAACATAAGACTGGTAAAAAACTAAGCTGCTATGTGTATGTAAGCTGGCACCAACCAAATAGCATTTTTATAGGAACATAAAATGCTATTAAAGTCCTCATCCCACCTCACTGCTAACCATTATTTGTGAGGTGGGAGTGGGGCACCAACTGAAAACAATAGATAAAGCGTATGGACCTGATCAATAAAAAGATATGTATGACCAAAGACATTGGCATCCATGGCAATCTATTTGGCGGTATCCTCCTGGCGTGGATCGATGAAGCAGCGGCAGCCTATGCCACCGAGTATTGCCATACCCCCAATATGGTTACTTTGAAGGTCGCGGAAATGATCTTCAAAAAACCAGTTAAGGCAGGCCAACACCTCCGGATCTATGGTGCTGTTGAGTCCTTGGGTAAAACCTCCATTACCCTGCGTATGGAGGCCCGCAAATACAATCTTTACAGCGGGGGAGAAGAAACCATAGTGTGTACCACCAATATCACCTTTGTACGCATTGATGAGGATGGAACGCCTACACCCATTGGTGAGACCATACGCAGAAGGCATTTTGAAAAAACAGCCCCTTCAATTTCTTGATTATGATACACAACAAAGACGAGTCTTGCCACTACGAAACCTTATATGAGGAGGCCAACGGGGTGGTTACACGCTGCCCTCAATGTGGTATGATGCAATTGGCCTATGGCACTTCGCATTACATTCTAGGGGAATGGCAATTCCGAAAGCTGGATCAAAAAATAACCGCCGAACTCCATGAAGTAAAGGAGGGGGCATGCCATGATCGAAAATACTTTAGTATCCCGGTAGAACATCACGTTTCGCGTTTGTTTTTATCGGTGAATGAGGCTAAAGAGCTTTCCAATATCCTGCAGCAAGCTATATGGATGGCCAATGTAAACAACACACTGAAGGAAGGATGACCCGGGATGAACTGGCAAAAGTGCAGACATCAAAAAATGAAGTCGTCAATTTTCTTTTTGACAACAGAAGCTGTATAAATCTGCATAAGCATATCATTCCTTTCATTATTCCGCCTCGCGTTGATTTTATTCCTCATATCGTTTGCCTTACGGTGTCGATCTGCTTTTCTTTTATATCAATTCCTTAAAAAAATAAATAATCATGAAGAAGATACAAGACCTCAGAGGCTTGCTTATAGAACAATTAAAAGACCGTTACGATGCGGCCAAACAACAGGCAGAAATGTATCCCAGATTAGTGGAGGCGGCTACCCATGCCGGCTTAAAAAGTACCATTAATGCAGATATAGACTCCAATAAGGACCACTTGAAAAAGCTGGAAGAACTGCTAACTCAATTGGGCGAAAAAGCAGATGGAGAAAGGTGTGAAGGTACCCAGGGGCTGGTGTACGAGGCCAATGAAGTGTTGAATTATGCTGATTCAGACCTGGTGTTGAATATCGGTATTGCCATGTCTGTTCAGCATGTCAACCATCATGATATTGCAGGCCATAACAGTTGTATCCTTTATGCACAAGCGCTTGGCGAAACGGAAACAACCGAGGCCCTTAGCCGGATGCTGGCAAATGAGCAGGCAACAGATGAAGCACTAAATGCTGTGGCTAAGCAAATTCTTGAGGATCAAAGCAAATAAGACGACAAAACAACGGATCAATCCACCCGGCATCAAAGCCGGGTGGATTATGTCAAACGCCCTGAAACTTCAGGTGAGCAGAGGGAATGGGAAACATAACTGTTTTCTCGTTGCCCTTGTTGCTGGCTTGCTGCTCCTACCTCTTCCAACCTATATTTATGATCAAATACCCACTTCATGTACCCAGGCATTCTAGTCCAAAACGCAAGCATAGTCAATGAAGGAAAAACCTTTGTTGCCGATGTTCTCTTAGCGGATGGCCACATCCATAAGATCGGAAAGATCGAACCTAAGCCTGGTTATCAAATCATTGACGGAACAGGCAAACACTTACTACCGGGCATTATTGACGGGCAAGTGCATTTCCGCGACCCCGGACTAACGCACAAGGGAGATCTCTATACCGAGAGCAAAGCAGCAGTCGCAGGTGGCGTAACTTCCTTTATTGATATGCCCAATACCGTTCCCAATGTGCTTACGGTAAAGGTTCTTGAGGATAAATTCGCGATAGCTTCTCAAAAGTCATTGGCCAATTATGCCTTTGTTTTAGGGGTAAACGGAGACAATATTGATGAAGTGATCCAAATGGATACCTCTCAATTTATTGCTGTTTCGGATGATGGTTTGTACTTCACCAAAAAGGGGAACCTACTGGCCGACAATCCTGAAACCATGGAAAAGCTTTTTGCCCATTGCCGGTCTATTATTGCCATTCATTCCGAAGAAGAGCAGATTGTGGAAGAGAACGAACGTAAGTACAGGGAAAAATACGGGGAAGACGTTCCCGTAGCCCTTCATCCCCTTATCAGAAGTGCAGAGGCGTGTTACAAAGCCACAAAACGGGCCATTGAACTGGCCAAAAAACATAATGCCCGGCTGCATATTTTGCACCTTACTACAGAGGCAGAGACCCATTTGTTTGAAAATGACATTCCGCTTAACGAGAAGAGAGTAACCACCGAAGTCTCCGTCCACCACCTGTGGTTCTCCGATAAAGACTACATGCGGTTGGGCACACTCATTAAGTGGAACCCTGCCATTAAAACAGAAAAAGATAAAATAGGCTTACTACAAGGGCTTCTCGATGATCGAATAGATTTGATTACTACCGATCATGCTCCCCATGTCCTGGAAGAGAAACAAAAACCTTATTTCGAATCCATGTCAGGAGCTCCCATGGTGCAACATTCTCTGAATTGTATGCTCGAGTTTTACAAACAGGGGCGCATCTCATTGGAAAAAATAGTCGAGAAAATGTGCCACAATCCGGCTATACTTTACCAGATGCACAAAAGGGGTTTTATTAAAGAAGGCTATTATGCTGATCTGGCTTTGGTCGATTTGAACTGTCCATGGACAGTGACTAAGGACAATCTTTTGTACAAGTGTGGTTGGTCGCCTATGGAAGGTACCACTTTTCAAACCAGGGTAATGCAAACCTTTGTAAATGGGAACCTGGTTTATGACCGGGGCAAGTTCAACGAAAAAGTAAAAGGCCGGGCCATTGAATTCGGATCATAGGGAAGAAGATGAAAAAACTATTCTCTGAAGTTATGTCAGGCATAGCAAGCTCAAAACTCACTTTCCCTTTAACACACTGGGCAGCATGCCATACTTCTTTTTAAAAGCCGTGCTAAAATGATGGGCATAAGTATAGCCGATCTCTTCTGAAACTTCCCGCACATTTAAGCCTTCTTCCAATAATAATTTACGCGCCTTTTCCATTTTTAAGTCGCGGCGGTAGTCAAACACCGTAGTGCCAAATAGCGCCTTAAACCCTTTTTTTAAGGTAAACTCATTGGTGCCTACATGCCGCGCGAGGTCGGTCAGCTTGTACGTTTCCTGCAGGTTTTGCTCAAGCATTTCCTTAATCGCATACATTTTATCAATATCCTGTGCCTTGAGGTCTTGTACAGAAGAAGCAGGGTCGGCACTGATCTGTTCCAGTTGAAGCAAGAGCAACTCGATTACCTTGGCCTCAATAAACGCTTTTTTGAAGATCCCTTCCCGCTGGCAGCAAATGATCTCGTGGATAAGGAAGTGCATGGCGGGGGAGATCGGGTAGTTGTGCGGAGCCAAAAAACCCGTTTGCCGATCACCGATCATGCGATCGAACTGCTCAAAGAGCCTGGAATCTTCGGGCAGGTATTTTTTGAAAACCGAAGGCAGCAGGTTTACTTCAAACACCTGCATAGAAGCATGTCCCCAGTCTGTATGCCCCTTAAACCCATTGGCGTATAGGATGTTGTGCTGGTTGTGCCCGAAGGCAAACAAGCGCCCGTCTTCCGATCGGGTAGACACCACGCCTGCCAGGGCAAAATGCATTTCTACCGTTTCAAAGTCGCTTTCAAAAGTGATCCGTGTGTTTTGGTGCGGAGCAAGATTGCCATATCCAATGTGGATGCCCTCAAAGAATAGCTCTTTATACGTACCCTGACCAAAGAAAAAATGCCCCTGGTGTATGTATTCGGTAATGGTTGCATCCTGGCTTTTGAATCCCTTTGGGTAATGACGCTCCATAAAAGCTTCTGCAATATCTGCCTGGTGTAGCCTGATTCTCATTTATTCCGCTTTAGGTTGTTTTCATTTCCGCTCACGTAGCACTTTGGCAGCAAGATGTTCTACCATTGCAAAAGTAATTATTTAGATTATTTCTAAATAATAAAAATAGCCTTAGCCGTACAAACAAATACTTTTTGAACCATGGATACATTCATATTCAAAATCGCTTATCTGATTATGGTGGTTTTATCGTGCAGATAAAGACTTGGGGCTTAACTGGTCGGTGACGTGTTGAAAACAAGAGAGGAGGCATAGCCTTGTAGATACGGGCGTTTACAAACAAATTCGTCACCCCATGTATTCCACCATTTTTCTTGGTTGTATCGCGCAGACGCTGCTTTTGACCAATTATATAGCGGGTTATTCCATTTATACTATAACACCGGGGTGTAAAATGAAGCTACACAAAACAATAGGGCGCATAGGTGCTCTATGTGTTTATTGGGGTTTGGAAAAAGGCAAGATGTATTAGGAACCACACAGACACTGCAGAAGTCATAACTTCTTTTGTGCCTTATTCATTTATTCTGGTGCAGAAAAAGATTCGATTTAACTGACCAGTTCCCTTAGGGAGTCTATTTCTAATTACCTTTGTTTTGAATTTTTGTACACAACGGGGTGTTCTGCATTATTAGAACTGAGATGATACCCGAAAACCTGATCTGGATAATGCCAGCGTAGGAATTGTGAGTACTTTCCCTATCAGCTTCTCCGTTTTCTTCTGGGTTACAACGGGTCAACATTACTCTTTAGGTAGATGAGTGAACTAACACGAAAGCACAAATTTGACCTGGCTACGGGTGAATTGCGCAACTGGCAAGGCCGGAAGGAATGGTTTTTCAACCGGGACGATACGGATCGCTATGAGCAATATTATGAGGGGCCTTATAAACGCCAGGAAGTCTGGCAAAAGAAAACCCTTGAAGGCCTTATCAAACAGGATGAGCGCGTAAAAACCCTCTTGGAATTTGGCTGTGGTACCACGCGCTTCACGCGCTGGTGGCACGAGATCGGCATAGAGGCCACCGGAGGGGATATCTCACCTTTTATGCTGGCACAAGGTGTCCATTTGTTTGACGGGGATCTGGTATTGGCAGATGCACATCATATGCCATTTAAAGAGCATACGTTCGATGCATTGGCGTTCATAACCACCTTCGAATACTACAAAAACCCCGTCCAGGTGATCAGAGAGGCGGTTAGGGTCGGTAAATACGGGATTATTTTTGGTATGATGAATCGCAACACGCCCAAACTCGTTCGCAGAAGAGTGCAGCAGGCTTTCGGGAAGAACAATTATTACGTAACCGCCCGTTTTTATACCCCCGGATCTTTAAAGGCCTTGGTGGCAGAAGCCTTACCCGATCGTGACTATACGATCCAATGGACGGCAACGGGCTTGCCCAAGTGGTTCCCCAAACAACAATGGCAGCTTCCCTATGGAGATTTCTTTGGTTTCCACGTACAATTAAATGACGTGTAATGGGTGCTTTTGAAAATCAATCCGGCAAGGTCAGCGCCACGGTTTTCAAGGAAGATTTACTCAATGCCTGTGGAGCTTCGCGCAAGGAGGTAATATGTGGACCGGCCTTTGGCGTAGATACTGCGATCATTGATCTTGGAAACGGGCAGGCCCTGGCCGTCTCGAGTGATCCGCTATCGCTGATCCCTTCATTGGATATGGAAGTTTCGGCATGGCTTTCTGTGCATTTGCTGGTCAACGATATAAGTACGACGGGCTTTGCTCCCCAGTACGTGCAGTTTGTTCTGAATTTACCTGTGAGTTTAACCCGTATGCAGTTTGGCATGTACTGGAATCATATTCACCAGCTCTGCAAAGAGATGAACATTGCAATTACCGGGGGACATACGGGACAAATACCCGGGCAGGAGTCCACCATTGCAGGAGGCGGTACTATGTTTCTACAAGCACCAAAGGAAAAGTTGATCACCAGCAGTCAAGCGCGTGCCGGCGACAGCATCATCGTCACCAAGCAAGCGGCTTTGTCCTCCACTTCGCTGTTGGCAATGGCCTTCCCTGAAACGGTAAGGAATAAGTGCGGCAGGGAAGTGCAGCAACTGGCAGTCGAAAACTTTTGGAAAGTGTCGGTCCTCAAAGAAGGCTTGCTGGCAGCAAAAACCCTGCAACCCAATGAAGAACTCCATGCCATGCACGATGTTACAGAGGGAGGTGTGCTGGGTGCACTGAATGAAATGGCCGATGCATCGGGCTGTGGCTTTTGGGTGGAATGGAACAAGCTGCCGATCAGTGGCGAAGTACAGCAGGTAGTGGAGCTTTTCGAGCTCGATCCATTTATCTCCGTGGGTGCCGGAGCGATGCTTATGTCCGTTAAACATGGAACAGAAGACAAACTTATTGAGCAATTGGTATTGGAGGGGATACCTGCAGTAAAGGTTGGTGAGTTTACCAAAGAGGATGCAAAAGTGCTGATCGATGCCAATGGCGAACATAAGCCATTTGCCTTCGACGGCATTGATCCGTATTGGGAGGCATTTTTTAAGGCACTTCAATCCGGATGGAAATGAAGTGGTTAAAAGGCATATACCTGGTTATTGACCCAAACCAGGAATGGGAAGTATTGTTGGGCAAGCTGCATGCTGCCTTAAAAGGAGGGGTGAACATAGTACAGATATGGAATCATTGGCAACCACATCTCGGGCGGCATTCAAAATTGAAGTTTATCAGCGAAGTAAAGGCCTTGGCAGATCCGTTTGGCGTTCCTGTTTTAATGCACGATGATTGGGAGCTGGCCCTTGATGCCGGCCTGCAAGGGGTGCACTTCGATGAGGTGCCGGATAAATTCCACCTGGTCAAAAAAGCATTGCCCACCAGGTTTATTGGTCTTACCGTTGGTAACGATCTGGAGTTGATCGCCTGGGCAGAGGAACAGGCATTGTCCTATATTAGTTTTTGTGCGGTGTTCCCCTCTTCTTCTGTGAGTAGTTGTGAGTTAATAGATCAGGAAAATATAAGCCTGGCGCGCAAGATCACAAGATTACCCATTTTTCTCTCCGGGGGCATCCAAACCGGAAATCTGGCCCGGTTAAAACACCTTTCATTTGACGGTATAGCTGTCATTTCGGGGATATTGAGCGCAGCCAACCCGGAGGAAGCTGTAAGACAGTATTGGAAAAAATTAAAAGCACTTGAAATTGCACGGTAGTGCATCATACAAGAAAGTGACATGCAAAGAAAATTAGTAGAAAAGCTATGTTGTCCGTTCGATAAGAATGACCTGGATATCAATGTCTTCCATGAAGATGAACAAGGCGAGATCTATGAAGGTCTTTTGACCTGTACGCACTGTAAGCGTTATTTCCCGGTGATTTATGGGATCCCGATCATGACCCCGGATGCGTATAGGCAAAAATCGTTAGAGGCGCCTATGCTGAAAAAATGGGGGTTGGAAATTACTGCGGAGGAAAAAACATTCGTTTTCGAAGACCCGAAAGGATCGGAAGCTATCCGTGAATAAATCAACCTGGTACCACCTTGATTTGAACTACGTAAACGTGGTGGGCATCGTAGGCTCTTTATAGGCTATGTACCCACTGTGGTTCAGGAAAACAGTAAGCTACTGCATTTGAAACTACATGGGCACGGTAGAGCGCTTATGCTTTTTTACGTCTCTGTAACTACTCTGCGCAAAAGAAACCTTAGCCATACCGCAAGTCGTCTTTTTATCCGCTTGGCGTTGATTCTATTCCGTTATCCGTAATGTAGGGCAGTCCTTTTATTCGTACCATTGCAGTGGTTTTTATTTAGAAATAGTCTAAATAATGATCCATTATCGGCCTGTAAGAAGCCTCTGTAAATGAAAAAAAGGCATCATGGCGGGCCATGTCACCTAAAAGAAAGGTGCGTAGTGCTAAAAGGATGATGAGCAGCAATATGAGCTACCTCGTACACATTGAACAGACGGAATACCTGGATAAAAACCTCAAGCGCGTACGCTTTTCAGGCGACTTGAGCGAAATTGATCTTCAAACGGGAAGTGCACTGGCATTCAGGGTAAACAATACCGAGTGCAGGCAATATACCCCCACCTTTTACAACAAAGAACAAGGCCTTTGCGATGTCGTTTTCTACCTCCACGCACAAGGGCCCGGTAGCCAATGGGCGGCTAAACTCAAAGAAGGCGACACTGCCGAACTGTTTACCTCCCGTGGGGAAATGCGTTTTTGCCAAAATAGTACGTACCACTTTTTCTTTGGGGATGAAACCTCCCTGGGGTTCTACCAACAGTTGAAAGCAGCAGTGCATGAAAACGACCGGGATTACCTCTGCCTGTTGGAATTGGACCCCGAGCATTGCCATTGGCCCCATTTGGTGGGGCTGCATGCCGATGTGGTCAATAAATCGGCCCGTACACCCGGTGCAGAAGCCGTTAACATACTGATGGAGATGGACGGCACACTGTGGAACAACTGGCAGCAAGCCTGCTTCTACCTCAGTGGCAGGGCCAGGTCGGTGCAGGTGTTTTACGAAGCCCTACTCAGAAGGGGTGTTTCTCCAGAGCAAATTTTTACCCAGCCCTTCTGGTCGGCCGATAAAAAAGGCATGTAATATGGACAAGAAACCCAAAAATGGGATACTGAGGCTGCTGCAGATCGCAGGCAAAAGAAAGTACCCCCTCTTCTTATCCGGTTTGCTGGCCATTGCCCATGCCGCCCTTGCATTGGTGCCCTACATCCTGGTCTATTACATCATTCAGGCTCTTATCCATCCACCTCTCGAGATGGCCTTGATCCAAGACTATTTGCTGTGGGCTATAGTAGCAGGTGTGGGCAGTTACGCATTGTTGTATGCTTCGGGTATGACCGCACACATAGCCGCCTTCAACATACTATATGCCCTGAGAAAGCAAGTGGCCACCAGGCTCGGCCAACTGCCTCTAGGTTTCATCGGTTCTTATAGCTCGGGTGCCCTGAAAAAGATCGTTACCGATGATATTGAACGTATTGAGCATTTTATTGCTCACCAGATTCCCGACTTTGTAAAAGGCCTTACCCTACCTGTGCTCACCATTGTTTACCTATTTTATGTTGATTGGCGCCTGGCCGCCATCAGCTTTATTCCCCTTCTGGTGTTGGCCATTTGGATGCCTCTGGTGTTCAGCGCACCTTATACCAAGGCCATGATGAAAAAATACCATCAGGCACATGAAGACATGAACAGCGGTATTGTAGAATTTGTGCGCGCTATGCCCGTCATGAAAATATTTGGGCAAACAGCTGATAGTTTTCGGCAATACAGCGGCAGCGTAAACGACTTTGCCAAGATGTCGGACAAGTGGATGGAAAAAAGCGCCCCGCCCTTTGCCGTATTCATGAGTTTTATGAGCAACGCCACGCTGCCCATTCTTGTGCTCGGCACCTGGCTCTATCTGCAGAACGAGGTTACCCTTTCCACCTTCATCCTCTTCCTTATTTTGGGCGTAGGCTACATCAAACCTGTATTTGCTCTGTCTAATATGGGCATGCAACTCACCGTGATCAACCATGGTGTAAAGCGCATGGACGAAATTCTGCTTCAAGCCGCACAAACTGCTTCTACAGACTATTCTCCTCTTCAGGACTTCAGTATCGTTTTTAAAGAAGTAGGCTTTTCTTATATACCCGAGGTTAAGGTGTTGGACAAAACCTCCTTTGCTCTTCCCGAGGGCAGCATTACCGCTTTTGTGGGGCCTTCAGGGGCGGGGAAATCTACCGCAGCCCAATTGGTGGCCCGTTTTTGGGATATTCAGGAAGGTGAGATCCTTATCGGGGGTGTGCACATCAATACTCTTCCGGTGGAAGTACTGATGCGACACGTCTCCTTTGTTTTCCAGGATAGCTTTATGTTCCAGGAAACCATCTATGAAAACATCCGCATGGGTATGGACAGGACGGAAACACAGATCAAAGCCGCTGCCCAAGCTGCCCAATGCCATGCGTTTATACGGCGATTGCCCAAAGGATATGCAACCAAATTTGGCGAAAAGGGGGTACACCTTAGCGGGGGTGAACAGCAACGCATTCAACTGGCGCGGGCCATTCTCAAAGATGCGCCCATTCTTATCCTGGACGAAGCCACCGCTTTTAGCGACCCCGAAAACGAATACCTCATCCAGCAGGCTTTTGGCCGTCTGATCCAAAACAAAACCGTGATCGTGATCGCTCATCGCCTCAGCACCATTACCGATGCCGACCAGGTGATCTTGTTCGACAAAGGTACCGTCACTGCCAAAGGCACCCACGAGGAATTGCTGAACCAAAGTTCGCGCTACCAACACATGTGGCAAGCCCACGTCAACGCAAAAACCTTCGAAATTGGCTAAAAAAGATTTAGAACTATATAAACGCAATAGAAAACGTAATCTCTCTTGTGTGCCCGCGATGGTTCAGAAAAAAGGAGGCGTCCAGGAAAAAATAAACATCCCTTAGCCCTATGATACGCAACTTGTTCTACATCTTTCAATACGATAAGCGTGGCATCCGCAAAGCCTTTTTTTGGGAATGGCTGCACGGCTTCTGCATTGCCGCACCGAGTGGTATTTTGCTGGTTATTTTATGGGAGCTTTTTAAAGTTAGTCCCGATGTGCAGAGGATCTGGATCACCACCGGCCTCATGGCCTCGTTGTTTATTGCCCAGCTCTACGTGGCCAAAAAAGCCATGCTCAGCTCTAACCGCACCACTTATGAGATGAGCCGCAAAATACGCCTCGCCCTGGGCAACAAACTGCAAAAACTCTCCCTGGGCTATTACAAAAAACGCGACCCGGGCGACCTGGCTTCGGTAGTGCTGCAGGATGTAGCCAACTTTGAGAACATTTTTGGGCACAGCGTTACCAATATTGCCAATGCCCTCTTCGGCACGGCAGTCCTCTCAGTTTTCCTGCTCTTTTTAAACTGGCGACTGGCCCTCACCCTGATTGCCGCCCTTTTTGTGGCCCTACCCCTCATCCAGTTCAGCAAATGGCTGGTCGAAAAATACGGCCGCAAACAAATTGGTGCCCGCAATGCCACGGGTGCCCGTTTTCTTGAATACGTGCAGGGCATACAGCCCATCAAATCCTATGGCATGACGGGGCAACGTTTTCAATCGCTCGATAATGCGCTATCCCGGTTGAGAAAAGAAAGTATCCGTGTAGAAGCCATACCCGGCCCTTTTGTGCTTACTGCAGGCATTGTATTTGAAGTATTCTTCATAGGCATGCTCTGGCTGGCGTTGTATTATTTTACCGGTGGCACACTCAGTATCCCCATACTCATCGCCTTTCTCATCATCGGTTACCGTCTCTATGAACCTATGAAAATACTGATGGTAGAATATCCTGTGCTCAGCTACATGAACGTAAGCCTGGGGCGCATTATTGATCTGCTGGACGCCAAAGAGCAAGAGGCGGGGCAAAATGCTGTGGCCACCTCCTACGACATCCGCTTTGATCAGGTACATTTCAGTTACCTCGATGACAAAAAAGTACTTACCGACATCTGTTTCCATGCACCCGAAGGCAGTATGACTGCCCTGGTAGGTCCCTCGGGTTCCGGTAAAACCACGATTACCGCGCTTATTGCCCGTTTTTGGGATGTACAGGAAGGCAGCATTCAGATTGGGGGCATTGACGTAAAAGACATGACTCCAGCTACTGTATATGGCCTCATAAGCGAAGTGTTTCAGGAGGTTTACCTCTTTAACGACAGCATTTACAACAACATCAAAACGGGAAACCCAAATGCTACCGAAGCTCAAATACACGAAGCCGCCCAAAAAGCACAAGTGCTGGAATTTGCCGACACCTTGCCGGAAGGCCTGCAAACCAAAGTAGGCGAAGGAGGCAACAAGCTTTCGGGTGGGCAAAAACAGCGCATCAGCATCGCCAGGGCCTTGCTGAAAGATGCGCCGATTGTGCTCTTAGACGAAGCCACCGCTTCCCTCGATCCAGAAAATGAGATCCACATCCAACGGGCCATCCTGGAACTGGTTAGGGATAAAACGGTAATTGTAATTGCCCATAAGCTGGCCACCATCAAGCAGGCCGACCATATCCTGGTGCTGGACAAGGGCCAAGTTGCCGAAGTAGGTAAACACTCAGCCCTCTTGCAGCAAGGAGGTCTCTACGCCCGCCTATGGCACATCCAGCAAAGGGCCAGCGGCTGGAAGTTTGAAGGAAGCCTAAACAAATAAATCAAAAAATGCTAAACGTAGCGGAAGACCAAAAACAATTTATTCTTAACGGTAAGCTCAAAGCCGTAATGTGGAAACTCTCTTTGCCCGCCATTATAGCCATGGTGCTCTTTGGGTTAAACGCCTTTATGGATACCGTGTACATCGGGCAATTGCTGAATGAAACCGCC
>JANQPD010000049.1 GCA_028285465.1 Owenweeksia sp. | reverse complement strand
TGTGGTCTGCCTCCTTGGCTTAGCGATAACTGCTTCGGCTCAGCCTACAGGTGGTGGCCCAGGCGCTCCGGTACCCTTTGGATTTCTGGAGGTTTTGATAGGAGCGGGAGTGCTCTATGGTGGTAAGAAAGCCTACGATCAGGGTCAGAAGCGGAAAAACGATTCTCAGTAAATCAAGCAGCATTATAGAAAACAACTAAAATAAAGAGCAGCATTGATCCCTAAAATTGAAAAACACGACCATAATAAGATCATCTACAGCAAATGCAGAAAGAACAAAACCATTAAAATGGTGCAGTTAGACGACAATTATTATATGGTAGTCTTCAAGCGCTACCTGTTCGGGTTCATGATATACCATTGGATCAAAACCTATGAGACTTTAAAACAGGCTTCCTATTCTTATTCAACTATGGTTTACAAAAAGTTCAGATAGTAATTCTAATGCCTTACAAGTTTGCCAATTGAGTGTTATAGGCTGATCAGGTTAGATGGTCGTAAAAGGTTATACTCCTGGTTTTTTAATGAATGATCAAGCTAAATTGTCCGTATGAAATATTAATAAGTTGTTTTGTCTTTCAAGGTATGGCAACTCACACGATTCCCATTTTACATCAAACCTTACACCTTTGAGTTAGACAAGCCCATTATAGCCTTTTTATTTTCCAAAAAGCTATAACTTCCGACTCTTGGGCTTACAGAAAACACCCTGATTGCGAAAGTAATCAGGGTGTTTTGTTTCCGGAAATGGTACAGGTTCAGCTGTATGCAGGAAATGGAAAACAGTCCACGCCATAGCTGGGGGTTCAATTTTTTGGAAAGGGTTTCTGGAGGCGCAACAGTTAGCCAGAGCGAAGCTTGCCTTCTTATCCCGATCCTCAAATGAAACCGTTTCCTGATCGTACCAATGGTGCCGATGCTCAAACGGGACTTAAATGGCATCAGCAAAGTCTCTACTTTAGGGTTGTATAAATTTAAATTTCCTATTATGAAAAAGCTCTTTGCTCTATCGCTGGGTATTCTGGGCCTGGCTGCCCTTACCTCTTGCGAGAAACAAGCGGACGGATCCGGTATGGATAAGCCGGAAAGCCTTAAGTCTGCATCTCGGATCATTGAAGCGCAACTGGATTACGACCCAGCCGTAACTATGGAAGCCATTGCCAGCATCAAGTTCCAGGCTGGTAAAGTACCTTCTGACTATGGTCCCAGACCTGACTATGAAGCTCCAAACCTTGGCGTATTCTCCGTGCAGGAGGTCATTTATTTCCTGGAAGCCACCTGTAACTACGATGCCGATCAGACGTTGGTATGGAGCAATAAACGTAGCGTACACCGTACAGCCTTCAGTGTTCCCCTTGGGGATGGAAGTACAGACAAGATAGATCAAGATGATGTGGTGGTGGCCTATAAGAACCTTTATACAGAGATTGAAAATCACACTCCGGCCGGTATGAAAGCCTTTCACTGTAACATCTGGGGTACCGCAGTTACCGGTGATCAGGTAAACCTTGAAATGAAAGTTACTTATTTGCCCCAGGAGGAAGAAGAACAGATCGTGCCCTTGGGTCCCCCTGATATCTGGCGGGCTTTTGGTGGATGGGGAAAATGTTTTTCAGGTGGACCGGGCGATGCTACCACCCGGCTGAACGAACTTGTCAATTGGTATGGTGTGGAGGCCTGGAACGGTAGCAGCAGTTCCTCTACCGGTGGCTGGGTAACCGTATGTAGCAATGGGTGGCCGGGCACTGTGATCAATTCTGTAAGCTATCCTTCGAATGATCCTTACCTGGAAAATGATGATCCGTCGGTATGGCCCATTACTTCCTGTGCCAACGATATGTGTCTCAACCAGTCGCAAATGGAAAACCAGCTAGTAACCTTTTTTAATTATACCAGCGCCAATATCCTTACAGGGGCTTACCAGGATTACCTGATGATCTCTGCGGAGTGGACCAATATGTATTTTACGCCGCAAAACGCCAATGAATTCTGTTATTCATATGGGCTAGACCAACACCGTCACCAGATCAGCTGGGAAATAGGACAATATGAGTGTGAACCCCTGCCCTGGTAAATACTGTCCCGAAACCCGATCACCCGGAGACCTTGCCCTGCCCAACAGGGAGGGGTTTTTTGTTTGTGCCCCTCGTAAATCAGGATTAAATCAAAGGGCTGAATAAATGCGTAGTATGCTCTAGCTCCGGTGCAATCCAAAACCGGTCTGAAGTGTTACGGCCATCACAATAAACTGATTAGAAAGAAACACTTTTGGAACCCACCACGGCCTTATCTGATCTCTGACGATGCACACAAAAAATCCCGCTTCGGAATATACTCCGAAGCGGGATTTACAGCGCTCCATACGCCCGGGCTTAAGGGGTCTCTTTTTTCTGGAAGGGGCGTGTATCCAGGATCTCCTTATCTAATAACCAGCGACATATATACTGACCGGCAGGAAGCTGCTCAATATTAAGTGCTGCTTCGCCTGAAGAGGTCTCCAGTATCAGGCTGAGCACTTTGCGGCCTTGTACCGAGTAGATCTCCACTTCATGGGTGCCGGGTAAAGTGGCGTCATACGCAATGAGGAGCCTTCCCTGTGCCGGGTTTGGGTAGAGGTTTAGTGTATGCTTAGCATTGATGTGGGGAGATTCCCTATTAACCAGGGTTTTATAGAGGATGTCGTCGCCATCACAGGTTGGCTGACAATCGGTATCTCCGGGACCGGATACAACCGGTAAGGCAAACTTCTGCCCCATACAGTACCAGTAAAGTGTGTCCGGTATGATGAGTGCCCCGTCACACTCAATGGATGCGATGCTTTGCGTTTGAACCGTACCGTCTCCCAAGGGAATAAGCGTGGTTTTGCAGCAGGAAACACTGTCGCAACGCACACGGGCCTGCCAGGTATCAGGGGGTATGGGTATTTCGCGCGGGTCTATAGCACAGTCTATGAACTCCTGGGTAAGTTCCACATCTACCATCGAGTGACAGGATGCCTCTTCCGATAAAGTGATAGGGCCTGCAAAATTATTGGCTAATGAGCGCAAAGCCGCGCGGTGCGAATGGTAGCAATCTGAAAAGTTGTTCAGGTCACATCCTGGCCCGGAGGTTTCGGAATGGAAAAAGATGTTGAGGATATCCACCTGGATCTCACCATGGCAATTTCTCGTGCGATATTCATAAAGGAAGGTGTAGGTGCAGGAGGCGGGTTTGCCGTTTATGGTCTGCCCGGTAAGTTCCAGAATTTGAGGTGGCCCCCAGGGGACTGTACAGGTGTCGCAGGAGGCGAGACTGAGTGTTGTGCTTGAGATAAACAAAGCTAACGTAAGTAACGCTGTAAGTAATCGGTTTTTCATGACAGTAAAATTTAAATGGTACCTACTCTTTTAAAGGCTTTTCGGCGGCCGCCATGAGATAAATGTAAACCAAGCCCGGAGCCCTAAAAATGGCTATTTTGATCACGGCACCTTAGGCTATGATACCGGGCTATTTTGTTTTGAAAATGGAGATCAGTCTTGAAGTTCCAAGCAGATGCGCACTTCGGCTCCACGGGTGTCTTTGCGGTTTTGGAGGTCAATGCGGTTGCAAGGGGAGAGCAGCAAAAGCCTTAAAGGGCAGCAGCATGGAGGAGAGGTACACCTCTTCCGGCTGTACATGAATAGTGTCGTTCTTTCACTCCACCACCCCCAACCGCTCCCTGATCTCCACCAATCTCAACCAACTCTGGTAAAACAGGGGGAGCGAAAGCACACTCTCGATGTATTGGAATACATACATGATCAAAGAGAACAAGACCCCATACTTGACGATTCCATCCCCAATGCCAATGAGGATGGATCCCACCAAAAAGACCATCATGAGGATCCACGACAAGGAGAAGTTCACCGTTTCCAGGTCGGAGAGCTTGATGTTCCACTTCATCGTGTCCTTTAAGTGTGAACCCAGGGCTTCCGGATCTTTTTGATCGATTACCGAGACCTGCTTCTCAGAGACATTGTTGTACTGTTTGTTGAAGCGGATCGTACGCCCGCTGGTGATGGTGTAGATCAGGAAGATCAGGATGATGACGATGATACTTCCGATAAAGACCGTCGTATTCAGGGAAGCGATGATCAGGGCCACTCCTATCAACCCGATGAGATTCGCAACAATTTCTGGAAGGGTATTTTCCATGAACTCCAGGACCTCCTTTAACATACCCAGCCGGGCGGTTTTGACGGAGGAACTGCTGTCTTCTATATTGGACATCAGCCGAAGCCCGAATCTCCTAAATATGCGAGCATAGAGCCGGGAATCGAAGAACCTTCTGCATGCCCCAACAACGAGTGCTACCAGCCCTAATATCCCCAACTGAACAGCCCCTCCTGAACCTCCGGCAATGGCCCCGTCAATAGCGCGACCTATGAACAGCGGGAAAAGAATAAAAAGGCCGGATTCCAGGAGTATTAAGGTCATGGTGATGGAGAGCTTCCACCGGTGTTCGGATAGGATGTCTTTTATATTCATTTTGCGAGTTCCGGAGTTTGGGATCCCTTCTTCCTGCTTCGTATCAGGTAGAACAGCGATGGGATCAGGTAGAGGGTCAGGATAGTAGAGGTGATCATACCTCCAATGGTGACGATCGCCATGGGTGTTCTGAACTCTGCTCCTGCATCGCCAATGCCCAGGGCATTGGGAAGCATTCCGAAGATGATGGCCACGGTGGTCATGATCACCGTCTTCATCTTGGTTTTTCCGGCTAGAATAGTAGCCCGGTAAATATTCAGTTTCTTCTTGTGCATGAGCTGTTCCGTGTAGTCGTGGATCAGAATGTCGTCATTGACCACAAGCCCTAGCAGGGTGACGATCGCCATGAGCGACATGATATTCATGGTTGCTCCAAAGAAGTACATGAAGACAAACACTCCGATCATAGCCATGGGAACGGTGGTGAATACGATTATGGGATGCCAGAAATTCTCCATGAGAGAGGCCAGCAGCATGTACATGAGTAGGAAGGCAATGAAAAAGGTGATGGTCATGTCCACGGTTGCCTCATTGAGTTCCTTGACATTTCCCGCCCAGGCAAAAGTGGCGGAAGATGGTAATTCCGTTTTAGCCATCAGGGCATTGATCTTTGCCTGAACATCTCCCTGTAAGGCTCCTGGGGTGAGGTTAGCCGTAAACTCTACCGTCCGGGTTTTGTAATCGTGCTGGATCTGCGCCGCGGAGGTCTCGTAGTGCACCTTGGCCAATTGCCCAACGGAGTAACTACCCTGCTCCGTAAAGACGGGGATCGCCCGGATCTTATCCACGGAGTTGACCTGATCGTTGGGGTAGCTCAACACAATGTCGTATTCCTTCCCTCTCTCTTTGTATACCGAAACCTTGGAGCCGTTGACTGCATTTCGGATGGTTTGGGATAGTTGCAATGGGCTTAGGCCAAGATCCGCGAGAAGACGGCTGTCCGGTTCAAAGCGTATCAACGGATTACCCGGCCGGAGGCTCGTCTCGAAATTCAGGATCCCGTCGACCTTTTGGAGGAGTTCTTTTATGATCTCATTGCTTTTCTCCAGATCCTCACGACTGTCCGATTTAACAAAAAACTGAATAGGGGCACCGTCATCGGTGCTTACAGCGGATACCGTGGACTGGATCTCGGGCATCACCTTCAATCGGTCTTCCAGCAATTGGGCAAATTCGACATCAGAGATGGTCCTTTCCTCTTTTGGAAGGAGTTTGATCCTGGCGTTGGCAAAGTTGGGGCCAGTGGTGCTCTCATTCTTTTTACCGATGATGGTCAAAACTGCTTTGACTTCATCAAAATGGCCAATTTCACCTTCTACCCATTGGACCAATTCTTCCGATCGGTCAACAGCGGTTCCGGAAGGCATTTCCATCTCAACATAGACCTCGGAATCGTCCTCCTGGGGTTCAAATTCGAAACCTATGGAATTCAACAGTCCAAAGGAGGAGATGAAGATCACCATCATAAAGCCAAACAAGAGGAGAGGATTGCGCCTTCTGGATAAGAGGGCGGTAAGGGATCTTTCATAGACCTTCTCAAGCCTATCGAAAAACTTGATAGCCAGCCTGGAGATCCTTCCAATAGGGCGCTGCTTTTTCAGCAATATGCTGGCCAGCATCGGCGTCAGCATAAAGGATACGATCAGGGAGAAAATGGTAGCCGCGGAAATGGTGAGGGCATATTCCTTAAAGAAAGCCCCCGTTATCGAGGTCATCATGGAAATGGGGAGGAAGACGACCAAATTAGTTCCTGTCGAGGCGATCACAGCCATCATAACCTCTCGAGTCCCCTGGAAAGCCGCTTGCTTGATCTCCATGCCTTCATTCTTAAGGCGGATGATGTTTTCGATGACCACGATGGAGTTCGAGACCAAGGCACCTATGGCTACGGAGAAGCTCATCAGAGTCATCATATTCAGAGATCCCTCAAAACTGCTGATGGCCATGAAAGTACCCAAAAGAGATACCGGTATGGAGATACTGACGATGAGGGTTGTCCGTATGTCATTGAGGAAGAAGAAGAGAATGATCCCCGTGATGAGAATGCCAAGGACAATATTGACCAGGGCATCGTCTACCGAGCTTTCCACGTATTCTGAGGTGTCAAAAGGGATGCTCACGGCCACTCCGGCTTTTAGGCCGGGTCGTATTTCTTCGATAAATTCCTTGACATCGCGGGCTACACGTACAGAATTGGCATCGGTAGCCTTCATGATGCTGAGGCTGACAATATTCCCGTACTTCTGATCGCCTTTGACGTCGTAGTAAAGCGCCTTGCCTTTGTTGTCCTTTACTGTGTCCACTACGGTCGCCAGATCCTTGATCAGCTTGGTACCATGGCGGGTTATAATAGGTACTTCGGCAATATC
The DNA here is from genome assembly GCA_028285465.1 of Owenweeksia sp. Lineage (GTDB taxonomy): Bacteria > Bacteroidota > Bacteroidia > Flavobacteriales > Schleiferiaceae > JANQPD01. The sequence continues at coordinate 42,023 of JANQPD010000049.1, read as the reverse complement.
ATCCACCGATTGGAACTTTGCCCCGACCTCGATGGAGGATACGCGATCAGCATTCCGGTAATCTCCTCCCGATACCTGGATGTTGGTGGTGCGCATGAAATCCGAAACATCCGGTACATTCATTTCAAGATCGTGCATGGCGGCCTTGTCCACCAATATCCTTATCTCCCTCTGTTCACCGCCGGAGAGAATGACATTGGAGACATCTTCCAACTGACTTAAGCGCTCCTTCAGTTCTCGTTCGGCATAGTCGAACAGCTGATTGGGGGACAGTTGATCCGAGGATACCACGATGTCAATCACGGGGATATCCGAAAGCTTGAATTTTTGGACCAGGGGCCTTTCGGCCTCCCTGGGAAGATCGGGAATGACGAGGTCCAGTTTGGATTTGACCTCGTTCAGGGCTACATCGGCATCGATGCCATGCTGGAACTGTACCGTGATCTGCGAGACATCCGGCATGGAATAGGACTTCAGTTCCTTGAGGCCACTGAGGGTGGAGAGTTCCTTCTCAATTTTATCGGTAATCTCTTTTTCGATCTCCTCAGGTGTCGTCCCCACCTTATAAGTTGTGACGCTGATGACCGGCAGCTTCAATTCCGGGAATAGATTGACCGCCAGTGAGTAATAGGTCATCATTCCGAAGATGACCAACGCCAGGAACAACATGGAAGTAGTAACGGGCCGCTCTATGGCAAATTTTGTAATTCTCATGGAGCCTTGGAGTTATTCGACAATCTTTATGGGGGTGTTTTTCTCTAGTTTCTCCATGCCAGAGATAATCAGCTGATCTCCTTCGATCAACCCGCTTACCACCTGAACCTTGGCTTCATCTCTCTCGCCAATGGAAATGCTGCGTTGGATTGCTTTGCCATTTCTGGCGACAAAGACGGAATGACCGTCAGCCTGCTTTCGAAGGGCCCCGGAAGGAATCCAAAGACCGCTTGAGGAGGACGCGGTTTGAACGTGGATACCAACGGTATTACCGACGAAACCAACCTCATCATTTTCAAAAATGGCGATGACCCTAAAGGCCTTGTGTTGCGGATCGATCTCAATAGATTTTTGTGCAACCCGGCCTTCGAATTTCTTATTGTTGTGCATGGAGTATGCACTGGCTCCCACTTCAATGGTGTGGATCTCACGAGGGGGTACGAAGAATTCTACTTGCAGGTCCGAGGTAGCGGCCAAACTCAGAAGCGGATGTCCGGGATGAACTTCCTGGCCCCTGTGAGTGTGGACCTGCGTAACCACTCCATCAAAGGGAGCCCTTATAACCCCAACGGCTTGCAGTTGCTCCAGCATCTTTTGCTGGATCTCGAATTGAGTACGCAACTCATCCACCGATACCTTAGGTACGGCGCCTATTTCAAGAAGTTCGCTCTGGCGTTTGAGATCTGTTTTCAGTCCTTCCGTGGCGATGAGGGCCTGGTCGATCTGCAATTGATGATTGGTAGGTGGGTATATTGCGATGACCTCTCCCTTGCGGAGCTTTTGGCCTGGAAAGGCATGTAGTTCCTCCACTCTTCCCGATAATTCGGCCATAATATCCGTGGATTTACGGAAATTGAGAGTGCCATAAAAGCTCTTTACCCCTCTTTCGGATTTGCTTTCGAGGGTTGTGACTCGCACCACGACGGACGTTTCCTCCTTTATGGTGGCGGTTTTATTTTCATAATTACATGATATGGCAATCAGCAGCAGGAATACAATCAAGGGGCTGACAGGATTTTTCATTGCTTTCATTTAGTGTCGTATTGATTTTGTGTTCCCAGTATCCGCTCCAGTTGGGACCGGGCAGACATTACTTCCAAATGGGTATTGAGTAACTCGAGCCGGGCTTGAGTCAACCTTACTCTGCTCTCTCGATATTCTACCGCGGTGACAACACCCAGCTCGAGTTGTTTTTTGAAAATCTCGATCTCTTGGGCATTGAGTTTTATGACCTCTTGTTGAGTGGTCATTCTTTCCAGGGCGTTGGCCAATTGATTCCTGGCATTGTTCAACTCCTTTTCCAATCTGTTTTTTGTCTTTTCCATGTTTCGCTCGATGGATTCCCTTTGCAGGCGTGCTTTACCGATCTCAGCCCTGTTCCGGCCGCTGGAGAAAATGGGTACACTCAGGGAGATGGCTCCAAAAAAGAGCTCATTGCTGTTGTTGCCAAAGTTGAATTGGTTGTCCTGGGCATTGTAATTGAAGCCTCCGGTCAGGTTGAGCTTTGGCATCCAGTAGGCCTTTTTGATCCGCACTTGTTTTTCGGCAATCGCCAGCTCTTTTTCCAGGCCCAGCATTTGAGGCTGTTGTTCTACACTACTGTCCAGGGCCTCCGTCCATAAGGGGTCAATGGTCCCAAGTGAATCCATGAGTATGAGCTCTGAAGCTATGTCCATATTGGCGAGGGATCTCATCTCATTGAGCAAACCCGAATATTGATTTCGGGCATTGCCGATCAAGGGCTTCGTTTGCTCATAGTATATTTTGGCCCTTTGTAGGTCAAGTGAGCTGACCACTCCTTTTTCGTGCAGGTCCTGAAGTTGCTCGTACTGTTCTTTGGCCAGTTCAGAATTTTCTTCCAGCACGGCAATGCTCTCCCGGATCAAGACTGTTTGCCAATAAAGGCGTGAAGCTTCATAGATCAACTCCCTTGAAATGTTCTCGTTGTTGATCATACTCAGCTCCCTCAAAAGTTTCATGATCTGTAAACCCGAGAATATGGCGGGGTCAAAAAGGGTTTGATTGAGGACCACTTCACCTGCTACGTTGTTGTTGAAGTTGGTTCTGAACTGCGTGATTTCACCAAAGTCATTGATGAAGAGGAAGGTGGGGTTCAGGTCCCTTTGATAGCTGGCGTTGGCCACGATGTTAGGGAGTATGGCGGATCGGGCCACTTTGAATTCCTCTTCCGCAATTTTGGTTTGACTATATCCTTCCTTGAGGTCGAGATTGTCATGGACGACTAATTCAAGGTAGGCCCCCAGATTCAGGGCTTTCTGCGCTTCAGATGGGGCAGATATGATCAGCAAAAGGAACAATAGTACCTGACCAAGGCTTTGCCTGTGGGTCCTTTGAATATGTTTGTGATTTTCTGATGAGTTGGAGTGGGGGGTGATCACAGTTGTCTTTTTAGTGTTAGGTGATGCCGAGTATCAGAATGGCGGTGAGGGTAATGCCCAGAATGATGACTACCCAATGGGCGAACTCCAGCCGGAGGTTGAGTTTTACCAGGGAGTTTAGATAGAGCCAGGTTCCAAAGAATGTCAGCCATGGAAAAACAGAGCTGACCCGGAAGATGATCATCCCTGTAAACAACATCGAAAATGCCGAGTTCAACAATATGATTTTTATGATCTCTCTTGTTTTCACCTGGCATTCTTATAGATCCCTCATCTATGTTATTATGCATTTACTAGCGGACCTTTTTCCAGGTCTCCTTTTCCGAATATCCCCAGGCCGAAAATTTGACCTCCAGTTTATCGGAACTCAATAGTTTGAGTTGAGCATTGAGCTCATATACTTCGCCATCGTCCTCTAGTAGGCAGGTCGCTTTACCAATACCTTCTGAGAATTTGATATCCTTTAATACCAGCTCATCATCTTCATATTCCGATTCACCATCAGGCGCGTAGAGCACACTGTAAGCCTTTAGAACTCCCTTGTCTTTTTTGAACTCATAAGTGATCATTCCCTTCTCACCCTCCAATTCATATGGACAAGTCCATTTTCCCAGCAAGGCATCCTGATTCTGAGCCATTAGACCCAATGGAGAAAGGGCGAGTAAGAGGATTGTTGTTTTTGCTTTAAACACCTTCATGTATTCAGTTTAATTTGATGCCAAAGCTAGGCGGGGGTATGATCGTAGAAGTTCAACCCTATAATATTGAACACAAAAAATGTGTCCAAAATCCCCGGGATAGATTGAAAAAGTGTCTTAGGAATGCTCCGCCTGGTAGTACTTCTTTCTAAAGGCGGTAGGGGTGTCGTTCGTGAGTTTTTTAAAGGCGTAGTAGAAGTTGGCTTTACTGTTAAAACCCACGTCTATAGCTATGGCAAAAATGGTGTCCGGATTGGGCTCCAGGAGCTTCTTTTTTGCCTCTTCAACTCTGAACTGATTGATGTAGTCCGGGAAGCTCTTGTCAGCATTCTCATTGATGGCCTGGGAAATATGATGGACAGATTTCTCAAACCTCTCTGCCAAGGTATTCAGCTTCAGATCCTGATCCTGGTAGAGCTTTTCCTCGGCCACGGCCTTTTCGATTTGAGCAAAGAGCTTGGATGAATCGGAAAGTGAGGACCTGGAATACTTGGTTGAGGTTTTTGCGGGCTCAAGGTCCATGTGGTCTCCGGTAAAGACGAATACGGGAAATTGCATCATTGAAAAAGCAACGCCCAGGAAAAAGATCACAAAAACCACCGTTTCAAACCGGAAGTAGGATGTCATGTGTTCGAAATCGTAGAAGGACATGATGGTGCTGATCATAGTGCCAAAACTCAATAGAATGATGGCAATGATCAGCAGCCTGATCCACTGAAAATGTAGCTGCCTGCTTTTGTCGAGAACGGTGAGCTGAGGCGCATTTCTGAACAAAAAATAACTGGCAATGACCATAATGATATTGACAAGACCGACTATCAGGTACTCAGTTGCTATGAAGTACTTCAGGGGATATACATTCAGTGCCTCCGGGGTGAACTGCTCCGCACTGCCCAGCAGGTAGTAAGGAAGTATAAACGCATATCTGAGGATCGTATAGATGGACAGGCCTATCACCCATTTTTTGATGGGAATCTCCTTCCCGACAAAAAGAGCCACGATGTAGTAAAACAGGAAGCCGATGAGGTGATCGTACAGGGCTGAAATACCCGCGTACTCGTAATATTCATTGAGAAAAAGGTAGTAATCCAGGGCGATGAAGGACATCCCGAAAATGAAGATCGCCAATATCTGGCGGAGTCTTTTATTTCTTCCAATACCTGTTTTCCTGGACAGGATAAACAGGCCCAAAAGGAATCCAAAGATGGCACTTACAAGAGGAACAAAATCCAGAATGTGCATGCGGCAAATCTAATAATTCACAAACGAGAGCAAGGGTATCTCCATAAAATCATAAACTGTGGACCTGTGATATTTTGCGGGTCATTAAAAAGAGACCCGGGGAATTGGCTTTATTGTTAGATTTACACAGCCAACCAACCTAACAATATGACTTCTAAAGGATTCTGGCTTGTGTTTTTCATAAGCCTCAGCACCCCTTACAAGAGCTCAACCGCAGGAACTTCCCTCTACCTATAAGGGAGTAGTAGAATACATTCAATCCAATGAGCTCGACTCCAATCTCATCTTTAAGCTTTAAAGCCATTATCAAACCTTGCCGCGTGAAAATATCGATTCACTGGCCTCTGATGTCTTTCCGACTTTAATTGCGAAAAGCCAGGAACTGCCATTGGGCATACAAACCTATTTACATAGCAACCTCCTTCTGATTGCCTACCAACTATGACCCTGACGATGGAATATATCAACAAGGAAATCGAATTATTAGGTACCATTGGTGAGGAAAGGCGGCTCATGGCAGCCTATAATCGAAAGATGTTCGTCTTGGCGGATATGGATAGCAGTGACCAGGCCTTTGCGGCCAGCATAAAGGTCATCGACCTTATGAAAAAGGAAGAAGATGCCCTTCAAAAGAGTTTTATCTACCGCCAACTGTGTGTGTTTTACCATCGGGTAAGCGAGCTATGGAGATCAGTCTTGAAGTTCCAGGTAGATGCGCACTTCGGCTCCACGGGTGTCTTTGCGGTTTCGCAGGTCAATGCGGTTGTGAGGGGAGAGCAGCAAAAGCCTTTCCCGGCTTAAAGCGATACCCCGCGAAATATGATGATGTTCCGAAAGGTGCGGCCGTTCCAGGCCTATTCCATTATCCTGGATCAGGATGTGTAAAAAACGCTCCTGGAGTCCTATCTCTATCGTAATGTACCCGGGATATTCAGAAGGGATTATGCCATGCCATATAGCATTTTCCACAAAGGGCTGCAGCAGCATAGAGGGGATGTACACCTCTTCCGGCTGCACCCCCGGTTGCACATGAATAGTATACGCCATTTTTTTCTCCATTCGCGATTGCTCCAACCGAAGGTATAGTTCCAGGCGTTCCAGTTCCATGCTTAACTGTATGGTACGATGCTGGGAGGCTTCCATGTTTTCACGGATCAGGTGTGAAAAATCAGCAATGTAGTCAATGGCTTCCCTTGATGGGTTTTTGTCTCTGGATAGAAAGTATTGTATTGAATTAAGTGCGTTGAATATAAAATGAGGGTTCAGCGTGCTGCTGATGGCTTTTTGTTCCAGTTGGGCCATTTGAACGAGATGTTCCCTTTTCCGCAACTCTTCTCCCTTCACTTTGCGTGTCCAGTAGAGCACACCCAGGCAAACCAGCAAAACAAAGACCGCACTGCTGCTGCTGATAAAAACCAACCGCTTATAGAAGGGAGGTGTAATGCTGATGGCCTGAACGGCAGGCGTATTCCAACTGGTGCCGGCATGCTTGGCGCTTACCTCAAAGGTATAATTGCCCGGTTCAAGGCCCACATAGCTCGCGCTGCGCCGGTCTGTGTAGCGCCATTGGGCATTAGCCCCTTTTAGGCGGTAACGATACCAGGTTTTTCCGGGTGATGTAAAGGCCGCGGTAGAATAGGCGATGGTAAAGCTGTTTTGGCGATGAGACAATTCAACGCTGGTCCCGGTAAAGGTAGAGTCTTCATCCATTAAGCGGATGTAATCAATTTGAAGCGCTTCTTCCTGGCTCATGCCTTCAAGAGCTTCTGTTTTTACAATGGAAAAGCCATCGGCCGAACCGATCAGCAATTGATCCTGAAGCGTGTCAAAAAGTACGGTATTGAGGTTTTGGGAAATCAGGCCTATTTCTTTACCAAAGCGCACCAGGGCCTTGCCGTTATAGCGGTATAGCCCGCGGTTGCTGGCAATCCAGAGCCTTCCTTTGGCATCCCGGGTAAGGCTCCGGTAATTGATATAGGGGTTTTCTTCTTCCCTTAGATGTAACCAGGTGTTGCGGTAGTAGCGCAGGATCCCGTAGTTGGTGGCAATCCACAAGGTGTCTTCCCGGACCAGCAGGTCAAAGGCGGCGAGGTCATCTACCCGGTTGGCTTCTATAAAGACCGGGGGTTTCACCGGTTTGAACTCGAGTGATTTTTCGGTTTCCTGAAAAATGCCCTCGCTACTGGCCAGCCAGGTTCTGCCTTGAAAGCGGCAGGTCTTAAAGGTCTTGCCAAGGCCGAAGGAAGGGGCTCTTTTGACAACGTGATAGCCGCCATTTGCAGGGACTACAAGGTGTAATGCATGCCACCCTCCCACGATAAGTGTGTCGCCGTGGTAAGTACTCACACTGCTGCCATTTAGCAGGATAAGCGGTTGGCTTCGCCACCATATTTCACGTGGTTTTTTAGAAAGGGAACTTACGTAATACAGCACATGGTTGTGGTAAAACAGGTCGTGTAGGTAATGGGGCGACAACCAAGCGGATACCGCTGTATTGTGGCTTTGCCCGTCCATATCGGCAAGTTTTGGTGAGAACAGGCCTTTACCTTTTTCAAAGAAATTAATGCCCTTGTTTGTGCCGATATAGTACTTGCTGTCAGGCGCGGCTATAAGACGCAATACGCTGCTGCCCCGTAAGTTTTCCCTATCGGAATAATGTGCTACTTTCCCAATAGGTAAATAGTAGAGCCCCTTTCCTTCTACTCCAAACCAGAGATCGCCCTTGTGGTCACAAAACAGGCTGGTAACCTGGCGTTCCTCTATTGAAAATGAGGAGGAAAGTTCCTCTATTTTATGGCGGTCAGGATCATATCGATACAAACCGCTGAGCGTGCCGGTAAACCAAATATTGCCTTCAGCATCATCCTTATAGTAGCGGTAATTGGGCGCAACTCTTCTCCAGGGAATAGGGTCAAAGGTCAGAGCTCCTTCTTTTAAATGGTAAAACCCCTCCTGTGTATGGTACCAGAGAGACTGATCCCTGGCCTTAGCCAGTCCGAATAGGGTCTTTTTTTTGAAATAAGTCAACAGATGATCTCTTTGATGAGGGTCGCGAAGCGCATAAATAAGCGGTACAAAATGAATGGAATGCTTTAGCGGATCTGAAAAAAGAGCGGCCTGCTGTTGAGAAAAGGAAGCAGGGAGGTCAAATGTACTGATCTCCATTTTTTCGGGGTCGAAGCGCGAGATCGACTGGCTATTCCAGAACAGGAGGTCATGGCCCAGGGCTGTGCCGGAATGATAATTATGCTTTGCTTTCAGGCTCTTTATTTTCAAAGCACCAAAGCGGGCCAAACGGGGATCGATTACCTGGATATAACCTGGCCGGTGGCCGTAAATGATCAGGGTACTGTCATTAAGGGGGATAATCGATAGAATAAGCCGCGGCAATATGCCATGGCGATGGCGGAAACGGATGAATTGCTGCCCGTCAAACCAACATAACCCGTTATTAGTTCCCAGCCACATGTAGTTTTGCCCATCTTGAGCCATGCAGTATACCGTGGAGCCGGCTAATCCATCGGCCTCCGTAAAGTTGATATAACCAAAGGTGTGTGAAGGTTGACTGTAGCCTGCAAATGAAAGCCCGACCCAAAGAATGCAGGGGTGCAGCCACTTCATTAAAAATGGCAAAAACAGGCGGTTACCATTTCTTTTAATTCTTTAAGCCGTCTCTTGGCAACGGGTAGGGTGTAGCTTCCTTTTAAATGGGCGGTGCTGTCGTGTATGTCAACGGTGGTGATGTACCGGAGGTTGATGAGATAAGAATTGTGAATGCGAAAAAAGTGCTGGGGAGCCAGTATCTCTTCAAATACCCTGATGCTTTTGCATACCGTTATGTTGTGGGTAGTAGTAAAAACGGTACTGTAAGAGTTGTCCGATTCTATATAAATAATATCGTTCAGGGATACAATTTCAATGCGTCCTTGCGTGGGCAAGGCAATTTTTTCAAGTTGTTGATTTTGATATTGCTCAAAAAAATTCTTTATGAGGACCGAAGCATCCGGAATTCTATTTTGCCTGTGCTTGTGTACCAGTTTCTCGGTAGCTTTCTGCAACTCATCAACCCGTAGCGGCTTTAACAAATAATCTACCGCTCCGGCCTTAAGGGCACGTAATGCATAGTGGTTGTAGGCTGTTACAAAAACCACCTGGGGGGCAGGTTGAGGCATTTGTTCTACGTATTCCAACCCTAAAGTTCCGGGCATGCAAATGTCCTGAAACAAAACATCCGGTTTTAAATCGTGTATCTTATCGGTAGCTTGTGCAAGGGTAGAGGCTTCACCGCAAACCTGTATGCCCGAACAATATTTCTGCAAAAGTTGCGACAGGTTTTTGCGTGCCCTGCTTTCATCATCTACGACAAGGGCAGAAAGTGGTTTTTCCCCAGAAGGAAGCGTGCTTGTTTTCATGACCAGGTTAAAGGTAAAAAATCTCAACAAAAATTTCTTCGTGGCTTACGTATGCGTTATGGATGTAACGGACCGTTCAATGTGTAGAGCGTATTATTTACTAATGGTAAAGTATCTGTCTTGCACGGTATCATCTATTGAGTTAGTAGCCGGCATATGCGCTATCGTTTTTTGGGTGCTTGTCCGTTACGTCACGAAATGCGGACGCTTTAACCACAAGCCCCTACCACATACTCCTATTCCTTTTTTGTGGGTTTAAATGCCCCCACTTCATCGCAGTTTTAAAAACCGATAGCTGTTATTGTCTATTCTTACAATGTAAACTCCACTTTCCAGATGGTATACAGGCAGATGCGTTTTTATGTTTCGGATCGTTTGCTGCTGCAACCACAGGCCCGTAGAGGTATACAGTTCCATTTCTTTCCCCAGGAGGTTGGCGGGCACGGAGATTTCTATATGATGCACGGCAGGGTTGGGATAGATCTGAACCGGGAGGGGTGTTGCGTAGAATGGAAGCCCTATCGAGTTGTTCAATTCTCGCTTATACGCATTGCCTAAGGCGGTATGGGCATAAAGCGTGTTGTGGTGCGTGATCATCAACCCTATATGGTCTGTTCCGAAAGGGTCATTGTGCAGCCCGCTTGTATCATGGGCCCAGCTGTTGCCCCGGTCTGTACTGTGGATCACGTCAATAACCGTATTGGAGGCTTCGTTTTGCAGGCTTATCCAAACCTGGTTTTGAACTGCTTTTAACTGCATGGATACTTGCTCGGTACCAAAAGCGTTGGTGTCAAAGTACGAGGCTATGGCCAGGGTATCCCAACTGGTGCCAAAATCATCGGAATACCACAGGCGTGGTTTCTTTTGAAATTCCTTGCCTACAAAATAGATGCGCCCACCTTCAAAATCGAACCCATGTCCGTTGTAAAATGCCGGTAAGCCCGTTTTACCGAGAGCTGTCCAGCTAAGCGCATTGTCGGTGGAGTACCACAACCCATTTGGGGTATTGGCCAGCAAGGTATCATGACTGGCGGTAAAATCCAGGGGATCTATGTTGTTCCTGTAAAAAGTATCAACGGGGTACCACTGCGCATCGTTCATGTCCCGCCTGTAATACGCATCGTTTCCCTGGAACTGGGCTATAATATAGCCTTCGTTATTGTAACTGTATATGTACATGGGGCGTATAGAGGAAAACAAACCGGCGGTATCCAAGACCCAGCTTTTTCCTTCATCTTCGGTATAATATATCCTGCCCTCGAGCCGGGTAGCCCTCCAGGTAGTAAGGTACAGGCGGTTGCCGGCCGCTATTAAAAACTCCTGAACACCAATGAGGGTATCGGTGGTAATATCGGTAAAGGTGTTGCCCGCATCGCTACTCACCATCAATGCCTGGTTGTACGTAACGGCAAAAAGCTTCCCCTTATGCCATACCATAGACCTGATGCCCCCCAGGTTTTGCGAGGTAATATCTATAGGCTGCCAACCCTGGGAGAAAAGAGCATGGCTTACAGAAAATGCAAGCAGGCTTAATATGATGTATTTCTTCATGATCCGGAATTTTAGAACCAAAGAAAACCAATGGAGCTATTGGAGTAAATACGCTATTTGCCGTAGATTTTCTGGTTTTAATAGGTGGTTTTAACAAGTATAGTTGTATACTGAAATGAATACACCACCATTTTGATGCATACCACTAATTGTTTTTTGAGGACTGGCAGAGGGTACTCCCTTTACAGAGGAACTTTGTATTACAAACTCCAGTGAGTAGCCACAGCCCGTTAAATGATATAGATCATTTCCACAAAAGCCACTTGTATTTATCTTTATGCCATCCGTTCATAAGGTACAGCACCCGCCATTGAACCATAAGAAATACACATAACAACACATGGAAGTAAAAGTAGAGCAGATCTATACCGGCTGCCTGGCCCAGGGCGCCTATTACATTGAAAGCGATGGCGAAGCCGCCATCATTGACCCTTTGCGCGAAGTAGCACCTTATATAGAAATGGCCAGGCGAAGAAAAGCTACCATTAAATATGTGTTTGAAACGCATTTCCATGCCGATTTTGTTTCCGGCCACATTGACCTGGCCAATAAAACCGGGGCCACCATTGTATACGGGCCTACTAGCATGGAAACCGGTTTTGACGCCCTGATCGGGCATGACGGCCAGGAATTTAAACTGGGGAAAGCGACCATCCGGCTTATACACACCCCGGGGCATACCATGGAAAGCAGCTGTTACCTGCTCATCAATGAACAAGGCAAACCTACCTCGCTCTTTTCGGGAGACACTCTGTTTATAGGGGATGTAGGACGGCCAGACCTCGCTCAGAAAGTAATATCAGAACTGACCCAGGAGAAACTGGCCGGTCACCTGTTTGATTCGCTCCGCAATAAGATCATGCCTCTGCCGGATGACATCATCGTATACCCGGGACATGGAGCAGGCAGTGCCTGTGGAAAAATGATGAGTAATGAAACCACCGATACCCTCGGGCACCAGAAAAAAACCAACTATGCTTTACAGGCAGATATGAGTAAAGAAGCGTTTATAGACGCTATTCTAACCGGGCTTACTCCACCACCGGGGTACTTCCCTCAAAATGTACTGCTTAACATAAAGGGGTACGAAAGCATTGACGACATTGTAAAGAAAGGGACCAAGGCCCTGTCTCCCGATGCCTTTGAAACCGTTATGCGTGAAAGTGGTGCCACCGTACTCGACACCCGGCAGGCACAAACTTTTGCCCAAGGCCTTGTTCCGGGAGCCTATAACATTGGATTGGAAGGCAGCTTTGCCAATTGGGTGGGCACCACCCTGATAGATGTAAAGCAGCCCTTGCTGCTGGTAACCGATGAGGGAAAAGAAGAAGAGGCCGCCACGCGCCTGGCCCGGATAGGCTTCGACAATACCCTGGGTTATTTGCAAGGCGGTATGGATGCCTGGGTAAGGGCCGGGAAACGCACCGAGGCCATTCGCTCCATACCGGCCGATGCCCTGGCCCGGAAAATGGAAGAAGGTAAGGTAAACATCCTGGATGTGCGGAGGGCCAGTGAGTACGACAGTGAGCATGTATTGGGCGCCCTCAATACCCCGCTGGACTATATCGGGGACAGCATGGCCAAAGTAGATCAGGATAAGACCTATTACGTACACTGCCGCAGCGGCTACCGTTCTATGGTTTTTGTTTCTATCCTGAGAGGCAAAGGCTATAAGAACCTGGTGGATGTGCGGGGAGGCATGCAGGCGATCAAAGAAAACGGGAACATCCCGGTATCGGAATATACTGCGCCCACAACGCACTTGTAGGGGTTCCCTTATTAGGCTTTACAATCTTCGGATCTCCACAATAGGCCTTTGGAAATAGGCAAATAAAACGAAGAAAGGGCTGGTTTCCAGCCCTTTCTTATGTAGATAGGTTTATACGGTTTTACTTCAACCATTTAGCAATGGTGTTGATGAAATCGATGAAGAGTTCTTCATCCATCAAAAAGTGCAGTGAATTGTCAAAGTAACCTTTAACGGCATCGTGAAAACTTTCCATATCCATTACACCTGGCTGAAAATAAGCGGTAGTGTGCTGTGCCCCCACTTCCAACAGGAACTCGGCAAAGTTGCTCACTTGGTCAGGATAAGGGAAGCATAGCTTGCTGAGGTAATAGCTGTTCAAGCCCAGAAATGCGATCAAGCCCTTGTAGACGTCTTTATCCCAGGCTATAAAGCTCCCGGATAACTCTTGATCCGTTGAGAAACGGGAGTAGTCATTATTGCCAGCCATGTTTATGGCCGCTTCAGCTATTTTTTGGGCATAACAGGTTTGAATACCTCCCATATCTGAAGATTTGTACAGGTCAGGAACATTTTTCAGCATGCCTATTTCCCAACCGCAGGGGATCATATCGTACTTATTGAAAAAGCCAGCCAGTTCCCCACCCTGGTTGGCGTAGGCGGATACGGTATGAGTAGCAAAGTTGCTGTTGCCCGGAGTAGCCCCGGCTGTAGGGTAGCCACTCACGGGAATTTGGGCTCCTCTGTTCCAGAGGCTGCGGTTCTCAATAAGCCACAGTCCAAGAACAGGTGTCAGGGTTCCGGCCAGGCTGTGCCCGGCTACCGCCAGTTCCGTAGCTGTACTTTGGCTTCCTACATTGGTTTTTAGCCATGATACCAGGTCCTGCTCTTCACTTGGAAGCCCGGTGGATTGCGGCATCCTGTTTATTAATACATCCAACCCATAGTAGGTGCCAACGGAAATGCCGGGGCTGCTAGAGGATTGAGTAGCTCCGGGCTTAAAGTAATTATTAAGTATATCGGCAGACCAAGGTACCATTTCATTTACGTTGAAATCTTCAGAAAACCATCCATAAACCGATACGGGATTAGTGCCGGAGAGAGCAATAACGTACATATCGTCACCAGTATTGTCAACTTTACCCTTAGCTACATACATGAGGTTATCCGTAACGATTTTCTTGTTAGGGTCACGGGGTTCATAATCACTGCAATAGATCATGGGCCCCCATACCACTTCCCAGGTACCGATTTCCGAGTTGGCGGCTTGCAAGGCAGCGGGAATCTGCTTTTGGGCATTGGCAAGGAGGTTGTCATAACTGTCTTTGATGCCGGCATTGATGTTGGCCAGCCAATTCAGGCCAAAAATGGCTTTTTCTTTGGTGTTTGGGGTATTGGAATCATTCATGTTAAAAATCGCTTGGTTTTATGCTTACTCTTTTGGGGCTTTTCAGCTTCGGCCACAGTGTACGTTGATCAACAGCTCAAAGGTGGAGGTTCAACCCTCAGAAGACCAGCGTTGAAATACCGGTTTTGCAAAACCAGGTAGAACTACGGGCATAGAAAGCAAATGGAGAGTCCTCGAAAGGGGTTGTTAAGGTTACAAACCTGTTAGGTCTGGTGTACGCTTGTACAAATGAGTTAAGGACAGGCAAAGATGGTCATGTCAGCAAGAAAGATATCCGAAAATGACGGCCCTATATAACTCGAAAAATGCTCTAAGCTCTTATTTAAGATAAGAGGTGTTTTTCTTAAATAAAGTAGCATCTTGTTTAAATAGGGTGGTGAGCTAATTAAGACGGAGTGCACTTTACCTAATTAGCTAGGCGGTAATTTAAGAGTCAGATGAAAAAGTTTAGAGCAGGTCAGGAGGCTTTCCTTTCGCAAAGCTTGATCAATGCCGGTCATTAAACGCAACCGAGATGCCCACCCAGTAATCCAGGTCTTTCGAGGTAGCCAGGCCTTCCGGGGCGATCAGCAGCCAGCCTTTTATATGGTCGCGGCCTTTCATTGTATAGCGCTCAGTATGTGCTTTTTCAAGCAGGCTTTCCGTTTGGTCTTTGGCACAACGGATGAGTAGCTTGTTTCCCTCAACACGCACCAGCAGTTTGCCATTGCGCATAAAACTCAGCCCGCCCATTCTCTCCTTTTCAGAAACGCCTTCCAGCATTTCCAGTTTTTGCTTTAACCTTACAGCCAGTGTTTTGTCATAACCCATAACGAGAGGGAGTACATTTCGTTGTCCTTAGTCCCCGGTATTGCCCCGAAGTTTTCAGAGACTAAAAATAGTACAAAATTGGCGCAATGCACCCCTTCAGAAGTCGCTATTGCCCCTTGAAAAAGAGTTGAAAAAGCAGCAAATTTGATGCATTAATAGAATACGTGATAATGACCAGGGTCCACATCAGCCCGGATTGCGGTAACGCGCCCAGGAAAACACTCATCAAAGACCTGAATATTGCCTTTGCCAAAGGCGATACATCCTTTATTGTACAACATGCCCACGAGGATATTCAATGGGCCATTGTAGGAGATAAAGAGTTAAAGGGGAAGGAGGCTTTCTCAAGGGAGCTGGAATCGATGAAAGAGGTAGTGGCGGATGAAATGACCTTGCATTCGATCATTACACATGGAGCAGAGGCGGCTGCCAACGGAGAAATGAAAGTAGATGGTAAGACGTACTCCTTCTGCGATATCTACCGCTTTTCCAGCACGACAAGCACGAAAATCAAAAAAATGTCTTCTTATGTTATCGAAATCTAAACACTTAAAAATCCAGTTATGGCAACAGTAAGCATTTACCTCAATTTTTCCCGTGAAACCGAGGAAGCATTTAACTTTTATAGATCCGTATTTGGCGGAGAACAAGGTCAGGTGATGCGGTTCAGCGACATGCCGGCCCAGGAAGGAATGCCTCCCTTACCGGAGGAAGATAAAAACCTGGTCATGCACACC
Organism: Owenweeksia sp.; assembly: GCA_028285465.1. Taxonomy (GTDB): domain Bacteria; phylum Bacteroidota; class Bacteroidia; order Flavobacteriales; family Schleiferiaceae; genus JANQPD01. Next base: position 26,305 of record JANQPD010000049.1, on the reverse strand, counting down.
GACCTGCTCATTACAGGAGGCCACAGGCTAATGGGATCAGATGCCCCGGAAAGCATGGGGCAAAAGGTGCAGAAGGGAAATAATGTACATATAAACCTCCAAATAGATACGCGTACTGAGGCGGATCACTTGTTCAATGCACTTTCGGCAGGAGGAGAAGTAACGATGCCCATGGAAGACCAGTTTTGGGGCGATTACTTTGGCAGCTGCACCGATAAGTTCGGTGTGCAATGGATGGTGAACTGCGTGGAAAAGGCCTGACCAGGAAGGGAGTATTTGCGCAAGTGATTGCTTGCCTTTATATTTGCAAGCAATCACTTGCATATAAAATGAGAAGAGACGTATTCCAGGCCATTGCAGATCCTACGCGTAGGGGTATTCTGGTATCGCTGACGCACGCACCGCAAAACATCAATGCCCTGGCCGATCAGTTTGATATGACCCGACAGGCCGTTTCCCTGCACATAAAAATTTTGCAAGAATGCGGTGTGATCTCAGTAAGCCGGGACGGGCGCCAACGTTATTGTACGCTTGAAGCCGGTGAACTGGTTCAGGTGGCAGACTGGCTTGCCCCGTTTCGCGAGATGTGGGAAAGCAGGTTTAATCAGTTAGATACAGTACTACACGAGTTAAAAAGCAAATCAAAAGATCAGTACGATGAATGAAACCATACTCACGAAAGACAAGAACAAACTTACCGTTACAAGAACCTTTAATGCACCCCTGTCCCTGGTATGGCGGGCCTGGACGGAAGCGGAACTGCTGGATCAATGGTGGGCACCAAAACCATGGAAGTCGCAAACCAAGCGGATGGACTTCAGGACCGGAGGACATCGTCTTTATGCTATGGTAGGCCCCGAAGGGGAGGAGCATTGGGGATGGACAGCCTATCAATCCGTGAATCCCCACGGGGACTTTTCAGGAGAGGACTCTTTTTGTGATGCTGAGGGAAACATCAACCCCGATTTGCCTACGGCTTATTTCACTACAGAATTCGAGGAAAACGAGGCCACTACCCAGGTACGCATGGTAACGGAGTACGCTTCAGAAAAGCACTTGCAGCAGGTGATTGAGATGGGAATGGAGGAAGGCCTGAAGGCAGCTTATGTGAACCTTGATGCGCTTTTATCCCATGAATTGAAAACCATTTAACCCACCTTGCTTAAACCAGACAAAGCTCATATGAGAACAACAGCGAACATTATACGTGTTTTACTTGGTGCACTTTTTATCTTCGGATCAGTGGCATACTTTTTTAAGCTTATTCCACAACCGGAACTCAGTGGTGAAATGAAAGCATTCCAGGATGGCCTCGATGCTGCGGGCTACTTAATGCCCTTGGTCAAAGCACTGGAGTTGATCTGCGGCATAGCCTTCATTAGCGGGCGTTTTGTACCCTTGGCAGTGGTAGTTGTTTTTCCCATTAGTGTAAACATACTATTGGTACATGTCTTTCTCGCTCCGGAAGGTTTGCCCGTAGCTTTGTTTGTAATTGCGGCAAATGTGTTATTGGCTTATCAACATAAAACACATTACAAGGCTTTGGTAAGCAGTAGATCATGAAAATCACTCCTGGTAAAGCTCCATTTGCCTTATTGCTACCCCATCAGCAATCCCGCCAATAACCAAAACTTTTCCGGAATTCAATAAGACAGCGGAATGCTCCTCCCGGGCGAAACTCAAAGGGGCAACCATGCTCCAGCTATCGCTGGAAGGGTCATACAGTTCAGCGCTACTCAATACTTCCGTATTACCCCCACCGGTTACCAGTACTTCACCCGAATTTAATACCGTCATAGTATGATTAAAACGCTTATGGTGCATGCTGCTCATTTTCTGCCAGGATTGAGTTGCCACGCTATAGCGGAGGCAAAGATCCGTAGCTCCGTAGATGCCTGTCCCACCGGATAAAAGGACGTCTCCGTCTGGCAGGGTCACCAGCTGAAAGCGGGATAAACCAAAAGGCAAAGAGTCCGTATACACCCAGGATTCTTGCAAGGGATCATATAGTTCACAGCTTTTTAAGGGGCGTGATCCGGCATCTCGTCCGCCTGCTACCAATACCTTACCGCTATTCAACAGAACGGCCCTGTGGCGCACCCTGGGGCTTTGCATGGGCGTGGTCGAAAGCAAGGAAGTGTCGGCAGGGTCAAATAGTTGGCAGGAGGCATACACCTTGAAAAACTCCGGTTTACGCCCGTTAAACCAAACGGTATCGTTTATAAATGGATCATCAATAATGGCAATGACGCCCACGTTTCTTACCCCTCCGGCCAATAATACTTTTTGGTTGGGTAAAAGCGTAGCAGTATGCCCCCCTTTTGCCGGGTGGTGCAGAAGGGAACGTGTTAACAGGTTAGAAACGGGATTGTAGAGGCTGATCATCGATAAGGTGTCGAAGTGATTCCCAGTAAGGCTTATTCCGCCTGAATAAAGGATCAAACCATTGTGGAGTTTTGCGACCGCGCTTTCCGTGAACCCGTGCCCCTGAAAAGGCAGAATAGTATCTTTTACGGGGTCGTATACGTCTCCAAAGTAATGATGCGAATTAGTGATTACCTTGTTGTTATCCAACAATAGGGAGGATTGTCTTATAGCATAGCTCGAAATATGAGGCAAAGTACTCCAGGTCCCTTGTGCGGATAGCGCCCCACTTACCGCTATAAAACAATATAAAAGGGCTGCCTTTACTCTATGTATCCTCATAATACCAGCAATTTTTGAGAGGAGATAAGCCCGTTTTGTCCCGGGTGTAATGAAAGGGTGTACATGCCTGTCGGCAAATCAGCAGGGTAGGTGTGCCGGTTCATCCCTGTTTTTAAAGCTATTTTTTCTTCAAATACCGCACGGCCCTGGGCATTATATACGATAAGCCGGGCTTCCATTCCCGCTTTCGAATGCACCTCCAACGTAAAACTGCTTTGCGCGGGATTAGGGTAAACGGTGAAGGAGGTGGCGGCAAGTGTGGCAGGTTGAGGTAAGCCAATGCTTTTGAAACAGGTATCCTGGACGGTGGGGTGAATGTTCAGGTCTTTAAAATGCCCCATTACTGCCTGGTCGGCAATAGATTGCAATGTTGCCACCTGGCTGGCGGGTAAGCCTGCCGTAAAAGATAAGCCTATGGGCGACTTTTGGTACATAGCCGCATAAAACGTACAGGCGGCCAGGTAACTGCCTGCCAGGTTGGGGTGCACCTTATCTGCGTAAACAGTCAGGCCTCTGTCCGTAGCCATTTCAAAGGCATTTCCTACGGGAACAACCAGGCCATCTACTTCGTTGGCAATAAGTGAATACTGGCGATGAATATACGCCTGCAACTCCTTGTATAAGGTTCTGGGGGCAGCCGTAGAATAAAAAGCCGGCCGGGAGCAGTTTTCCCGCATCATGGTAACCAACCTCCGTATACCTTTGTAGGTAGTATACTCGTTCTCATAAAAGAACTCCCTGCTTTGGCCCTGCAGGATCACATAATCCCACTGCCTCGACCGGATGAGGTTGGTGGAAACACTGCTGCCCAGGTGCTCGGGGTTCAGCCTCCAGCCTCCGGGCGTATGTTCTGCATAAGTAAACCGGTCGCTATTGCTTTGTGCCAGTTCGTTGATCAGGTTGGGGATGTCGTTGCTGTAGGTGAGGCTGTTGCCTAAAAACAGTACACGCAAAGAGTCTTGAGCATGCCCCTTTACCGGGCAAAGACCAAGAAAAACAAGAAGGGGGAGAAGAGAAAGGTGCTTCATTACTCATTCGAAATTATAGTGAGCCTAAACAACAGACGGGTTATCCCGGTAAGGAGAACGGGTGGTCCAGTAAACGGTGTGCGGCTGCTATTCAACGGCGGCTTCCCTTTGTTCTAGGGAACATGCTAAAGGGCAAACACAATGGAAGTACTGAAAAGACAGTCTGATGCGTTTAACGTTCCCGCTTTTTCTTGTATGCTTTGGCCGCAACAAAGAAAAGTACACCCAGGCAAAGCAGTATGCCCAGTCCTAGCCATAAGCCTTGCAGGTTTTTCCATACCGCCAGCATTACAACAGCAATAAGGATCAGGGTGGGCAGCTCGTTGTACAGGCGGTATCCAAAGCTGCTCATCCCGGTAGGCGACTGGCGTAGCTTTTTCATTTGCCGGCCACAACTGAAGTGATACAGGGTAAGCAGCAATACCAACGATAGTTTTAGATGCATCCAGGGCTGTTGCAACCAGGCAGGATTCAGGGCAAGCATGCCTATGCCCCCTATCCAGGTCAGGGCCATGGCAGGGGTCTGTATAATGTTGTACAAACGCCCTTCCATAAGCTCGTACTGTTTCCGGAGTATGGGCGTAGCGGCATCGTTTCTTTCCCAGCTTTCCCGGTGGTATACAAACAGGCGTACGAGGTAAAAGATGCCGGCAAACCAACTTACAAAACCTATGATGTGCAAGGCTTTAAAAAAGAGATAGCTCATACTGCGAAGATAGTTTTGACTGAACAGTCGGAACTTTGTAAGCAAACAAAAGTTTAAAAAAGCAAAAACCATGGGAATTTTCAATGCTTTTTTGGGAAATGCAGGTGTAGTGGCTCCCGGAAAATTGCTCGATTCTTACGGGCGTTTGCTTGTACCCGGTGAAGAGATAGAGATCGGGTTTAAGCTGTTGCGCGATACTTTTGTATTTACAAACAAGCGATTGATACTGGTCGATGTGCAGGGCATAACCGGCAGTAAAACAGAGTACAAAACCGTGTTGTACAAAGCCATCAGTCGCTTTAGCATAGAGTCGGCCGGTACATTTGACCTGGAAGCAGAGTTGAAGATCTGGATATCCGGTGAACTGGCGCCTAGCATCACCAAAAAGTTTAACCGCAAGGTAAACATCTATGAAGTGCAGCAGGTATTGGCTACACATGTGTTGTAAGCGAATCAAATTTTAAATTCCTGGGGTGCGCTTTACGTCCCTTTTTTATCTTGCCGCCTTCAATAAGCCTGTATGCAAACCACAGACGTGTGTATTATAGGAGCCGGGCCAGCCGGAGCCACCCTATCCCATTTCTTAAGCAAGCAAAACATCGCGCATCTATTGCTGGATAAAAGTGCGTTTCCCCGCGATAAAGTCTGTGGAGACGGCATTACAGTAGATGTACTCAACGTATTAAAGCGGATTAGCCCCGCGCTACAGGAAAAATTTGTAGGGGAAGCCGGTATGTTGCCTAGTTGGGGCTTTTGCTTTCACGCCAGCAACGGCCGGGAGCTACGTTACGACTTTAGCCGTGGCGGTTTTAAGTATGCGCCTTTTTTCACTTCGCGGAGGCTGCACCTGGATGATTTTCTGGTGAGGAACCTGCCGGAAGGCAGCGGTACGTTTATACAAAATGCCCGGGTAACTTCGCTTTCGCGGGATACCGGGGGTGTAGAAGTACAGTACCGGACTCCTTCCGGGGAGGCTCAGGTGCGTGCCAAGCTGGTGGTCGGGGCCGAAGGGGAAAAGCCTATCGTTACCCGCCACCTGGGCTTGCCGCATTACCGTGAAAAACGGCACCTGATTGGGGCGCTGCGGGTATACTACAAGAATGTGCAGGGATTTCACGAGGGGAATCACCTGGAGTTTTTTTTCGATAAAAAACTGTTGCCCGGTTACTTTTGGGCTTTTCCATTGAGTGAAAATGAAGCCAATGTCGGCCTCGGTATGGTGAGTTCGGAGATCTCGAAAAGAAAAGTAAACCTGAAAAAAGCGCTGGAGGAGATCATAAAAACCCACCCGCGTATAAGCAGTATGTTTGCAGAGGCAGAGCCCATGGAAACACCACAGGGCTGGGGCTTGCCTATCATCACTCCCGAACGTGAAATTGCCGGGGAACGCTATGCCCTGATCGGGGATGCCGCAGGGATGATAGAACCCTTTACCGGGAAAGGGATTGGGCCGGGTATGATGAGCGCCCGCATTTGCGCGGAGTACATACAGGAGGCGCTGGAAAAGAAAGCGTATAACCTTAAACCCTACGAGGCACATATGTACCGCTATTATAAAAGTGAAATAAAAGCCGGCTACCGCTTGCAAAAAACGTTGAAATACCCACTTATGCTTAATGCCGTGGTGGGGCTTTCTAACCTTGGGCCGTTTAAGCGATGGTCCCATCAAAAAATGGTAAGAGAGTGGAACAAGTGGATGTAACCTATAGCAGGTGCTTTCAATAAGAGAAAACAATAAAAAAGAATATGAGAAGGTTAGGCAGATTTTTGTTCGGGGCATTGTTGGTAGGTGTAGCCCTGCAGGGCAAAGCACAGAAAGCCCTTTTATGGGAAGTAAAGGCACCCGGGAGTGAGAAGGTTTCGCATCTTTTTGGTACTTACCACCTGGTGGGTGCTACCTACCTGGATAAGCACACGGAAGTGAAGAAGTCTTTTGAAGAAGCCCGGACCGTGGTGGTGGAAACCGTGATAGACTCCAGCCGGCTGATGTCTTTTGTGATGGCCAGTATGATGCAGGAGTCGTTAAAAAAGCTGGTAGACAGTGCCGAGTATCATTTACTAAAGCAAGAGTTGGAGCCGCTTTTGGGTTTCGACCTGGCCCAAATGGACAACTTTAAACCGGTTATGCTGGCGGCTACCTATTCACTTGCACTAGCCCAAAAAAACACACCTGAGGACTTCAGCTTTTCAGGCGACCCCATAGATCAATACTTTGCCGCAGAAGGGAAAAAGAGGGGAAAAGAAATAGTGACTTTGGAAGATATGTTGGAGCAGGCAGATCTGCTGTTTAATACAGAAACGGTACAAGAGCAGGCAGAAGACCTGGTACAAATGGTGGTACAAAAGGAAGAGGCAACTGCAGCCTCCCGGGCACTTATAAAGGCTTATAAGGAAAAGGACCTGCAAAAAATGGAAGCGCTGGGGCAGGAGTGGGCGCAGGAATATGGCGGTATGGAGGCTTTGCTGGATGAGCGCAACAAAAAGTGGATCCCCAGGCTAAAAGAAGTTTTCGAAAAGGGGGATGCTTTTGCAGCCGTTGGCGCTCTACACCTTACCGGGAAAAACAGCCTGCTGAAACTGTTGCGGGAGGCGGGTTATACGGTGCGTCCCGCGCAGTAAAAGCGATGAAAGTCTCCGGGAACCACTGCGGAATAAAATACTTATCCCAGAAAACAGGCCGGACTACTGCATTTTCCGAACGGCTTTTCTATCTTTTCCGCTTAAAAGGATAAAGCATGCGGGCAAAAAAGGTACGTTTTAAAAACCGGGAAGGAGTAGCGTTGGCGGGAAGACTCGAGTTGCCGCTCGACAAAAAACCTCAGCATTTCGCCATTTTTGCCCATTGTTTTACTTGTAGCAAAGACCTTAAGGCAGTACAAAACATTACGCTGGCCCTTTCCCAAAAAGGCTTTGGGGTGCTCCGTTTTGATTTTACGGGTTTAGGGCAATCTGAGGGAGAGTTTAGCGATACCAACTTTACCTCTAACGTAAACGACATTGCAGCCGCCGCTGATTTTCTTACAGCACATTACAAAGCCCCCGTGCTACTGGTAGGGCATTCCCTGGGCGGTACGGCTGTATTGCTGAGTGGTGTTATGCTGGAAAGCGTAAAAACGGTAGCCACCATAGGCGCTCCTTATGCGCCTGAACATGTGCTTAACCTCATTAAAACGGATATTGAGCGGATCAGGGAATTGGGGGAAGCTGAGGTACAGATTGCGGGTAGGGCCTTTAAGATCAAAAGCCAGTTTATAGAAGACCTGGAAGATCAGGGCCTGGAGAAATTGCTGAGCAAGGCGCGCGGCAAAGCTCTGCTTGTAATGCATTCTCCACAAGACGATACGGTGGGGGTTGAAAACGCCCGTCTTATCTACGAGGCTGCGCATCATCCCAAAAGCTTTGTAAGTTTAGACGGAGCAGACCATTTGCTATCGGATAAAAAAGACTCCCTGTATGTGGGGAACCTGATCGCAAGCTGGGTACAGCGCTACCTTACCTATGAGGAAGAGCCCGAAGAGAAGTCTGCGCACCAGGTATTGGCGCGCATAGACGAAGGGCCTTTTTTAACGGAGATCATAGCTGGGGAGCATCACTTGCTGGCAGATGAACCTATAGAAGCAGGAGGCGAAAACCTAGGCCCCTCTCCGTATGAACTGCTGTCGGCCGGTTTGGGTGCATGTACGGCTATGACCTTGAAAATGTACGCCAATCGCAAGAAGATGGAGGTCGAAGAAATAAGGGTATACCTCAACTATGACAACGACTACCTGTCGGATTGCGAGCACTGCGAAGAAGAAGAAAGGAAGATCGGGCGTTTTGAACGCATTATAGAAGTAAAGGGCGTACTGGATGAGAAACAGGAAAAACGCCTGTTGCAGATCGCAAATAAATGCCCTGTTCACAGGACTTTAGAACAAGGACTTACCGTGGAAACCCGGTTATCAATACTCAGTGAATAACATTTTCTAAACATTTACTTCACGATTGGTTAAATTCGCAGGGCTATAATGCTAAAGGACGAGCGCTTATGAATCTGGCAGTGTTTGACTTGCCATCCGTGATAAACTACAACCACCTTCCGCTTCGCGGCTGTCTGGTCAGCGCCATAGAAGGAACGCTTGGTAAAGACATAGTGTTGGAAGGTGTAAACTGGGAAGGGAATTGCAGTGGGGTTTTGTTGGACATTTATATGCAGAACAAACAGCGGTTTCCCTCAGATGAAGAATATAGCGCCATAAAAGCGGCCTTTTTAAAATGCCTTAAGGCGTATTTCAAAAGAACGGAAGAGAATTTTGAGGTGAGGCCTGGGGTACAAACCCTTTTTAATGCACTAGACAAAAAAAAGGATTGGAAATATGTCATTGTTTCGGAGTATTGGAATAAAGACACGAATTTTATCCTTACTTCCTGCGGTATATATACGAAAAGCAAAAACATCTATGCGGCTGATGATGCCCTTTCTTCAAAGGACCTTGTCAATCACATCTGCACGGGTTATAAGTTGAATCCCGAAAAAGACACATTATATCTGATCAGCGAACACATCAAGCGCAGGGATATCCGCTTTGCCAGGGAAAGGATCTGCAAAATAATGCCTCCGCAAAGCAAAAAGGCCCGTTACGATGTGTATCCAAAATTCTCAAAAGTCTTTCCTAAAGTATAAAATACCGAATAGTCATTCGGAATTAATAATCTGATAATCATTAAAATAAATAAGTAATAGGAAATTTTTTGCAGGAAGACTTGCAAAGATCAAGTGAAGTCCTATACCTTTGCATACCGAATGAACATTCAATCAGTATGAAGGTACAAGACAAACGCCAGGCGGTATTAGATACAACCCTGCAAATGGTAGTGCACCACGGGTTTCATGCCGCACCTATGGCAAAAATTGCAAAGGAGGCCGGTGTAGCAGCTGGTACGATCTATCACCATTTTAAGAACAAGGAAGACCTTATAGACCAACTGTATCTTCAACTAAAACAAAAACTGGGAGAGGCCCTTAACCGGGAGTTACAAATAAAGAAAACCTACCAGCAGCAGTTTTTCCAGTTTTGGATGAACCTATTTGACCATTATACCCAAAACCCGGATGCCTTTTTTTTCCTGGAGCAACGGGACATGAATACTATTGTTTCCAAAGCTGTATTTGAGCAGGGAAAAGTATACTACCAGCCCGTAGTTGCTTTTTTAGAAAGAGGCATGGAAGAAGGGCACTTACGGAGCATGCATATTGCCCTGATGACCCAGTTGGTGTATCAATCGGTTATTGCCTGCGTAAAACTAAAGCTGGATGGAGAGGTTAAGCTAACCAAAAGCATGATAAAAGATGCCGTACAGAGCGCATGGGATGGAGTGAGCATATAAATTTTTGACCATAAAACGAATGAATATTCAATCATTAAAACAAGAAGTATGAAAAAAGTAGCGTTGATTACCGGGGCATCCAGCGGGTTAGGAGAGGAGTTTGCCCGTTTGCATGCCCAGGACGGAGACAACCTGGTATTAGTGGCCCGCAGCGAGGATAAACTGACCGCGCTGAAGCGGGAATTGGAAGAAAAGCACGGCATAGAAGTACTGGTTATTGCCAAAGACCTGAGCAAAGAAAATAGCGGAAAAGAGGTGTATGAACAATTGCAAAGGGCAAGCATACAAGTGGAATACCTGTTGAACAATGCAGGTTTTGGACACCTGGGTGCATTTGCAGAAAACGAATGGGCAAAAGAGGAAACTATGATCAACCTCAATGTACGCTCGCTCACGGAAATGACCAAGCTGTTCTTGCCGCAGATGCTCGCACGCAAAAGCGGCCGGATACTGAACGTAAGCAGCACAGCCGCTTTTCAGCCGGGCCCCCTAATGGCAGTATACTATGCATCCAAGCACTACGTGCAGGCTTTTTCGCAGGCCCTGGAAGAAGAAGTACGCGGTACAGGCGTAAGCGTTACTACCTTATGTCCGGGCGCTACAGAGACCGGTTTCCAAAAGAATGCGGATATGGAAAACAGCAAGTTGTTTAAGGGGAAAAAGCTGCCTACGGCAAAAGAGGTGGCCGAATTTGGTTATAAGCGTATGAAGCAGGGAAAGGGAGTGGTTATTCACGGAACCATGAACAGCATTATGGCACGCTTTGCCAGCCTGCTGCCGAGCAGGCTTACAGCCAAAATAGCGATGAAAATGCAGGCTCCGGAGTAGAACAAACCCGGTTGTTTTTAAGTATATAAACAAGTATGAGTACGGTAAATACACAAAACCTTGAGAAGCTTTACGTAGGTCAAAGCCGGTATTTTGCAGAGGGAAAAACAAAACCCTATGCATTCAGGCAAGCGCAACTGCAAAAACTAAAAAAAGCCATTAAGGCGCATGAGGCGGATATTATCGCGGCTTTGAAAGCAGATTTTGCCAAACCGGAGTTTGAGAGTTATGCCTCGGAGATAGGGTTTGTGTATGAGGAGTTGAATGCCAGCCTGAAGCATTTAAGGCGCTGGATGCGGCCAAAGAAGGTTCCGAGTGGGGTGCTGAACTTTCCCTCCACCAGTTATGTCCGCACGGAACCCAAAGGGGTCACCTTGATTATAGGACCCTGGAATTACCCTTTCCAATTGTTGTTTTCCCCTTTGATAGCCAGTATAAGTGCCGGCAACACCTGCATTTTAAAACCATCTGAGCAGACCCCTGAGGTGGCCCGCGTGGCAGAAAAGATCGTTTCGGAAAACTTCGATGCGAACTACCTGGCAGTAGTACAGGGAGAAGGCCATGCAGTGATCCCTTTATTGATGGAAAACTTCCGCTTCGACCATGTGTTTTTTACCGGGAGTGTGCCGGTAGGTCGAAAAATTGCGGAAATGGCTGCACCCAAGCTGGTGCCTTGTACGCTGGAACTTGGAGGAAAGAGTCCGGCCATTGTGGATGGCTCTGCAGACCTTAAACTGAGTGCGTGCAGACTGGCCTTTGGCAAATGGATCAATGCCGGGCAAACCTGTGTGGCCCCGGATTATGTATTGGTGCATGAGTCTGTGAAAGAAACCTTTGTAAGAGAACTGGAAAAAGCAGTTAAAGACTTCTACAGGGGCAATGCCCTGGAAAGTGAACACTTTGCAAGCATCATCAGTAAAAAGCGCTTTGAGGTGCTCAGCGGTTACCTGGGCGAAGGGCGCATAGTGTTCGGAGGTAAAACAGATGCCCGGAACCTGCGCATTAGCCCAACCCTGATTGACCAGGTAAGTTTTGAAGACGCCCTCATGCAGGAAGAAATCTTTGGCCCGATCCTTCCCCTCCTGACGTACAAAACCCGGGAAGAAGCATTTGAAGGCATCGCCAAAAACCCTTTTCCTCTCGCGTTATACATTTTCGCTCGGGATAAGAAAGTACAAAAAGCGTTCACAGAAAACATCCGTTTCGGGGGAGGCATGGTAAACAATACCCTGGTACACCTCACCAATTCAAACCTGCCCTTTGGCGGGATCGGTACGAGTGGTTATGGCCATTACCACGGTAAATTTGGTTTTGACGCTTTTTCACACCAAAAGGGGATAATGAAAACTGCTACCTGGTTTGATCTGAAAATGAAATACCCACCCTATGGCAAAGGAGTAAATAAATTGATCCGGTGGTTTATGAGATAGATCTAATTCTTGCTTTTCTCCTCTTTTTCTTCTTCATCAAAAAGCTCTTCGAAGAATCCCTTATCTTCTGATTCTTCCTCGGTAGAATTGATGTTGATGGTCTGGTCTACATCATTGTTAAAAGCTTGTATAAAGGCGTTGCGGAGCACGTTGGCCAGCGTATTGATACTGCCTACCTCGGTGTCGTTTACATTTCCCTCAAAAGGAACCTTGGTGCCGAATTGATCTTTACGTTGGTTTTCAAACAATTCCATTACGGTACCCACGGCTACCTCCCACGCCTTACGCCAAAAACTGCTTTCTTTATTGTCCAGGTCAATTACCTGCACATTTTTCAGCAGCGGTTTAACGTATCCTTTAAACTGACCGTCTTTCATGGCAAATTCGCTGGATAGGAATAACCGCCTGTCTTTAAAGGTGAAGTTGGCATAGGCTTCTGTAAGATCTTTTAAATAAGTCAAGTCGAGTGCATTGAGCTCCAGGCTCAGGTCAAAGTCAGGGATTTTCTTCAGGGGGTTCAGATCGGCAGAAATACGCAACTTGCCATTGCCGCTCATATTGCCGGAAGCGGTCAGATGAGCGGGAAGCAAAGAATCGGAATCATCCGCATTGCCAAGGTTCGTGGCAAGCAGGTCGAACCGCTTCAGTTCTACACTTATTTTAGGGTTTGAAGTAGGGTCCTTATAAAAAATCTGTGCTTGATTGATCACAAAACGGTTAATTTGAATAGGTACCAGGTTCTTAACTGTCTCGGTCCAATCGTTGTTGCCACCGGTTTGCACTTCGCCCGTGGAAGGCTCTACTGCAAAATTGAGTTTAGGTTGGTCAATAATAACTTCTCCTACTATGGCGCCTTTGAACAAGGCTGCCCACTGTACGGAAATGTCGATTACGTTTGCCCCAAAGAAGGGTTCGGGGGCTTTGCTCCCGATCTTCTCTATATAAAGCCCTTCTATTTTATAGGCTCCGCGCCACAGGGCTATATCGATGTCTTCCACATGCCCCTGGTAACCCTCCAGTTTGCCCAGTTCTTTATTCACATAGTGTTTCGCCACAGGTTCCAGCGCAAGGTTCAGCACAACCATAAGAAGTAAAAAGATACCGAGGCCGATAAGAAACTTTTTCATCAGAACAACAGTCGTTAGCTAGAGGGGGATTCAGCTTGTTCTGAAGTAGCTTCGGTATTTGTTGACCCCAGGCTTTTTTGTGCTTCGGTGAAAATAGCCTTAAAGTCGGTATCGCCAAAGTCGAGGGTGCGTATGGGGAAAGGTATGCCGATACCATGCTCGTCAAAAGCTTTTTTTATGGCAATGATCCCGGCATCCCGCCTGTCGAGCCACTCAAATTGTTTATTGGAAAAGTCCATCCAGTAGCGGATCACAAAATTGATGGATGAGCCGCCAAATTCTTTAAAATAGATGCTCACTTTAGCCCGGTCAATGCCTTCCAGGTTTTCAATGGCTTCTTTGGCGATTTTCTTGGCAAAGGGCAAGTCCTGTCCGTAAGTAACTCCTACTTCAATGTCGATACGCCTTTGGCCCTTAGAGGTATAATTGATGATCGGGTTTTTAAAAACTTCGGCATTCGGGATGAGAATGCGCTGCCCCTGCATGGTTTCAATTAAAGTGGTGCGGAGTTGGATGTGCAGCACTTTTCCAAAGTAATCGTTGGTTTCAACAAGGTCCCCCACGTTAAAGGGCTTCCGCAGGCCCATCATCGTACCGGCAATGAAATTGCTGGCAATGTCCTGGAAGGCAAAACCCAGGGCGAGCCCGATCACGCCTGCACCCGCAAGTAGAGAGGTAACGGCCCCGTCCAGGTTGAGTATACTCAACGCGATAAACGTACCGATGGCGATTATACTAAGGTGTATAATGCTGCCTAAAAGTCCCTGGAGGCTGCGGTTATCGGTAAAGCGTTCAAATAGTTTGGTGAGAAGTTTTTTAGCGAGTTTAGCCAGGAATATGAAAGCAAGCAGTACAATAATGGCTACTACCAGGTTGGGCAGCATTTTTATAGCGGTAGCCAGCCACTCTTCCAGTTTACCAGTAAGTAAGTCGTAAGCCTTATTTACATCAATGCTCAGGTTACTCATATGCCTCTTCTGCTTGCTTTTTAAGGATATACTCTTTTATCAGCTTGGCAGCCGCGATCATAGCCAGGCTAAGCACTACCTTTTGTACTCTCTTTTTAGGACTCATGTGGTAATTGGTCAGGGTTTTAAAAACTCCCATGGCCAACTGTGCCAGGTATAAGCCCGATTGTACGTTGCCAATGGTTTCGCGTGTAGCATCAGAAGAGCTGAACAAATCTGAGCGCAACTTGTCTCTTTGCTCGGTCAATTCAGCCAACCGTTGTTCAAACTTGTCATTTTTCATCGGGATGCTCTTTTTCTTCTTCCAGTTCTTCCTCTTCTATAATGGTAGAGATGATCAACTTAGTAAAAGGCTTTATAAGCAGTGTACGCCTGAAAACCACGCTTAAGATCAACCACAGGATATAAATGAGAACGGTAACGCCAAATCCAAGAGTAGTGCTGTCTAGCAGTTCTCCCAGCCAAAACCCCAGCCAAATACCTGCCAGGGCCATAGTGATATGAAACAGTACAATGATGAAAAGGGCACTGAATGCCATTCCCATAAAGCCCCCTACCTTTTTTAAGAGCTGGACTTTAATGAGATCAACCTCTGCGTTTAAGTAGTTTTTGAGGTTCAGAAAATATTGATTGATCTTATCGAGTATCTGCATGGTTGATCTAAAAAAGGAAGCACGGCACTACCCAGTAGTGCCGTGCTTCTCCATTAAAATTATACGTGACCAGCTTCTTTTTTCACATCGTTCTTTACGCTTTTTGCCTCCCGTTCCGCCACGTTCATGGTTCTCATCAGGCTTTCTTCAGCCGACTCCTTGATCTTATTTAAAGAATCCATGGCGCTGTTCGCCAATTCGTCAATCGAATCTTTAGCGCTATTTGCCTTTTCTTTTAATAACTCCCTGGTTTCTGCTCCCTTTGCCGGGGCAAAAAGTATACCGGCTGCAAAGCCAACGGCTACGCCTAACAGGGTACCTAATACAGTGTTTCCTTGATCGCTCATAACTTATTTTATTAAGATTTATTAATTATTGTGAAATGTTACTCATATCGTCAGAAGCATCCACATTTCTTAAAAATGCATCTGTTGTTTCGTCTGCGTACTTGCCATAAGTGGTTTCCAGGTAAGCTTTTTCACCCTTTTCAGTACTCAATGCATACAACGCTTTACTTTGGCTTTCGTTCGTTTCGTCCATAAATCTTTCGTGGTACACAATGTGCCACTGATCGGCCTTTACTTTAGTACTTCTAAAGGTAACCTCTTCTGCTGAAACGACCGTAAGTGCATCGGAAAAACTTTCTTTTTTCCAATCTTCTTTTTTCTTGTTCAGTTCAGCGTATGGGTTTGTTCTGGGGGTATTCAGTTCCATTCCTGTTCATTATTTTTATTCCACTCTTCCAATTCTTCTTCGATCTGGATGAGTTCTTCTTCAGCCAAGTTTAGCCGCTCCTTAGTCTGCGGACTTATTTCTTCCTTCATACTGGTGCGTAATTCCTTCAGATTGTTTTGGATACGCTTCAGGTCGCTTTTATACGCTTTAAGCTCCCGGCCCTTTTCTTCAGAGGAGGCCTCAACTACACCTATTCGCTCTAAGTAAACCTGTATGGCCTCGATTTTTTCCGCCACCCTTCTTTCCACATTGTCCTTCCGGGAGAGCTCTAACGATGAGCTTTGCTCCCGTAACTCTTTTTCATCCAACAGGCCTTTTTTCTTACTACTCTCGGTGGATTGCGTGCAGCCGAATCCAAGACTAAGAACGCATAAGGCAAGCGTGAAGACCTTTATTAATCGCAAAGCTTGCATAGGGCCATATTTTAGATTTCAATAAAACTTCTCAGCATCCAGGCATTTTTTTCATGGGTCGAAAGCCTGGTTACCATCATATCCAGGGTAACTTCATCCGATACACTATCCGCTACCTCGAGCGTTTCACGCAAACGGAGGATCACATTTTCCTGCGTCTCCAGGAGATCAGCCGCCATTTCCAGGTCGCTAAGCCCTTTTTGAGCATCTTTTACCTTACTCATTTTACTGTACTCGGTAAAAGTACCCGGTGCTTCATGGCCCAATGCTCTTAACCTTTCGGCAATTTCGTCAATGGCCTCAAACAGTTCCGTGTATTGCTCTTCGGTCATGTCGTGCAAAGACTTAAAGAGCGTTCCTTTTACATTCCAGTGATAATAATGCGTTTTCAATAGAAGTAAATAACTATCTGCCAGGTTGCCCTTCAGGTGATTGCTTACCTTTTCCCTGGCTTCCTCATCCAGGCCGGTATGCAAAGCTATTCTTCTCTTCTTCTGGGGAAATTCTACTTCATTCAACTTCATCTTTTCCATTTTCTTTTTAATTCAATTAATTTGGTGTGTAGCAACTGTTGTTTGATGTACCTTGAAAAGGTGGTCTATTTAAAGGGAGAACCATACCACAAATGGAGGTTTTTTACAAGTTTTTGAAAACCAGATATTTGTGTATTTATCAAATAAACCATATCGTTTTATGGCAAATGCCTTCTTTTCAAAGTGAAAGGGTTTCTTTTCAGATTAGAAAATGAGCGGGCTTTTTAGCCACCTAAAGAAGCCGTAATTAATGATACGAAGAGTTAAAACAATTATACTTTTGCCTTATGGATTCAAACCGATTGCAAAAAGTTTCGAAACAGGTGCAGCAGGATCTGGCCGAAATATACCGGGCCATAGCCAAAAATGAGTTTAGCGGCTCATTGGTGAGCGTGACCCATGTACGCATAACGGCCGATTTATCGTTAGCCTGGGTGAACATAAGCGTATTCCCGGCCAGTAAGGCGCAAGAAGTGCTGGAGTGGAGCCGAAAGCATAAAGGGCATGTCAAAGATCTTTTGGTTAAAAAGATGCAGGGCAGTTTACGCAGGATGCCCGACCTGGAATTCCGTATAGACGATGCATTGGAGCGGGAATCGGAAATCGATAAAATTCTGAGGGAAGGAGGAGACAGCCCCATTTCTTGAATGTAAGTACATACATAGCCAAGCGTTATTTTTTTTCGCGACAGAATAAGAACGCGGTAAACATCATTACCGGCATATCCTTATTAGGACTTCTTGTGGGTACGGCTGCACTCATCATTGTGCTGAGTGCCATGAACGGTTTGGAAGGCCTGGTCCGGAGTTTCTACAATAATTTTGACCCGGACCTGAAGATCAGCCTCGTTGAAGGGAAGTACTTTCAGGAGGATGAGGTAAACCCAGAGGGTCTGTTGCGTATCGAAGGAGTGGTGGCCATGTCTTCCGTACTGGAAGAGCGGGCTATTCTCAACTTCAGAGATAAGGAGCACATCGTGAGCTTTAAAGGGGTGGACGAGCAATTTACCCGGGTGAGCAATATAAGGTCTGCCATAGTACACGGCACCTATGGCTTGTTTGCCGGAGAGGCAGAGAATGAAATTATACTGGGCACGGGGGTGGGGTACTACCTTGGTTATAGCAGGATCGACCTTGGAGAACCCATATCAGCTTTTGTATTGCAGGCGAACGCTACGGCCAGTAATTTCAGCAATGCCTTCAATACGGCCACCCTGGTTCCCGGCGGGATATTTTCAGTGCAATCGGAGTTTGACGCAAAATATGCGTTGCTTTCTCTTCCCTACCTGCAAAGTGTATTGCAACGCCCCGGGATGCTGACCGGAATAGAGCTTAAGGTCTCGGATTACGAGCAAATAGAAAAAGTAAAAGAGCAGGTTAAGGCTTTTCTGGGAAACGGCTTTGCCGTTAAGGACCGCGATGAACAGCAGGAAGTTTTCTACAAGGTAATGCGAAGCGAAGGTCTTTTTGCCTACCTGGTTTTTGCATTGATCCTGGGGATCGCCACTTTTACCATCATGGGTAGCCTGGCCATGTTGATGTTGGATAAAAAGCGGGACCTAAGAACACTCTGGGCCCTTGGCCTTTCCATGAGTAAGCTGCGGCAGGTATTCTTCAGGCTGGGCCTGCTTATTGGGGGGGGAGGAGCCTTACTAGGCTTGCTTTTAGGAGTGGGGATTATTTTGCTTCAACAACACTTTGGTTTGATAAGCGTGGGGGATGGTTACCTGATCGAGTATTACCCCGTAGCCTTAAAGGCTTGGGATATATGCCTGGTAAGCATTACGGTAATGGGGCTCAGCGCGCTTACTTCTTACTTAAGTGCAAAACGCTTAGGCATTTCCTTATTAAAACAGGTAGCCTAGGCCTCCGTTAAGCGGAAATCAAGCGCTCCAAAATTTTCTTTGATCTCGGCAAGGCAGGCAAAAACGTCTTCAGCATGATCACTGGTTACTAATCGGGTCCGGTATTCCTTGAAATGAGGAATGCCTTTAAAGTAATTGGTGTAGTGCCTCCGGGTTTCGTGTATGCCCAGTACTTTTCCTTTCCATTCCAGGGCCATCTGCAAATGGGCCATCGCAGCGGCTACCCTTTGCTCAATACCGGGCGGATCAAGTTTTTCGCCTGTGGCCATATAATGTTTTATTTCATCAAAGATCCAGGGATACCCTATACTTGCTCTTCCGATCATGATGCCGTCTATGCCATAACGGTCGCGCATCTGCACCGCTTTTTCCGGGCTGTCTACATCCCCGTTCCCAAAAACCGGGATATGCATGCGGGGGTTGTTCTTCACCTCAGCGATCAGGCGCCAGTCTGCTTCTCCCTTATACATTTGCTTGCGTGTGCGGCCATGAATAGAAATGGCTTTAATGCCTACATCCTGTAAACGTTCCGCCACTTCCACGATATATTTGGTGTTTTCGTCCCACCCCAGGCGGGTTTTCACCGTAACCGGTTTATTAACGGCCTTTACAATTTCGGCCGTCATGCTTACCATTTTGGGGATATCCTGCAAAATACCCGCTCCCGCTCCTTTGCAAGCTACTTTTTTAACAGGACAACCGTAGTTTATGTCTATAATATCCGGGTTTGCCTGCTCCGTAATTTCTGCCGCTTCGCGCATGCTGTCGATCTCACTGCCAAAGATCTGTATACCAATAGGACGCTCGTATTCAAATATATCGAGCTTTTGCACGCTTTTAGCTGCATCGCGGATCAGGCCCTCAGAAGAAATGAATTCCGTATACATGAGGTCTGCCCCGTGCTTTTTACACAAAGCGCGAAAGGGCGGGTCACTCACATCTTCCATGGGTGCTAAAAGCAAAGGGAATTTGCCTACCTCGATATCATCAATCTTTACCACCTATACCCGTATTTTTGGAGCTGCAAAAATAGCAAAACAAGCGCTAAGTATTATGGAACAAGGTTTTAGAGGAAAAAGTGCGTCGATGCAATTCTTATTGCTTATGCTGCTTTGTGCGACAGGGCTGCTTTTAAGCTTGCTGATTGGTGGTGTGGCGGCTGGTTTTATCTTTAATATCGACCGGGCGACCTTGCAGGATCTAATGGCAACGCCTCAGGCCCCTGAGGCCATAGAAGTAGTTAAGTTTATGCAAGGCGTCTTTAGCATAGGGCTTTTTCTGGTACCTGCCCTGGTAGCAGCCCGTTTGCTGTCGGCTGACGCGGGTGCTTACCTGGGAACGGATTTTTTCCCCAAACCCCCGGTTTTGCTTATCGGGCTTATCGGTCTGCTGACACTTAGTGCGGCCGGGGTGAGCGATCTGCTTTACCAGGCAGTAAAAAGCATCTCTTTGCCTCCTTCCTGGGAGGTGTATTTCTCAAGGCAAGAGGAAATTACGCAACGGCAGTATACGGTGTTCCTGCAAATGCCCGGTACCCTTGCCTTTCTAAAATCGTTTCTGTTGATGGCCGTTTTGCCCGCGGTGTGTGAAGAAACGCTTTTTAGAGGGGTGCTTCAGCCTATCTTTAAAAAGGGATTTAGAAACCGGCATCTGGCCATTTGGCTTACGGCTTTTTGTTTCTCCCTGGTGCATGCCAATTTCTACGCTTTTTTTTCTATTCTTTTACTGGGGGCTGTACTCGGCTATCTGCGGGAATGGACCGGCAGTTTGTGGGTGCCGGTGTTGCTACATTTGTTCAACAACGGGATTATTGTTAGCGCGGTATACTTTGGAGGGGTTTCCCTGGACCAATTGAACGATGTAAGCATTCAAAACGAGAACGGGTGGATAAGCCTGGGCAGTGTGATGGCTTTTGTATTGTTATTATACCTCATTTACCGTGCGTTCTCAAAAAACGAAGAAGAAGCCGGGGAGGTTGCTTAAAAAAGACAGCCCCGGCTATACCGGGGCTGTTTTAACAATAAGTTGTGGCAGAAGGCGATTAACGCTTGTCTCCAAATACCTCCCCTTTACGGGTGGAGTAATTGATCTTTAAAGTATTGGCCTTCCTGAGTTCTTGCTTGATGTCGGTGATCAAGCCCATCTTTACGCTTTGATCAGCCTTTATGGAAACGGTCATCAAAGCTTTTTCCGCTTCGTTAATGGCTTCGCGCTCCTGGATTACAAAAGGTTGTATTTCGTTGATATTCGCAAAAGCATCATTTAGTTGTATCCGGGGCTCCGTACCCATGGTAGATTGCAGGGCCTGCTTTGGTTTTCCCACGTAAATGTAGGTTACCAGGTTCTTCTTTTCCAGCTTTTTAACCTCGGTGGCGTAGGGCTTTTTATTTTCTACCAATAGGGTAACTTCACGCATTACGGTAGTCACCATAAAGAAGAAGAGCAGCATAAACACAATATCCGGTAAAGATGCTGTAGATATGGCAGGCGTTCCGCCTCCGGTTTTCTTTTTAAACTTACTCATACTAACCTCCTAGGTTTACGGGTTCTGCTTCTGATATCTTCTGCGGGAAAGCTTCGGCCATCTGGTCTTTTTGCTCCTCGTTGAGCTGGTCCATTCCCACCCCATAGGTACGTCTGGCCAGCTCATCCCGCAATTCATTGTAAGCGGCTGCCAACTCATTTTGTACGGCTACATAAAGCTCATAAGAGGTACCGCGGTCATTCACCAGGGAAACTACAGCTTTACCGGGATTATCGGAAGAAATCGGGCTGCGGGCACCACCGGTGCAATAATCGCAAGTTCCATCACCATTGTTGATCAGGAATTTCTTTGCGGCATCGCGCAGGTCCTTGATGTCCATATACTCGTCTTCGGCCAGGATCTGGTCGTTAGAGTTTACCACCACGGTAAAGATGTTTTTCTTTTTAATGGGTGGTGGTGGAGTTTGCTCATCAGGTTGCCAGGGGGGCAATTTACGATTGATACCAGAATCCACGTCCATTGTAGTAGTTACAAGGAAGAAGATAAGCAAGAGGAAGGCAATATCTGCCATCGATCCCGCATTGATTTCTGGTAAAGCTCTTTTGTTCCTTGCCATATACTTTATTTAAATAAACGGGTAACCTCGGAATAAATTATCGCCAATATGGTAAGCGCGCCCAGTAAATAAAAGCTATAAAGCGCTGCTCCTACATAATGTGAGGTGCCTTCGGTTATGTTATCTCCGGCAAAGATGGTATTGGCATCTTCACCCGTACTCAATGCGTAACTAATGCCAATCAAGGCAGCCAAGCCTACAATACCGATGATAGAAGTTTTAGCTGCTGCCGGGTCTCCGGCAATCTTCGAAATACTAAAAGCCAAGATCATCAGTACGCAAATCGCCAACAAGGCGTAGGTGGCATATAATCCAAAATCAATCATGCTTTATGTATTTATTATTTAGCTCCGTGCTTCACCAAAAGGTCGATCAGAGAAATAGAAGCATCTTCCATTTTGTTGGTAATGCTGTCTACTTTGGCAATAAGGTAATTGTAAAAGATCTGCAAAATAATGGCTACGATAAGACCAAATACGGTAGTCAAAAGGGCCACTTTAATACCACCGGCTACCAATGAAGGAGAAATATCTCCGGCTGCTTCGATGGCGTCAAATGCACCGATCATACCGATTACCGTACCCATGAAACCAAGCATAGGAGCCAGGGCTATAAAAAGGGTAATCCAGGAAATATTTCTTTCCAGCAGCCCCATTTGTACGGAACCATAAGAAACGATGGATTTTTCTACTACGTCAATGCCTTCATTCATGCGGTCGAGGCCCTGGTAAAAGATGCTGGCTACCGGCCCGCGGGTATTGCGGCATACTTCTTTAGCGGCTTCTACACCTCCGGTTTGGAGCGCGCTTTCGATCTGGTCGAGTAATTTTTTGGAATTGGTTGAAGCCATGTTGAGGTAAATGATACGCTCAATACAAAAAGCTAAGCCCAGGATAAGTACTACCAGTACGATACCCATAAAAGAAGGGCCACCTTCAATAAACTTTTCTTTTAAAACCTGGTGAAAACTCATTTCTTCTTCCTCCACATCCTGAACAGGTGCAGGGGGCTCTTCTTCTACTACAGGAGTAGTGGCTGCCGCCTCGGTAGCAGAGTCAGCTGTGGTTTGTTCAGTAGTATCCGTAGCAGTTTCGTTTGCGTCCTGCGCCCATACGTTTACAGTTCCAAAGGCTACAAAACCAAGAATAGCCAAAATTGAAAGTGCTTTTTTCATCGCTTTAACTTATTGTTTAATTTTTGGTGAAAATATAAAACTCGCCACAAAACTAAAGTTTTATCTCAATCTTTATCGGTGCTGTGGCAACATTCTTACGTTTGCGGGGAAAATATAATACAATCCTAACAAATTAGAGCAGCCTTTGCACTTTGGTTGCCTGCTCATGCTTATTTTATTGCGATAGTAGCGTTACATTCTTTACTTTTGCGCCCCCTTGCGAATAAGAAAGAACCGGAGAGGTGCATGAGTGGCTGAAATGGCACGCCTGGAAAGCGTGTGTACCGCAAGGTACCGAGGGTTCGAATCCCTCTCTCTCCGCAAACAAAGCCTTGGTTAAATGCCAGGGCTTTTGTTTTTTAGGGGTAACCTACGTCTATAGTACAAGGGATGAGAACCCGGGTTCGACCTGAGCCTGCGAAAGCAGTTGCGCACCATTGGAAATGGAGTGCAGCGCAACTAATCCCTCTCTCTCCGCAAACAAAGCCTTGGTTAAATGCCAGGGCTTTTGTTTTTTAGGGGTAACCTACATCTGCAGTACAAGGGATGAGAACCCGGGTTCGACCTGAGCTTGCGAAAGCAGTTGCGCACCATTGTAAATGGAGTGCAGCGCAACTAATCCCTCTCTCTCCGCAAACAAAGCCTTGGTTAAATGCCAGGGCTTTTGTTTTTTAGGGGTAACCTACGTCTATAGTACAAGGGATGAGAACCCGTTTCTAAAAACCCTCCAGGTTTTTCAGCGGTGTAGGGATAAACCTGGAAGGTTTGGTAACCGTATTCCGTTTCGGGATATTAAAAATGCCTTATTCAAGAAAGCTCACCGGTAAAATTGTGCTCGTATGCCTGTTTGAACTGCTCAGGGCTAAGGTCTTGGGCCAGCAGGTACATGGCTTTGGTTAACGCAGCTTCAAAGGTCATGTCTTTGGCACTGATCACGCCCATCTCCAGCATGGCTTTGCTGGCCTCGTATTTGCCCAGGCGCACCCCTCCGCCATTGCATTGCGACA
This sequence comes from Owenweeksia sp., assembly GCA_028285465.1. Classification (GTDB taxonomy): domain Bacteria; phylum Bacteroidota; class Bacteroidia; order Flavobacteriales; family Schleiferiaceae; genus JANQPD01. The sequence continues at coordinate 2,665 of JANQPD010000049.1, read as the reverse complement.
CATTTATGATGTGTATCCCCGATTGAATGGCCTGGCGTAGCGCTGAAACAAACCACGCATCGGTTGGTGCATTGCCAGAGCCAAAACTGCGCAGCAGTACGGCTTTTACTTTTTGAGAAAGTACGCTTTGCACATAGGCGGGCTGCATTCCCGGGAAAACAGTAAGGATGCTGATCTCCGTTGAGATCGCTTGTGCGTAAGGGAGATCCCGGGCAGGGGCTTTTTCCTGTAAAGCGCTTTGGTTATACTTGATGTGCACGCCTGCTTCTGCCAGTTTGGGATAATTGAGGGATTGAAAAGCATCAAAGTCTTCAGCAGAAACTTTGTGGGTGCGGTTTCCACGCAAAAGGTCGTATTCAAAATAAATGCATACCTCTTGTATGGCGGGCTTGTGGCCGTTTCGCATCATAGCGATCTCAAGTGCGGTAATCAGGTTCTCCCGGGCATCAGAGCGGGCTACCCCTATAGGCAGTTGTGAGCCTGTAAGGATAACCGGTTTTTCAAGATCGTGCAGCAAGAAACTCAAAGCAGAGGCCGTATAGGCCATTGTATCCGAACCGTGTAGGATAACAAACCCATCGTATTGTTCCTGCCCTGCCCTGATGCGGTTGGCCAGCCGCAGCCAGTGTTCCGGTTTTATATCAGATGAATCGATGGGTTTATCCAGGCTATCGGTATCAAAGATCCCCGGAAGTATGCCAATTTCCGGGATTCTTTGCAGCAAATACTCAAAATCAAAAGGCACCAGGCTTTCACTATCAACAGCTTTTACCATACCGATAGTGCCCCCTGTATAAAGCAGTAATATGTGTGGTACTTTATTCACAGCACCGCTTTAAAAATGTTGCGGGCATTTTCATTAGTTATGCGCTCAACTTCTTCCAAAGAAACATCAAAGAGTAAAGCCAGTTTCTCAGCCACCAATTTGGTATAGGCGGGTTCGTTGCGCTTTCCCCTATAAGGAGCCGGAGCGAGATAAGGCGCATCGGTTTCCAGTACAAGGTCATCCAGCGAAAGCTGCGCTACTACATTGTCTAATCCACCATTTTTGAAAGTAACCACGCCTCCGATACCCAACTTCAGGTTAAGGGAAAGGGCGTGTCTGGCTTGGTCCACGCTTCCTGTAAAGCAATGGAAAATGCCATAGAGTGAGGTGTTCCGGTATGGCTCCAGCACTTCAAATACCTCATCAAAAGCTTCCCGGCAGTGAATGACAACCGGCAAACCGTGTGTTAAAGAGGCTTCGATTTGCCTGGCAAATGCGGTCTTTTGTCCTTCTAAGAAGGTTTTGTCCCAATACAGGTCTATGCCAATTTCACCTACCCCTACGTAGCGGTTTGGGTGGTTGTTCAACTCCTGTAGAATGAGGGTAAGGCGCTCTTTCCAGTCTTCTTTTACGTGACTGGGATGCAGGCCCATCATCGGGTAGCACCAGGGATATTGTTCAGCCAGTGCGTTCATAGCGCTTATGGTGTCTACATCAATGTTGGGCATACAGATTTGCGTGATGCCTGCCTCTTTCGCGCGGCTAAGCATAGCATCCCGGTCGTCTTCAAACTTCTTGCTGTAGATATGGGCGTGGGTATCGATCATGGGCGTAAATGTATAAAAGCCCGGGAAGGAAATGTGATTTAAAAAACATGTGTAAACGTTTTTTTAAGCTGGGTCTGATATGAAAGATGTAGTTCAAAAACCTTCCAGGTTTATCTCCGCACCGCTGAGAAACCTGGAAGGTTTAGTGCCTTTTATTTAAGCTCTGAAGCCCACAGTCTGAAGAGTAGAGGTGTTCTACCTTACTCTGCGGACAGCTATGATTACATGAGATTCCAAAATAGATACGCCCCGGTTTCTTTTTAACCGGGGCGTATTTTAAAATGCGGGATCCTTTAGATCTCTAACGCTCTTTCTACAGCATTGTCTCCGCCCATCAAAAGTTCTTGCGGGTTTTCCAGCGCTTCCTTAATCGCTACCAGGAACCCTACACTTTCACGACCGTCAATTACTCTATGGTCATAGCTGAGCGCCACATACATTATGGGACGCACATCAATTTTACCGTCAATGGCTACCGGGCGCTCTACAATGTTGTGCATGCCTAAAATGGCGCTTTGCGGAGGGTTGATGATAGGCGTTGAAAGCATGGAGCCAAACACCCCCCCATTGGTTATGGTGAAGGTACCCCCGGTCATTTCGTCTACGGTTACTTCTCCATCGCGTACGCGGGTGGCAAGGCGTTTTATTTCTTTTTCAATGCCGGCGAAGGTCAGGTGTTCGGCATTGCGTACTACAGGTACCATAAGGCCTTTAGGCCCACTAACCGCAATGCTGATGTCGCAGTAATCAAAAGTCACCAGGTTATCTCCGTCAATCATGGAATTTACCTGTGGAAATTCTTTTAAGGCACGGGTAACAGCCTTGGTAAAGAAACTCATAAAGCCCAGACTTACCCCGTGCTTTTCTTTAAAAGTCTCTTTGTACTTGGCACGCAGGTCAAAAATAGGCTGCATGTCTACCTCGTTGAACGTGGTGAGCATAGCCGTTTCATTTTTAACTGAAACGAGGCGCTTGGCCAGTTTTCTACGCAAAGAGCTCATCCGCTTGCTCTCGCTGTTGCGTGCCAGGCCGGTTGATGAACCCATCGAAGCCTCTGCCTTTATCGCGTCAT
>JANQPD010000033.1 GCA_028285465.1 Owenweeksia sp. | reverse complement strand
GCCGGGATCGTGGCCGGGGCGAATGACGTAGCCCATAGGCTGGGGGATAACCGGCTGGAGAAAACGAAGAAAGATCAAAATGAAGATCCACCTTGCCCGACATGTCCGAATGAAAGTAATAATACTGAGCCGGCCTTTGGACATAGTCTTAGTGATTGGGTAGATGTAGCTGCCGCCGAACTAACGATCTTTGGAACGGGTTTCGATGTGAGCTCTTTTGGGAAGCCTAAATATATGCATTGGGATGATTTTTTGGCTGGACAAAAGGTTGCTAACGGGATTGCCAGACGTCTTTCTGTTGCAGGTGCTATTATCTCAGTTAGTCAAGCTATAGGTGATCCCACAGGTGGAAATATGGTTGATGCAGTATTTGGTGTCATTGGTGCGATTCCTGGTCCTGGCACAGCAGTTGGTGGTATTTATTTTGGTGTTGATTTACTAACCATAGGATTAACTGGAAAGGGAATCAGTAATCACATAGACAGTTACCTTTGGATGCCTAACCCGACAGGAATGGGGTTCATTCCAGTCACAAAAATATCTGATAAGTAATGGTTCTTTTTGACTACATTTTTTACAGGTGGTTCAGATTGTACGCTAAGAAAGACGATGATCCTAAAATGTCTGCCTCTGTAATTGTTTCTGCATATCAATTATTGACAATTATAAATCTCGTGTTGCTCGGAAGCATTATCATGGGTTATGAATATCCTGGTGAAGGATACTTATACGTGCTTATTGTATTATTCTATGCCATTAACTACTTTAGATACGAACGTAATTTTGATGTATCGGAATTAGACGAGCGTTGGAGGGATGAGCCAGAAAGTAAGAAACAATTACGCCTGGTCTTACTGATTGCCTACTTAATAGGCACATTTATCACACCTTGGATTTATGGGTTTTCAACTAATTGATACATCACTAGCTTACACCCTACTCAGGGTCTCCTTTGGGCTGACCGTAGTGTAAGGCAGGGACCCCGCCCTGGGTTAAGTATGAGCGCAACGTGTTCCTTAAGCCTTTGACTTCGGTGGGTTACCTCACCCAAAAGTGAGCCTAGTTTTGGCTTCCCTTATGAGAGCGCCGAGGGTTTTAAGGATATGCTGCTGGTCCTCCTGTTTTAGTGCCTGGAGTTCGTTGACCTGGTCGAGGATATTTTTGTCAATGAGCTGGTCCGACAAGCCGGTAAGGTAGTCGAGTGACACCCCCAGGATCTCGGCAATTTTAGCGGCCACCTCGATGGATGGTTTTACTTCCCCCCGTTCATATCGCCCGATGATGGGGGCGTGTGCCCCTAACCTTTTGGCCAGTTCTTCCTGGGATATTTTGCGCTCTTTTCGAGCCTTTAACAGGCGTTCACCAAACAACATAAGTTCTTAAGAAACAACAAAATGAATAGAAAACGTAAAAATACATACCAAAAGTTATCTAATCAAACTAATAATTAGTTGACAAACTAAATCATATCTTATACATTTGGACAAGATATTGTTTACTAAAAAATATTTTGTTCATGGAAACCCCGCCTGCTCAACGCCACCTGGACACCAGCAACGCCGGACACCTGCTGTATCGGCACGACCTGCTGGAGATCGCCGTGTTGGGCGGGTTGCGCACCGATACACTGGACCGTATGCGGGTGACGCTGAAACTAAAGGTAGACAGCCCTAGTGTGCGTCATAATTTAGACCTCTACAACAGCGTACAAGTAGACAAACTGGTGCGCCTGGTGGCCGAACGGCTAGGGATCGGGACCAGCGTAGTGGCCGCGGCCTTGGCCGACCTTACCGACCTGCTAGAAGCCTACCGGCTGGAAGAACGGGAAAAGGCGCTTACCGAAAAAGACCCGCGCAAAATACTTTCCGAAGAAGAAACGAAAGCCGCCCGGCTGTACCTGTCGAGCCCTAACCTGGTGGCCCGCACCCAAGCGGACATCGGTAAAGCGGGCGTGATCGGGGAAGCGACGAACCGCATGCTGCTGTACCTGGTCTACACGAGCCGGAAGCGGGACAACCCGCTGCACGCGATCAGCCTGGGCAGCTCGGGCAACGGCAAGACACACCTGCAAGAGACGGTGGCCGCGTTGGTCCCGGCAGAAGATAAGCTGGAGATCACCACGCTGAGCGAAAACGCGTTCTACTACTTCGGCCGCCGGCAGCTACGGAACAAATTGATCCTGGTGGAAGATTTAGACGGCGCAGAAAGCGTACTCTACCCCTTACGGGAGATCAAGAGCAAGAAACGCATTACCAAGACGGTCGTGATCAAGAATACGAAGGGCGAGACGCGCACGGTGAGCCTAGTAGTAGAAGGGCCGGTCAGCATCGCCGGGTGTACAACGCGCGAATCGGTCTACGAGGACAACGCGAACCGGAGCTTTTTGCTCTACATCGACGAATCGCCCGGACAAGACGAACGGGTAATGGCCTACCAGCGTGCCGAATCGGCGGGCCGTATCGACAAGACGGCGGAACACGCCTTGCGGGAACAGTTCCAAAACATGCAACGTATCCTGCAGCCCATCGCCGTTCGGAATCCTTACGCGGAATATTTACAGGTCCCCCGCGAAGTCTTTAAACCCAGGCGGACGAATGCCCACTACCTGGCCTTCATCGAGGTGGTGACCTTCTACCACCAGTACCAGCGCGAGAAACGCTACGACCCCACCACGGGGGAAGAATACATCGAAACCACCGTGGAAGACATCGCCGAAGCCAACGAACTGATCAAAGAAGTACTGCTGCACAAATCCGATGCACTGAACGGGGCCACGCGGGACTACTTCGAAAAACTCAAAGCCTGGCTGAAGGAGGAAGAAAAGGACACGTTCCTGAACCGGGAGATACGCTTGGCCTTAAGGATCAAGGGCACCACGCTAAGAAGGTACCACCATCACTTGCTGGACGCGGGGCTGATCCGGGTCAAAAGCGGCAAGAAATCCACCGGCTACCACTACGAGGTAACGCGTCCCGGGGAATACGAAACGCTAAAAGAAAGCATTACTACCGTGCTGGATGATGTACTCGCGCGTTGCAAGACTGGCGCGCCACGGGTGAGCCACTCGCCGAATGGCTCACCTAAAGGAAAGAAAACCAGCCCGGTATCCCCCGAGCGCCACCGGGTTAAAAAAGATCAACCGAAGTAAAATTGTAAATGAAAAAACTACCCCTTCAAAATCCCACCTTCCGCTACCTGGAAAAAAGCTTTAAGGAATGGCTCGATATCCTGGGGTATGCCCCCAGCACGGTGTACTACATGCCCTTACACGTGCGGGAGCTGCTGTTTTACTTGGAACAACAGGGGATCCGCCATCCCCGCGAGCTGGACACGCACCACATCCACGCCCACTACGCCCAACTCAAAGAGCGCTCCCACCAAAAACGGGCAGGCGGCCTAAGCAGCGGCCACTTGGCCAAACACGGCCAAGCGTTAAAGAAATTTGCCGAATACCTGCGGAAAGTAGGGCGGCTGGAACTTCCCGCCTTGCAACTCGGTAAAGAGAGCGACGCTCCCAAGATCACCTACTTAACCGAAGGGGAAGTAAAAGCACTGTTCGAGGCCAGCACAACGAGCCCTGCAAAACTACGGGTGCCCGGGTCGGTGCAAGCGGCGCTCCAATCGCGTGACCGGGCGATGCTGGCGGTATATTATGGCTGTGGGCTTCGAAGGCAAGAAGGCGTAATGCTGGACGTAGGCGACATTGACTTTGACCGTTCGCTGCTGCACGTTCGGAAAGGCAAGAACTACAAGGAACGGTTCGTACCCATGAGCAAGGCCAGCCGCGAATACCTGCAAACCTACGTGTATGACCACCGCGCCGAATTGTTGAAAGGCAGCAAGACCGATGCCTTATTCATCAGCTATAACCGCTACCAGCGGATGCAAGGGCAAAGCCTGTTTGCCCGGTTAAAGCGACTAGCCTACCAAACCGAAAACGCGGAGATCGTAGAAAAGGACATCGGGCTGCATACGCTGCGGCATAGCATCGCCACCCACTTGTTAGCCGCGGGGATGAAGCTGGAAAGCATCCGCCGCTTTTTAGGGCATGGCAGCTTAGAAAGTACACAGGTCTATACCCACCTAGCCGGGGTAGAAGAAAGAAAGCCACAGCCGTTTCACCATATCCCCCAGTATGAAACTATCCAACTAGCCGAAGATGAGCAGTACGTTTAATGACTACCTAAAAAAACGAGGGTTCAGCCCGAGCACGGTCGCGACCCACCGGAAGATCCTGGGCCAATACCTGCAATGGCTTGCCACTGAACCCCTAGGCATCGAACAAGTACGTTACCAAGACCTGCTAAGCTTCATACGCCACTGCTCCGAAACGGGCAAGAGCCAACGCACGATACACCACTACTTGAATACGGTCAAACACTATTACGATCACTTGGCAGCACTGGGCCAGGTCACCCATAACCCCACCCTGGGCCTCACGGTGAAAGGGATCAAACGCAAGATACTCTACCCTATCCTAGCACCGCACGAGCTTCACCAGCTTTACCACGATTACCCCATGCAAAGCCTGCAAGACAGGAGAAACAAAGCCCTGCTAGGGATACTGGCCTACCAAGGGCTTCGGACGGCAGAACTAGCCCGGTTAACACTACAAGACGTCCACCCCCGCGAAGGCCAATTAATCGTAATCGGTGGCCGTACCACGAACGGGCGGACCCTGCCTTTATCTTCCCACCAGGTCATGGACTTGTACGATTACCAACACCAAGTACGCCCGGCGTTACTGGCTATGGACCCTAAGCGTAAGCACCAAACGAGAATCAAAACGGACCAACTTTTTACAGGGGAAGGCGGTCGCTGCTACAGCTTACACAACCTGCTGATCCAAGTCATGGCCAAGGCCAAGAAGCTCCACCCGGGCCTTAAGAACGCCCAACAGGTGCGGGCCAGCGTGATCACCCAATGGGTAAAGACCTATAACCTAAGAAAAGCCCAGTACTTGGCCGGTCACCGGAACATCCGCACCACGGAAGGCTACTTGCAGAACGACATGGAGGGATTAAAAGAAGAAGTGAACCAATACCATCCTTTAGGGTAATGAAACCTTGGGGATAAAACAGGAAAAACGATGAACCCTAAAAACAGGAGCCCGTAACGGCATAGAACAGTCCAAAAGCGTACCTTAGCGGGTACAAATCATTATCCACGGCTTTGAAAGCCTTATTCTTAGTATCGAAATCGCAAATTTTAATAGCAAGAGAATAAGGAGAGCAAGAGCCCGTGTACTACATGGTGCGTGGGCTGTTCTGTCTTTTGCTAGGGTTTTTGCGAGCCTGATACTGGGACAGTAACAGTTCCATGCGCCACCTTTTTAAAGGGTGAGCGCCAACTCAAACCCTTTACAATGAAAAAGATAAAAAAGAAAGATCTTAAAGAACTCTATGATCATATTGGCGGCATCTACGTGGGCGATTATGCAGCGATCAGCCGCGACCTGTACCGGGCGGTGTATTACCTTCACTACCTGGAAAAAGACGTGGTCGAGCTCCATGACGTGCAGGATACTTGTTGTGCGTTGCATCAACTGGGCGAATGCTTCTATTGGGCCCACAGTGAAAGAAAGATCCGTGAGCGTGACCAGTATCGAAAGAAGTTAGAAGAGTTAGCGGCGATCCTTCGTGGCTGAAAGGTCATCATCCCGGGGTCGCGAGTTGCGACCCCAAACTTTACTACAGTGATTGCAATGAAACTAAAAGAGAAAATGAAAATGTTATCTTTGCATAAGTCTAATCGAAGTGTTATGGATATACAAGCGACGAAATTAGAGTTGATGCGACTTTTACTCAATACTCAAAAAGAGCAAGTACTGGCCCGTATCCGGGAAGTATTTGAGCAAGAAGAAGGAGAAGAGATAGTAGGCTATAAGCCTAATGGAGATCTCATTACACAACCTGAACTTGTAGCTCGTGCCGAAGCTTCCGAGCGTGATATAGCCGAAGGAAGAACCATTAGCATCCATCAATTTAGCCAAGACCTTGAAAAGTGGAAAAAAGAGAAACGCAAGTCACTTACCAAGTAGAGATTACCCAATCTGCGAACCTTTATTTTTATGACCTTGTCGAATATCTTTACACACACTATTCGATTGACCGTGCAGAAGAAATAGTTACCGAGCTTGAAGAAATGGCTTTAAGCTTAAATGTTCTCTTTGACAGGGGCTCTAATGAACCTAAGTTAGCAACTCGCCCTAAAGATTATAAATACCTTCTTTACAAAAGAAGTAAAAGAAAGTCTGTTAAGATTATTTATTACGTGGACAAAATAGCCAAGAAGGTCTACGTAACAGATTTTTTTCCTACTGAAATGAATGATACTCAAATCAGTGAAAGGAACAAGTAATCCCACATCATAGTCAACCCCGATCCCATCCACGCCACCGCGCGAACCTAAGCTATGTTTACATAATACAAGTTATAGAAGCCCTGTGCGATGTCAAAGGTGTGCTACTGCACAACGATGATGCCGGGTGTCTATAACTGGTATTATGCAAAATAGCCCCTGCGCCGCCCCGTCCAAAGGGCAGTACACCTTGTCCTTCAACCTTGTGGGGCAGCTTATTTTGCCTGCCAAAGCCCCCGCGCCCGGCAAAAAAAGCTGCTCGGTATGCTCCGCATAGGGTTGATGGGGTGAATCTCACCCTTAACGCGCCATGCAAAATACCTGCCTTGATCAGCCTGACAGTAGTTGGGCTTGTAACGTTGTTTTGCTCGAAGCACGCCCCACGAAATCCACCCACCACCCAAGCGCACTCCAATCAAAACAACGACTCACCTTTGTTGGCTTTAATGGATGCCTTTTTGGGTGTACGGAATGATCCCAAAATGTCGGCCCTGACGATAGGAAGGCTTTGGGCCGGCCTGTAGGGTTTTTGGGATTGAATGGAGGGCAGCGTGGGCCTTCTCCGCACCTGTTCCACCGCATCCCGAACGAAGCCGCCAGGAGATAGGTAAAAGAAGGGTTGGCAAAAAAGCAAGGACGCAGTGTAACGAAGCTTTGTATTACCCTTGCTTTTTTCTTGGGGGAGTTAATACGGGGCTTTGCCGGCTGGCGTGCCTGAGAGAGGGCGTAAGGTGCGGATTAACACAGGCTGTGGCTGGATGCAGAAGTCCCGGCCGGAGCGGTAGGGCATACAGGGAGAACAGCCAGTGAAGGTAGAGAAGTGCAGCAGCTGGGGATCTGTGGGACAGGTGGAGCGGGAAGCTGCTGTGCTGAACGACTGAACACCTTATTCCCTGGGAAGTGAACTCGTTGAAAGCTAAAATGATCTTAGCGACCATAGGAGCGATGACAACTTCAACAAAGAGATAATATTTTAGAGTTTTGTAGTTTTAAGTTAAGAGGATCAACACACAACAGCAATGAACAATCAACTTTGTACTGATTTTTTCAACACATCTAAATATATTTTTAATTGGTACTCAAGTCAACATAGCACCAAAGAAGAATCCATGACAGATTGGGCGCTTTATGACTTATCTAGCAAGCTTCCAGTATTTAAATATCGTTCATTCACGCGAAAAGAAGAAAGCCGTTTTTACGGAGCTGATTTTGATTATTGGATTCTAGGGAAAACAAAACATGTAGCTTGTCGCATACAAGCTAAACGAATAAAAAAAAATGAAAATCATTATCCTGCTTTAGCTTACCCTAATAGGAACAAAAAACAGAATGATCTACTTCTAAGCAGCTCTCAAAATGATAATTTACGTCCATTTTATCTTTTTTATTCCAACATGCATAGTCAACCAAATTGTCCGCAACTGAACTACAACCCTGGGATATTAATCGCAGATGCATTTAATGTGCAAAGTAAATTTTTAGTCAATAAGGCTAAGGTACGAGACCTTAACATAATCAAAGAGTGTATGCCATGGGAGTGTATGTTCTGTTGCCCGCTTTCCGGTACGAGTGACAATACAGAAGGGATTATAAAATTTTTGGAAAACTATTTTCCTCTTTTAAATGGATATGACGGATTGGGAATAAGAGGGGATTTACCGGGATATGTAAAAGACCTTATTGATCCTGAAAAAACCGAGGATTTTTGGGATCAAGAATACAGGAAAGTAGACCTAGAAACAAAGGGAGTCTGTGTTTTAGATCTGCGTGAATTATAAATGATTATATTTTAAGAAGCGAAAATCTTACTTTTAATCACCCTCAAACGAGAGGGTAAGTGTTTTGAAAGGTTGTAAAACCTTCCCCGGAGGCCTAGGGGCAATCGTTGTTTTTTCCAAGGGGTACTAGGGTAAAAAGGGGGGACTGCGGATTTTTGGTATAGACTACTACCCGTTCGGCCTCTCGTTTAACTCCTACCAGAGACCCGAGCTTGAAAACAAGAACGAGTACTTGTACCAAGGCAAGGAAGAATTAGAAGGC
>JANQPD010000013.1 GCA_028285465.1 Owenweeksia sp. | reverse complement strand
TCAAACCCTCTTGAAAATCTTTGCTGTATCCCATAATTTTTTTTATTGTTTCCTGGCAGTGACAAACATAAAATGGCCGGGTAATCGGATATTGCCCGGTTGGAGGCTTTCATCAAAATAAAACAACGACACCATGCATTCTTCCAATTTTCTCCAGTCCATTCCCGATAAGATCAATGACGAACTCTTTGAAGACCTTATACATACGGAGCATGTCCAACTTGAACGCATTGTTTCAGAAGGGCACTCTTCTCCTGAATCAGGCTGGTATGACCAGGCCCGGCACGAATGGGTAATGGTAATACAAGGCAAGGCCATTCTCCAGTTTGACGACCTGAGCGAAGTAACACTCAGCAAAAACGATTACCTGAACATTCCCGCGCATACGAAGCACAGGGTAAAATGGACAGACCCAAAGCAAAAAACGGTTTGGCTGGCAGTGCACTATTAGTTTCCAAAGATTTGTAACTCTTCTTTACCCTTCTTGTATGAAAAAGGCCATTAGTAGAGACCATTAAAGCATAGAATTCAACTCTTCTTAATGTTGCATCAAACTAGAGATATAGATGAGGGTGATCAAGAGTGCTTTTCATCACAATTGACAAACTCTACCTAATAAATACACAAAAGGCTTAGGCATCCCTAATAACACTTTCGACCAGGTCGCAAACCAGCTACCACCTAGTGTAGAAGTGCCTAGCTAAATACAATTCATTAAACTGCAAACTTCTTTCACCTGTTGCAATCCCATTTTTACTTTCACACAGCACATTAGCACATTCATACAAAGAATAGCCCACTTGATACAAAAAGGAAAATAGCGGTATTCAAACTACATAATTTGGAGGAAAAGAATCTATAAATCTTAATACTTCAAAGATGAAGCTTACCCTACTTTTAGCAGGCTGCCTGTTGAGCTGCCTCTTGAGTGCCCAATTTACTCCCGGACAAAGTGTAGAATACACCTATGACAATGCCGGGAATCGTATCCTAAGAGAACCCTGGCAAAATCAAGGTCCGGGGCCAGGAAGCAAAGTGCTACAAGATGACTTGATAGAACAAGCCAACCGCTATAATGCAAATCTTAAAAAAGTTCATAATGAGGATGAACTAGGCAGAATTCATGTTTGGGTCTATCCGAATCCTACCAGCAGCTTCCTGAAAGTCAAGTTTGTGGGTTTAGCCAATGAATCTGAGACCAGAACACTGATACTCTACAGCCCGGCTGGGGCAATGTTGTTTAAAAAAGAGCTGGCAACCGAACAGCATCTTTATGAACTGGATCTCAGCCCCTATTCCTCGGGCCTCTACCTCATTGAGATCCGCATTGGTGAAGGCAGTAAGAGGTATTCCGTGATCAAGGAATAAGGAGCCAATCACTCTTCTTACAACATTTAACCCTGTAATTATCTAATTCTATGAAAACTCATAAGATAATAAACCATTTGTTCTGTTGCCTAGGCCTTTTATTTGGCTTACAATTAGCGGCAGATGCTGGCACAAATACATACCTGCCCACCAATCCATCACTCGAAACCTTTCAAGTTCTCCGTGAAGGTGGTGATGGAGATGGTGGCGGTACCGAAACTGTTTATCTTACTCCGTATGGTGGGGACAACCCCGCTCCTCCAATCGATCAATCCAGGCCAGTAGGTCGAACCATTGGGTCACATGCTGTCACTCCTACTGGCGGAGCTTCTTATACTATCCCTATTCCCCTTCCTCCCGGCACCAATGGTTTAGTTCCCAGTATTGCATTGGCCTACAACAGCATGGGAGGCAATAGAATTTTAGGGATGGGCTGGTCGGTTACAGGCCTTTCTTCCATCAGCAGAGGCAACCGCAATATTTTTCACGATGGTGAGATTGAGACTATGCAGTTCCTAAAAGATGATGCTTATTACCTAAATGGCAATCGCTTGATGTTAATGAGCGGAACCTACGGAGATCCTGGATCTGTTTATGGAGGAGAAATAGAAGACTTTTCTATTATTACTGCCATAGGCTCTGGCATTAATGGGCCTCGCTCATTCAGAGTGGAAACTAAAGAAGGATTAACTTATGAGTATGGCTCCTCTGCCAACTCAAGGCACACGCATTCCACCGGTGTTACACTTTCGTGGAGCCTTAGTAAGATCAAAGATTGTAATGGCAATTACATTGAATTTAAATACAAAATTGCCAATAACGCTTTTTTATTGGATGAAATTCTTTACACTGGAAATAGTAGCGCTGGACTGACTCCTTACAATTCTATTAAATTCGGCTATGGCAATCGCTTAGATAATAATATCCTGTATTCAAAAGGTGATGGTTTTAATCAGGTCCATTTACTAAATGATATTACCATAAACGGTGAAAACAGCCAGCTTTTTAAAAAATTCCTTTTCAATTATGCTTTTGTAGAAGGCCATTCACTATTAAGGGAGTTAACTGAAATGGGAACCGATGGCTCTACTTTAAACTCTACCAAATTTGAGTATGGACAAGTCCCTCAAGATGTTTCTTTCGAAACTACCTCTGCCGGGCAAGGTAATGGTAAAGATGTTTTTACAGGAGATTATAATGGGGATGGGCGCACCGACTTATTATTAGCCGGGTATGCATACAATAATGGGTTTCGTTATAATACAGATATAGAAATTTACTATAGAAATAGTAACAATAATGGATTTAATTTAGCTTATAATGTACCTATATATGCAAGTATAGAACCTGGTCATCCCAGCATTCAAAACCTACCTGTTGCAGACTATAATGGGGATGGACTAAGTGATTTAATGGCGGCTAATGTTAATCCTCACCCTTCTTTTAGTAATTATTATTACATAGACTTCTTTAATAGGGTTGATGCTAATTATAGCGGAACAGGTGCTCTATCCAATACCGTAATTCCTTCCCCTTCCCCTTATAGTATATTCAATATCAATCATCAATATTATTCAGCAGGTGATTTTGACGGGGATGGAAAGGGAGATTATTTACTTTTTTTAAGTGATTTTTTCAATTATAAAGCATTCATATCTCTAGAAGGAGGAGATAATCCCAATAATGAAATAATAATACAAGGAAGCTTTACCGCACAAGACTGGGCAGAGGCTGATAAGTTACGTGTAATTGATTTTAATGGAGACGGAAAACAGGAACTGATGGTCGTAATTAATAGCAATACCAAGATATATACCTTCAAAAAAGTTATGGGTCAATATTATGCTTATGTATTATATGATTCTGGTTTCCCTACTCAGTGGCATGATGTTTATACTGGTGATTTTAATGGCGATGGTAAAACAGATCTATTAACCCATGTAAGCTCTAACTGGTATTTAGAGTATTCCAATGGTATTTCTTTTACAGCAGGAAGCTTTACTCCTGTTACCCCTATACATTTTACAGGAAATCACAGGGTACTTGTTAGTGATTTTAATGGGGATGGTAAAAGCGATATATTATATACCTATTATAATACAAATACGAGTGCTGTTACGCTAAACATTTATTACAGCAGAGGCAACTCATTTGATTTTGAAGAGATCCATACTAGTATAACCTCTTTAGGAGCTGGTGTGGCATTGGGAGATTTTAACGGGGATGGCAGATCTGATTTGATTCAACAAACCCTTTTTTCTTCTCCTATGGATATATTCCTATTCAAACCTTTTGGAACGGAAAGGCTATTAGAGAAAATAACCGATGGATATGGGCTTACAACAGAGTTTAACTATAAGCCTTTAACAGAAGGAGGAGGCTTTTATATCAAAGATGCGGAAAAGCCTTATCCTATGATCAAGGTAGCTCCGCCTATTTATACTGTAGATGAAGTGACCGTTCCAGATGGTATTGGCGGGCTATTCACAACTAATTATACCTACATAGGAGCACACCTGCATAGGCAAGGGCGTGGCTTTCTCGGTTTTGAACGCATCATATCTGAAAACAATGTGAACATTAACAAAAGTGTAGAAGACTATACTTTTAATACAACCTACTATTATCCTGCCAAAGGCAAACACACTGTGTTGCACAACACCACTAATGATAATATCTATGTAACTATACCCTCCACTAATTTTAATAGCTTGAGTAACAATCGTTTTTGGATAAGCATTACTGAATTAGAAGAATTGGATTACCCCCGCGATGCCAAAAACTTACATGCCATGGAATACGATAGCTATGGTAATCTCTTGTCCAAACAAAGTCAACTCGGTTGGCCTATAACCGGTACCGGTATTTATCAGGAACATGTATCAGAAGAGTACTCCAATTACGTAGCTCTTTGTGGAGGCAATATTGCCTTCCCTGAAGTTGTAAGCATTACCAACGAGCGGACAGGTGAAGCTTCTGTTTCTAAAACCACTGTTCATTCCTACAATAGCAATGGCTTGTTCCGCAGTATCGAGTATGCCAATACTACTAATCCCGTACAAATGGAACATACTCAATTCGATATTTTTGGCAATATCGAAGAAACTCAGATATCTTCACCCGGCTTACTTACCCGTATTACTAAAAACACTTATGATTCTAAAGGAAGGTTCTCCCTGGCTTTTGAAAATGAATTAGGACAAACTGAAAACCGTACTTACCATCCATTATGGGGAAAAGCTGAGGAAGTTATTGCCGTAGACGGTTTAATTGCCCAGCAAACTTATGATCCCTTTGGTAGGGTTGCTACAATAACAGATGCTCTAAACCATACTACCCAGCTAAGTTGGGTTTGGGATGCGCAAACCGGCAGTGGAGTTGGTGGCACTTCCGTTAATAATGCTATTTATCATAAAGAATTAGATATACCTGGTAGCCCTAATCAAGAAGTATACTACGATATTTATGATAGAGAGCGAATGACTCAAACAGAAGGTTATAATGGGCAGACTGTACATGAAGTAACCTCTTATGATGAACAAGGTAGGGTAAAAACTACCTCAACCCCTTTTTATAACGCTGCTTCTGCTATAGTAACCACATCAACTTATGATGACTACAATAGGCCTGTTAACATTAGCAATGGTGTTAGTTCTACTTCTTATAGTTACAGCAGTGGTAATGGGCAATTAACTACTGTTACTACCCTGCCTAATAGTTCTACTAAAACAACAATTGTTGATGCTGTTGGCAAAACCCTTTCCTCAACCGATAATGGTGGTACATTATATTTTACCTACGACAGCTTTGGCAATACCACTGAAGTTAGTGATGGCTCCATTGCTATAAGTAGCATGGTTTACGATAGTTACGGTCGTCAGGAAAGTTTAACTAATGTTGATGCGGGTACCAGTGAATATGACTATGATGCCTATGGACAATTGATTTCTCAAACCGATGCCAATGGCAACGCGCATAGCATGCAATATGACGTAATGGGCAGGTTAATTTCTAAACAGGGAACCGAAGGCACCACTACTTATGATTATGTAGTAGGTGGCAATGGATTGAATCAACTGGAAAAAATGACTGGCTTTAATGGTATTGAAAAGGAATATACTTATGATAGCTACGGAAGATTGGAAAAGCTGGATGTCCCTTATGCTCAGGGTTTTTCTTGTCAGTTTTTCTACGATACTTTTGGTCGTAACCACAAGAAAATCTATTCCAGCGGAGTGGATGTCAGCAAGCAATTTGACGGCAATGGCTATCTTTTAAAAATCTTATCAGTAGACAATGGAGTATTAGTGGATATTTATGAGCCCTCCGATATGGATGCCTTTGGGCACCATACTAAATATACCCTCGGCAATGGTATTGAATCGGATCATACTTATAATCATTACGGCTACCCTACTCGCTACAACACCAATGGAGGTTTACAAGACCTTCAATTGGATTGGAATATGACTACCGGTAATCTAAACCAGCGTACAGACCATATCAAAAGTTTAAGTGAGTCTTTTACTTATGACAATATGGACCGCCTGACCAATTCAACTTCTGCTTTGGCACCACAAGTACAAACAACCTATGATCTGGATGGTAGTATTAACTTTAATGATCCTGCTGGAGTTTACCAACCCTGGGCCACGGTAAATAACCGGGTGAGGAAAATATCCAACCCCACTACTAACATCAGCCTCACTACCCAGCAAATTGAGTACACTACCTTTAATGAACCCGATAAGATTATTGAAGGTGATGAAATGAATTTTGTCTATGGCCCCGATTACAGACGCATCCATAGCGCCCTTACTGATGTACAGAGCAACCCCATCATCCTCCGCTGGTATGTGCCCGAAGCCAATTATGAAATAGAATACAGCCAAGGTACTTACAATCATATCCATTACATAAGGGCGGGCGGTAAGTTGGTTGCCATGCTAGTCAAAGAAGATGGCAGTACTCAAACCGACTATTATTACACTTATACGGATCATCTGGGCTCTATCTTAACCGTAACAGATGATAATGCTACTGTGATAGCTGAGCAAAGCTTTGACGCCTGGGGCCGCAGACGGGATCCTAGCACCTGGCAATATGTAGCCTCTCTTACCGCTAATCCCAAATGGTTATTCAGGGGATATACCGGCCACGAGCAATTAGACCATTTTGAATTGGTGCATATGAATGGTCGTTTATACGCCCCAAAGACGGGTATGATGTTAAGCCCCGATAATTTTGTACTGGAGCACTATAATACGCAAAGCCATAACCGCTATATTTATGTGTACAACAACCCACTTAAATACACCGACCCCAATGGCGAGGCACCTTTACTAGCTGCTGTGGCTATTGCTTTTGCTGTTGGTGGTACTACCAACGCTATACTTAATGCTGATAAAATTGATAGTTTCGGAAAAGGAGCACTCTATTTTGCAGTTGGTGGTATTGGAGCTGCTGCCGGAGTAGCGCTTCCGCCAGCATCAGCACCAATTAAAACAGGTTTATTAATAGGAGGTTTGTCAACAGGCGCCTTAAATGTCGGGGCAGATTATGCCACTGGAAATCTAAATGAAAATTCAAATTTTGGGGATATTGTCGCTTCATTCAGAAAAGGGGTTATAGCTGGAGGAGTTGGTACTGCTATTGGGAATATTGCTTTGCATACTACGCTTCAGTTTGGTCAAGGTATTTTTAAGGAAAGTTTTTTTGAAGCTTTAAAACCTTACCAAGATCTTGTAAAAGAAGTACTCGCACCAAAAGGAGAGGGTTTTAGAATAAAGTCAGGCCTTACCTCTGGAACAATTAGGTTATTTTTTAATGCTGAAAAGGTTGAAGGACTTAAAGATGGGAGTGCTGTTTTCGCGCGAGGTTTTATTGGTTCTTTTGTTAGTAATACTATAGATTACAAATTATTAAATGCAGAAAAAATATCCGGAGTTGCTGTACACGGATTAAGCAGCTTGGGAGCTGGTTTAAGCACTTCTTTGATTTTTGAAAGAGATAACCTTTTACAAAGTACTGTTACTAATAGTGCAGGGGCTTTTCTCTTTAGAAAAGGGACATCAATATTTGGCAACGTAGATTTTAACACTCTCAACAAACAAGACTTAATACCCTACCTGAAAATGTTTTAGAAGGGATCTTCCATCATTTAAAACCCTACCTACATCAAGGTAGGGTTTTTCTTTTCCCTCTTTCTCTATTTCAAACTTTTTCTTTAGCTACTCAGCGTATATACCTTATTTATCAAACGTTATTTATTACTTACTTTCGCGCGGCATGCAAACTCAGTTTATGGCGCAATGCCCCTTCTGCCATGCCAAAAAAGGCAAAAGACAATATAAAACCACTGATATCTACGGCAGTGATTTTGATGTACTGAGCTGCCCGGAATGTCAATCCTATTACCTTTCCCCCCAACCCACTGCAGACTACTTAAATGAAGCCTATAGTGCTTCTTACTACGGGGAAGGCGAGCAAAAATTCAAGGGAGCCATTCAAAGGGGGATTCACTACTTCATTGCGCGAAGAGCCAGGAAACTGAACGCCCTGATTGGCAAAAATGCCAAAGTACTGGATATAGGCTGCGGCAGCGGTTATTTTCTCAAAAGCATGTTGGAAAACGGGGAGATTGAAGCACATGGCATTGAACTTCCGGGGAAATCGGCAGAAAGAGCAGCCCGTATCCCGGATATACATTTGAAAGTAGGCCGCCTGGAAAAAACGGATTTTCCCGAAGCGTATTTCGACATGGTTACCCTCTTTCACGTTTTTGAACACCTTGACCAACCGGCTGAGACGTTAACGAACATAGCGCAGATCGTGAAGAAAGGAGGCTATTTCTATCTTTCCTGCCCAAATATAAGCAGTTGGCAAAGCCAGCTCTTTAAAGGAAAGTGGTTTCACCTCGATCCGCCCCGGCACCTTTTTTTGATGCCACCAACGGCTATAAAACGCCATATGAAGGCTTTGGGGTTTACCCTTGTCAAAGAAAAATACTTTAACCCCAAATACAATCCTTATGGCTACCAGCAAAGCCTGCTGAACACAACCAACTACAAACGCGACTTGCTCTTTGAATATTTAAAGGGAAACCACACCTACGCCAATGGTACGTCCAAAACCAGCCTGACGCTGCAATCTTTGGGTTTTAAATTAAGCCTGCCCCTCTTCATTGCAGCAGATCTCACAGCTTCTTTCTTCAAACGTAGCGCTACGGCCGAGTTTATCTTCAGGAAGGATTAACTTAGCTCAGGATCTGTTTTACACACACGTACTGTAAAAAACATATATGACCGCCCAATTAATAGACGTTTGTACCGACCCCGACAAAGGCTTTAAAGGAAACCGGGCCGCCATCGTAATGCTCGATGGAGAAGTATCCGCCCAGCAGATGCAGGAATGGGCGCATAGCTTACAAGAGCCCGCTACCAGTTTCCTCTTTCCCTCTCCCAAAGAAGGAACGTTAAAGGTACGCTGGTTTGCCCCGGATGAAGAGATTGGCCTCTGCGGGCACGGTTCGTTGGCGGCCTTCGCCCTCTTGGCATACCAGGAAACGAATGTGGATACCCTGGACTACAGGGGCGGATCTATACAGGGAATGGCAGATAAGCAATACGTACATATAGCCCTGGATGAAATAAGAGTAAAGTGGGCTTTAGACGTTCCTCCCTTGCTTAGGAAGGGGCTGGGCGTGGATATACTCGAATATTTTGAGACCGATAACAAGAATATTGTCGTGCTGGAAAACGAAGGAACGTTGCGCAATATGGCCCCTGACTTTGCTACGTTGAGAAAGCTGGAAACCTTCGGGTATACGGTCACAGCCCCCGGAGATGAAGCTGATTTTGTAAGCCGCACCTTAGTGCCACATGTGCAGCAGTTAGAAGACCAGGCCACAGGCTCTTCACATGCCGCACTTACTCCCTTTTGGGCAAAACGTTTAAACAAGCCTGCCTTAACGGCTTATCAGCTCAGCCCCAACGGGGGGACTTTCTTTTGTACGTATGAAGCTCCCCTGGTAAAACTAAAAGCCCGGTATAAAATGGCCGGTGAGGTGCGCTTATAATTAAAGCTTCTGCCTTACCGCAAGCAAGGTGTTTTTCAATAAACTTACCCGTGTCATGGGGCCCACACCACCGGGTACGGGAGTAATGTAAGAAGCCTTTTTAGACACTTCTTCAAAGGCTACGTCCCCTTTTAGTTTATACCCCGACTTTTTGCTCTTATCCACCACCCTTGTGGTGCCCACGTCTATAATAACCACCCCTTCCTTCACCATATCCGCGGTAATGAAATCGGGTTTACCCAAAGCGGCAATGATGATATCGGCATGCTTTAAAAGCTCTTTGAGGTTTGTGGTGCGGCTATGTGTGAGGGTTACCGTAGCGTTCCCCGGATACGAATTACGCCCCATGAGAATGCTGGCGGGTAAGCCTACGATATGAGAGCGGCCCACCACCACGCAGTGCTTGCCCCCTGTTTCGATGTTATAGCGGTCCAATAGGTCCAGGATACCCATTGGTGTCGCGGGTAAGTAGGTAGGCAGGTTCAGGGCCATGCGTCCCAGGTTCTGGGGATGAAAGCCATCTACGTCTTTTCCGGGATCGATGGCCATGATCACTTTTTGCTCGTCAATGTGCTTGGGCAAGGGCAACTGCACAATAAAGCCATCAACGTCTTCGTCCTGGTTTAATTTGTGCACCTCTTCCAGCAATTCTTTTTCTGAAATGGTTTCCGACAATTTCAATAAAGTGGATTTGAAGCCTACTTCTTCGCAATCCTTTACCTTGGCGTTTACATAGGTTATGGAGGCGCCATTGTTCCCTACCAATACGGCTGCCAGGTGTGGGGTCTTCCCCCCTTTTTCCACGATCTTCTTTACTTCTCCTGCAATCTCACCCTTTATTTCAGCGGATGTCTTTTTTCCGTCAAGTATAATCATAAGTGCCTTTAAGAGGGCAGCGAAGGTAAGAAAACCCAGGGTGTACCCTGTACCCGGGATCGATAAAAAGTTTGTGTTTATGCGGCTATCGATCTGTGAGAAGCCTTAAAGAACGAAGGCAAACTGCTCTACTCAAGAAAATACAAGTGCCTACTCTCTTTCTGGCAATGACTATATTGCCCCAAACGAAATTTTAATCTCATGACTTTAAAAACCATTTCAAAATTAGCCCTGCTAATGCTCGTAATGAGCGCTTGCGCATTAAACAAAAAGGCCTACCGAAACACGCAGGAAATGGCTGTAATTTCGTACAACGCTTCAGACAAAGTAAAGAACAACTCCTCTTTGCAAGCACGGGTAGTAAGTGACGTAAGGCTTGGTGACACGACATTAACCGACCCAGCCGGAAAAGTAAAAAACAGCTTATTTGACAACTTAAACAAAAGCTTTCTTCAAAAGATTGTAGATGAAGAAAAGATTATTGAGACAAAATCATTCAAAGCGTATGCTGAAGAGCATGACTATGAGCAGAGTAAATTAAACGAAATCGTAAACCTCGGTGTCGGGTACGAGGCCATCAAGGGATACCCGGTAATTTTACCAACGGATAAAAAAACGATTAAAAAAGCGTTTAACTACTTACCGGAAAACATAGATGCCGTAATGGTAGTAAGCAGTCGTTTGTGGTTTGATGAAGATGCAACTTTTAATGTTGGCGGGTATTCCAGTGCAGGTTTAAGTAATCAAAGGGTACAGTCTGCACTTACCGTTTGTATCGTAAACAAAAATGGAAAAAAGGTTTTTTACAAGAGCTTTTTAGGAAAGTCGGCAGGAAAACTTGGAGATGAAGACAATAAGTTCACCTTGAATGAATTGGTAGATCAGGCACTTAAAGATTCTTTTTTGAAGTTCAATCGCTATATGGAGAAAAAGCTTGACTAGGCATAAACTTACGTGAGCTCGATGTAAGAACTTCGAATAGATCATTTTGTCACATTGAGTAAATTTTCTATGAAAACTTACTCAACTTGACACCACTTTTTTACATCGAACTCACGTTAAACTCAGCAGCATGCCTTAATAACAGTAAAAAAATAGAAACCTAATCACAAAACCATTTCTATCGTCCCATTCCCTTCATCATACCGGCCATCTTCCTGGCGCCTCCGCCCTGCATCATTTTCATCATCTTACTCATTTCAGCAAATTGCTTGAGCAGTTGATTTACATCTTGTACGGATTTCCCGCTGCCCCTGGCAATGCGTTGCCTGCGGCTGCCGTTGATCAGCTTAGGATCGGCCCGCTCCTCCGGGGTCATGCTGTAGATAATGGCTTCCACCCCCTTAAAAGCATCGTCATCGATGTCTATGTTTTTCATCATTTTACCCATACCGGGGATCATGCCCATGAGGTCTTTCATGTTCCCCATTTTCTTGATCTGCTTGATCTGCCCCAGGAAATCGTCAAACCCAAATTTATTGGTAGCGATCTTCTTTTGCACCCTGCGGGCCTCTTCCTCGTCAAACTGCTCCTGTGCACGCTCTACTAAGGAAACCACATCCCCCATGCCGAGGATACGGTCGGCCATACGCTCCGGGTAGAAGATGTCCAGGGCATCCATCTTCTCACCCGTACCAATAAACTTAATGGGTTTGTTTACTACCGTGCGGATGGTAAGCGCTGCACCACCCCGCGTATCTCCATCCAGTTTAGTCAGGATAACGCCCTCGTAATCGAGTACTTCGTTAAAGGCCTTGGCAGTGTTCACGGCATCCTGGCCGGTCATGGAGTCTACTACAAACAAGGTTTCACCGGGGGTAATGGCCGCGTGGATGTTGCGGATCTCCTCCATCATAGCCTGGTCTATGGCCAAACGACCTGCAGTATCTACGATCACTACATTGAAGCCATTGGCTTTTGCATGCGCCACGGCATTTTCGGCAATCGATACGGGGTTTTGATTGCCTTCTTCAGTATATACTTCTACCCCTATTTGCTCGCCAACTACTTTTAGTTGGTTGATCGCTGCCGGACGGTATACATCACAGGCTACCAACAGGGGCTTTTTGGATTTTTTTCGCTTGAGGAAACTGGCCAACTTGCCGGAATGCGTGGTTTTACCACTTCCCTGTAAACCGGCCATCAATATAATGGAAGGGGTCGAGCTGAGTTCCAGTTCAGCTGCACTGCCCCCCATAAGCGCGGCCATTTCGTCTTTTACGATCTTGGTCATCAACTGACCGGGCTGTAAAGAGGTCAATACTTTCTGGCCCAGCGCCTTTTCTTTCACCGTATTGGTGAAATCCTTGGCGATTTTATAGCTTACGTCAGCATCTACCAGTGCCCTGCGTATCTCCTTTACGGTTTCGGCTACGTTTACCTCCGAGATCTGGCCATGGCCTTTGAGTACGTGAAACGCCTTATCTAACTTGTCCTGTAAACTATCAAACATAAAAAACGACTGCTTTTAAAGAAGCGGCAAAGGTAAGGAAAAGTGTACGCAAGCGCACTATGCAAGGCTTCCTGCTCTTCCCTGCTTACCGCGGCTCAAAGGCCGGGTATGAGCAAAACGCTATGCGCGGAGCAAGCCCGCGCAAATAGGGTCACAAACATTTTGACCTCGTTTGCTGAAATAATAATGACGTACCTGCTTTAAGGCCTACGCTGCCCGAACATATAGCGTACTCCCAGGCTCAGGCCGTAATTCCGAAGCCGTGACTCATAACCCGGCTCCTGTTCTGCTTCTACTACGGCCATAGGTGTAAGGCCGGAGTACCAGTTGGCCCCCAGCGAAAGCCCGCGGAACAGGTTTACCCGGAAGCCCGCCCGCCAGGCCAGCATAAAAGCACGGTTGGCCCTGGGGTGATATGGCCCGGTGAATTCCTCTCCCTCAAGGGTGTAATGTGTAACGTTGAAATTTACATCCCGGTGAAAGAGCAGGGCCATGCCCTCTACGCCTCCCTCCAGCCAGAAGTTCCGGAAAGGCTTTACCTGCAGTTGCAGGGGCACCGACAGGTAAAAGTGCTGGCGTACGGCTTTGTTGCTGTACCCTCTTCCTCCCCCGCGGCAGATAAAGCCCAAGCCGGTATTGAGCCCGAACCAGCGGTGAAAACCGTAATCCATCCGGCCGTATACGTCCAGGGTATAGATCGGTTCATCATAGGCTCGGCCAACATTGCGGTTAATCCAATCCCGCAACTCATTCTCGGTATGTACTCTGGAGCTGGAATAGCTGATTTCCGGCCCGAAGGCCAGGTATGGGCGGAAACGCTGGGCGTGAAGCAGACCCGCGCAAAAAAGTGCAAGTAAAGTTACAAACGTTTTCATGTTATTTCCTGAAATTATAGTGGTACACTAGGGCAATGCTGTGGCCCCGCTGGAAGATCTCCCCCCGCTCAATGGTGTCAAAATCCCAGTTTACCAAGTAAGCCACTTCCAGGCCCAACTCGGCCGACTTATCTCCTAAGGGAAACAATACCCCCATAGAGGAAAGGGTTTGCAATATGGTAAAAGTGCGGTATTCCCGCTCACCGAAATCGCCATCAGGGTCTGTACCCCTGCGGTAGGCTTCCCAGCCAAAGCCTGCCCCTAACTGCAGCCCCCAGTGCAGGCGGTAGCCCTTATCCCTGAAATGGGCGTAGGGGCCAAACAATAAACTGCCGCTGAGGTATTCTTCTTTGATTGAAATAAATTCCGTTCCGGTAGGGGAAATGTTTTGCTGGATTTGCGTGCCTGGTAAAAAATACTGCAGCCAGAGCGAGGTGCGCAAGGAAAAGGAGCGCCCGTATTGCCGGTGGTAGGTACCTCTTAGCCCCAAGGTAGGGTGAGTGATAAATTCCTCTACAATACCACCCCCGCTCGACAAAGCTGCGGAAAAACCGTAGGGGTCTGTCTTCTGGGCATGTACATAACTGCTTACGCCCAGGAAGATATACAGGCATAGGCTCAAACTCCTTTTCATGCGGCAGGCTTTTTAGTGTTTTACTACCTGGAAGCGGTGGATCTTCCCGTGAATGGCTACCCAAACGAAATAGGTGCCGGCCGCTTGGGCCTGCAGGTCTAGTACCTGTTCACCCGTAAGGTTTTTCTCCCGGTACAACTGCTTGCCCTGCTGGTTCAGCAGGCGCAGTTCTTCTATTTGGGTTTGTGCGTCACTCAGAAAAAGGTGTACCCTGCCCTGGGTAGGGTTGGGGTACAGCTCTATGCGCAGGCTTTCTTCCAGGGCTTGCTGTACGCCCCATACGCTGTCCAGGGCCGTCTGGGAGTTTGTTTGCACAGCGGAACCCGCTGCCCCGCCGGTGCGGAGCTGGACCACTTCGCGGCTAATGCGGTTGCCCGCGGCATCATAGCCGTATTGTACGGCATCCTGTGCCCAAACCAAAGTGGGCAGCCATAAGCCAATAAGGAATAAGGTTGTTTTCATATTGCTTGTTTTATGATATAATTTCCATTGCATTCATTTACAGCCCTATAGGCAGATTAAGGATTTCCTTCTTCAATATGCCCAAAAAGTAAATTATCACACGAAGTCACTTTTTTATACTCCTTCAGGACTATATGCTCTCTCAACTCCGTTTTAACCTTCAGTATATTCTTTTCAAATTCAAAGTATATTTTTTTTTCTTCTTCTATGGGAAGAGAAGGAACATTGTCATCAGTACTTGATCTAAAAACATACACAAACCCCGGCAAAAGGGTCATTGTCTTTTTTGTCTTGAAACCGACTGATTCAATAACCAACTCTACCTCAACATCCTTTACCAACTCAGCCTGCTCCTTTGTTAGGTATACTTTTCCTTCTGCGTTGCTGAAGGTTTGTATGTCTAACTTATCAGTTTTTAAATTGACCGTGGCAAACTTAACAGGTGTACTATCTGCCCATACTGCTGTCAAAACTATGCTCCTGTTTTCGTTTGGATATTTATTTACATATGAAGTCAAGCTTTTTGTGAGATCAAAATCCTTTAAACATAGTTTCCCTTTTTTATTAAGCTTGTATTCCCCTTTACCAATAGTGTATGTTCCGAAGGCATCTTTATTGCTTATTCGAAAGGAAATTGTATCCCCACAAAAACATACAAACTCATTATTATTTATGTATACTTCACAAATAGGTGTGGATATGCTTGAAAGCAATTGCATGAGAAATAAGAGAACAAACATATTTCTAATTAGTATTTATTACTAACTTATCTTTTCTAAATAAACAACGCTTAATCTTTAATAACTTAACTTTTTCAATATCAATATTCTTAAGTTTTTCTTTTTGATGAGTACTTTCTACCTTCAGTGAATTATACTCAATGGGGATATCTAGACTCACGTCAAATATTGTTTTTCCAACACAAGACTTAAGATCATCTCTCCTATATACATAGAAACAATTATCCTCATCAATATCTCTCGACTTCAATCCTAATTCTAAGAATTGTCTTTCCGACAATTCTAACCCACGAACTATGAATAAAGAGCTATGATTTTCACAAAAAGAAATAGTCGAATCTGGAGTATTATCTAAATCTTTTTTGGGAAAGAAAAAAACACCTTCATATGTGTATACATAGGATGTTTCAATAGAATGCTGCCTAATATTCAAAGTATCTCTAACTTGAGAGTAAGTTTTATAAATACCAAGAAGAAGTAAAAGTGTAATGTAGTTTTTCATAACTATCTCATAAACATAAAACTATAAAAAACGGGATAATGGAGGGTTAATTATCGAATAATTTCCTCTAGAAGTTGAAAGGTAAGAGCCATCGCATCTATTAATCTCAATAGAAAGAACATTTCCAATAGCCTTGTCCATTATGTTTTGATATCTTTAAGTTGATCTACGGTGGCTTTAAGCATCAGTATTCACACACCTATTGGCAAGAATAATAACATGTAAAAAGAATAGGGCGCGTTCCTCAATATCACTGTTCTTATCAATATTCCATTGTTGTGTTCCTATTACCAAAGAAGGACAGATATCTCCACAAGAAATAACACTTGATGCATAGTCCTTTATAAATGAATTTTCATGGTCAACTAAACTGGATATGAAGCTATTTTCTCCAAGGCTATATGTTAAATATAGTAATCCCTTATCAGAAATTCTTGTATCAATGAAGTAGTTATAGCATGATTCACGTTTAGGGACGCTTAGTTCAATAAAAAGTGATTTAAGAAGTTGCGTATGCTTACAAAAGTAGTTCTTAATATCCTCCTTAGAGTTTTTAGCATTTATTTCTTCTTGAATAAAAAGATATGGATCATCAGTATTTTCTTTAGATTTAAAATACTCTTCTCCTGAATTTACAATAGTAGACATTAATTCTTGCTCACTTAGACACTCCTTTGTCAAAGAACAAGAATTAGAAAATAGTAATACGATTACAAAAGGCATATACTTCATAGCCAGTAGTTATTAAAATTAATATCCTAACCAATTAAATAGAAAGTTAAAAGAACCATCCATAGGAGCTGTCCATCGATAATCGGCACTATTGGCTCCACTTCCCATATAACCCCAAAGATCATTGCCACGATAAAACTGACCTGGGCTTCCTCCGTTAAAGTCTATAGCTTTAGTTAAAATACTACCTTTATAAGTTCGATAAATGTTAAAGTCAAGAGATGTCTTAAAAACTTTGTCACCAAACCTAATCTTAAATAGCCCAGAATTAAAACCAGACCCGGCAATTCCCGCATCATCAATATCAAGATTGGAGAATGCCTTATCTAATTGTACCAACCCAACACCTGTGGCTTTCTCATATCGTATCCATTTGTACATATGAATAGCTTTTTTCACTCTAGGCTGACTCCAATCAATTTGACCCGGAGATTCCGGTGCTAAGTTTGTTATCTCCTCTATAGAAGCTGTTAGAGTATTTAAGTATTCCATATCCTCAGAGGTTAGGTGATAGGAGCCATCCCAAAAATTCAATCCATTTCTATGAGCCCTTATACCTCCAGCCAGTCCACCAGAAAACGCACCCATAAGCCCTCCTACACCACCTCCTTTCAATCCAGAAACAAGCCCCCCTCCAAAGCTGTCTCCAGCCAACCAGGAATTACCAGAGCCAGAAACAAACCCAGCAGAAAAGCCAGCACCCGCACCTGCTAGTGCCCCGTTAACAAAACTACTGGTGTAACCGGCTGATAAAATTGTGGATATTCCTTGTGAAGAACCAACAAAGCCAGCTCCAAATGATGCGCCAGCACTGGCTGTTTGGATACCAACCCCCACACCGGCTCCTAATGCTCCGGCTAATGCACCCACTCCAAAATAACCTAATCCTTTCGTATTAAATTGCGCTCCATTTGCAATCCAGTTGAACGTTCCTCCAATAGCAGCCCCTATCGCCAGGTGTACCCACTCCCCATCCGGGTCAGTATATTTGAGTGGGTTGTTGTATACATAGGCATAGCGGTTAAAATTCTGGGTAAAGCCTGCGTTCTGCACAAAATTGTCCGGGCTGAGCATGCGGCCCAGCAAGGGGTCGTACAGCCGCCCGTTCATATTGATCAGCCCAAAGCAATCCAAATGCTCATGCCCCGTAAAGCCGCGGTAAAACAGCCCCTCGAAAAGTTTTTGGTCTTCTCCCGGTATGTACTCGTTTTGCCAGGTGAGCGGGTTACGCCTGTTGCCCCAGGCATCGTAGCTGTAGCGCTCCAACGTAAGCCCGTCTGCGTTGGTTATAGAAAGTACCGAGCCCAGGTAGTCGCGGTTAAGCAGGTACAGGGCATAATCGTTGGTGCCTTCTTCGTTTACGTAAACGGCTTCCTGCCCACCGGGGGTGTATACATAGGCCAGTTCCCGGATCATTTCGTCTTTAAAGTCGCGCTCGAATAAACCGCCAAACAAATAGGTACGCACCCGGTAGGGGTCTCCGTCTTTGAGGATCTCCATTTTCCTGCGTTGCTCGTCCGAACCGTAGGTAAAATACGCTTCAAAAGCCCCCTCCATAATGGTGGCCACGCTGTTAAAAGGGGTATAGGTGATCAGCTGGGTTTCTTCTGCGATGTTTTGCACCTCACCGACCACTTCTGTCTGGCCGGATGAGGTGTTTTCGTATACCCCCACATCGCTTTTGGCCAGGATGTTGCCGCTGTTTTCGTACTCCACGTTCACCACGCTACCCGCCCCCTCCTGGTCGGTAAGCCGGTCCAGGGCATCGTAGGAAAAGCTTTCGGTAAGGCCATAGGCCAGGTTTTCCCGCTCTTCAAGATTCCCGGTGTTCAGGTTAAAACCAAAACCGTAATGGAAGTCCTGGTCGTTGTAATACTCGGAGGGCAGCCCGCTGGTGGCTCCATAGCTGCGGTTTACCTGGGTATTGCCCAGGGTATATCCGGTAAGGTGGCCAAAAGCATCCTGGTTCCCGTACTCCCAGATCAACTGGCCGGTAGCCGGGCGGCTGATCTTGTTGAGGTAGCCGTTGGCGTCATATTCCTGTTTTACCACCAAACCATTGGGGTAATGGACCTCTTCCTGCAGGCCGCTTGTACTGTTGTAGGTGTATTCCATGGTGTACTCCTCACCTTCTACCAGTTCGGTTTGTTTTATGAGCCGGCCAAAATCGTCATAAGTGTAGCCCGTAGCTGTATTGTAGGGCGAGAGCACCCCCTTAAGCGCTCCCTTAAAATCATCATACCCATAGGTATAGCTGCCGTCCGGGCCGTTTTTCGTTTTGATCCGCCCCAGTTTGTCATAGCTCATCGTAAATACATTCCCGCGGGCATCCTCCTGCCGGGTCAGTTCGCCCAGGGCGTTGTAGCCATAGGTCATGCTGCCCGCGGCCGGGTCGTGCAGGCCGGTTTGAAAACCGTAGTGGTCATAGTCCATGGTAGTGGCGTCCGAAGGGCTGTTAATCCACAGCGGTTTGTTCCAGCTGTTGTAGGTATAGCTCAGGCTGCCCCCGGCATCGGTAATGCTTACAAGCTGGCCCAGGGCATCGTAGGTTTTGGTATTGGCCTGGCCGGTAGAGCGGTTTTCGGTACGTACGCTGTTGGTGGTATAGGTGTTTTCTATGATCAGCCCTGTGGGCTTTTCTTCTGAAAGCAGGCGGCCATAGGCATCGTAGCTAAACACCGTGTACTGCGGACTGCCGGAAACATAGGGCAAAGAGGTTTTCCATAGCTCTCCTTTGGCGTTGTAAAGCCGGCGCCTTTGCGTCCACTGGTTGTTGCGGTTCTTTACTTTGCTGAGCATTGGTTGCAGGCGCCCGCTATACCAGCTTTGAGCCGTGGGGCGGTAGGTGCCGGACACACTTTTGTAGTACAGCGCCCCGCTTTCGGTTTGCCCTACATCCCATATACAGGCGATGTCTTCTTCATTCCCATCCGGGAAAACGGTTTTGATAAGGCGGCCCAGGTCATCGTAGGTATAGGTGGTTTGCAGGGTGTTGGCATCCTCTTCCGTCAGCAGTGTTTCCGAAAGCAGGTCGTACTGGAAAGTGCTGACCCAACTAAGGGGATTGGTTTTTGTGGCTATAAAGCGCTGGTCAGCCGTATAGGTAAAGCCGGTGGTACGGGCAGGCATACCGCTAGGGGTAAGTGTTTTTTGCAACAGGTTGCCGTAATTGTTGTAACTGAAGTTTTCGGTAAGGGCATAGGGGCTGCCGGCTTGCGTAAGGCGGCTGGACAGGTTTCCCTCAGAAGTATAGGTAAAACTACTGGTTTCGCTTACGGCATTGCTGCCGGCCCGGGTACTGCTTACGCTAAGCGTAGCGGGTAACCAGTTCAGCCAACTTCCATTGCTTACATACGTACCGGTGGTGATCCGGGTAAAGAGGGGTGTGCCGCTATGGGTGGTATTGTTGTAGATACGCTCTTCGGAGTGCAGTACATTCCCCGCGTTATCGTATTGGAAATTGCTGCTCCGGGTGCCGGTCTGTTTGATAAAATCGCTGCTGAGGCTTTCCAGGATGCGGGGGAAATTAAAGATGGTATTGCCGTTGGGGTAGCTGAGTTTGGTGTCGGTTTGTATGTAGCTGCTGCGGTTCTGGGCGAGCAGGCTGCCATCGGCCATGAGCATACTGCGCTGTTCCAGGGGCACAAAAAGGTGGTCTTGCTGGCTAAAGCTACCGGCCATAAAGCCAAACCAGCTTTCGTTGCGGATGCCACTAAGATTGTTTTCCGTAAACTCCTTTTTAAAGCCCAGCATGCCCAGTCCCCGGCTGTTATAGCGCAGCGAGAAATAGCTGTAATCCACATCGGAAGTAACACTGCCTGTAAAATCCTTTTGCAGCACTTTGCTTACCACCGGTATCCCGCCAATCAAAGAAGGGTTGGGATAGGCATTCAGCGCCCGGGTGTATACGGCCGGGGAGCTTAGGTAGTCGTACCGGAACTCCGTAAGGCGGTTGTAACCGTCCAGGATCTGGCGGACCAACCTGGATTTATCCAGGGGGCGGAACGTTAAGGTCATTGCCCATCTGAGCCCGCCTTTATAATCGTAATAAAATAAAGCTGGCCTGCCGGAACCATTAAAATCCGCAAAATAAAAGTCCTCGTATTGGGTATACAGGTCAATTTCATGCAGCGGTATCTGGTAAGAAGAATGCATCCAACCGGTAATTTTATTGTAATGTACCTGTACGGTATACTGTGGATAAGGGTGCGCTACATCCCGGTCTACCGTAACCACAACAAGGTCATCTCGTCCATCCATATCCACATCCCTGATAAAGGGATACGGGGGAATCCGGAAGTTAGCCGGGCGGGAAATGCCCTCCTGCCAAAAAATGAATTGCATATCATAATTAGCGCCAACATATGTTCCGGGGAGAAATGTATTCCCGTCAAAGAGTTTAATGTAAAAGTCATTACTAATACTGGGCGTTTGCGCCATAATATCTGATATGCCGTCCCCGTTAAAGTCGCCCACTTGAAGGTAATGGTGTACATTGGGAAAACTTCCGTTATACAGCTGTATCCAGTTGTTCCGCGAAACGGGCGCTATAATCCTACTGCCGCTGGCACGTAACAGCATGATATCGGCTTTGCCATCCCCGTTAAAATCCCCGATGCGGGTACTGTCTAATTCTCCCCAACTGTTGCCATTATTCGTGATCCGCTCTTTTTGAATACTGAGATCAGGATTGGTATAGGTAATCAGTACATGTGGCTCATAATCCTTATCCTTGTCATCCGTAAGTCCATCCGACCCCATATACCCAATGTCGGTTATGCCGTCCCCGTCAAAATCGGCCGGGATTAAAGCAAAGGGGTACATATTGGGCGCTTCATCCCTTGTGCCCTTATTCTCATAGCCCTGGAATAAATGATCCCTATGTGTGTGGGTAAGGCTTTTGGTAAACGTACCGGGGTTGCTGCGCGTATTTAAATAATAGTCATACGGGAACTGGTTCCACCAGTTTTTGCCGCTTCCATGTATTCCGGCCCGGTGCAACAGGAAATCCATTAGCCCGTCCCCGTTAAAATCCCCCGCATATATCTTGCAAAAACCTATTCTCTGGCAACCATCGGGTTTGTATTCGGAAGTAATCGGCCCCAGTATTTTTTCCCGTGTAAAGTTGTCACTGCCTCGTTGCTTGATGTTGGCCCACAATTCAAACTCATGCCTGGACATTTGATATTTATTAAGGTCGTGCCAGCAATCTCCCAAATCAATTTTCGTATACTCCAAAGACAGAATATCATCAAGTCCGTCCCCGTTAATGTCCATGATCAACTGTTGGTGGAGGTCTTCTGATGTTTTCTTTAACTCCGGGTTGAGATCCGGGTCAAGCTCAAACTCAGGGGCCGCATTATGCCATTGCACCAGGGTACTGTTTACTCCACTTCGGTTGCGGCCTTCGTAATCGATCTCCACCAGGCGGGAATAGTCGCTGCCCTGTACCCCACTGCGGAAGCTGTACTTAAAGCGGTATTCGGAGAAGTGCGTGCCGTTGTAGGTAGAGGCAATGCGCTGCAACAGGGCTTCGGAACGCCCATGCTCCCCGTCTATGTAGCCCGACTTAACATCCGTACGGGAGGTATAGTAAAAGCGTACTTCGGCTTTCGGACTTTGTTGCCCTATAATGATGTATTGAATGCGGTTTAAGCGGTAGCTGTTGGTGGCGGCATCCAATATGTAATCGTACAGCATGCGGTTGCCGTTGCGGTCCCGCACTTCATCCAGCAGCCATTTGTGCACAATGCCCGTACCGTTTACCTGGAAGGCCAGTTGGGAAGCAGCCGTACGCCCGTAATACTTCTTTAAACCGTTTTTGGTTTCCACCAGGAAACCACCTCCGTCCGGTACGGTCACGCGCTGGTGCGATTCTATATAGGTGCGGTATTCACTGCCCCCAATAAAGCCATCCCCGCTGATCAGCACCAGCCGTTGCCCGTCCAGGGTAAGCGGGTTATCGGTGTTGGTAAATTCCATGGGGCGCTTTACCCCGTCCAGGGCATATACTTTGCTACTTTGGGTAATCTCACTGCCGGCAGCGAGGTGCCAGCCCCACCCCAGTAAACCGTGCCCGCCTGCGGAACTATACGATACCGCTACGGTAGGTGTCACTCCGTTTATGCCGGAAGGTACTTCAATGGGTATGGTATAGGAGGCATTGCCTTTAGCTACGTTTATACTGGCCGGGATGGCGTACACCGCTTTGCTTTGGTCTATGGTGCGGGTGAGATCCGGTTCAGCTACGTAAACCGGGTTGGGGAGGCCGTCTCCCTGGGCCCAAAGGAATTTTACAGATAGAAAAAAGAGCAAGCAGAGTGCACGGGCTTTCATGGCACAGATCGTTAAGGTTATTTTCGGCCGTAAAAATATGCGCTTTTCCTTTCCTGCAAAAAAAGAACAAAAGATATCCACAAAATGTCTATCTTTTTGTATCATTTGCTACATTAAAAGGGTCATTTTCCCGTTTTGGGAAAGGTATTTATTTTTTCAACTAAAATGTATACGCCCAGGTGTGGCCTAAACATTTCTGCTTTGTCCCTTTTGGCCGCACTTCTTCCACGCATCTGCCAAAGGGCCAAGTGGTTCCTTTCAAAAGTATGATCTTGTTTTTACCTTAGTCCGGTTTAAAAAATAAACATAACAATTGAGTTATATTGTAAATGCACGTAATTACCTGTTAATTACTACCTGCTCTGTACGCAATACGTTACTCTTATTTCCGGCTTTGTCAAAAGCATAGATCTCAAAGCTTACCGTTTCCTGTACGGTATCCTGTACCAGAAAAAGGCTGTTGAGCAATATTTTCAAGGTTCCCTTAATGGGTACCGTTTCCCCACCCGGCACCAATTCCTGGATGCGGTAGCTATACTTTAAGCCTATGCGGCTGTCTACTACAAAGAGGTTACTCGAATCGGGGTGCACCCCACCCAGGTCTCCGTCTCCGTCTTCATATTGCAAGCGGATTACCAGGCTGTCTTTGAAGGCCTGTAACTGAAGCGGGCTTACCTCCAATAATTCAAGGCGCGGCACGGGCCCTAGATCGGGTTCTTCCCTTTTGCAGCCGGCCGCCGCCCATAAAAGGATTAAGGCAATACTTTGAAGGAAAAGTTTTCTTTCCACCATAGGGGACTGTTTTCGTTGGGCATAACGGTTTCGGCTCCTCCGCCATCTACTACTTTTACACGGAAATAAATGGTCGTGTCGGTTGTAAACTGGGCCGCCACAAAGGGCACCTGAAGTACATCACTCCAAAGTTTATTGAGGGGCAGCGTCTGAAAAGCTTGCCAGTTATCGCGTGCATAGCTGAAACTCAACTCCTTTACCATAAAATCGTTTAGATCACTTTGGTCGTCTTCTACCGAAAGCAGGAGATTCTCACTGGTGTTGCCAGGTACTAAAAAAGCAGAAGCCCAGCCGTCTACCCTTATCGTATCAATCTTTTGGTAAGCAGCGTTGTATAGCCCATAGCCCCGTACCACCGGCGCAAAATTAGGCGCATCGGCCGTTTGACTAAAAATGTCTTTAGCCCCCTGGTTGATCCATTCTTTGATCGCGTCTATTTCCTCCTGTGGCAGGGGTTCTGCGTACAGCGGCATCCGTCCGAGTACTTCATCGGCTATAAGCCTTCGAAAAAGCCAGCTGCTGTCCGCCTCCCCGGGCAATACTCGATAGGTATAGGTACCCTGGTCATCGTTTTTGGTTACGGGGTGATACACCAGGGACGCATAAGTGCTCTGTACACTCCGGAAATCCGGTTCAAAGCTTCCGTCATGACAGGTTGGGTTGGCGCACTTTAACACAAAGATCTGCTGGTGCAAGCCTTCCAGCTTGCTCAGGTCTGCTTTGCCCGGGATCGTATCCTGGCCATTGTGGTCAAACGGATTGGCACGCTCATCTGTTATCGTTTTCGTACAAGCTGCCGCTCCAACGGCAAACAGGGCAAAAAAGGTGCATATACGGGTAAGTAGTTTTTTCATACGAAAGCTTCTTGTAAAACACTGCCGGGCAATAGACCCCTTACCTCATCATAAAAGCCCAGGGCATCCGCTATAGTGGGTACAATGTCGATGCTGCGCCCACCGGCCTGGCTGATCACCTTATTTTGATGCACCACCCCGGGGGGGCCGGCTATAAGGCAGAATATTTCTTTGCTTACCGGATCTCCATTGGTATGGTCCAGTGCTGCGCGCCCGTTTTGGTCTATTATGGAGTTGGGTGTGCCGTTACGGCCGATCTCGGGCGCTACAATAAGCAAGGTGTCGTTTGCCAGCCCCGGTATGCTTTGGATGGTATTCCACAAATGACCAACCGCATAGTCTGCCCTGCGCAAATTGTTTACATAAGCGGTAAAGTCGGTATGGCATACGTCTACATCAAACATATTTACGACCAATAACTCCGGCTCAAAAGCCTCGAGCACGCGTTCGGCATAATACAGGTTATACATATCCCCGCTCATATAACCCGGTATATTCCAGGGGTTGTTCTGGCTGCCTGCCTGTATTTCGGCCAGCATCTGGTCTATCCACTGCTCCAGGCGACCGGCCTCTTCAGGGGCATTGGCAAAGCCGGTATTTTGATTGAGACCTCCGCCAAAATTGTTGTTGAGGAAAGTGCGCATTTTATCCTGCTCCGCTTTCCTCCGCTCCGAAAACTGGCTTTTAGCCGATAAGAAAGACGCGTTTTCGTACCCGAAGAAATGGGTGGGTGAAATTTGATTTGCCCCGTATAAAGGTCCGTAGCCGGGGTAATTGCTGTAATTGAGGATAGGATACAGGTTATTGCTGTGCGATACCCACCAGGCATTGAGCGGAGAATTGGATGGACCGCTGTGCTTGCGGTAAAGCTCAAAGATCGTGGGAAAAGCCGGGCGCTCCCTTAAATTGAGGCTGCTGTTGGTATACTGGCCGGTTATGGCCGTGGTATGGCCGTTAAAGTGCCCCAAAGGACCATCATCATACCTGAACTCCTTAAACAAGGTACCCTGGCTTTGCAATGGGTTGGCCAATACAGGGGCGGGCAATGGCACCATGCTGCCGGCCAGGTCACTGCTAATGTTCTTAGTGCCTGTAAGTAAGCTGGGCATAAGGTTTCCATCATTCTGGTGCACGCTCTCATAGTTCCGTATGCCCCCGGCAAATAGACAAAACACCACGTGGTTTACTTTACGCGAAGCGGTTCTGGCAAAAAGGCTTCCCCCGGGAAGAATGTGCGGCATAGCAACCATACCTGCGGAAGCCAGCGCTGCTTTCTTTAAAAAATTTCTCCTTTTCATAGGCGCTTAATAATAGCGGTATTCATCTGCGGTAAGCATGCTGTAATACACATCGACCGGTTTTATGGAAGTATCCTGCACAATAAGATTCGTGAAAAACCAGCTTTCCTGCACATTGGGTTTCCGGATATAAAAACGCTTAAATGCTTCCTCCACAAACACTTCGGGATGCTCGTGCATCTGTTCGGGCGAAGGCACGTTTGCATCCGGAGAAATCAACATGGTTTTAGTAAGCATATCTATAACCAGTGCTTTATCGCCTAAAGCTGTATAAGAGCGGGTAAGCAACGACATTTCCTGTGCGCTGATGCTCTTATCGAACAGATCGCTGTACAGGATAGACAGGAATTGCTCGTCTGTTTTGAGGTTTTTCTTTTCGCTAGCATTGCTGTAGAGCGTTATTTCGTCAATCTCATATTGATTGACCTGCTCTTTTTTACACCCGGCCAGTAAAAATAAAAAGAGCAGCACACCGGCATACCTAATTAAAGAAATACTCATTGCTTGTCAGTATGTTTATTTGTAACGCTTCATAATCCCCATCTTCCATATAGGCTGTGGTAAGCTCCGCCATTTCGGTACTGCCGGGCGACCTGAACAGGTTGCGTTGGTAGAGGTCGATTACCTGCCCTTCGTAGTAGCCCGGAGAAGAAAAGAAGATATCCGTAAAGTCAGCCCGGCTGCTGCCATTGCTAAAAAACAGCAGGGCACTTATTCCATCTACCATATTGCTCCCCTGAGCAAGTTCTTCATTGGTTGGGTAGCGGAACAGAAAGTTCTGGAAAGTGGCCACTACAAAGTTTTCCGTGCCCATGTTTATATTGTCGTAATACAGGTTGTTTACCACGCGCATGTGCATGCCTCTTACGTCCAGCGAGTCATGCCTGAGCCCCGGCAGTATGTTTTTCATGGCGGCCAGGCGTTCCAGTTCAAAGAGGAGGTATTCCCGGTATGTACCCGAG
Source organism: Owenweeksia sp. (assembly GCA_028285465.1). GTDB lineage: Bacteria > Bacteroidota > Bacteroidia > Flavobacteriales > Schleiferiaceae > JANQPD01. Next base: position 21,175 of record JANQPD010000013.1, on the reverse strand, counting down.
GCACCCGCAAGCGCCAACTGCAGGTTGTGATAGGTTTCGTTTATTTCCACCGTATCTACATCTTCCAAAAAATCACTCCGGGCTATGGCGTACAATTGCACAGGGTACTCGGGCAGATCCAACAAGGTTTCCAGCAGTTCTTTTCTGCTCGGAGCGGTGGCCTTTTCTCCCAGCATGTCCAGGGCTTCCTGAAACTCCCCGGAAGTGGCTTTTCTACCTACAAGATTTATGTACACCCGGTTTATATAGTTTTCGCGCAAGGCCTGGGTTACCGGAAGCTCCGCCGGTGCCTGGTTGCCCGGCACCACTGTTATTTCCTTTTTGGTGCAGGCCAAAGCCATTAGAATAAGCCCTATGCAAATGCTCTTTCTCAAAAAGGTATTGTTATTGAAGATTTTAAAGATACGTTTCTCTGACGAAAAAAAACGGAAAGGGTTTAATCAGAGTATGCCCTTTAGCTCCAGGAGGGTGCTTATCTCGTACGTTACCTGTTGCCCGTGCACTATACGGGAGGGGTTATAATAAACCTGGTCTATCCCGCATCTTTTTGCCCCCAGGACATCGGCCGTTAAGCTATCTCCTATCATCAGGCTGTTTTTGCGTTCTGCCCCTGCCATGCGCATGGCTTCCACAAAAATGCGTGCATGGGGTTTGGTCGCCCCTACTCTTTCCGAGGTCATAATTACCTCGAAATAATCCTTTAACCCGCTATGGGTTAACTTTATGTCCTGTATTTCGGCAAAACCGTTCGTGATGATATGCAATTGATACTCCTCTTGCCTGCTCAAGTGATCCAGAAGCTCTAAAGTACCTTCTATCAGTTTTTTCTGATACGGGCTCTGCGCGATATATTCCTTATCGAAACGCTTTCCAAAAGCGGCATCTTTAAACCCGTATACGGCAAAAGTTTCCAGGAAACGGGACGCTCTGAGTTGTTCTTTGTTTATTTCGCCCGCCCGGTACAATGCCCATTTTTGATCGTTTATGCGGTAATAGTTCTCCAAAAAATGCTCAGGAGTAGTTTGCAGCTTTTCTGCCAGTTGGTAATGCTCAAAAAGCATTTTTAACGTATAGCTGCTGTTGGCCTCAAAGTCCCAAAGGGTATGATCCAGGTCAAAAAAGAGGTGCCGGTATTTTTTCATTGCTTTAACCAGCTTAAGTAAAAGGGCAGGCGGTTGTAGAGCAACCTGCTGTAGCTGCGTTCCTCTGCGCCAAACCCCTTAAAAAAACGGGCAGTACCCGGATCTTTGCTGCCTTCAAAGTCAAATAACGCGTCCTGGCCACTATGAAAGATCAGGTATTCGTTTATGAGGTAATACATGGCCCCGGACTCCTTTCCCCTGTCGCTTATTCCGGTAAAGAGCAACACATGACGTTTCCCGGTCTGGGCCAAAAAGGCGCCTGCCAACAGCTCATTGGGTCCGCCATATACCGTATAGAGTTTCCCCTGGTTCCTGTGTAAAAGCGCAAACATGAGCTTTTCCATCTGCCGGTAAAAAGCTTCCGGCAGCTTTAGTCTTTTGCCTTTATACTGTTTAAAAAGCTGTATGAGCACACTGGGGGAATCGTTTCCAAAAACTTCCAGCTTGCTTCGTTGGCTCTTTTTTAAGTTGCGCCTGGTATTGTTGTTAAACCCGCTGTACAGTTGCTCGTAACTCTTTTGCAGGGACAGCACATAGTTGGGTAAGCTGGCCACCCGCAAGCCCGTTAAAGGGCCGGGTAATTGTCCTTCATTCATGTATACATCCGCATAGCGGGTACTGGCGGTCAACGTTCTTGTAAAAGCTTCTATATCCTCCTCGCTAAGCAACTTCTTGCTGTAAATGCCCAGTTGCTGTATACCGAAAGGGCGGTAATAATAGCTTATGCCCCATTTTTGATTTACCGGCAGCGGCCATACGGCATCGTAATCATCTTTAACCAGGGTTTCCCACTCACAAAGGGTATCCAGGTACCAGGATTGTGCATAGGGTAAGCCGCTACGGTCCATGGCTACACATAAGTCGTATTTTGCGTAATCAATATGGTGGTTTTTAAGTAGGCGGATCATGCGGTGGCCTGCTTTATGATCTCTTCATATACCTCCTTCCAGCCCTGCCATTCTGCTTCCTTTTCACTGAATATCCTATTGTGCCAAACGGGAATGAATGCTCCCCCGTACCTGCGGTAGGTTTTCAGGTATTCCAGCATCTCCGCCAGCGCTTCTCCAGGGGTCATTTTTTTGTAATAGATGTAGGTCCCATCCATAAACGGAAAAGGATGCACCACCAGGTTTGTCTCTATTTCCAGTTCCAGGTCGTAAAAGCGAAACGGCGTACAGGTGCCCGCCCTAAAACCCGACTCAGCTGCGAATCCCATAGAATAGTCGTGTTCTATTTCGAGGTCTATCAAATTGCGGTAGGTTTCGGGAAATTTGAGTTTTATAAAGTGTTGGCGGCTGTGTATGATGTCTATATTGAGTACCTGTTCCAGGCGATGCAGTTCCTCTTCGCCCACGCTAAGGTTGCTATTGCTCTGATAAGAAGGATGTATGCCTACGGTACAAAAATCATTTATCCCTTTTATATAGCGCTGCAAGCGCGGACTGTACATACTCAGGTTGCGGTCGTACTGGGCCGTGCGTGAGAAAAGAGCAAAGTAAATCGTTTCAAAACCATAACGTTCTTGCAGCTGTAACACATAGTCGAAGGTTTCAAACGGATCAGACTCTATGCCCATTAACACCTTACTGCGGGCAATAAGCTCTCTGAAGTTAAATGAAAATATATCTTTGAAAAAGCCCCCTGCGGTACGCATGACGCCCTTTCCGAGATAGGCATAGGCATTGTCAATATCAATCGTATTCAGAAAGCGGTAAACCGGCTTGTTAAACGCTGTACCGGGATAAAACTCCAATAGCTTTTCGCTGAGTATTTCTGCCCAGATGTTTACCACGGGAACATGTAGTTTCCCCATTCTATACAAGAGGCTTTCCCTGGCGGGGAAGCGGTTGTGTTCATCGGCAATAAAGGGAATGTATTCTTCGTAGCGGCTCAACATAAAAAAAGTGGCGGCAAAGGGATCAAAAGGCAATTGCGACTGCTTGCCACTGGTGTAGATGATGGGCTTTCCCTCCCATTCACCGGTTTGAAACTCCTGTTGAAAGATATCGCTTTCAAAAAGCAGGTTGGCAGCCTGAACGTATAACCCGCTCTGTAAAGGGTTTTTGGAATAATTGATTTTGGGTAAGGTGGCATGCAGGTAATCGTCTTTATCGGTAGTAAAACTGATTTTTAGGCCAAGCAAATCGTTGAGCAGTATTTTTGCACTGTACCGTAGCCTGGGGGTGATCTTTTCTGCGTAAAACAAAATCATAAGCAGCAAATATACTCGCTTACATCAGGCCCGCATCATTAAAGCTGTAATAGCGATTTCCCGAAATAATAATGTGGTCCAGTACGGAGATAAACAAGACTTCTCCTGCTTTCACCAGTTTCCGGGTCAGTTTTTTATCCTGTTCCGAAGGAGAAATATTGCCGGAGGGATGATTATGGCTGAGAATTGCTGCTGAAGCGTTTAGCAATAAAGCCTCTTTAAAGATTGTACGCGGGTCGGCCGGGGTATTGCTAAGCCCCCCGCTACTCACTCGTTTGTAGCCTAAAAGACGGTTAGAAGCATTGAGCAGGATCACCCAAAACTCTTCGTGGGGCAATTCACCGATGATGGGCTGCATCAACTCGAAACAACTCGCACTGCTAAAGACCTTCTTTTTGTCCAACGCATCTGACAAGCGCCTTCTACGGCCCAATTCCAGGGCAGCCAGTAAAGAAATGGCTTTCGCTTCTCCAATACCTTTGAACGCGCATAAGGCAGGAATGGTGAGGCGCCCTAATTCATGGAGATTGTAATCTACCGAGGCCAGAATGCGTTTCGCAAGGTCTACGGCTGTTTCTTCGCGGTTGCCACTACCCAGTAGGATGGCTACCAACTCTGCATCGCTTAATGAGCTTTTCCCCTTTAACAGTAGTTTTTCACGCGGCCGGTCATCCTGTGCCCATGACTTTATGTTTTGCCTGATCTCCTTTTTTTCCGACATACAGGTTAATGGTTTAGACCAGGGAAGGTACAAATAAAAAACCCGCCTAAGCCATGGCTTAGGCGGGTTCTGATTTTAAATTAACCAAATTTAAAACTAAGCTTTCTTCGCTTTCAGATCTAATTTAAGCTTGATGTTATCTGCAATGGCGTTTTCTTTAGCCAGGCCTTCAATGCTGGTTTCAGAGCCATACTGTACTCCCCAGTTTGTGCGGTCAATTACAAATTCTGGGGTAGTGATCTTGATCATGTCGTTTTCCATACTCACCATGGCGGGTACGGTAATGTTCTTTTCCTGACCACGCAATTTCAAATTCCCCATAAAGTTGTGCGTGGCTCCACTTTCCGCACCGGGGGTAGCCTCCACGCCCGTCAGGGTGAAAGTAGCGGTAGGATACTCTTCTACTGAAAAGAAATCAGGGCTTTTTAAGTGACCTACCAATTTTGCCTTGTTGTAGTCTCCCTCTTCCGGCAAATCGGAGTTTTGGATGGAATTCATATCAATAACAAAACTACCGCCTACAATATCTTCCCCTTCAATATTGAATTCTCCTTCGTTGATCTGGATGGTACCGATGTGTGAGCCGTCAGTATACGTCTTGTACCCTTCCCACATTACTTCGTCTCCATCTGTTACCAATACATACGTAGCGCTGGCTTCCACTTCCTGCACTTCCTGCACTTCCTGTGCTTCCGTAGTTTCTACCGTTTCTTCAGGGGCATTGCTGCAAGCTACCGTAAGCGCGGCTCCCGCAGCCAGCATAAAGAATTTTTTTAGGTTGTTCATCTCAGTTAGTTTTTTTAATGTTTAAACAATGATTTAGCAAATATATAGTAAATCTAATACCCTGCAAGGGCTATGAATGTTTATACAACATTAAATTTATTGCATTACATGGGTTTGTTCCACACCTTTATCTGGTCTGCCTTGGTAAGCCCGTCTATTACCTCCACGTTAATGCCATCGCTCAATCCCAGTGTCACGTCCCTGCGCTCAAACTGTTGCTCCCCTACGGATACCTCTACAAAAGGTTCGCCTTCTTCATATTGTACTACCGCTTCGCGTATGGCCAGAACAGAGTCTTTTCTGGCCAATACAATATCTGCATTGGCGCTGTATCCTGCCCGGATAAAATCTGCCGTGTCGAGCTTTACCTTGGCTTTGATCATAAACTGGATGGCCCCATTTTCTTCTACGCCCTTAGGCGCTATATATTCAAGCTCCGCATTAAATTGTTTATTCTCGATTGCGCCTACCGTAAGCCAGATGTCCATGCCTTCTTTGATCTTACCTACTTCTGATTCATCGATCTTGCCTTCAAAGATCAGATCCCGCATATCGGCTATAGAAGCTATGCTGGTACCCTCGTTGAAATTATTGCTTTCTATTACCTGGTTCCCCACTTTTACCGGTACGTCCAGCACCATCCCCGGAATAGTGGCTTTTACCACGTTGAGTGAGCCCATTCCCTTCTTATTGCTTGCACCTTCTTTTACGATCTGAAGGTTGTCCCGGGCGGCTTCTAATTCCTGCTTTGCGGCATTATACGTGAGTTCAAACTGCTGGAACTCACTGGCTGAAATTACGTTGCTCTCCTGCAATTTTTTGTTTCGGTCGTAATCGATTTTTGCGTTGCTGAGATTGAGGCGGGCAACACGCAGCCGGTTCTCCGCATTGTTCAACGCTACCAGGTCCGGGATCACCTGTATCTTGGCTATCGGATCATTCAGCACCACCTTATCTCCTGCCTCTACAAACACCTCTTTTACTATACCGCTGATCTGTGGCTTCAGCAAGATCTCTTCCCGGGGAATAATACTTCCGGTAGCCACCGATTTGTTTATAATATTGGTTTTAAAAGCCGTTTCGGTACCGTAACGTACCGGTTCTACCTGCGACTTTTGGTACAGGTAGTACAGGGTATATACGAATACAGCCAATACAATGACCAGCAAGGAAGTTCGGAGAATTGTTCTCATAAAGGGATTTGGTTTATTTGCTTATTCAAATCTAAGGGCATCAACAGGCTTAATGGATACGGCTCTGCGTGCGGGAATTAAACCGGCTAAAATGCCGGAAAAAGTTAAAATACCAAGTGCCATCAGCACTATAGGCAGTTCTACACCTGGATTTCTAAAAAAATCTGATTGCTCTGCCGATTGATTCATGAGCCCCGCTACCCCTTCCAGGCTCCAAACCCCTAGAATGATCCCTAAGATCCCGGCTGCTAAAGTGAGCGCAAGGGATTCCAGCACCACTTGTTTCATTACCGTGAAGGGTTCGGCTCCTATGGCCCGCCTTACACCGAACTCCTTGGTGCGTTCTTTTACGATTACCAGCATGATATTGCTTACGCCTATAGCACCCGCCAACAGGGTAAGCGTGCCAACAATAAGCGACAGTATTTGTATCCCATTGAGCAATCCGCGCATCCGTATAAATTCTTCTTCTTTGTTCCAGCTACCAAAAGCCCTTTGGTCATCGGGATGGATCGTAAGGCGTTGTTTAAGCACTGCGCGTACCTCCTGTTCCATTTCGGTAGCCGGAACATCGGGACGTGAAGCCATACTGAGCCAACCTACTATATCTCCCCAATTGTAGGCTTGCTGAAAAGTGCTCAGGGGAATTATAATGGCCTTTTCCTGCTCTTCTGCCTGGTTGGGGTTGCTGTTCATGCTGCGGTATAGCCCTACTACTTTGTAATTTATGCCTTGTGCCGTGATGTAACTTCCGATCACTTCTTCTCCCTCCTCGTAAAGTGTTTGGCGTACCTGGTCACCAATAAAACAAACTTTCCGTTTCTCCTCCATATCGCGCCAGTTGATGCTGCGCCCTTCCACTATGTTGGTAGGTTCGATCTTCAAGTAATCCGGGGTATCTCCATACAGGTTAAAGGCCCCTGTTTTTACGCCCCGGGTTACATTGTCTTTTCCGCGGTAGCCTCCTGCCTGTGCTCTGGGAGCTACTACTTCCAGCGAGGCCACCTGCTGACGAAGGGCTTCTACGTCATCGTTATGTATCTGAAAGACCCGCCCCTGTTTAAATCCTTTATAGGGAAGTGTAGTAGGACGTGTCCACAAAAAAACGCTGTTCTTTACCGAATTACCAAAACCAGCTTCGGCTCCGTTTTGCAAGCCCTGCCCGCTTCCCATCATGATCACCAACATAAAGATGCCCCAGAAAACGCCAAAGCCCGTAAGGAAAGTGCGCAATTTGTTGCGCCCGAGTACCGCTGCTATTTCCTGCCATTGGTCCCTATCCATCTGTTTCAGGCTTAAAAATGGGTCATTCATCGCGCAGGGCTTCTATAGGTTTAATACGTGCTGCTCTGTTGGCCGGGAAAAAGCCAGCCAGTGTACCTGCTACTACCAGGATGAGCAGCGTAATAAGCGCCAAATTCAAATCAATCTCGGGCTGTTTAAAAAAGTCGTGCTCAATAGTACTGCCCAGCACGTTTACCAGCAATACCCCTAATACCAAACCTATATACCCGGCGAAGGCCGTGATAAAAATAGATTCCTGAAGGATGAGTGCTACAATGGAACCAGGTGTAGCACCCAACGCCTTGCGCACCCCGATCTCACGGGTCCTTTCTTTTACTACGATCATCATAATATTACTTACCCCCACTATTCCTGCGATAATCGTGCCTATGCCGATTACCCAAATAAAGACTTTGATACCCATAAGAACGTTTACCGCTTCCTGCATGTTCTCCTGCCGGTTCCAAATGCGTACTGCATTTTGATCTTTGGGGTTAAAGCCAAAGCGATTGGCCAACGAGGCAAACACGGCATTCTCCAAGGCCTTGGAATCTTTGAGGCTTGTTTTTTCGTCATAGCCCACTACGATCTGGCTCAATTGCCGGGGTTGCCTGCTCAATACTTTTTGCCCTACATTGAGGGGGATGTATACATTGTCTTCTTCATCTTCTCCCCCATCATCCGTATATACGCCTACCACCTCAAACAACACCCCGTTTACCTGAAGGCTTTTACCCAGCGGGTCTTCTCCTTTAAAAATTTCACGCTCTATCAACTGGCCTATCACCGCGACTTTCCTGAAATCGTCCAGATCGCGTTGGTTCAGGTAGCGCCCCTTAACGATATTGTTGCGTTCCAGCTTTTGCATATCCGGGTTCACGGCCCTTGCTTCAAAGGTGCCATATTCGTTCTTGTAGTTTATGCTGCTGCTCCAAAAACGCTTGTTGGCCGAAGCTACTTCAACTTGTTCAAAATCACCGGAAATGGCTTGGAAATCCCGGTTTTCCAATACGATAGGGCGATTGGCTCTAAAGCCCTTATAAGGCATGGTCGTACGCCCTCCATTGATCCAAAGGGAATAAATGGCGTCTGCTTCAAATTCGCTCATTGCTCCGTTTTGCAATCCTTGTCCGGCTGCCAAGAGCACTACCAGCATAAAAATACCCCAGGCCACACTAAACCCGGTTAGAAAAGTGCGCAGCTTGTTTTTGCGTATCGTGGCAAATATTTCTTGCCATTTATCCAGTTCAAACATCCTCTCTCCTTTGCGTTAAGCCGATTGAATCAGGCCGTCTTTCATGGTAATAATACGTTGGGTCATATTGGCAATGTCCTGTTCATGTGTTACGATAATTACCGTAATCCCCTCCGCATTTATCTGTTTAAAAAGCTCCATTACTTCATAAGAAGTTTTTGAATCCAGCGCCCCGGTGGGTTCATCGGCCAGCAAAACTTTGGGTTGTGTAATCAGGGCTCTTGCAATGGCCACCCTTTGTTTTTGTCCGCCCGAAAGTTGATTCGGCAAATGATCGGCCCAATCCCGCAGCCCTACTTTTTCCAGGTAACTCAACGCCATTTTATTGCGTTTCCCCCTGCTTACTCCCTGGTAATAAAGAGGTAAGGCCACGTTTTCCATAGCGTTTTTAAACCCAATGAGGTTAAAGGACTGAAATACAAAACCCAGGAACTTATTCCGGTAACGGGCGGCTTGTTTTTCGCTGAGGCCTTTCACCAGGGTATTGTCTAAAAGGTAACTCCCCTCGTCATACCCATCTAAGATACCCAATATATTGAGCAAAGTTGATTTTCCGGAGCCGGACGACCCCATGATGCTTACAAACTCTCCGGATGCAATATGCAGGTCGATGCCTTTAAGTACCTGCAACGGCTTATTCCCGGTATAGTATGATTTAGTGATATGCTCTAATGTTATCATGAAAGTACTTTTCAGGCGAAGAGCAACAAAAGTAATAGGGTTGGCTAAAAATACGCTTTTTTATGGGGCGGAATGCTTCTCCTGCCACTTTTGAAAGTAAAACGCCGGGATGAGAATCATCATAAGCACGGGGTTCATGATAATGCGATGCAGGTGACTGATGGCCGAAGAAAAGCCTTCGGGTTGGGTAAAAATCAAGTAGAGGTAGGCGGGGTGCAGAAAAAGCACACCAAAAATCATTACGTAAAAGGCAAAGCGGGTATACTTTTTTTCATAAAACAAACCGAATAAAATGGCAATGGCAAAAAGGTCGTTCACAAAATAGCGCATGGTTTTATTGAATATGAAAGCCGTTTTATCGGGAATATCTCCCTGCATACCATAGTCCAGTTGCTCGGGGGCCTCGAACCGGATCAGCACACTGTAGAAGTCGAGGTATTCCTGGCCCATATATACCGCCAACAGCCCCAGGCAGCCTATAGCAATGGCTATAATACGCCTAAGTTGCATCTGTGCTTTCCTTTTTCTTTTTGCGTAAACGGCCCGAGTATTTACTTACCCAGAGGTACCAGAGAAAGAGGACGGCCAGGTAAATAAGTGCCGTGAAAAAATACTTGTGAAAAAAATGAAAAGCCCTTCCGCCAAGCTCTACATTGAGCAGCGCCAATAACAACAAGCGCCCGATATTAGCGACATGTATAAACAGCAGGCCGGCAGGTATGAAGAGAAGCATGGCCGAAGCATTTCCGCCAAAAGCGATTACGAAAGCTAGAAATAAGATCATAATGTTGAGGCCATTGCAGCCTTCTTCTACGGATATGGCGTAAGCTTCGTTGAGGTATACGCTGTCGTAGGTTTGCTCGCTCTCGCTGGCATAGTTCAGGTGGTCGTTGTGTACGATCCTGCCTTCATAGCCAAAAAGGCCCGCTGTTTTTGTACAATTGTACGTGACAACACGTGTAATGGGATCGAGTTCAGGATCTTGACGTGTGTCGTAGCCTTTGATAAACACTCCATAGGCTATGGATAAGGAAAGGTATATCCCAAAAAACTTTATCAAAAAAAGGATCGTAGGTCTGAACTCTTTTAACATAGGTCAAAAATCGTAATAACGATTTAAAAACTCGGTACGCAAGCCTATAAAAAACCAGGTATTCCTACCAGAAGAAAACGGACGGGTAGCCGCTTCATTGGTACGTGCTTCGCGATGGTGTATCCCCGCTTCCAGTTTTAGCCCGGAAGCCGGATTTACCAGATATGCCACCCGTGCTTTGGCATACAAGAGGTTTGCCTTTACCCCCTGCCCGATCTCATTGCCCAGATCCTGCTCCCTGCTGTTGTAGGACAGGTATACATCCGCTCCCCAGTTAGCTCCATTGCTGTCCAAACCTATGGTGCCGTAGGTAAGCTGTGCATCAAATTCCCATCGCCCGGGTTGGTATACGGCTTGCAACAATACTTCGCTAAAATTGGCACCCCAGGGATGTGCCAGGGGCTGCCCATAGTGCGCGTAATTGGTAAGCGGCACCCTGTGCGAATAGGTGTAGGGACGAGCCGCATTCCATTCCAGCCGTGCAAAAAGCTCCGGTATACCAAACGCGCCGTAATGTTTGGCCCCTAATTGCCAACCAAACTTATTTACCCAGCTCCCTTCCGAGGCCCTGAGGGCCTCAATGCTAAATTCATCTAATACAAATTGACCATAAGCCTGCAAACCGTTCAGGATCTTATAGGAGGCCATTGCTCCCAAAAGCGCATTCCCCTGCGAAGAGCCTACGGCAAACTCTACCGGGCGATAAAAAATGACCGGGTTTAAAAAACTGGCGTCCAGGCCGCGTTGTTGCAGGGTGTCGCCAATGACTATAGCTTCAAAAAAGCTGATGTTGAACCTGGAGGAGATATTGATACTAAGCAAATGACTGGACAAAAACTTTTTGGCATATACGCCTTGTTCCACAGAAGCTGAAGGGCGCACATCGTACAACTGCGCCCATAGGTTTACATACTCTATGCGCCAGAATTTGGTGGATATTCTGAAAAAAGGGTAAGTAAAGGCAGCATCAGACAGCAGCATGGAGCGATGGCCTTCTCCGAAAAAATTACTTCCCTGCCCTAAAGTAAAATTAAAAAACTTGTTAGGAGTGTATGCTATTTCCCCACCGGGCACACCATAATCAAATCCCCCTTCTCCAAAGGGACGGGCAAAGCCCTGGCCGGGCACTACCCGCCTGTATTCCACAAAATCTGTGATATAAGTGGGGAAACGTGCCTGGTTCTCCAGATAAAAGGTCTTAAATGTAAACCGGGTTCCTATACGCCCTTCTATATTAAACCCCCGGGTATTTACCCAATAGGGTGAACCGCTGGTCCCTCTTTCGAAACCTCCCTGAAAATTTACGATAGGGTCGAAATAAAGGGAAAAATCCGGTTTTTCAAGGCTTACCAAATGCTCGTTGAAGAGCTTACGCCAAAACCATTTGCGGTAAGCAAAATCAGGCGCTACTTGTTTACGCGCCACCCCAGCAGAATCCAGGCGCCAGGTATTTAAAGGACGGATTTGCGTATGTGCATCAAGCCCGGTAAAATAAGCTGCACCCACCCAGGGTAAATTATATAGCTCGTTTTGCCTTGCAAACTGGTATTGGGCTAACGATACAAAGCTTAGCAGTAAAAAGGCGCCCAGGGCCAGGCTATTTTTAATCATTGGCAATCATCTTCAGGTCGAGTGACGCAAAGATGGAGTTATTACTGATGAATTCAGGAACAATGGCCTTAAGATTTTTTACTATTTCCAGGTTGTCGCTGGAATCGAGGGAACGCTCAAGGTTCGCTACCAAAGAAGACGTTTCTTTATAACTATACCGGGGTACTTCGGCCACCAAGATCTTGGGGTGATGCGTGGGTTTGGTATTTTCCTGAACAGCCAGCAGTTCTTCGTATAGCTTCTCCCCCGGCCGTAGGCCCACTTCTACAATTTCGATGTCTTTTCCCAGCCTTAAGCCAGAAAGCTTAACCATTTTCCTCGCCAGGTCATAGATCTTTACGGATTCCCCCATGTCGAAGACGAAAATTTCGCCTCCTTTAGCCATAGCTCCGGCTTCCAATACCAGGTTACAAGCTTCGGGTATGGTCATAAAATAGCGGGTAATGTCTTTATGTGTAATGGTTATGGGACCTCCTTTTTCAATTTGCTTTCTAAAGAGCGGGATAACCGATCCGTTAGAGCCCAATACATTGCCAAAACGGGTAATTACAAAATTGGTTTTACAGTTTTTCTTGCACGTCAAACTCTGTGTGTAGATCTCTGCCGTTCTTTTGGTAGCTCCCATCACATTGGTGGGGTTCACCGCTTTATCGGTAGAAACCATTACGAATTTATCAATGCCATAGGCACAGGAAAGATCTGCCACTACCTTAGTGCCGCTAACGTTTACGCTTACTGCCTCATAGGGGTTGTCTTCCATAAGAGGTACGTGCTTGTAGGCAGCAGCGTGAAAAACAATCTGAGGAGAAAAGGCATCGAACACCCGGTGCATACGTTCCTTATTGGCTACATCTGCTATCACAAATTTAGCCTTTTCTATCAGCATAGGGTGCTCCGTTTTGATCTGTTGCTCCAGGTCATACAAAGCGGATTCGGCCTGGTCGAGAAGTACGATCTCCCTAGGGCTGTAGTGTAGAAGTTGCCGGGCTATTTCACTGCCGATAGAACCAGCAGCCCCGGTTACCAGTATACGCTTCCCGCTAATCTCGCGGCTTATGTTCACATTGTCCAACACAATCGGATCGCGTTCAAGAAGATTTTCGATCTTCACGTGTTTGATCTGCTTGGTACTCAATTCCCCGTGTATCCAGTTTTCCACGGGTGGCACAATCTTAATTTCTACGTTTCGCGCAAGGGCCGCCTCTACAATTTCTTTCTTTCTCTTCGTGGACAGGTTCGACTGGATCGATATGATCAGTTGATCCGGTTTAAGTTTATGAATGTATTCGTTGACAAATATTTTGTTAAAACTGTACACCATTACCCCCTCTATGGTCTTACCTATTTTATAGGGGTTGTCATCAATGAAACCCAAGATCTCATATTCCCGCGTGGTATCCTGGTAAAGTGTGTTCTTCGTGATCATCCCGGAAGCACCGGCACCGTAGATGAGCACCTTTGTTTTCTTCTGAGGCATTTGGCTGGAAAGTGCCGTTTGGTAAAGTACTTTTACCCCCATACGGGAACCAATAAGCACAAAGAGGCTTAGGAGAAATTGGATAAGTACAACTGAACGGGGAATATAGAACGCGGATTCCGGCCCGGCAATAAGCCCCACAAACAACAATACTCCAGCCGCAATAGTAACCGCCTTTAATATATTGTATCCATCGCGTAAGGAAGTATGCCTTATGATGCCTGTATAGGAACGGCTGATCAAAAACCCGGATATTGCCGCCAGGCATACCAGCACAACTTTTCCAGGGGAAAGTGCTTCCGGTAAAACGGGCCAGGTAAAATTATGACGGGTAACGTAAGCGAGCACGTAGGTTAAAAAAACTACAATAGCATCAAATACAAAGACAATCCAGCGCGCCAGATATCTGTCAGAATTTTTGTCAAGTAGTCTTCCAAGCATCGGTTAGGTGAATTGTAGGTAATATAGTTGCAATAGAACAAAGCTAGTGATTTTGCAAGTGACCATATATTTAAGCGCATTATTTTTTAGTGAATAGTAGTGAAAAACAGGTGAGTGACCACAAATTGTCCTTAAATACGCATTACGCCTTGTTTTGGATTTTCCCATAATCTTACATAAACAAAAACAATCGCTTAAAACTTCGGTTCGTTACATTTCTACCTTGCTTTGCAAGAGTCTATTAATACACGAATAAGCCATGGAAAAACCTACTACGCTTGGTCTGCTTAAAAAAAGCGGGTATATCCCTAAAAACATAAAGGAAGAACTGCGTCAGAATCTTGTACAACACTTACGCGAAGGCAAGCAGGTCTTTGAGGGGATACATGGTTATGAAGATACGGTATTACCCGAGGTAGAACGTGCTATTTTATCGGGGCATAACATCAACTTTTTGGGACTCAGGGGGCAGGCAAAAACCAAAATTGCACGCTTGCTTACTTCTTTGCTGGATGAATATATCCCTGTCCTGGCAGAAAGTGAATTGAACGAGGACCCTATGCGCCCGATCTCTAGGAAGGCAAAGGCGCTGATAGAAAAAGAAGGCGATCAAACGAAGATAAGCTGGTTGCATCGCTCTGAACGGTATTTTGAAAAACTGGCTACGCCCGATGTAAGCGTGGCTGACCTTATAGGAGATGTTGACCCTATCAAAGCCGCGAATCTCAAACTTTCATATGCACATGAAGAAGTTATTCATTTTGGTATGATCCCCAGGGCAAACCGCTGTCTGTTTGTTATAAATGAATTACCTGATCTCCAGGCCCGCCTGCAGGTAGCTTTGTTTAACATTTTGCAGGAAGGCGATGTCCAGATAAGAGGTTTTAAACTCAGGTTGCCCCTTGATATCCAGTTTATTTTTACGGCCAACCCCGAGGATTACACAAACCGCGGTTCTATAGTTACCCCTCTTAAAGACCGCATCGGCAGCCAGATTCTGACCCATTACCCTAAAGATCTGGAAACAGCGCGTAGCATTACCGCCCAGGAAATCAAGTCAACCGCCGCTCAAAAAGAAAACGTGCACATTCCGGAGGTGGCCCTGGATTTATTGGAACAAATCGCCTTCGAGGCACGGGCAAGTGAATACGTAGATGCAAAGAGCGGGGTATCAGCCAGGCTTACTATTTCGGCACTGGAGAACTTACTCAGTACCGCAGAGCGAAGGGGTCTGGTGTCGGATAGTGAGAAAACGCATCTTCGCCTGTTGGACTTCACAGGCATTATTCCATCGATCACCGGCAAAGTAGAACTGGTATATGAAGGGGAGCAGGAAGGTGCGCATATAGTGGCCGAGAACCTGATCAGTGCAGCGGTTAAAAGTGTGTTGGAGCTGAGTTTTCCAAAGCTGGAAAATATAAAGGTATCCGACAAAGAAAACCCATACGGTAAACTGATCGCCTGGTTTAGCCAGGGCCACCAGGTGGAGTTGTTCGAAGATTTTTCGGATAAGGAGCACAGAGGGGCTCTGGATGCCATAAAACCGCTAAACAACCTGGTTGAGCGACATCTTCCCAAAAGTACTTCCGATACGGAAAAGTATTTTTATAAGGAAATGGTGCTTTGGGCTTTGGCCGAAAGTGCGAAGCTCAATAAAGAAAAGATCGAAGGGGGCTTGAACTTTTCCGATCTTTTCAGCAGCTATTTACGCGGAGGTAATTTGGATGAGCTCTAGTTGAGCCGCACCAACTCAAGATCCTTAAGCGCGGTGGTGAACATGAAGGTGTTTTCGTAGCCCCCCTGCTTTTGTTTGGCCAACCGAAAGCCGGTACCTAAAAGCTCCTGATCCTTATCCAGGCTTTGTAAAAAGTATGGACCGTACTGCCACAGGTGGCTGAGGAAATATATTCCTACATCATAACCCTGGTAAGCAAAACGACTGGGCATCATTTTATACCGCGCCCTGTATTTGTTTTCAAAATGTGCAGTGGCTGCCAAATGCTGATCAATAAAATTTCCATCTGGCATAATCAGGTTTATGGCGTTAAGGTACTTGTAATCCAGGGCATTTATATTAAGGAGTTTTGAGGGGGCCACAACCTGTATCGAGGTGTCACGAAGGGCGTACAACTTGTTTACCATATCGGCCAAAAAGACCTCTTTTTCACTTAACACCACAAAGATGTTCTTGCTTCCCTCGCGCAACGCATCCTTAACCTGGCTCCCTACGGTAAAGCGGTTGTCGTCTGTACCTACCAGTTCTTCAAAAACGACCGGGCCATTCGTTGCCTTCAGGCGGGCTTTGATTTGCTTGAGTTCTTCTAGTTCTTTAGGCGTGGCGGTGTGGGCAAAAACAATATTTGGCCGCCCCTGAGAACCGTTGAGTATTTCCGCTACAGCATGTGTATAATAGGTGGCCGAAGTAATGCACTTAATTAAATTAGCCCGGTTCGATACATCAACGGCATTGCTCAGCGGTGAAACTACCGGGGTGCCCTGCCCGGCAAACTCATCTGCCACACGCTCTACGTGGTTTGCATACAATGGGCCAACGATCAGATCTGGTGGCACGCGCTTTAGTGCATTGATCTTTGTTTCTACGGTGATTTTACTGTTACGGGTGTCCTGCACATCCAGGCTCAGGTTCATTCCGGCATGGCTCAGCGAATCAGCGGCCATCAGAAAACCCTGGTAAAACTCCATGGCCACCAAGGAGCGCTTTTCCACCTCATTGGAGTATCTAAAAGAAGTATCAAGCGAGGCAGGGGCAAAAAAAGGCAGCATCAGGGCTACTCTGTATCGCTTGGTGTAATCCGTCTGTATAGTATCCAGATTGGGAACCGCTTCCTCCTTTTTCACTTCCTTTCTTGCAGGGATTTCCAGGGACGAACTATTATCGCTTTCAACTTCTGAGAACAGCTGGTCCAACCAGGCTGCCTCTTCATTTTTCCCTTTATTTGGCAAGATGATGTAGAGCCCATTCCTCAGCCCGCTGCTTTCCAGCTCAGGATTCAGGCGTATAAGTTCTTTGCGCTTTACACTAAATTTTTTCCTTAAGCTGTAAAAGGTGTCTCCGCTCTTTACTTTGTATAAAAAATATTCCTCCGAGCCGGATTCCGGCCCAGAAGAGGTATCCGCGTCTGAGTTTAAGCCGGCCGTCATGTTTTGCACTTTCCCTTTTTCAGGGAAACGCAGTTGTTGCCCAATGGCTAATACATCTCTTAACTGGGGATTAAGTAAATAAAGGCTATCCAAACTAAGCCCGTATATTCTGGCAAGTGAATAGGCCGTCTCCCCCTGCTGTACGGTATGCAGAACATACCCTTCTTCGGGCTTTAATACATCCGGATAACGCTTAGCATTCTTCGGGAACCTCAATACCTGTCCGAGCTTCAGCCCGTCTTCTACTTCAGGGTTCAAAGCTTTTATCTCGGCATAATCCAACCCATAATCTTTACTCAAGCTATACAGCGTCTGTCCTTCTTGAACGGTATGGTAAATGTAACGAACGGTGTCCCGGACATCCGTACTTTCGTTTTTTGCCTTGTCTTCTTGAGAGGGAGCCGGAATATACAATTTCATACCTACCCTGAGGCCTGCACGCAGATCGGGATTGAATTTTTCCAGCGCTTCGATGCTAATGCCATATGCCCTGGATATGCCGTATTTGGTTTCTCCGGCCTGCACCTCGTGAAACACCTTGTTTCCTTCTTGCGCGGGGGCAACAAAGAAGAGCAGGCTGGTACAAATAATGAGAAGGTATTTCATAAACGGCACTTCACTTTTTCTACTCCCATTCTATTGTGGCAGGCGGCTTGGAACTGATATCATACACCACCCTATTAACGCCTTTTACCCGGTTTATGATGCGGTTTGACATTTGCGCCAGGAAGTCATAAGGCAAGTGTACCCAGTCGGCCGTCATACCATCTGTACTTTCTACGGCTCTTAACGCCACCACATTCTCATACGTCCGTTCATCTCCCATTACACCAACAGACTGAACCGGCAACAAAATGGCACCTGCCTGCCAAACCTGATCATACAGCCCAAACTCCTTTAAGCCGTTGATGAAGATGTAATCCACTTCCTGTAAAATACGAACTTTCTCAGCCGTTATATCGCCTATGATCCGTATAGCCAACCCAGGACCCGGGAACGGATGACGCCCCAGCAAGTTTTTTGAGATGTTTAATGCTTTTCCTACTCTCCTAACCTCATCTTTAAACAAGGTGTTCATAGGTTCTACCACTTTTAGTTTCATGTAGTCCGGTAAGCCCCCCACATTGTGGTGTGATTTTATAGTGGCAGAAGGTCCTTTTACCGAAACAGACTCGATTACATCGGGGTATATGGTACCTTGTGCCAGCCAGCTTACCTCTTTTATGGCATGCGCTTCATCATCAAACACTTCAACAAAAACGCGACCGATAGCCTTGCGCTTTTGCTCCGGGTCTGAAATACCTTCCAGCGCATCGAGAAAGCGTTGCCCGGCATCTACCCCTTTTATGTTGAGCCCCATTTCTTTATACTGCTCCAGTACCTGTTCAAATTCGCCTTTGCGCAATACCCCGTTATTCACAAAAATGCAATGCAGGTTCTTACCTATGGCCTTGCTCAGCAAAACCGCTGTTACGGTAGAATCTACTCCGCCCGAAAGGCCCAGTACTACTTTATCCTCCCCGAGTTGTTTCCGGAGGGAGGCCACGGTTTCTTCTATAAAAGAAGCGGGCGTCCAGTCCTGCGCGCATCCACAAATATGCACTACAAAGTTCCGGAGTAAGGTAAGTCCGTCTTTGCTGTGGTAGACTTCGGGATGAAATTGTATCCCGTATGTTTTTTCTCCCTCTACCCGGTAAGCTGCGATTTTCACATCCTGGGTACTGGCCTCTATGGTATATTGATCGGGAATGTGCTGTATGGTGTCGCCATGACTCATCCATACCTGGGAACCGGTTTGTATCCCTTCAAAAAGCTGGGAAGCCTCCCGGATGTAATTTAAATGCGCACGGCCGTACTCGCGTGTTTCGGAAGCTTCTACCCTTCCGCCAAAGTGTCGGGCCAGGTATTGCGCCCCATAGCAAACACCTAAAGTGGGTAGTTTGCCCTTAAAAGCATCCAAGGGCAATTCAGGGGCGTTTTCGTCCCTAACCGAAAAAGGACTACCGCTAATGATAACTCCTTTGATGTTACCGGTAATGGCGGGCGGGTTGTTAAAGGGATGAATCTCACAGTAAACGTTTAACTCTCTTACTCTGCGGGCAATCAGTTGTGTATATTGCGATCCGCAGTCTAAAATCAATATCATTTGGTGCATGGCGGCAAAGGTACTTTCTTTTCTCCCGAAGTAGCAGCCGGTACCTCTCTGTTTTCAACACTTTTATACAAGTCGTTCCGGCATACACCACTTTGCTCAGGGGCACACAAATGCCCGGCTTTCAAGGCGTTTTGAACCAAAAGTTTTGAATAGCAGCCTAAGAAGTTGCTTCCTGTTTCGTAAATATTTTACATTTGACTCTTTATTTAACTAAAAACCAAACACGATGAAATTTCTTAAAGGGCTACTGATTTTCCTCCTGATCGTTTTTGTGGGGTATTGCATTTTCATGTTCTTCCTGCCAAAATCTTACACTCTGGAGCGCAAAATAACCATCGAAGCATCTCCGGCTAAGGTCTACAATGTGGTACTTGATCTGAAAAGCTGGAAGAACTGGAGTTACTGGGACAATATTGACAGCACGAACGTAGTAACCTATAGCGGCCCCGAAGGCCAGGTAGGTGCGAGCTATGCATGGAAAGGCGACCCGGCCATAGTGGGTGAAGGTTCGTTTACGGTGACCGAATTAAAAGAAAACGAAAGGATTGATTTTGACCTGGCTTTTATGGGCCAGGATCCGGCCAAGGGCTACTTTACTTTTGAACCCATTGGCGAAGGGGAAACAGAAGTTACCTACGCTTTTGTGGCCGAATTTGGCTTTTTTGACCGCATTAGCAAGTTTATTTTGCCAGCTGTATTGGGTGAACCTTACGAGAAAAGCCTGGCCGAATTAAAGGAATACGTAGAAAACATGCCAGATAAGCCGACGGCCGCTGACTACGAAGTAGAGATCGTAACCGTTGAAGCGATGCCCTACTACAGCGTTACGGATGAAGTGGCGATGAGCGACATGGACTCCGAGTTTATGGCACAGCGCTACGGGGAAATAAGTGCCTATCTCGGAGAGGACATGCAAAATGCTACTGCTCCTCCATTTTCTATTTACCCTTTATGGGATGAAGAAAACCAGAAAGCGATCATAGAGGTTGGAATGGCCGTACAAAGTGAAAAGCCAGGTAACGAACGGGTGAAAAAAGGCGAAACCTATGCCGGAGAGGCAATGAAGGTGAATTTTTACGGTCCTTATGAAGGACTGGGCGCTGCACACGAGGCTATTTACGCTTACGCACAGGCAAACAACATCGAAATGGGGGGTTACCCGTATGAAGTGTATGTGACCGACCCAAGTACAGAATCGGATCAAAGCAAATGGCTTACGGAAGTATATTACCCCGTAAAAAGCGAAGAAGCAGAAATGTAATCTTCTTTTTCTGTGAACAATTTTGAACCCTGGCTCTTTAAGTCAGGGTTTTTTATTACCAAATGAAAATGATGGATTTGAAACATCTTTTTTTTCTCCCTTTGCTTTCTTTAAGTGCTTTTACCCACGCTCAGGACGGCACAATCAAAGGAAGGGTATACAACCAGATAAACAACGAGCCCCTTCCTTTTGCCAATGTGGTAATACTAGGTACAAACGTAGGTACCACAACCAATGCAGAGGGAGAATACACTTTAAATATAAGGCCGGGGCTCTATAATGTACAGGCTTCTTTTTTGGGATATGATGCCAAAACCGAATACGAAGTACAGGTAACCCTGTCGCGCCCCCGTTTTTTGGATTTTGCACTTACCGAAAGCAGCGAGGTATTGGAATCGGTAGAAGTTTCCGTCCAAAATAAGTTTACCCGTAAGGCAGAAAGCCCGGTATCCCTGAATACCTTGGGTATAAATGAAATACAACGGAATCCCGGAGGTAACCAGGATATATCCCGTGTAATTCAAGCCCTCCCGGGCGTAGCTTCTA
Organism: Owenweeksia sp.; assembly: GCA_028285465.1. GTDB lineage: Bacteria > Bacteroidota > Bacteroidia > Flavobacteriales > Schleiferiaceae > JANQPD01. The sequence goes on along the minus strand of JANQPD010000013.1, from coordinate 155 downwards.
CGCCCAATTTTCGCAACGACATTATCATTCGTGGCGGCGGCCCGAATGAAAACAAGTTTTTCCTCGATGGCATAGAAATTCCCGCCATCAATCACTTTGCTACGCAAGGCAGCAGTGGCGGGCCGGTAGGCCTGATCAACGTAAACTTTATACGG
>JANQPD010000002.1 GCA_028285465.1 Owenweeksia sp. | reverse complement strand
GTACTCTACGACTAGCATGGGCGCCTGAGCGGCATTGCCGTCATAAGATTCGGCTACCCGTTCACCGGTTCCGTGAAGAATAAAGTTCAGGCTGTTTCCGCTGCTCCAACCCGCCCGGCTTACCATGTGTTGAACCAGGCTTGAGAGATCCGGTGTTTGTTGATCCGGACCGGCATCGCCAACCGTATGCCATAGAGGAATATTGCTCCATAAAACACTGTCGTTTACTACGGTGCGGCTTGAAATGTCAAAGGCGGTGCCGGTAAAAGTGGATGAGTTGTCTACATCCTCTACCCTGAATACCACCGTACCCGGGCTGGCATCTGTTTCGTCTACCGTAAACTGGATGTAGGCGCTGGTAATTAAGGCGCCCTGTGGAATGGATATGCCGGTGAAGCGCATACCGAGGTATTGATCTCCATCGTTTCCATCGTTGGTGAGTTCAAGGTCGGAACTGCCCAGGTCAATAGTTCCGGTTCCGGAAGTGGCATTGGTACCACGCTCCTCGGCATCATCCGAAGAGGAGGCAACCTGCACTTGTAAGGTTTGTACTTGTGCATTGACCATTGCTGTTAAAAACAAGGCCGCCACAAGCGAAATGCTTTGCGTAAGTTTTTTCATGTGTTTGTAAGATTGACGTAATAATTCTTCCAGCGAAATTGGGGGTTTCGTATGCCCTTAAGCTTGGCTGTACATTAAGGATGCATGAAACATCAACGTCTAAACCTCAATATATAACTCATTAATAATGAGATGTTTATCCGACAGAAACTGTTGATAAATAAAAACGGTACTTTACCTATTTCCAACAAATAATTAGCATAGCCTTAACATGGGCTGCTGAGCTATTCCCGTACAACGGAAGTATCGGTAAGGGCATGCATAAAGGCGATGAGCGCTTCCTTCTCGGAGGCGTTCAGGTGTAAGGAATCAGCCGGTAAGGTTTGGTTTTTTACCTCTAAGCCCAGGCCGGCTCCCCCCCCATGATCATAGAAGTCTACTACCTGCTCCAGTGTTTTGTATCCACCATGGTGGAAATAAGGGGCCGTAAGAGAAACATTCCGCACCGTACTGGTTTTAAAAGAACGTTCGTAGATCCAGGATTGCTCGCTGTAGATCCCGTTCTCATAGCGCCCCATATCTCCATCCAGCATCCGTCCCCAGCCTTTGGGCTTTGCTAATACGCCCAGGATCTCACTTTCGTTTTTGGTGTAAAAAGGAGGTACCAGGCCGGAAAAAGTGGGAGCAAAATGGCAGGTTCCGCAAGCTGCTTTTCCCATAAAAAGATTAAACCCCTCCTTCACTTTGGGGTCGAGCTCGTTTCTTTCGTTTCTTACGTACCGGTCAAAAGGGCTGTTAAAGGATTGCAGGGACAATACGTAAGAGGCCAGTGCACGGGCAAAGCCTTCTCTTGTTGGGCTGGGATCTCCGAAAACAGTTTTAAATAAAGCACGGTATGCTGTATTGCGCTTAAGCCGGTCCACTATTTCTTCGTAAGCGGTATTGAACTCCTGCTGGTTGAAGATCACATGTTCTGCCTGTTGTTCCAGGGTAAAGGCACGCAGGTCGTAAAAGTAACGGTCGGCATATACCGCGTTGAGTAAAGTAGGCGCATTGCGCAGCACATGTTGCCCCAGTACATTGCTTCGTGAAGTAACGGCCCCATCGGTAAACGCCTTGTGCGGATCGTGGCAACTGGCGCAACTCATTTGCCCGCTGCTGCTTAGTCCCGGGTCGTAAAAAAGCTTTTTCCCAAGCTGGCGCAAAGCAGGACTGTCCTCTTTTTCAGATAACTCCGTATAAAAATACGGGTCTAAGAAACCGGGAGCAAAAAGATTGTCTACGGCAAGGTTCCTGCCGCTGAGCTCTTTTGGAGCGGGTTCACCTAACGCCAGGCGCAAGCGCAGCAAATCTTCATATAAAGGATTGAGGTGTTCCTTTAGAAACAACAAACGGTCAAAAGTGTCAAAATCGGTGTGCTGTTTAAAATAGTCTTGTGTAGCTTTAAAGCGTTCGGTCATTTTTACGGCTTCTGTTGGCTCCAGAGTGCCCAAAAAAAGAGAACTGGTTTCTTGTATTGCTTCCAATGTAGCACTTGCCTCCGGTATGGCATTTACAGAACCAGGTGTATCAAAGCCTGTAAGCCCGAGGGTAAACATACTGATCAGCTCTGCCCGCATCGCTTCGATCAGCATCCCTGCCGAGATTTCGTTTGGTTCGAAGCCTTGAAGGAGTATACCTGTGTGTGTATGTAATTTCTTAGCCAGGATCTGTATTTGAGCGGGATCAGCTTCTTCTGAAAAAATAAGCTCATCTAAAACCTGGAGCCCTTCGGGGGGAAGTACGAACGGACGAGTGTCGTAACGTTCAATATGTAAGAGCGGGACTCCGTTAATGTGCTCTTCGGTAAACGCAGGATAGCGATACGCCCAGATAAATGCAATCCCCTTGTATGCCAGGCGCGTTTGCAGCAATTGTTCCCGTAGTGCTCCTTTGCTCACCTCGCCAAATTTATATGCGCTTGCCACCTCATTTAGTTGTGTTGTGGCGGTCATAAAGGCTTCAGCTCGTTTCATAACCAACGTACGGGCCTTTAGTACAGGGGATGCTTGCGGCAAACCTGAAGCCACCAATGCGAGCAGGGTGGAAAGCAAAAGGAGGTATTTTGATCGAAACACGTGCCTGAAAAATGAGCAGGCTAAAGTCAGAAGGAAAAGAAGTTTACATGTAAAGGATACATTAAGCCTGGATTAAACTCCTTTACATGCATTTCATCTTTATAAAGCATACTTCTGTCGAAAGAAAGCAACCCCTTAATACGCAGAGTTTTTAGATTTGGGTTAAACAAAAGAAGATCTCCCGTGCAGCCATTCGCATTTTTACAAAACCAAAAAATAAGCGTAAGCCTCAGCGTTGCCCTTGTGCTTATCAATGTTATACTCTCCACGCAATTTGCTTTGGGCAGTATCATCCTGAATCCTTTGATAATGATCTTCCTAGGCCAATTGCTCAGCCGCAGCCACAGAGACAAAAGCCCGCTCGTATTGATTGCCTGGTTTCTCGGACTTATACTGGCCAATGAAATACTGCTTTCTCTACTGTATCAGTCTCCGAAAAGTGAATACATTGATCTATGGATCAAGATCTCAGCCCTTGTGGGGCTGGTTCCGGCTATCGGGATGATCATTAAAACTATCCGCAGGAATAAAACGGCCGACTCTCAGGTAAAAGCCTGGTCTATTGTGCTCACTTTGTTGGTTCCCGGGATTTACTTCTCAGCTTATTTTATCTACTTCTGGTAATTGTACTGCTGCTGCAAGCTTCTATACGTATTAAAAGAATGGCATACTTAGCCGTTCACATTCTGCATACGCCTGTGTTTTCCAATACTTGCACGTAAACCTTTTTAGAAAAACCCGCTTCAGGGATAACTGTATCTTTAGCAACATAAATACTTCCTTTTTATGTCGCACGTTGATTTCTCAGGCCTGAAAGCCATGTACGTAAACTGTACCCTTAAAAAATCACCTGCCACCAGCCATACCCAGGGGCTCATGGACCTATCCATGCGCATTATGCGAAAAGAAGGTGTTGAAGTGGATCAACTCCGTCTTATCGACCATGAGGTAGCCAGCGGAGTTTACCCGGATATGAGGGAGCACGGCTGGGAAAGGGACGAGTGGCCCACTCTGTTCAAGCGTCTTTTTGCTGCAGATATTCTTATTGTGGGCACGCCCATCTGGTTAGGGGAAAAATCTTCCGTAGCCCAAAAGCTCATCGAGCGCTTATACGCCATGAGCGGTGAGCAGAACGAAAAAGGGCAATATCTTTTTTACGGCAAAGCCGCCGGCTGCATCATCACCGGGAATGAAGACGGGGTAAAGCACTGTGCTATGGGGATCTTATACGCTTTGCAACACGTAGGCTACTCCATCCCTCCACAGGCCGACTGCGGCTGGATCGGGGAAATAGGCCCCGGCCCCAGTTACCTGGACGAGGAAGCAAACGGCAAGGAAAACGACTTTACCAACCGCAATACTACTTTCATGACGTATAACCTCATGCACCTGGCCAACATATTAAAGAAACTGGGCGGCTACCCGGCCTATGGAAATGTACGCCAAGCATGGGACCAGGGCCATCGCTGGAACTTCGAAAATCCTGAATACAGATAGACCTTCATAAAGCAAAGGCAATACGCTGTTTTGCAATAAGAAAGCCTACCTTTGCCGCCTTTTTTAACCCGGCAGCATGAAACGTACGCTTCGCAACTTTACGCAAAACCCCAAAAACGACATTTTATCCGGGCTTACCGTAGCCCTGGCACTGGTGCCGGAAGCGGTTGCTTTCGCCTTCGTAGCAGGCGTTGACCCGTTGGTAGGGCTTTACGGGGCTTTCATTATGGGCCTCATTACCTCACTTTTTGGAGGCCGCCCGGGTATGATCTCGGGAGCTACGGGGGCCATGGCGGTGGTTATGGTACACCTCATCCAAAAGGGGAACGAGGTGGGCGATGCTTTAACAGATCCCGTAAACAACCTTGGCCTGCAGTGGCTCTTCATTTGCCTCTTGCTGGTCGGAGCCATTCAAATGCTGGCCGGCTTTCTCAGGCTGGGCAAGTTTGTACGTCTCATTCCGCACCCTGTGATGATGGGCTTTGTGAACGGGCTGGCGATTGTCATCTTTCTTTCACAACTGGGCATGTTTAAAGAAACGGTTGGAGAAACTACGCAATGGATACAGGGCATAGAATTGTATGTTATGCTTGCCTTGGTAGCGCTTACCATGGCGATCATGTTTTTGCTGCCTAAACTCACCAAAAAAGTTCCTTCGGCCCTGGTAGCTATTGTAGTGGTTGCCGCCATTACCATACTGGGCGGCATAGAGGTAAGCACGGTGGGTTCTTTTATCCGGGAAGGTGGCGGACAAGGCCTAAAAGGTTCTCTACCCAGCTTCCAGTTCCAGCTATTCGGCCTGTTTGACTCCCTTAGGGGGCATTGGTCTTTACTTATTTCAACGGCCTTTCTCCTGGCTGCGGTTGGTCTTATAGAATCTTTAATGACCCTGAACCTGGTAGATGAAATTACCGAAACACGCGGAAGCGGCAACCGGGAGTGTATCGCACAAGGTGGGGCCAATATGCTCAACGGGCTCTTTGGCGGAATGGGAGGTTGCGCCATGATCGGGCAATCTATTATCAACGTAAACTCCGGTGGCCGGGGGCGTTTATCGGGCGCTACGGCAGCGATTGCCCTGCTCTGTTTTATTCTTTTCGGGGCCAACCTGATTGAACAGATCCCCATTGCCGCCCTGGTAGGGGTTATGTTTATGGTGGTGATCGGCACCTTTGCCTGGAGCAGCTTCCGCATCCTTAGCAAGATCCCTCTTTCAGATGCCATTGTGCTTATTGCCGTTTCGGCTATAACCGTGTGGAAAGACCTGGCCATTGCCGTTATTGCGGGGGTTATTATCTCGGCCCTGGTTTTTGCCTGGAAAAATGCAACCATGATCCGGGCACGTAAACGCATTAAGGAAGACGGGACTAAAGTATATGAGATCTGGGGGCCCTTATTTTTTGGCTCCGTGCAAAGCTTCACTTCAAAGTTTGACGCCAAGGGAGACCCGGGTAAAATTGAAATTGACTTCATGGAGTCACGCGTAAGCGACCACTCCGGTGTGGAGGCTTTGAGGACAATAGGCAACAAATACCTGGGACTGGGTAAG
>JANQPD010000087.1 GCA_028285465.1 Owenweeksia sp. | reverse complement strand
ACTTTCCAGGGGACCAGTGAGCCGATTTTCTTTTTTCCTATAAATGATTTGGGGCGCTACAACAAAATGAGGCAGGGCTTTAACAAAAACCCATGTTGGGATGACCCCGAAGGCGCCCCATGCCAGGGAGCACTAAACGTAGACCTGCAAGCCGCACTCAATCAAATCGGGAACCGCTCCGACCTGGTTTCCGTGGGCCCTTTTAAGCGTTTCGAAGCAGGTGACACGATCAAAGTCGCTTTTGCCTATATCCTGGCCCGGAAAAACGATGATGGTTTACCCAACAACGAGAACACCCTTCAGCAACGTGCCAACCTCATTACCAATGCCACGTACGCACAGCAGGCCTATAATGGCGAAGACCAAAACTTTAACGGGGTATTGGACCAAGGCGAAGACCGCGATGGCAATGGCGAGATTACCCGCTTCATTCTGCCCAGCCCTCCTAATATTCCCCGCACTAAGATAGTCCCCTCGGATAAAAAAATTGAGATCTATTGGAGTAATAATGCCGAAAGCAGCATTGACCCGATCAGTAATGAAAAAGATTTTGAAGGGTACCGCGTATACCTCTCTGCACTGGGGTTTGACGTTACAGGCACACCAGATCTGGCAACGGACTTTAACCTGGTAGCCGAATACGACCTGGCAGGCAATGCCCTTTTTAACGAAACCGGTTTTGGAAGCATTCGCCTGCCCGAACCCGTGTTTTTTGATGAAGACACCGTAAGCTACCGGTATAAATACGTGATTGATAATATTCCCAACGGCTGGCAGTATGCCGTGGCGGTGACTGCCTTCGACCGGGGCAATCCCGAAACCAACCTGGAGCCCCTTGAATCCAGCTTTTTGGCCAATAACCGAAGGGCTTTTCCCGGGACCATGCCCAATGAGGACATGGACGCCAAAGAACCTTTCGCTTATCCGAACCCCTATTACTATGGTGCCGCCTGGGAAGGGCGCTCAAACTTCCAGGAGGAAAGCCGCAAGCTCATTTTTGCGAATCTCCCCAGGCGCTGTATTATAAGGGTATATACGGTGGCAGGTGACTTCATAGACGAAATCCGCCATGATGAAACCTATGATGGCACTGATATACGCTGGTACCGCACTTTTGCTGCCGAAGATGGTGAAAACAATACTTTCTCCGGTGGAGAACACGCCTGGGACCTGCTTTCTATCGATAGCCAGATCATCAGCCGTGGCCTCTACATGTTTACCGTAGAGGACATAGACAGCGGTGAAAGTAAAACCGGAAAATTTGTAATCATAAAGTAAACCCCTAATTCTCAACATGATGAATATCAAAAAACAAGTATTAGCTCTCCTTGCCTTGGTGGCAATAGGCTTTTCCGCGCAAGCGCAGACCTACCCTTTTCGCTCGGTTAGCGACATAAACATCCGCAAGGATCTCGCAAACTGCAACGACTCCTCCATCTACCATACCGATACAGTGGTTACTGTAGGTATAGTGGTGTATGACGGCGGACTCAGTGAAGTGCCTTCCGGTTCTGTGGGTGGCGGATACCGTCCTTTTATTCACATTGTGGATACTGCCAATGGTGGTGCAGGCACCTTTAACGGACTGGAAGTAATGGGTATTTACCAGGATGCTTCCGGAAGTTTTCAGGCCTACACTCAGTTTACCAATCTCTTGGCCGGGGACATCGTAGAAATAAAAGGCTATGTAAACAGTTTCAACAACGGTTTGCAAATGACTACACTAGATGCCAACTCTTTAACTATTTTAGGATCCGCTACTCCACCCGCTCCGGTAACCGGCTTGAACGTGGGGATATTTAATGATGCAAACCGGATCAATAACATCCAGACCGGTGAGCCCTACGAAGGGCGTTTTGTAGAATTTTCAGGAGTTACCGTATCCGAAGTAGTTCCCTTTGGCAACGGCCGGGTGAGTTTCAACGTAGTTGACGCCAGCGGCAATAAGATCAACATCAGCGATCGTTTTATCGCGCAAAAGACACCTTCGCACCAGGCGGTAAATCCAAATAGCCCTGTGGGTGTAGGTAACCCGGGAAATTTTTCTCCTCCCGTACCCGGCACCTTTTACACTACATTAAGCGGAATCATCCGCCACGATGGAAACGGGTGTGCCATGGAAGGAGGCAGCCGCGGATATGAACTCAATCCATTCGATGCCAGCCACTACAACATAGGTTTTGCCCCTCCCTTTATTACGGATGTAGAGCGCGACCCCCTAATACCTAATGCCAACCAGGACGTAGATGTAACGGCGGTGATCACAGACTTTGACGGTTCAGTAGATTCCGTAGCGATTGGGTGGACCGCAGACCCCAACCTTACTCCTTCTCAGTTTCCCGTGTTTAAAATGAACCTGGCCATTGGTTCCAACGATGAATATGAATACACGATCCCTCAGCAGCCAAATGGTACGTTGGTACGGTACTACATATACGCTGAAGATGATGCAGCCAACCCTTCTTACTTCCCCAATACACCGGCAGGCCAGCCAGAGCCCAACTTCGACTTTTACTTTGTACGCGACAACGGACTTACCATACCGGATGTACAGTTCACATTTGCGCCTAATGGGAACTCTCCTTTCGTTGGGGAAAACGTAAAGGTAAGAGGTGTAGTAAGCGCTTCGGCCCGTGTGCAGGACCTGGGCTACGTATATATTCAGGATCCCGACTTTACAGAATATGCCGGAGTGGCCTTAGTAGGAAATCCTGATCTGGCCAACCTTTACCGCAATCAGTGGGTTGAGATTGAAGGAGAAGTAGAAGAAAGCTTCGGTTTTACAAGGATTATTGTAAGCAGCGTTACCGGGCTCGGTATGACGGACACCATTCAGCCTATTGCTTTAAACCCCTCAGATAGCGCGGGCAAAGCAAATTTCGGTTGGGAAAAATATGAAGGGATGTTGGTGCGGTACGAAAACCCGGGCGGTGGTAAATTATACATTACAGACGCCAATGCCGGCTTCGGTGATTATACCGTAGCCACAGACCCTGCTTTTAACTACAACAACTCCTCCCTGGTATTGGCCGGTCGCCAGAGCAGCTCTGCTTTTTCCTCCTTGTATGTGCAGTTGGTAACCGACTCTGTATACGAAACACAGGATGGCATCATGAACGTAGGGCCTATTGAAACCAGTGACACCATGACCATGGATGCCGTAGTAGGTTTGCTTTCTTACGGATTCAGCAATTTCCGTGTATTACCGCGGGCCAATGACGACATCATCGGGTTAAACGTGGCCCTGCAACCCGTTACGGGTCGCCCGAACAATGTAAGTATAGAGGAAGTAAGCGGAAATTTAGCCGTACAGGTATATCCGAACCCGGCTAAAGACTTTGTTACCGTAAGTACGGAAGCAGAAGCCAACTTTGTGGTACGCCTCTTTGACCTGAACGGGCGTGCGATAAAATCGGCTGCAAGTCAACATACACACAGCACCGAACTAAGCCTGCAAGGCCTGGCAGAAGGTGTATATGTTTTAAAAGTTACCAATGCCGAGGGTGCCGATGTACACACGGCAAAAGTGATTGTACGTAAATAACCTTTTTTAATGAATGCATTGGCCTTTATGGCCAATGCATTTTCTTCTTTTTATGAAGCATATCTTGGTTTTGAGAAGCGTCCTCTTCATCAGCTTGTTGCTGGCTTTCTCTGCAGGCTGCCGCAAAGGCGACCTCAAGGGAAGTCAAGCCCCCGAAACAAAAATTGCCATTGAATCGATCAACCTGGATGGCGATGACCGCCTGCGTTCAGAAGTGCGCCTGAGTTGGTTTGGCACCGATGTAGACGGCTATGTGAAAGGCTATGAAGTATCGTTGGACAACGTCAACTGGACCTTTACCGAAAACCAGGATTCTGTATTCCTTTTTGACCTGCCCGCTGGCCAGGTAACTGCCGATATTGATTTTTATGTACGTGCAATAGACAATGAAAACCTTACCGACCCGACACCTGCTTACCTGCAGATCCCCATCAAAAATACCCCGCCTACCGTAAGCTTTATAAACGACCGGGGGCCTAAAGACACCGCTTTTTGTGCCGCTACCTTCTTTTGGTCGGCCCGCGATGAAGACGGGAATCAAACCATAAGCAATGTACAGGTGCGTTTTAATGACGGGGATTGGTTCGATATAAACAAAAATCAAAGCCTGATCAGCTTTTTGCTTGATACCAATGTAGTAAGCGGCGCCGCTACCGCACAACTGTATTACGGCACGCAAAACAATCCCGAGAACATAAGCATAAACGGCCTCAATGCCAATGGCCTCAATGAGCTATATATTAAAACGATTGACATTGCCGGAGCTGAAAGTACGATAGATACCGCCACTCCTTTTTTCCTTAAAAACAAAAGCCCGGGGACTTCGCTCTTATGGGTAAACGGGCACTCACAAAACATTGCCTTAGCGTACAAAAACTACCTGGATGCCGCCAACCAGAACTATGATGAGTTAAATTACGGGATCAACCAGGGAGAGCGCCAGCCCTTTTACTGGAACCCTACTTTCAGGCTCATTCTCAGCCTGTATCAAAAAGTATTTGTCAACGCCTCCCCGGCCGAATACACCAATCCCGTGAGCGGGCAAACCAATACCCTGTTGAAGTTTATGGCCCCGGTAATCCAAAGTTTTACTACGGCCGGTGGCAAAGTATTCGTTACCACTTCCTTCACCAAAAATGAAGACGTAAGCACTTTGGCAGGACCTTTCCCTATTGAAGATGCGGTCAACTCAAACGGGCAGGCACGTATTTCGAACGACAGCGCCCTGGTTCCTGAGCCCGCGTATAACCAGCTTCCCGATTTAGCCCCTGTTAACGTCCAGTTTGGCATAGTGCCCATAGTAAAATCTGCCGATGCCATAGACCTGTACCGGGGGCAACTCTCAAAGCTCAGCGGCTGGACCGGGGATAACCTGATGGGCAGCGCAAGACTGCAAAATGGAAAACTCAGTGAAGTATTTATGGCCGTTGAGCTGCACAATTACAATAAAAGCAATGCTGCAATAGTAGACTTGATTGAAGAAATACTGCAAAATGAATTTTAAAACCTTCTTTATTGGTTTGTTCTTTTTGGCAAGCATAGGGCTGTACGCCCAGCTTGGTTCACTTTCCGGCACGATCACGGATGCCAATACCGGGGAGCCCCTTTTTGGCGCCAATATCGTGTTGGTAGGGACCTATAAAGGAGCCTCTACCGACTTTGACGGCAACTTTGTGATCAACGACATAAAGCCACGTGACTACCAGGTAAAAGTGCAATACATCGGGTATGAAACAAAACTGTATAATGGCATTTCCATTGCACCCAATCAAAGCAAAACCCTTAACGTAACGCTTAAACCCCAAACGGAATCGCTTAAAGAAGTAACCGTAGTGGGCCGGAAAAGCCAGGTTAACCTGGAACTGGCGGCCAGCGAGGTCTCGATAAAAGCAGATGACATTGAGGATATGAATGCCCGTGATGTACAGGAGGTATTGCAAATGCAGGCAGGCGTGTTAAAAACCCAGGACGGCCTGCAAATACGTGGCGCGCGGGTATATGAAACAGAGTATATCGTGGATGGGATCAGTGCACAGGATCCACTGGCAGGCACCGGCTTTGGGGTAGACGTTAGCAGCGGAGCCGTAGCCAACATCGACCTGATTACCGGGGGTGCCGGTGCGGAATACGGGGGAGGCTCTTCCGGGGTGGTAAGCACTAAGATCAGGGAAGGAGGCAAAAAGCTTGAGTTTTCCGGTAGCTGGCAGCGCGATTATTTCACAAACGCCAACGCCCCTACCTCCTTTAATACCGACCGCATTGAAGCCAGCCTGGGTACTCCCCTTTCGAAGAACAAGAAACTGACCCTCTTTACGAATTTCACTACTTTCTTTACAGACGAATATTTTGGGGCCACTGCCCGCCAGTTGAATAGCTCCCTCTTCAGCAATAATCCTGAATTTTGGGCCCCTCGTCAAACCAACAGTTATACCAATACGGTAAAACTCGCTTACCGGTTTAAGGCAGGTACAAAGGTTACCCTCACCAACCAGCACTCCCTGAACATCAACCAAAATACGCGTACCCTGCAAATTGTAGGCTTCGATGCCATCCTAACCCCCGGTTTTCAATACAACCGCTCCTTAAATCTCGACAACGCCACCACCTATACGCATCACTCAAACCTAACTGCCCTTAACGTAAATCACCTGTTTAACAAAAACTGGGGGCTGGCCTTATCGGCCGGGCGTTTGTTTACCAACCTGAGAGCCGATGCCAACGGGCGGCCCTTCCGTACGGAGACCGTAGACCAGATCCTGGACGAAGACGACATCATTACCGACCCGGTACAAGTGTTCAATCCAAACGATCCGCGCGGCATTTACTTTGTGCTCCCCGGGAACGGGCTGGTAAACAACGGGGGCATCACTCCTACCTGGCACGACCACTATGCGCAAGAATACACCCTGAAAGCAAAGGCAACCTACATCCCAAGCAAAACGCATGAAATAAGCTTTGGCTGGCAGCACGGATTTAAAGAATACCAATGGGTAGACGTAATACGCCCCTGGGTGGGTGCCCCTATCCGCATCAACGATAGCGTTACCACGGCAAACATCAGTATAGGAAGCAGCAACGACATCTGGAACGTAAGGCCGCAGGATGGAGGCATATTTTTCCAGGACCGCATTACGTACAAGGGCATCATTGCTACCCTGGGTTTACGCTTCAACTATTGGGCGCCCGGTGCTTTCGCAGATGATGCCGTAGCGGACCCAAATGCACCCGTTATAGACCAGGTACGGGAAGATTACAACAACAAAACCGTTGAGCTACTCGGGCTTCGCTGGAAAGCCCGCTTATTGCCCAAGATAAACGTTTCCTTTCCCGTTACGGAAAACAACGTGCTGTACTTCAATTATGGCCATAGCATGCGCTTGCCGCACCCTCGCTTCTTATACGCGGGCCTCGATCCTGTATATCAAGACCGTTCCTTTTTGTCGAACCTCGGCAACCCGGATCTGGATCCTGAAGTGAACATCTCTTACGAGATCGGCCTGAAATCGCTGGTGACCAAAGACCTTGGTGTAACCTTTACCGCCTATAACAACAACCGCTTTGATTATATCGTGTCGCGTTCTGTATTGGTAAACGACCAAACCGGGCGCCCGGCAACCAAAACCTTTTACATCAACCAGGACTATGCAAAGATCTACGGCATAGAACTAGGTGTAAATTACCGCATTGGGAAATACCTGCGTACTTTCAGCAACGTGGGCTACCAGGTAGCACGAGGTAAGTCAAACTCCGCGCGCGAAAGCGCCTTGCAGATCGAGCAAAACGGGGAGGTAAGCCTAACTACCGAGCAGTTTTTAGCCTTTGACCGCCCGTGGAATATCAATTCCGGGATCATCTTTGAGCCGGACAGCACTTTGCCCATTGCCGGGCTAAACCTTAGCGGGTTAAACGTCTTCCTAAGCTATCAATATACCAGTGGGTTCCGGTACACCCCACAGGTACAGGTGGGGAATAATGAGTTAGGGCGCCCGGAGTACGAGATACAACAAGACCTTTATCTATCGGAAAACGCCGACCCCTGGCACAATGTTGACCTGAAGATCGGGTATCGCCTGCCCCTTGGCTTTAGCATGGGGCGGGGTATATCCCTGAGCATGGAGATCCGCAACCTGCTCAACAATAAAAACTCACAGATCATAAACCCCGTAACCGGCAGAGCTTATGAATTTGGCGATGATGTACCCAATACATGGCGCGACCCCAGACCACAGTTTAACGGCCCCTTGGAAAGTGGCGTAGACCCCAGAAACCCGGCCCGTTACCTGGCCCCCAGACAAATCTTATATGGAATCGCCTTTAGGTTTTAAGGAATGAAGCAATTTACGTACATAGCAGGTAGTTTATTTTTGGTTGTCGCGCTGGCAACGGATATACAGGCGCAAGTACTTCCAAATTTCGGTGGAGAGCGTGCCGGTTTGTCTGCCCTGAGTTTTCTGAAAAACGATATGAGTACGCGCTCTATGGGCCTGGGAGGAGCCAGTGTGGCGCTTGAAGGAGATGCCTACAGCATCATAAACAACCCCGCGGCTTTAACCGATGTAAGAAACCAGAGCTTTGCCCTGTCCTCTCTCTTTTTGGGGGGTGGAGTAAACCAATCCTTTGTAGGGGCCAATATTCCCCTGAAAGATAAGGTGAGCAACCTCGCTTTTAGCATAAATGCCCTCAACTCAGGGGAAATGGAAGAACGTACCGAATTTCAACCCAACGGCACCGGGCGCAAAGTGTACGTGAGCAATATGGCTTTTGGTGCCACCTATGCCCGGCAACTCTCCGCACTCTTTAGTGCAGGGGTAACCCTTAAGTATGTATACGAGGGCATAGCCGGGTATACCAACCACACCGCCACCGTAGATGTCGCTTTCTTGTACAAAACAGACTTTAAAGACCTCAAATTCGCTGTAATGGTGCAGAATTTCGGAGGCAATTCCAGCCTAGGTGCCGAGGAGGATATACCCGTTATTTTTAACCGCAGAACCGGCACTGCCCTGGAAAGCAATACCGTGCCTACGGTATTTAGCCTGGGCGCAAGCTTTGTGCCCTGGAAGGTAGAGCGCCAAAGTCTCCTGGCGGCCATACAGCTAAACCACCCTAATGACAATGCTGAAAACTTCAGGCTTGGGTTAGAGTATCAATACGCGGAAGTGTTTTTTGCCCGTGCCGGTTATAAAATTAGCGTGCAGGACCAGGACTGGCCCACTTTTGGTTTTGGTGTACGCAGCCGCCTGGGCGGCCACCCGTTTTATATAGACTATGGAGTAAACCCTACTAATCACATCGGTTTTCAACACAACATTGGCTTACGCTTTATAATCAACAGAGATGAACGCTAAGACCCGTCCATACCCTATTTTTTCACTTGGCTTTATCCTGGCCGTAGCCTTCCTTTTTACGGCCTGTGAAGACTATTTAGGGGAAAAGACCGATCTCGACTTCATCGAGGTCCCCGACTTTACTAACCGGCAGGTAGCTTACGTGCCGATTTTACCCGTCATCAGCAACTTTGATCACCCCACCGACATTTGCATTGGTTTCGATCAATTGATCTACGTAGTAGACTCAGCACGCGAAGAAGTAGTAGCCCTGGATGAAGCAGGCCGTGAAATCGGTCGCTTATCCGTACCCGGTGCCCGCAGTGTAACCCAGGACAGGCGCTTTGACCTGCTCGTGATCGGCTCCTTTGATACCACCATAACCAGTGGAGGCTCAACCAGCACGTTAACTTTTAGCGCCATATACCGGGTACGTCTGTTAAACGGCAACGGCTATGGTTTGTCCTCCGGTCAGATCCTGAATAAAATTGTACACCCCTTTTTTGAAAAAAACAGCTTTAGTTCAGTAGACCAACGAGTATTTTTTAACCGCATCGGCATTATAGGCGACAACCAGAACCCTAACCGCAACAACCAGTATTATGTAAGCCGCAGTGGTCCGGGGGGCAGTTCCGTATTAGGTCCCAACGATGCTGTTTTCCTCTTCGGAAACGATGATGCTTTGATCTCACGCGTATCTGTAAATACCAGCAGCGGCCTGTTTAATGATTATTTCCAGATGCCCTTCGGCTTGAGCACCTTTACCCAACCCCCACAAATAACGGCCAGCAACAGCCGTGACTTTTTATATACCTCTCTTGATGCCAACAATGCGCTGAAAGTGCAATACATTGAGTTCATTGAGAGTGAATTTGGTGCAGAGTTCCGGCCCCGCATCCTTGCCAGTAGCGATACCAGCAAAGCCAGTGGTTTCATAAACAGCCCCGGTAAATTCAGTCAGCCTTATGATGTAACCGTAGCGGGTGACGCCACTCGCTACATTTTTGTGGTAGACGGGCAAACAGATTCCCTTTATCAATTTACCCTCACCGGTCTCGAAGGCGTTTTACCTCCGGCAGCAACAGGCATCACCAAATACCAAAAAGCCAGCTTTGGCGGAAGCGGAGAAGGCATCACCCAGTTCAACCGGCCGCAAGCGGTTGCCTACTTCAACCAGATCCTGTACGTGGCAGATACAGATAATGGTCGTATATTGCGCTTTAAGCTTACTTTGGATTTCGATTGATTCCCCGGTAATTTCCGTTTATCATTAAAATGGCGTCCCTGAATAAGTGATGCCCCATCTGGCCTACAGCTTGTTATGATAAAGGAAGCATTATAATATATTTGCACTCTATGAGTATGCATATAGCAATACGTAACACGCTTTTTCTTGCGCTTTTTGTGTTGGTAGGCTTTACTGCCCAGGCGCAAAAAGAAGAGCAGTTGCAACCTAACTACAAGGGTTGCCAGGTGTTCGTACCTAATGCGTTTACCCCTAACGGAGACAATCTCAACGACCACTTTGAAGTAAAGTATAATCCTGACTGCCAGGTACTGGAATACGGTTTACGTGTATTTGATCGTTGGGGCCGCCTGGTATTTGAAACCACCTCTGCTGCTAAGGATCATGCCTGGGATGGCAGCAGCCAGGGCAAAAAACTAAATGCCGGCGTATATATGTGGCGTTTGAGTATGAAAATGGTGAATACCAATGATGACGGGAAGCCGATCCAGGTAAACAAACAAGGATCTTTGGTACTGATCCGGTAGCGTTTTACCTTAATCCTGCATAGCTTTGTAGCATGCAAATTCTTCTTCTATCTTTTCTTCTGTCTTTAAGCCATGCTTCTATGAATGTACAAAAGCAGACGTTAACCATTTCCTTTGATGGCTATACGGAATTGAAAGGCGATATCTTTTACAAAGTAGTAGACGAGCAAGGGAAAGAAGTAGTTAAAGCCGTAGCCACTGTGAAAGAGCGCGCACAAAAAGTAAGCCTTAGCCTGCCTCCCGGTCGTTATGCCGTTTCTGCCTTTCACGATGCCAATAGCAATAAAAAGCTTGATAAGAATTTGCTGGGTATGCCTACTGAAAAGTATGGCTTCAGCAACAACGTACGGGGTACCTTTGGTCCGCCTGCGTTGGAAGACCAGTTGGTCACCCTCCAGGGCCCAATGGATATAAAGATCACGTTGAAATGAAAACCTGGTGGCTCTGCCTGGTGGTTATATGTCTGTGGGTTACATCTTGTATAAGCAGCAGCTACCAAAGACTTAGAAACACCTCAGGGGTTGCCGGTTCCGATTTCCACGCCCAGTTGCCTTTTGATTACGGCAGCAAACTCATCGTGATAAACGTATCTATTCGAGGCAATACATACCCTTTTATTTTCGATACCGGTGCTTCAAGTACTGTAATCAGCCGTGCCCTAGCGGATTCACTAAAGTTGAAAAGCAGAACCCGTATAACTACGCGTGACTCGCGGGGGCAAAAGAAAAAACTGCCCGTGGGAATGCTGGATACCCTGCAAATTGGAGGAGTTACCTTTTACAATTCCACGGCTATCGTAGTAGATTGGCCGGAACCCTCTGCTATTGAATGCATCTCCTGGGCTGGTATATTAGGCAACAACATCATCAGGCATGCAAACTGGCGCATCGATTACCAGCGCCAACTCATCGAGTTAAGCAGCGATACATTGGGAAAAGAAGAGGACTTTTTCTTTACCGATATGCACTTTGCGCATAGTCGCCCGCGGCTGGATATAGCCGTAGATTCTTTTGCCTTTGAGAAGGTACTTCTGGACCTGGGTAGCGGAGGTGGCATTGACCTGCAGCTCGCACGGGCAAAAAAGAAAATGGGAAAATCACTAAAGCATTACCTTAGAAGTAAGGCTCTTGACGGCAGTTCGGAAGGGCTTTTCGGCACTTTTTTAGACAGCAACTACATCCTCAGGGCCAGTGCCTTACATATGGGGAAAACCCGCGTATATGAGCCTGTCGTTTCTCTTGAAGCAAGGAGCAAGAGCAAAGTGGGCAACCGCTTACTGGAAAACTTTGTGCTTTACCTGGATTATACGAATAAGCGCATAGGATTTTCTGTTCGGGAAAAAGACATAACGTATGGATATCAGAAAACTTTCGGGTTTGTGCCAGGCCTAAGAGACAGTATTTTCCGGGTTACCAGCATTCACCTGGCGGGAGATGCCTACGCACGCGGGATACGCCAGGGCGACACCTTATTAAGCATAGCGCACAAAACTCCTGCAGACTTTGACTATGATCCTTGCCGGGTATACGCTTTTGTGCGTGCCCTCAGTGGAAACGACAGTGTGCAGTTTGTGACAAAGAAATCTCCTGATTACCTTCAAACCCTTTATTTAAAATCGCTGTGATACGTTGGACATTAAGTAGTTTTTTCGCTTTTATTGCTTTTGTTTTTTGTGACGGACAGGTGGCAAAAGGCCATTACCTCACTTACCATCTCGGTTATGCCTATCAGGTCGTTAAAGACGGAAGCCTATCGCCCGTAAGCTATTCCGGCCACCTGGGAAACCTGGGTATAGGGTTTAAGAGCTTTGGCAAACGCTGGAACGATGAACTTGAATTACACGGCAGCGGGGGAATACTCTCCCCGGATGTTAACCCGGAAGCGCCGGCCAGTGCCTTGCTCATAGGAGGGAGGCTGAACTACCGCATTGGCTACCGCCTGTTAAAAAGAAGGAAGTGGCAGCTGCACGGAGGGCTTTCCTCGATCAACATTTGGGATTACCGGGATGTGCGCCAATATGCCAACAATAACTTCAATTTTAATGGTTTTTTTGCTTTGGGCTTACACGCTTCCGCGCAACGGCATTTTACCCTTTTCGCACAAAATTTCACCCTGCAATACCAACTGGCTTTACCCTTAGTGGGTTATGTATTGCGCCCAGGCTATATCAAGCCTTCTACAGCCGGAGAAACAGGCTACAAGAGTTTTGAAAGTTGGCAGAATCTCTTTATGTGGGAAAACAAAACCGAACTCTATTGGCAGTTAAGTGCCGAAAACTACCTGGCCCTCGCCTATCGCTGGGAGTATGCGCAGCTCGAACTTCCCAATAAAATACAGTTGGCACAGCACTACATTCACTTATCCTTTATCTCCCGATTATGAGTATAGTCCGGTCTTTTTTCCTGCTGGGTATAGCGCTCTTTATAGCAAGCTGCGAGCGTTTGTTGATCGATGAAAACCCCGCCAATAGCCCCCAGGGAAATTTTGAATCTCTTTACCAGACCGTTAAAGAGAAATACAGCTTTTTTGAGCTGAAAAACATCAATTGGGACTCTGTAAGAGTGCACTACCAGCCTGAGATTACCGAGAACATGAGTGACCAGGCCTTGTTTGATGTGCTCGACTCCATGCTCTACGATTTACGTGACGGCCATGTAAACCTATTCAGCCCCTTTGACCTGGGACGAAACTGGAACTGGTACCTGGATTACCCGGTAAACTTCAATTTTGATGTAATAGAACGCCATTACCTGGGAGCCGGACATAGCATAGCCGGAGGGTTACGTTATACCATTATAGATTCCATAGGCTACGTTTATTATGGAAGCTTTTCGAGCACTATAAGCACGGAAGGGCTCAATAAAATGCTGGCAGACATGAAGGGAACCAAGGGGCTTATTTTTGATGTGCGCGATAACGGTGGCGGCCGTTTAAACAACGCTTATGCCCTCGTGCAAAGGCTCGTGCCAGAGCGAAAAGAAGTACTGCGCACCTTTGAAAAAACGGGACCCGGGATAAATGATTTTGGGAACGGCCTGAGCATTAGCTTAGGGCCCTCTGATGAAGGCCATTATGAGGGCCCGCTTGTGGTGCTAACAAACCGCAGCTGTTATTCGGCCACCAACACATTTACCGCCATTTTAAGCAATTATGCGCATGTAACCCTCATTGGCGATCAAACGGGGGGCGGAGGTGGCCTGCCCATAGATTTTGAACTGCCCAACGGATGGCGCTACCGTTTTAGCGGCACCATTAGCCTGTTGCCTAACGGCTATAACATTGAATTAGGTATTCCTCCGGATATTAAGGTAGATAATGACCCGGCCGTAAATGCCTCCGGAACAGACCAGATCCTGGAGCGGGCACTGGACGAATTGCGCTAGTTATAACCTGTGCTTCTTTTTTAACCAACCGCTGTACATCACATAATTGTCGGCTATGCGGTTTATTTCTCCTGAAACAAGCTCTTCTGTAATGTCCTTTACCTTTTTGGCCGGTACCCCGGCATAAATAGAACCCGAAGGAATATGGGTACCTTCCAGCACAACGGCACCAGCAGCTACAATAGAATTGCTTTCTACCACGCAACCGTCCATTACTACAGCCCCCATACCAATAAGCACGTTATCGTGAAGGGTACAACCGTGTGCAATAGCATTATGCCCTATACTTACGTTATTCCCAATGTTGAGTGGGTGTTTTTGGTAGGTACAATGTAAAGTGGCATTGTCCTGTACATTTACCTTGTTCCCCATTTTAATGTAGTGTACGTCTCCCCGGACCACGGCTCCATACCAAATGCTACACTGATCTCCCATTTGCACATCGCCTATAATGGTGGCATTCTCGGCTATAAAACAATCTTCGCCCATATGGGGGTTTTTGCCTTTTACATCACGTATGATCATACTCCAATAGTATTTACTTATTTGCGGAAAGACAAAAGTACACATCACACAACAGGCGAGCCGCTATCCGTTATCTTTGCCAAAATTTTTATGGAGATGGATGCGACCCCTAAAATTCCCGTAAGCGTATATGCCGAAATGACCCCCAACCCGGCCGTGCTCAAGTTTGTGGCAAACAAACGCCTCATTGAAAGGGATCATATAGAATTCAAGAATATTGAAGAGGCAAAACCTTCTCCCCTGGCTGTAAGGCTCTTTCATTATCCCTTTGTTAAAGAAGTCTTTATAAGCAGCAATTACCTTGCTATCACCAAATACGACATCGTGGAATGGGACGACATTACCCTCGAAATGCGCGAACTCATTCGGGATTATGTAGCCGAAGGAGGGATTGTTTTAGATGAAAATGCCCTAAAACAGTTAGAAGAAACACCGGAGGCACAAACCACCCAGGGAGAGGCCCTAAAAAAACACCCGGAAGAAAAAGCACCCGAAGCATATGACGCGATCGAAAAACGCATTGTAGAACTCCTGGAAGAATACGTAACTCCGGCAGTAGCGCAGGATGGGGGCAACATAAAGTTTCTGAATTACCAGGAAGAAAGCGGTACGGTAAACGTACTTCTCCAGGGTGCCTGCTCCGGCTGCCCTTCTTCAACCCAAACCCTACAACAAGGCATCAATAATTTGCTGCAGCAAATGCTTCCCGGGCAAATTAAAGCTGTGCAGGCTGTAAACGGTTAAGCTACGGCCTAACGCCCATAAGATCTAAGTGGCGGTTGTGTGCCCTTAAAGCATCGCGCATGCGCCTGTATTCCTGGTAAGGTAAGCCGAATTCTTTTGCTGTTTTCCGTACTATTTCTGCAAGAGCCGGGTAATGGATATGACAAATCGTGGGAAACAGGTGATGTTCAACCTGAAAGTTAAGTCCGCCCACAAACCAGTTTACCAAGGCATTTTTACGCGCGAAGTTTGCCGTAGTCTGCAATTGGTGTTCCATCCACTCATCCATTGTCTGTCCTTCTTCCGGTACATCGTGTGCCTGCACGCCCTCAACCATATGCGCCAGCTGAAACACATAGCTCAGCACCATGCCTGCAACGAAATGCATGCTTATAAAACCTAAAACCACCCAATACCAGGCAGCCGGAACGAAAATGATCGGCAATACCACAAAAAGAGTGAAGTATATAGCCTTCGTGACCACCAACACAGACCATTCTTTCCGGATGGTATCCTCTCCTTTTCCGGCATGGCCGGCCCGGTAATATTTTACCAGTTGCTTAAAGTCTTTGGCAATTACCCAGTTGAGTGTGAGCAAGCCATATACAAAAGGCGCATACCATTTTTGAAAGCGATAAGCCGGCTTCCAGGGCTGCGAGCGGTGCAAACGGATAAGCCCGGATGTTTCCATGTCTTCGTCAAGCCCCTCTATATTGGTAAACGTATGGTGCAGTACATTGTGTTGAATGCGCCAAGTGGCTGCGTTTCCACTTATGAGGTAAATGGTGGAGCCTATGATCTTGTTTACCTTTCTTTTGCTGCTATACGCCCCGTGAATGGCATCATGCATAACCCCCATTCCAATGCCCGACATGCCAAAGCCCATAATAACATACAAGCCAATAACTGCCCAGCCACTGGTGCCTAACCAAAACAAAGCAGCATACGGAATAAAATACAAGGCAAGCATGCCAATGGTTTTCATTACCATCTTAGCATTGGCCTTATTGCTGTATCCTGCTTCTTCAAAATACTGCTTTACCCTGGCCGTAAGGGCATTTCTGAAAGATTCTTTGGCAGGTCGTGCAAAGCGCACCGCAGCATTGGGATTCTTCGTCATAAGTAGAGGATGTTCTTTCTTTTTTAAAGTTGGCTAAAATAACCACTAGAGGTTTAAGTGGCTTACTTATTTTAGCCCATTATAAGAAGTTTAACATGCTGCCAAATATTGATCCAACCGAAACTGAGGCCTGGGCCAGCTTAAAAAAGCATTACAAACAAATTAAAGGTCAGCATCTGAGGGATTGGTTTTTAAACGACTCCCTCCGCTTTAAAAGCCTTAGCCTGCGTTTCGAAGAATTGCTTGTTGACTTCTCTAAGAACCGGATTACCAAAGAGACGATCTCGCTCCTTGCCGGTTTGGTAAAAGAAGCTAAAGTGAGTGAAGCCATAGAGGCTCAGTTCAAAGGGGCACAAATCAACCAAACGGAAAAGCGGGCCGTGCTGCATACTGCACTGCGCAATTTTAGCGATGAAGCCGTATTTGTAGATGGGGAGGACGTAATGCCAGCGGTAAGAAAAGTACTGGCCCAAATGAAAACCTTTGCCGATAAAATACAGCAGGGAGAATGGCTGGGCTTCAAAAAAACACCCGTTAAACACATTGTAAACATAGGCATCGGGGGAAGCGACCTGGGGCCACAAATGGTGTATGAGGCTTTAAAGCCCTATCACTTAGCCCATGTACAGTGTCATTTCGTAAGCAACATTGATGGAGCGCACCTCAGTGAAGTGCTCCATAAGCTTGCAGCAGAGGAAACGCTTTTTATCATCGCGTCCAAAACCTTTACCACCCAGGAAACCATGACAAATGCACAAAGCGCAAGGGATTGGTTTTTGAGAAAAGGCGGGAGCGAACAGGATATTGCCGATCACTTTGTCGCCATTTCTACAAATAGCGACAAAGTAGCCGCCTTTGGCATAGATGAAGCCAACAGGTTTGTATTTTGGGATTGGGTAGGCGGTCGTTATTCCCTCTGGTCGGCTATAGGGCTTTCACTTTGTGCAGGCTTAGGCTTTGAAAACTTTGAGAAACTCCTCAAGGGCGCCCATAGTATGGATAAGCATTTCAGACATGCCCCTTTTAGGGAAAATATCCCAATGCTTATGGCTGCTATCGGGCTATGGAACACAAATTTTCTCGGAGCTGAAAGCGAGGCAATTCTTCCCTACAACCAGAATTTATATCGCTTTGCTGCCTATTTCCAGCAAGGAAATATGGAAAGCAACGGAAAAAGTGTAGACCGGAATGGCAGAAAAGTAACCTATGGAACCGGGCCTATTGTATGGGGAGAGCCCGGCACAAACGGGCAACATGCTTTTTACCAGCTGATCCACCAGGGAACGCGCGTAATTCCCTGCGACTTCATTGGTTTTAGCAATTCACATTACCGCCTGGGTGACCATCACCCCAAGCTCATGGCCAATTTTTTCGCACAAACGCAGGCCTTAATGCGCGGAAAAACGAAAGATGAGGTGCAAGCTGAACTTGAAGAAAAAGGAATGCAGCAGGAAGAAATTGAGCAACTTCTCGCTTATAAGGTTTTTGAAGGCAACAAACCTTCTACTTCTATTATAGCTCCTTTGCTTACGCCCTATATCCTGGGTCAGCTTATTTCCTGCTATGAACACAAGATATTCGTTCAGGGTGTTCTGTGGAACATCTACTCGTTTGATCAGTGGGGCGTAGAACTTGGCAAACAACTGGCTGGTTCTATTCTACCTGCTTTACTGAATAAAGAGGAGAAAGCTACCGGATTGGATGCGAGTACAGCAGGGCTTGTAGAAGCCTATCATGCACAGCAGTTTCCTGACGATCCATTTTCATTTTGATGGGTATTGTTTCCCCAGTGTGCTCCATTTTGGCACACAGCGTCTGAGCTTAGCTTTCATAGTTTGACTATAATGATTTGACTAACATATCGTTACAACTAAAAGGCGTAACACAGATTTTTCGGTGGCGATTTTGCTTACTTTCAAATCCACTAATCATAATTTATTAAACCATGAGAAAAGCACTTTTAACACTATTGGCCGTTCCTTTAGCAATAGCCTGTAACCAGGAGGTGAAGGAAGAGAATGCCAAACTGAGTTCGGAGAATGCCGAATTACGCATGGAAAATGCGCAAAAAGATTCTTTGATCAATGACTTTGTATCTTCTTTTGCCAGTATCCAGGAAAATTTAGCCACCATCCGCGAGCGGGAAGAATCTATACAAGCGGCCAAAGAGGGAAAAGGTTTTGAAAACTCCTCTTCGGCCAGGGAACAGGTGCTACAAGATGTGGAAGCCATTAATGAATTGCTTTCGCAGAACAAGGAAACCATTAAAGGTCTGAATGATAAAGTAAAGCGCTACAGTATAGAAGTAGGAAAGTTTAAGCGCATGGTAGCCAACCTGAATGCCGAAATAGAAGCAAAAGACCAGCAGGTGATTATCCTCAAAGAGGATCTTGCCTCTATGAACTTTGAGATGAGTCGTTTAAACGCACGCCTGGTGTATGCCGATTCTACCAATAGAGCCAAATCTGAGGTAATTGAAAAACAAACAGAAGACCTCAATACGGCCTATTATGCGGTTGGTACATACGGTGACCTAAAAGAAAATGACGTGCTCGTGAAAAAAGGGGGCGTAATAGGCATCGGTAGCACCAAAACCCTTGCAACGGATTTCAATAAAGCTTACTTCACCAAAATAGACATCACCAAAATTACTACCATCCCTTTAGATCTTGAGGATGATAAAGCGAGGCTCGTTAGCAACCACCCAACTGACGCATATACGTTTACCAAAGTCGATGAAAAGATCACAGCTTTGGAGATTTTAAACCCGCAAGCGTTCTGGAAAACATCTAAATATCTCGTGGTTTTGGTTGATTAGTTTGGCTGACCAAAGCTATGGATCCCCTTCTGCGATGCAGAAGGGGATTTTTTTTTACAAAATTCCAGCCATTAAACCCGCTTCATAATGAATTACTTGCTTTTCAAGTTAATGAAAACCATATATAGAAAAATTAAGTTAATCATATTTTAACATTAAAACATACCAAAAATTCGTAGGACGCGTATTACATTTGCAAAATATTAATAACCCCTAGTACCCCTGTATTATGCCTGTATGTAATAAAAAACTATTTTTATTTTTTAGGATCGTACTCATTTTCTTACTTTTAGTAATTGTAGCAGATGTACTGCTATCTAATGTACACGGATCCTTAAGCTATTATTTTGAAAATCACATCCCTGCCTTTGTTGCAGGTGCAATGATCATCGGACTTGCCTTTGTCCGTGTGAACTATTTCCGTTACGAAGACGAATACGAGATCATTCACATCACTGCCAAGTCTTTGTTGTTTGGTAAGTTTTCTTCGCCTGCTAATACGCGTTATGAGTTCCCGAAACGCATGATCACCAACTTTGAATACAAAGAAGGGCTCTTGCAAAAGAAGCTTACCATTCACTTAAAAACAGAAAACGGTAAAAAGTACATCCGAAAGTTTGACCTTAGTTTTGTTCCCATGCGGAAGCTTAACTATGTGTTGAACTCGCTTAAAAAAATTAAGACCGCTAACAACAGCCATCCTAATTTTATATAGGATACCGCTCTAAGCCTTATTTTTACCGAAATTTTTTTTCGCATGTATACAGGCTTGAAGCACCTTCATTCTTTTTGGCCCTATCTGTTATTGAGCCTCACGTTAATTGCAGGTCTTGTTTTTCTGAGTAAATGGTTCCGCAAAAAACCCTTTAATGCAGGAGATAAAAAGCTTGCCCTGTTCACGCTTATTGCGGCGCACCTGCAATTTGTTTTCGGCCTGATCCTCTATTTTGTAAGTCCCGTGGTAAAAGCTGCTTTGCATGCGCCCGACATGATGAGCGATCCTACCTCCCGGCTTTATGCAGTAGAGCACATAGCCACCATGATTATTGCCGTAGCCTTGATTACCATAGGCTATAGCCGCGCAAAAAGAATAGATGACGCTACTAAAAAGCATAAAACGCTAGCCATTTTCTTCCTGTTGGGCCTGGTACTTATGCTCTCGCGCATACCCTGGACGGTATGGCCTAGTTTTATGGCATGATAGAGGCACGCAGGACAAAAACAAAAGAACGTGAGGACGCTGTACTCATTGGTGTTATTAGCCTGTTTCAAAAAGAGGAGAAAGCAGCCGAGTACCTGGACGAACTGGCCTTCCTTGCCGATACAGCGGGGGCTGCGGTTACCAGGAAATTTACACAGAAGATAGATACCCCTCATCCCAAGACCTTTTTGGGCAGTGGAAAGATTGCCGAAATCGCGGCCTATATAAAGCAAAATAAAACGGATATGGCCATCTTTGATGATGAGCTTAGTCCTTCCCAGTTGAAAAACCTGGAAAAGATATTTGATTGTAAGGTATTGGACCGTACTAATCTTATTCTTGACATTTTTGCTGCCCGTGCCCAAACTTCATATGCACGCACCCAGGTAGAGCTGGCTCAATACCAATACCTGCTCCCGCGCCTTACCAATATGTGGACACACTTGAGTAAGCAAAAAGGTGGGATCGGCATGAAAGGCCCCGGTGAAACGGAAATCGAGACCGACCGCAGGATCATCCGCGACAAAATTACCCGTCTGAAAAGCAAATTGGCTAAAATTGACAAGCAAATGGCTACGCAACGCGGGAACAGGGGGGCATTGGTACGCGTGGCACTTGTAGGCTATACCAATGTGGGCAAAAGTACCTTGATGAACATATTAAGCAAATCCGAGGTATTTGCTGAAAACAAGCTTTTTGCCACCTTAGACACCACAGTACGTAAAGTGGTCATCGGCAACCTTCCTTTTTTATTGAGTGATACCGTTGGTTTTATCCGGAAACTCCCCACTCAACTGGTAGAGTCGTTTAAATCCACCCTGGATGAAGTACGTGAAAGCGATGTGCTGGTGCATGTAGTAGACATCTCGCACCCGAACTTCGAAGAACAAATTGAGTCGGTAAACAAAACATTGGCCGAATTGGACGGACACGTGAAACCCACCTTGATGGTGTTTAATAAAATTGATAGGTATACCTACGAGGCCCTGGAGGAAGACGACATTCAACCAAAGACCAAACGCAATTACAGCCTGGGCGATTGGAGTAAAACCTGGATGAGCAATGGAGACCATGTACAAAGCTTATTCATTAGTGCCAAGGACGGTGAGAACATACAGGAATTAAAAGATAAGCTGTACGCCATGGTTGCTGATATTCACGCCATTCGCTTCCCCTACAACAACTTTTTGTATTGAAAGGCTCCCGCATGCGGGGCTCAGTTTCTATCTTTAGCGAAATTCCGAAACCAGCATGCCCAAAAAGAGCAAAAGGCAGGACATACTTGACTACCACAGTGAAGGCCGTCCGGGAAAAATTGAAGTCATCCCCTCCAAGCCCAGCAACAGCCAGCGCGATCTCTCAATTGCTTACTCTCCCGGTGTTGCAGAGCCTTGTAAAGAAATTCATGAAGATCCCGATGCCGTATATAAATACACGGCCCGGGGCAACCTGGTTGGAGTGATCAGCAATGGGACCGCTGTACTAGGCCTTGGCGACATAGGCCCCGAAGCCAGCAAACCTGTAATGGAAGGTAAGGGGGTACTCTTTAAGATATTCGCAGATATTGATGTCTTCGACCTGGAACTGGATGCCAAAGACCCCGAACGCTTTATCCAGACCGTAAAGGCGCTGGAGCCCACTTTTGGTGGCATAAACCTGGAAGACATAAAAGCACCGGAATGCTTTTACATCGAGCAACGCCTACGGGAAGAAATGGACATCCCGGTTATGCACGATGACCAGCACGGAACCGCTATCATAACCGCTGCCGCTTTGCTGAATGCGCTTGAGTTAGCCGGAAAGGATATTGCGAAAGTAAACGTTGTGTTTAATGGTGCAGGGGCCAGTGCCGTAAGCTGTGCCAGGCTTTACATCAGCTGTGGGGTAAAACCGGAAAATCTCTTGATGCTGGATAGCAAGGGCGTGATCAGCCACCAGCGCGAAGAAGAGGAACTCAACGATGAAAAAAAGGAATTTCAGCGCAAGACCCATTTGAAGACCCTGGCCGATGCGGTAGAAGGGGCCGATGTTTTTGTCGGGCTAAGTAAAGGCGGGGTACTTTCTAAAAAAATGGTAAAATCAATGGCTGACAAACCCGTGGTGTTTGCCCTGGCCAATCCTGATCCTGAAATCGCTTACGCGGATGCAATTAGTGCCAGGGAAGACGTGATTATGGCCACCGGCCGGTCTGACAACCCCAACCAGGTGAATAACGTACTTGGTTTTCCTTTTATCTTTAGAGGTGCACTGGATGTGAGAGCGAAAAAAATCAACGAAGAAATGAAGCTGGCCGCTGTAAAAGCCATTGCCGCACTGGCGAAGGAGCCGGTTCCCGAAATAGTAAACCTGGCCTACGACCAGACCAACCTTGCATTTGGTGAAGAATACATCATCCCCAAACCTTTTGACCCGAGGTTGATCACCACCGTTGCACCGGCAGTAGCCAGAGCAGCTATGGAGAGCGATGTGGCGCGTATCACCATCAGTGACTGGAACAGGTATAAAGAAGACCTGCTCAAACGTCTGGGGCGTGACGACAAGTTTATTCGCCTGGCACAGGAAAAAGCCCGCAGGGCGCCACAACGCGTAGTGCTGGCTGAAGCGGACAACTTCAAAATGCTTAAAGCTGCGCAAATTGTGGTGGACGAAGGCCTGGCCAGGCCTATTCTACTGGGTAAGCGTGAGCGCATACTGGAGCTTATAGAGGAGCATAACCTGGGCATCGAGGACCTGCCCATTCTAGATACAATGGAAAACCCGGAACTCTCTGAACGTTATGCCCAAATCCTGTATAACAAGATGCATCGCAAAGGTGTAACGCTCTTTGATGCCCGGAAAAAAGTACGCGACCGCAATTATTTTGGTGCAGCCATGCTGGAAGCAAATGATGCCGATGCTTTTATTAGCGGGGTAACCCGTAAGTATGCGGAGGTGGTACAACCCCTGTTTGACATGATAGGTCCTGAACCGGGAATAAAAAAAGTAGCCGGCCTCTACATTATGCTCAGCAAACGTGGCCCGCTTTTTTTCAGCGATACTACGCTCATAGAAGACCCTACCGCAGAGGAGCTGGTGGAGGTCGCTGTACAAACCGCTAAAATCGCCAGGCGCATCAACATAAAGCCGAAGATTGCCCTGCTTAGTTACAGCAACTTTGGCAGCAGCAAAACCGCCACCGCCTATAAAATGAAAAAGGCCACGGCAATTTTACGTAAGGAACACCCTGATTTAATCGTGGATGGGGAAATGCAGGCGAACTTTGCTTTAAATAGCGAATTGCTCGAAGAGTCCTTTCCCTTTAGTAATTTAGTGAAGCAAAAGGCGAACATATTTATATTTCCTAACCTGGCAGCAGGCAATATAGCCTATAAGATGTTGCAAAGCTTTGAAGCAGCAGAAGCATTGGGCCCTTTCTTAATTGGCCTGAACAAGCCTGCTCATGTAATGCAAATGGGTGCCGGTTTACGCGAAATTGTAAATATGGTAACCCTTGCTGCCGTAGACGCTCAAACCCGCAAAAAAAAATAACCCATTATGCGTATTTTATTTCCAACTG
The DNA here is from genome assembly GCA_028285465.1 of Owenweeksia sp. Lineage (GTDB taxonomy): Bacteria > Bacteroidota > Bacteroidia > Flavobacteriales > Schleiferiaceae > JANQPD01. The sequence goes on along the minus strand of JANQPD010000087.1, from coordinate 13,860 downwards.
ATTTTTCTGAACAAAGCCGAAAGGCGCTTCCCTTTGCCCTCGACATCTGCAAAAGAACAGGGGGCTCCATACAACTCTTTACCGCGTATGACCTGCCTTATGGTGAACGCGGTATCTCCATGAGCTCATTGCTCGAGGCCATGAAAAAAAATGCAGAGGTAAATATGAAGAACTTTGAGCAAGAGCTCAGCAGTGAAAACCTCTCCATTAGTACAGATGTGGTCATGGGCAACCCCATACGCTTAATACGAGATAGATCAAAAAGTGGCGAATTTGACATCATCGTGATGGGCACACATGGAGCCAGCGGTATAGAAGAAATCCTTATTGGCAGCAATGCGGCATCTGTTATTGAAAACGCCCGGATTCCCGTGTTGGTTATCCCACCTAAAGCAGAATTTAACTCCTTTAAACACATTACTTTTTGTTCGGAGCTTAAACGTGCCGAAGATGAATTTACGTTGGCAAGGCTCAAGAAGTTTGCACTGCTCTATGGGGCACATATAGATATTTTACACATCCAGCATACCTATGGTGAGAAAGGCAGCCGCGAGCACCTTTCCAGTGCGCTGGAAGGCGTTTCCCACTCTTTTTGCCTGGTAAAAAATCAAAAGCTGGAAGAGGCCGTGCTTCAGCATGCCGAAGAGCACAATACCGACCTCATTGCTTCCATGACCAAAAAGTATGGCTTCTTCGAAGGGCTTTTTCACAGCAGCTTAACCAAAAAACTGGCCTACCATAGCCATACGCCCATTTTGGCCCTACACAAAAACGAATAATTTGGATACACCCGTGTTGCCCTGGCTAAAGGGCACTCAAAACGCTCCCTTATTAGTAGCCGGCCCTTGCAGTGTAGAAAGCGAAGAGCAAATGCTGGAAACGGCAAAGCAACTTGCGGATACCGGCATGATCAGTGCCTTGCGGGGCGGGGTTTGGAAACCCCGCACCAAACCAGGCAGTTTCGAGGGTATAGGCAGCCCGGCACTGAAGTGGTTAAAGGCTGCCGGGGAAGCTACGCACTTGCCCGTAACTACAGAAGTAGCAAATGCAAAGCATGTAGAGGAGGCCCTGGCCAGCGGTATTGATTTTTTATGGATCGGTGCACGCACCACCGTAAATCCCTTTTATGTACAGGAAATTGCAGATGCATTAAAAGGAGTGCACATCCCGGTTATGGTAAAAAACCCCATACACCCCGAAATTGGCTTGTGGGTCGGTGCACTTGAACGCCTTCAGTCAGCAGGCCTTACCCAATTGGCTGCCATACATCGTGGCTTTTATGCATACCAGAGCAGGCCTTTTAGAAATGAACCCAAGTGGGAGCTCATGTTCGAACTGCGCAGGCTGGCTCCCGAAATTCCCATAATTTGCGACCCAAGTCATATTGCGGGCCAGCGGGAGCTCATTGCAGAAGTATGTCAGTCTGCGCTGGACCTCGGGATCAAAGGCTTTATGGTTGAATCGCACCGGGCGCCTGAAAAAGCTTTGAGCGATGCAGCGCAACAGCTTACCCCTGCCCGTTTAAAAGAAATCATGGGCCGCTTGGAAACCCGCCTGGAATCTCTGGATGATGATCTTTTTATTCACCAATTGGAGAAACTTCGCGGGCAAATAGACCAGGTAGACGAACAAATACTCAACATGCTCAAAGAGCGCATTTCACTCGTTGAGCAGATCGGAGAGGTAAAGGAGGAGCACCAGGTAACTATTTTTCAAATGAAGCGCTGGTTTAAAGTATTGGAACAACGCAGAACCAGTGGTAAGATAAAAGGGTTGGACGAAAAAATTGTACACGAACTATTCCAGCTTATCCACAAATATTCCATCCACATTCAAATCAACCTTCAGCAAAAGGTGCATAAAGAATAAGTACAATGCACTACCTTAGTGCACATGTTGAAGTACCGCTGGACACCTACCCCACCTGCTGATCCTGAAAGCGTTGCGCGACTGGTAGCTTCGCTTAAGATCAATGTAAAATTATGCGAGCTGCTCGTCAAGCGTAGCATTACCGGCTATGCGCAAGCCAAAACCTTTTTCAGGCCGCAACTCTCGGATCTGCACAATCCTTTTTTGATGCGCGATATGGACAAAGCTGTTGCGCGCATTGACCGGGCCATTGCCGCCAAAGAAAAAATCCTGATCTACGGGGATTACGATGTAGATGGCACTACCGCAGTCTCCCTGATGTATGCTTTTCTCGCAGCACACTACCCGCATATTGGCACCTACATTCCCGACCGGTACAAAGAGGGCTATGGCGTTTCACAGGCAGGTATCGAGTACGCTCACGCAGAAGGCTTTTCCCTGATCATTGCCTTGGATTGTGGCATTAAGGCACTGGATAAAGTGGCCCACGCCAAAAGCATGGGTATTGATTTTATTATCTGCGACCACCATAGGCCCGGAGAGCAATTGCCGGATGCCACAGCGGTACTTGACCCTAAAAGGAAAGACTGCCTCTACCCCTACGATGAACTTAGCGGTTGTGGGGTTGGCTTTAAGCTGGTGCAAGCCTTGAGTGCTCAATGGCAATTGCCGGCACAAAGCTGGGAACCCCTGTTGGACCTACTGGCGGTAAGTATTGGAGCGGACATCGTACCTATAAGCGGGGAAAACCGGGTGCTGGCGCATTATGGCCTTAAACTGATCAACGAAAATCCGCGCGCGGGCTTCCGGTATTTAAAAAAACTCGCCCAACGCGAAGAAAAACCCATGGACATAAACGATGTGGTGTTTATGATCGGACCACGTATCAATGCGGCCGGACGCATCGCGCATGGTGCGCTTGCCGTACGTTTGCTTACGTCCCAAAACGAAGCGGAAATTGCAGCGTTAAGTGCTACCATCAATACCCATAACGAAAACCGCAAGCAACTCGACAAAGACATAACGGAGAAAGCCCTGGCCCAGATCGAGGAAAACCGTGAACAGGAATGCTATAGTACGGTTGTATACCATCAAAAGTGGCATAAAGGAGTAATTGGTATTGTTGCCTCCCGCCTGGTTGAGAACTACTACCGGCCCACCATAGTCTTTACACAAAGTAAACCCGGCCTGCTTGCCGGTTCTGCACGCAGTGTAAAGGGTTTTGACGTATACCAGGCCTTGCAGGCCTGCAGCAGTGAGCTCGAGCAATTCGGAGGGCATATGTACGCAGCGGGCATGACCTTAGCCGAAGCCCGGTTCCCCGTATTTAAGCAGCGTTTTGAAGAAGTGGTGAAAAATAGTATTCCCGAGGCCTTGCGTACTCCGGAAATTGAAATTGACGCTACGATTCGCTTCGAAGATTTTCTGGGACCCGGGAATCGTAACTTTTATAAGATACTGAAACAGTTTGCCCCTTTCGGGCCGCAAAACTTAGCTCCCGTTTTCCGAACGGATAACCTGCTCGATACGGGCATGAGCAAAGCAGTAGGCGAAGAAGGAAAACACCTCCGGCTGGTACTCAGGGAGCCCGTTTCAGGTTATGAGCTTACGGGCATCGGCTTTGGTATGGGCAATAAAGCAGAACTCGTACGGCAGGGAAAACCTGTTTCCGTGCTCTATCATTTAGAGGAAAACGAATTCAGAGGAGTGACCAGCCTGCAAATGCGCGTCAAAGACATTGCGCTAACGGAAAGCCTTACTTAACGGAGGCGATCAATACCTCATCTTTTTTATCTTGAGGCAATTCCATTTGATCCAGGCGAAGTTTGAGGTCTGACATAAACTTTAAATAGTCCGCCATGTATTCCTCTTTAATGGGTTCTGCTGCGGGCAGGTCCTGCGCATAGGGGTCTACCTGCTTGCCGTTTTTCCAAAAGCGGTAACATACGTGTGGGCCGGTGGCCAATCCTGTGCTGCCCACATAACCGATTACTTCGCCTTGCTTAACTACTTTTCCCACTTTCATGCCTTTGGCAAACTTGCTCATGTGCAAGTACTGGGTGGTATAGGTTCCGTTGTGTTTTACCTTCACGTAATTTCCATTGCCCCGTGTATACCCTGCTTTGATTACTGTGCCATTGGCCGTACTCATAATCGGTGTGCCACGGGGAGCCGCGTAGTCCGTACCCAGGTGCGCTTTCCAACGTTTCAACACGGGATGGAAACGTTTTGGGGTGTAGCGGCTGCTTATACGCGAGAAATTTAACGGTGCCTTAAGAAAGGCTTTCCGCAAGGTCTTTCCCTTTTCGTCAAAGTAATCCTTATAATCCGTGCCCTTTTCGTAGTAAAAAGAATAAAAGTCCTGCCCACCGTGTTTGAAGTCTGCCGCCAGGATACGCCCTATGCCTACAGACACGGTATCGTCTATGAAGTTTTCCTCGTAAATCACTTTGTATGCATCGCCTTTCTGTATGCGGAAAAAGTCGATCGACCAGGCGTATACATCTGCCATATGCATGGTGAGCGCTGGAGAAGCCCCCTTAGAAACCAGTGACTCATATAAAGACGAGCGAATAAGACCACTCACTTCCTTCCTTACTTTTTTCACTTCCTTTTCGCCTTTGTATACCTGCACAGAATCCTGTAGATCAAAAACGATGTAGTTTACCGGAGACGGCTCGTACACCATATAGCGGGCTACTTTGGTATCGTTTTTCACCTCGTGGAAAAGGGTATAGGACTTCCCGGAGCGTAGGCGCCTCACATCAAAAATATCTTTGAAGTTTTCGGCAATGTGATGAATGACCCCGTACTCTATGCCATTGGCCAGTAAGATGTTCCCAAAGCTTTCTCCAGACTCCACAACGTGCTGTACCACTTCAAATGAATCGACCGGAAGACCGAATTTCACTTTAGGCGGGATATTCTCTTTGGAGACACTTTCAGTAGCTCCGCCCTTAAGCTTCTCTTTTTCATGATCTTGACTAGCCGTTTCGCTAAGCGTTATGCCAATAAGTAAAATGAGGATACCTGCAGCAAAGAGGGAAATAGCTTTAGCGCGTCTTTTCATAAAAGGATCAGGATGTTACTGGTTTTTGCTATTCAAAAAAACAGGATGCAAACATAAGACTTAAGCTCGATTATAACAAGCGGTATAACAACACTTTAACAAATGGAAACACTTGCTATATTTATATAGCTGATATTTTTATGCCGGCTCATTTAATGCTTCTTCCACCCATCCCTTGCCCCATTCTTCTTTTTCTTGTGGGGAGAAGAGAGCCGGGTAAAAAATACGTTTCTGGAAACGGGGAGGCAGGTATTTCTGCCAGTTTGTACCTCCTGTAGAAGCAATATCATCGGGCCTGCGTGCCAGGTAGCGCGCAGAAGTCCTGTAATGCTGTAAAGGCCAGTTCACATTCACATTCAGGTCGAACAGTTTAAAAGCCTCGATAAGTTCTTTATTCTTTTGATCCGCATCGGGTAATGCTTTATACCTTCTCCAAAGATTGCAGGCTTCGTATTTATGCGCCATGCGTAGAAGTTTGCTTGTATATTTTTCTTCAAACTGCTTTAAGGTTAGGGTTTTGGCCCCTGTATCTGCAAGGGTTGCCCCATCTTTCCAATAAATGCGCTCATACATTTTTTCAATACCTGCTTTATCTGCACGCATTTCCTCCCGGTAGTTTTTATCCACCAGGTTAATGAAATCCGTAGCGCCTATCTCTATCATACGGTACTGAGCGCTTTGAAAACCACTGGCCGGAATCAAAGACATCCGGAAATTGAGAAATTGCTGCCGGTCCATACCTTTTTCCATTACCCCGAAGGAATGGGTAAGTGCCCCAAAGTAGCGGTTCATACGGAGCATTTTTATGGTAAAAAGCTCAACCGAAAGGTCTTTTTCAAAAGCCAATTGCCTTATTTCATGCAGGGTGAGCTTAAAGTAAAGCTCCGTAATCTGGTGGTACATGATGAAGATCTCCTCGTCCGGTATACTGGTCTTGGGCGTTTGCAGGCTCAGGAGTGTGTCGAGGTGCACATAATCCCAGTAGGTGTTGTAGTCGGCATACAAAAGACCATCCAGGTAGGCCAATAATTCCTGGCCACTGGCCTGGTATTTGTCCGCCAGCAAATCAATGCGTTTTTTTATTTCGGGTGTAATATCCATGGAACATCAATTGAGAGTTCCAAAGGTAGTGCCAATTATTTTTTAAAAGGCAGGGGGCGTATCAAGCCGGAATACTTTTCCAGATCCATTTTTATGCTGCCAATACGCAAATCGGTTTGCAATCGTATAGGTACTTTATTGGCATCATCACTTACCCAAAGGGTCATGGTTTCTTCATCTTTAAACACCCTGCCTTCCTGGACCACAGGATTAAGTTTCAGACAGGTGATCTTTCCCCACTTGGTTTTCAAGGTTTCTTTTCCGGTGTACCTGAGAAAAAAAGGAAACTCCTCATGGTCCAAAAACATGGTGATGGGCAGTTGATCCCCTATTTTGAGTTTGCTTTGGTCAAAGGTGCGGGCATAATAAAAAGAGCTGAGCATATCTTGCGCCATATCTGGGAGTTCATACCTTTTACCTCCTTGTTCAAGGTCTTTAACGGAATGTTGGAAATGATCGAATATGAGGTGGCGCTTAATGATGTATCCGCCTTCGTTTACATCGCGTATAAATTCCCAGGGCAAAACACTTTCCTGGTCTACAAAGGTTTCATACCGATCGCGGGTTTTAAAGAACCATTCAGCCATGCCCACGGTACGTCCTGTGCCTACCATGTGATAGGTGGGTCTTCCGTTTCGGCTAACCACTTCTTTAATGGTAAGCTCTGCGATCCCTGCGTCTATAATGCCATAATGGATGCGGTACTTCAAATACTCACCTACCTTAAAGGCATTGTTTTCCACTTTACGCAAATCTTCACCGGGCAACTCTGGGGCGAAAGAGAACTGTATAAAACTCAAGCCCAATAAAGCAACTAAACCTATTTTCTTCATGGTATTGACTTTGTTGACATCATCCTATTTAAAAACAAAAGCAATGCCAAAAGATTGTCCTATCATACTATTTAAATGATTTGGCAAATTCGGAAAGCGTACCGCGCATATACCCATACACATCATCTACCGAAGAGTCATATCCCGGAATGAGGTCGATATTGTAATACCGCTTGATCTCCAAAAGGGCTAAAAGGAATACGATAAACCAGATCAGCAAGCCACTTGATTTGACGATTACCGAGACATTCTCTAAAAAGTTAAGTCGTTTTTCCTTTTCTTTTCCCTTCATTTCATTATTCCAAATGCTTCCTCATTAAGAAGCACATCCTTCAGAAGCCTGGTTTTATCGAGGCCTCTAACCTTTTGTTTAAAGGTTATTCCCACTCCGCAAGGCTAAGATGTAGTAAAAAACCAATATGCGCAAGAAAGGTTCCTCTTCCTTACACTTTCGGCTTATGCCCATGCCGAAAATACAGTAGAAACAGGCTTTGAAACAATATGGGTAAGGCCCTCTTCCTTTAGAAATGAGACTATACCACTATGTTCACAATTTTGCCCGGCACCACAATAACCTTCTTAGGGGTCTTGCCTTCAAGGTAGTGTTTGGTCTTTTCGTTTTGCATTACCTCCTTTTCCACCGACTCTTTGGACGCATTGCGGGGCAGTTCCTGTTTAAAACGCATCTTGCCATTAAAAGCTACCGGGTAGACAAAAGCATCTTCTTCTAAATGCGCTTCGTTATAGGCCGGAAAATCTACCCGGGAAATACCTGTAGCGTGCCCTAATTTATGCCACAGTTCCTCTGCGAGGTGAGGAGCAAAGGGCGATAAGCAAATGGCCAAAGGCTCTAATATTTCACGTTTGCTACACCTGAGCTCTGTTAGCTCGTTTACACAAATCATAAAGGCGCTGATGCTGGTATTAAAGGAGAAGGTATTCATATCTTCCGTTACCTTTTTAAGAAGGGTATGTAAAGCCTTTAGCTCCTTTTTATCTGCCTTTTCTTCGTTGACCAACAGGGAATCGTTTTGTACGTACAGGCGGTAGAGTTTACGCAGAAAACCATGTACGCCTGAGATACCTGCCGTATTCCAGGGTTTGGACTGTTCCAGGGGTCCCAGGAACATTTCATACATGCGCAAGGTATCTGCCCCATACTGTGCACAAATGTCATCCGGGTTGACGACATTATACCAGCGCTTACTCATTTTTTCTACCTCACGCCCCACCTTAAACTTGCCATCTTCCAATATAAACTCAGCATTGCCCAAATCGTCACGCCAGGCTTTGAACCCCTCTACATCCAACTCATCACTGCTGTTTACCAGGGCCACATCTGCATGGATTTTAGTGGTTTTGTATTGTTTTCGCAGCCCGTAACTCACAAAGGTATTCTTCCCTTCAACGCGGTATACTACGGCCGAATTTCCCAGGATCATACCCTGGTTGATCAACTTCCGGAAAGGTTCTGTTGTAGGTGCTATTTCCAGATCGTGCAAAAACTTGTGCCAGAAACGGCTATATAGCAAGTGGCCGGTGGCGTGCTCGCTCCCTCCGACATACAGGTCCACTTCCTGCCAATAACGCACGGCTTCTTCATCAACCAATTTACCGGCTTGCGGACTCATATAGCGCAGGTAGTACCAGCTGCTTCCTGCCCAGCCCGGCATAGTGGTTGTTTCCAAAGGATAGCCTTCCCCTTTTGCTACCACACCTTTTTCGGGGTCATATTCCCATGCTGCAGCTCTGGCCAGGGGCGGTTCTCCTTCTTCTGTGGGCAAATAGGCATCTACTTCAGGCAAGCTAAGGGGTAAGTGTTCCGCTTTTACGGGCATGGGTATTCCTTCCTTATAATAAATCGGGATCGGTTCTCCCCAATAACGCTGGCGGCCAAAAACAGCATCCCGCAAACGGTAATTGATCTTGCCTTCACCCAGGCCCATTTCTTCAATTTGCGCAATGGCTTTATGTATGGCTTCTCCAACCTGAAGGCCATTTAAAAAATCGGAGTTGACCACCGTGCCCTCTTTGGCTTCAAACGCTTCTTTGCTTACATCTCCTCCTTCTACCACAGGCAATACGGGTAATTCAAACTGGCGCGCAAAGGCATAATCCCGGCTGTCGTGCGCGGGTACGGCCATTACGGCCCCGGTACCGTAGGAAGCCAACACATAATCTCCCACCCATACGGGAATGCTTTTTTGCGTGAAGGGATGTATCGCATAAGCACCTGTAAATTGACCGCTTATGGTTTTCACGTCCGCCATACGGTCACGCTCGGTCTTGCGCGCTGCTTGTTCTTTGTATTTCTTCACCGCTCCGGCATACTCTGGCACTGTGATGCCATCTACCAAAGGGTGCTCGGGAGCTAACACCATAAAACTCGCCCCGAAGATGGTATCCGGGCGCGTGGTGAACACTTCTATTTTTTCAGTATGCCCCTGTAGGGAGAACTCCACCCGTGCACCTTCGGAGCGTCCTATCCAGTTGCGCTGGGTTTCTTTTAACGATTCATTCCAGTCAACTTCTTCCAGCCCATCCAGCAATTGTTGGGCATAGGCTGTAATGCGCATACTCCATTGCATCATTTTCTTCTGAACTACCGGGTGCCCACCTCTTTCACTCAAACCGTCCTTTACCTCATCATTAGCCAATACGGTGCCCAGTGCCGGACACCAGTTTACGGTAGATTCTGCCCGGTACGCGAGGCGGTAATTCTGCAGTATTTTCTCCTGTGCCTCCTCGCTATACATATTCCAATCTTCGGCTGTAAAGTGCAAGTCTTCGCTGGCGGCAGCTTCTACACCTTCTGTTCCTGAAAAGGAGAAGGCCGCGATCAAGTCCGCAATAGGTTCGGCTTTCCCGGTTTTCTTATTAAACCATGTGTTGAACAGCCGAAGAAAGATCTCTTGTGTGAAGCGGTAAAAATCCGGGCTACTGGTACGTACTTCACGATCCCAATCAAAAGAAAAACCGATCTTATCCAGTTGCCGGCGGTACCGTTGTATGTTTTTTTTAGTAGTTAGGGCCGGGTGCTGCCCGGTTTGTATGGCGTATTGTTCTGCCGGGAGGCCAAAACTATCATAGCCCATGGGGTGCAGCACATTAAAGCCTCGGTGTCTCTTATACCGCGCTATTATATCAGAGGCAATATAGCCCAGGGGGTGCCCTACGTGCAGGCCTGCCCCGGAAGGATACGGGAACATATCCAATACGTAATATTTTGGTTTCGTAGACCGATCTTCTGCCTTGAACGTATTGTTTTGCTGCCAGTATTTTTGCCAGCGCGCTTCAATGTCTTTGAAGTTGTATTCCATGCCCAAATTTTGAAGCGGCAAAGGTAACAATGTGTATCAAAAGCAGCCTGGGCTTGTCTTTGAATTGAGCTTTAACGATCCAACCATTGTTTAAAGGCAGCTACGCGTTCGCGGCTAACCAGGATGTCCTGGTCTTCGCTTCCTTCAATCTTCAGTTTTAAACGGCTGCTGCTATAGGCCCTGATGTCCTGTATAGCGGTTAGCGCCACAATATACTGGCGGCTTATCCGAAAAAACCGTTTAGGATCGAGCAGTTGCTCTGTTTGATCCAGGCTAAAATCCAAAGGGTATTCCTTTCCGCTTTTTATCCCCGCAAAAGTGGCCCTGCTCCTGCTGGTGAGGTAACAGATATCTGTAACGGCTAAAGCAATAAGCCGGTCACCCACTTTTACCATAAAACGCTCTTTATACATTTTGCCAGGTTGTTGCAGTAAGGCCGCAAGCTTGTCAAAAGACAAAGATTCTCCCGTGCCAGGATGCGCATACAGCTTATCAAACTTGGCCAGTGCTCTTTGGAGCTCTTCTTCAGAAACCGGCTTAAGCAAATAAGAAACACTATTGAGGTCGAACGCTTTGAGCGTGTATTGATCGTAAGCCGTGCAAAAGATCACCGGGATGTTTACGTCTACTTCTTTAAAAATGTCAAAGCTCAGCCCATCTGCCAATTGGATGTCTAGAAAGAGCAAATCGGGCGTTTCGTTTTGTCGGAACCACTTTATCGCCTCAACCACACTATCCAAAGGTTCTAACAAGGTAGCCTCTGGTTTTTGCTTCTTTAGCAAACGCTGCAGGCGAACAGCGGCCGGTTTTTCATCTTCTATGATCAGTACCCGCATGGCGTTTAAAGATTTGATTCAACATGAAGTAAGGGAAGGTGCACTTCGAAACGATTTTCCCGGTCCGTTACGTTTACCGGCACATTGCTTAGTAGCCCGTAGCGCTTTTTAATGTTTTCCAAACCTACCCCAATGCTTTCTCCTTCGGGTGCCGTACGGAGTTGAATGGGATTGATCACCTGCAATGTGCCTTTTGTAATCTTTATTTCAATTTTCAAGGGTTTCGCATTGGAAATCACATTGTGCTTAATGGCATTCTCCAGCAATAGCTGAAGGGTTAAAGGCGGTATATGTGCCTCAGGAAGAGACGCGGGAAAACGTACTTCCAGGTTTTCTCCAAACCGCAATTTCTGCAGGTATACATAGCGCTGTGCAAATTCCATCTCTTGTGCCAGAGGCACGGTTTCCTGGTCCTGCACATCCAGCACATAACGATAAAAGCGGGAGAGCTGCAAAATGTATTCCTCAGACCTTTCTGCATCCTCATGCACCAGGTTACTCAAAGCATTGAGTGCATTGAACAAAAAGTGAGGATTGAGCTGATCCCGCAGTAGGCGGTATTGCCCTGCGAACTGTTCCGTACGCAGTTTCTCCTCATTTACCGCAGCCTGCCGCCACTCGAACAGAAAACTCCTGGCTGTGAAAAAGAACGTAAGGATATAGGCGATAAAGATAGGCAGCTTGGTCATCGCCAGTATTCTGGCCCAGGGAAGTGTACTCAGGCTATACTCTCCCAAAATCACATAAAACAATAAGCTAATGATAAAGGATGCTGAGAAGGAGTAGACAAAAACACTAACCACTTCAAGCAAAAACCTGAACAAAGGTTTGTGTAACCAGGGGATTTTGGTGCTCCAGAATACACTTAATGTGCTGATCCCCCCGCTCAACGCCACAGACATCACAAAGCTGTATACAAAGTCATCAAAAATAGATTTTAGGCCTTCCAGGCTTGTAAAGCATTCCGGGCAGAAGGAGAGAGGTATGGCAACCGCAATAAGTAAGTTTATAAGTATAAAGTAGTACCAGGATTTTGCAACTCTCTTCATGCCTTAAATGTAACGGGATTTTAAGACGGGCAAACAGATTTTTCGAGGCATAGCATATTGTTTTTTTACGGTGAATTCGTTAGCGTGATTTTCCCTCGGCAGGAAGAGGGTATTTACAGGTTGTTCAATTGATTCGCTTTTTTGTCTTTGCTGAAGGTGATAAACACACCTATAAAGAAAAACCGGTCGGCTCCCTGTCCAATAGGAAGGCTGGCAAACCGGCCGTTGGCATCCGGTTGCTCTGAATAGCGGTAACCGAAAACGTTTCTCCGGCCAAGTATATTGGTTACTTCAGCGTGGATAATAAGGTTGGGCTGCGGTAAATAGCTCCAATTCAGGTCTAAACTTGCAAAAGGACTGGTTTTACTCTCCTGCACGCCTTCGAGGTTGGGGTTATCATACGGCAGACCATCATTCCATCGAAAACTGCTCCCTAGCTGTGAGTTAAGCTGTTGTATCCAATACTTTCCCACTACCGAAACATTGTGCTTTGGGGCAAAGGAAGGCTGCACCTGCTCCTGGAACCGGGCATATTGGCGCTTGCTGTCGATAAAGGAATACGTAATCCAGAAGTCGAGGTTGCGTATGCTTTTCCGGTCCCGGTAAAAGAGATCAAAGCCGCGGGCAAAGCCACTTCCCTCAGTATGCGGTTGCTCCTGGGCGTTGGTAAAAAGCAGGTGGTCGTACTCTTTATAAAACAACTCTGCCCTGAACGTACGGGCGTTGTTTACAAACTGATAGTTGATTAAATAATGCGTAGCGGAAGCAGCTTTTGCATTTTGCTGATCCCAAAGCACCTGAAAACGCGGCTGTTGAAAAAACCGCCCAAAGGCTGCCGAGAGCTCTCCTCCTTTATGCAGGCGATAGGTGCTGGAAAGGCGGGGGGCAAGGTTGAATTGCGTATTGGCCTGGTTGTAATTTCCACGAAGTCCTCCCCGCACTGCCCAGTCGGCAGTAAGGTGATAGGTGGCTTCGCCAAACAGGGCTCCCCTTTGATTCATCTGCGTACGCTCATGCGGCACAGCTTCCTCGATACGTTCTTTGTAATCCTGCAAAAAGTATTCTCCCCCCAGTAAAACGGCAAACCGGTTGTTTAAAAAACCCTGGAATGCCCCTTTTGCATGAAGGTTCCGGTTAATACGTTTTAAGGACAGGCTATCCAGGCGGATCTTATCGCTGTTGAACGTCGCGGCCAATCCGCCTCTGAACAACCAGTTTTTATGGAGCTTGCTCTTTACGCTTACGTTGGCATAGTCAAAAGCGTTACCGATCTCAACCTCCTGCCCGCGCCCTGCTTCCCCGGCCTTTTGTTGATAAAGATGCAAACCTGCCCCCTGGTGGGTATAGTAGGTTTTTACCTGGGTGTTCTTATCCAAACTATGGCGGTACATGAGTTCTACGTTATAGTTAAAAGGCGCGCGCTCCCAGTCGAAATTTTGAGGCACTATGGCTTGGTAGGGCGATAGGTCTGTATAAGCACCAGACGCAATGACTGCGCTTTTTTCGAACTTCCGTGTGTGGCTTAGTGCACCTCCTACGGTCATCAAACTGAGGTCGGTTTGCGTACGGGCAGGCACATCATTGGTTTCCAACGAAAGTACAGAACTGAGTGCGTTTCCGTATTCGGCGCTATAGCCTCCGGTACTAAAAAAAGTGCCTTTGAAAAGCATGGGGTTAAAACGTCCCCGGGTAGGCACCCCGCTGGTGGTGGTTCCATACGCATTGCCTACTTGCAGGCCATCAAAAAAGATGGCCGTTTCACTGGCGTCTCCTCCCCTCACC
>JANQPD010000017.1 GCA_028285465.1 Owenweeksia sp. | reverse complement strand
GGTGCAGCAAACCGTACAGGAAGGAATGGATTTAATGTTGAAGGAGTTAGGAGATTAATCGTTAAACGGAAGATTTGTCAATGAAGGTTTTTAAAAATTTATTGAGCAGCGTTAGGCCGCATTTTGAAGAGGGAGGGAAGTTGGAAAAGCTTTACCCCGTATACGATGGCTTTGCTACTTTTTTGTTTGTTCCCGGGCATAGCACCCACTCCGGGGCACATGTTCGCGATGGGGTAGACCTAAAGCGCACTATGATTACCGTAGTGCTCGCCCTGGTGCCCGCTTTGCTTTTCGGTATGTGGAACGTGGGCTATCAGCATTACCTGGCCTTGGGTGTAGAAAGCACGTTGTGGGAAAATTTTCTTTTTGGCGCTATAAAAGTACTGCCCATGGTGGTGGTTTCTTATGGCGTGGGATTGGGTATTGAGTTTGCCTTTTGTGTGATCAAAAAACACCAGATCAACGAAGGCTACCTGGTAACGGGCATGTTGATCCCCCTGATCATGCCGGTAGATATTCCTTTGTGGATGGTGGGCCTTTCTGCCGCTTTTGCCGTAGTAATAGGCAAAGAAGTATTCGGGGGAACCGGGATGAACATTCTTAACCCTGCCCTTACCGCCCGGGTTTTTGCTTTCTTCGCTTACCCCTCTTATATGAGTGGAGACAAGGTGTGGATCAACACCAGTACGGAAGCCGGTCAAGGAGTGGTAGACGGGTTTAGCGGGGCGACTGCTCTAGGCGACCTGGCAACCAAGGGAGAGACTTCTCTGGCACCTATTGATATGTTTTTCGGGACCATCCCCGGTTCTATTGGAGAAACTTCTACGCTGGCCATTATCATTGGCGCGATCATGCTTATTTATACGGGGGTGGGTAGTTGGCGGATCATGCTTTCGGGCTTATTAGGAGGCCTGGCGATGGGGCTTCTGTTTAACGCCTTTGCCGATTATGCTATTTCTCCTGAGCAAATTGCCTTTATGAGCGTACCGGCCTGGCAGCACCTGATTATGGGCGGCTTTGCTTTTGGCATTGTGTTTATGGCGACCGACCCGGTCTCTGCGGCGCAAACCCTAAAAGGAAAATGGATATACGGGTTCCTGGCGGGCTTCTTCGGTATTATGATCCGGGTTTTCAACCCGGCCTATCCCGAAGGCATTATGCTGGCCATATTGTTTATGAACGTAATGGCTCCACTGATCGACCATTATGTAATAGAGGCCAACATCAAGAAAAGAAAGAAACGTTTACAAGTTAAAGTTGCCTGATTATGGATACGAATAAAAACTCATATACCTTCATGTTTGCCGCTGCTATGGTAGTAGTGGTGGCCGCGCTCTTGTCGTTTGCGGCTACCAGCCTTAAGCCTATGCAGGATAAAAATGTAGAGCTTGAGAAAAAGCAGAACATTTTGAGCTCTATCGGTGTAAATGTAAGTCGTGAGGAAGCCAAAGATGCGTATGCGCAATACGTAAAGGAAGAACTGGTTATTCATGAAAACAAAGTGAAGGAAGGAGTAGAAGCTTTTGACGTAGACCTCTCCAAGGAGATCACCAAAGCACCCACCGAGCGCGATGCCCCTATGTACGTGGCAGAAAAAGAAGGAACAACTTTTTACATTCTTCCGTTAAGGGGGAAAGGGCTATGGGGTCCTATTTGGGGATACATCGCTCTGAAAGAAGATGTGAACACGGTTTTCGGAGCAGTTTTTGATCACAAAACCGAGACACCGGGCCTCGGCGCTGAGATCAACACACCTGTTTTTATGGAGCAGTTCCAGGAAAAAAAGATCCTGGATGAAGGAGGTTCTTTTACGGGTATTGAAGTACGCAAAGGCGATGCCTCGGGTGATTACCAGGTGGACGGGATCAGTGGCGGCACCATCACTTCGGTTGGGGTGCAGGATATGATTGACGATTGCATGCGTTCTTACATTGATTTTTTAAAGGGCTATTCTGCTAATAAAACGGCAGCACTTTAAAGCATTTAGTTAAAACTTATTAAAGTATATTATTGATATGGCTGAAGTTACGGAAGCTGTTGAAAAACAGAAAAAACAATCAGAGCCCCTGTTTAGCAAAAAAAACAGGATGCTTATATCGGACCCGCTCAACGATAGCAACCCCATTACCGTGCAGGTACTGGGTATATGTTCGGCCCTGGCCATTACGGTAAAGCTATACCCGGCTTTGGTAATGTCTATCTCTGTGCTGTTTGTAATGGCCGTAGGTAACGTAGTGATCTCACTTTTAAGAAACCTTATCCCCAATCGTATCCGCATTATCGTGCAATTGGTGGTAGTGGCTTCTTTGGTAATCCTCGTAGACCAGGTGCTTAAAGCCTATGCCTACGATGTAAGCAAGGAGCTTTCGGTATTCGTAGGCCTGATCATCACCAACTGTATCATCATGGGGCGTTTTGAGGCTTTTGCTCTCGCCAACGGTCCCTGGAAATCGTTCCTGGATGGATTGGGCAACGCTTTTGGTTACGCCTGGATCCTTTTAGCGGTAGCTTTCTTTCGTGAGCTTTTAGGTTCGGGGCAGCTCTTTGGCCTTCAGGTTATCCCACAGAGCTGGTACCTGGATAGTGGGGGGGTATATGCCAATAACGGCCTGATGCTTTTGCCGCCCATGGCACTGATCACCGTGGGGATCATCATTTGGGTACAACGTGCCCGCAATACTAAACTTATTGAAGACTAAGACATGCAGGAGTTAGTAAACATCTTTGTGAAGTCGATTTTTGTTGAGAACATGATCTTTGCCTACTTCCTGGGCATGTGTTCTTACTTGGCGGTATCTAAAACCGTGAAAACGGCTGTAGGCCTTGGAGCAGCGGTAATCTTTGTAATGGGTATTACCGTTCCGGTAAACTACCTGCTGGAAAATTTCGTATTGAAAGAGGGCGCGCTAAGTTGGCTGGGTGCCGATTTTGCCAATGTAGACCTGAGCTTTCTTTCCTTCATTCTCTTTATTGCCGTAATTGCTTCTATGGTACAACTGGTAGAGATGATCGTGGAAAAATTTGCCCCTGCACTGTACGGAGCATTGGGTATCTTTCTTCCGCTGATCGCGGTGAACTGCTCCATTCTAGGAGGTTCCTTGTTTATGCAGGAAAGGAATTATGCCACTATATCTGAAGCTACCGTTTACGGACTCGGCAGTGGGGTAGGTTGGTTCCTTGCCATTGTAGCCATTGCGGCCATTCGCGAAAAAATTCGTTATTCAAACGTGCCCGCGCCCCTGCGTGGCTTGGGCATTACCTTTATCGTTACCGGGTTGATGGGATTGGCATTTATGGCCTTCATGGGGATTAAGTTGTAATTTGATTTAAAAGCATAATAACGAGCGATGGTATTTCTAGCAACAACAACTATTATCGTAAGCAGTATAATAGTTTTCTTTATTGTAATTTTCTTATTGGTGTCCATCCTGTTGGGCGCCAAGGCAAAGCTGGCTCCCAGTGGCCCGGTTACGCTCAATATTAACGGGGAAGATACCGAGGTCGATTCGGGGAGCACTTTGCTGACCACCCTATCTAACCAGAAGATCTTTTTACCTTCTGCCTGTGGAGGCGGCGGCACCTGTGCCATGTGTAAATGCCAGATCCTCGAAGGGGGAGGCGAAATTCTGCCTACAGAAGTTGGGTACTTCACCCGCAAGGAGGTGCAGGACAACTGGCGCCTGGGCTGCCAGGTGAAGGTAAAGAATGACATGAAGATCAAGGTGCCGGAAGAGATCTTCGGCATCAAGAAATGGGAGTGCGAAGTGGTATCTAATTATAACGTAGCCTCTTTTATTAAGGAATTCGTAGTAAAACTACCCGAAGGAGAAAACCTCGACTTTGAAGCCGGCGGGTACATCCAGATAGATGTGCCGGAGTGTGAAGTTGACTTTAAGGATATTGACATTACTTCACATCCACGTCTGGGACGTGACCCTATGGACTTTAAATCGGAGTGGGACAAATTTGGACTATGGCCATTGAAAATGAAAAACGATGAGCCTATTTTCCGTGCTTACTCTATGGCCAACCACCCGGCAGAAGGAAACATCGTAATGTTGAACATCCGTATTGCCACACCGCCATGGGACCGTGCTAAAAACCAATGGATGGATGTAAACCCGGGTATTTGCTCCTCTTACGTGTTTGCTCAAAAGCCCGGGGATAAAGTAACTATTTCCGGTCCTTACGGTGAATTTTTCATCAAGGAAAGTGAATCGGAAATGCTGTATATAGGCGGTGGTGCGGGTATGGCTCCTATGCGTTCACATTTGTTCCACCTGTTTCATACGTTAAGGACCGGCCGTAAGGTAAGCTATTGGTACGGAGGGCGATCAAAGCGTGAGCTGTTTTACCTGGACGATTTTCAAAATATTGAGAAGGAATTCCCGAACTTCCAGTTCCACATTGTGCTTTCAGAGCCCTTGCCGGAAGACAACTGGACGCCTAAAAAAGACATTGACGACAAAGAAGGAGACGGTTTTACCGGCTTTGTGCACCAGGCCGTAATAGACCAATATTTGAGCAAGCATTCCGAGCCTGAAGAAATAGAGTTCTATTTCTGCGGTCCGCCCCTCATGAATGCCGCCGTATTAAAGATGTGCGATGACTGGGGCGTGCCTCCGGAGAACGTAAGCTTCGATGATTTTGGAGGATAAGCAATAAAAGAAGCGGCTTTCAAGCCGCTTCTTTTATTAAGCTATGGTCCTTTTTTTACCCCATAAAGGCAGAATACATCCATACCAGTTTTTCCTGCTCGCGGATGTAATCGCTCATCAAAGCATTGGTGCCTTCATCATTCAGATCATCCGAAAGGTGTAGGATGTTACGTTGCTTAATGAGTACCGTTTTAAAAGAAGCCAATATCAATTGTACAGATTCGGAGGCTTCTGAAACATTCCGGGCACTCTTTATCTCTGTTTTCTCCAGGTAATCTTCAAAGGTATGCATAGGTGTTTCTTCCAAAGTAAGCACCCGTTCCGCGAGTTCATCGATCTTTAAGAGAAGATCGTTGTATAACTCTTCAAACTTGAGATGGAGCTCAAAAAACTTTTGTCCTTTGATATTCCAATGTAAGCCCCTGGTATTCTGGTAGAAGACCATATAATTAGCCAGTAAATCATTAAGTGCCTCTGCCAGGGCGCGGCTTTTTTCTTTGTCCAATCCGATGTGGTTCATAAAGCTTTTTTTAATCGTTTTAATTCAGTTTTCTTTGCAGACTTACCCAACTGCCGCCATTGTATGCTTCAAAGCCTTTTGCCTTGAGCATGGCTTTGGCAGAGGCACTTCGCATACCCGATGCACAGCAGGTAATGACCGGTGTCTCCTTTTTGAGCTTGTCCATTTGCGCGTTTAAGGCATCCAGTGGGATGTGCTTAGCCCCTTTTATATGGCCGGATTGATATTCTCCTTTGGTCCGTACATCGAGCACTATGGCCCCGTTTTGCACCATTTGCTTATAATCAGGTGCAGGCGCCAACCCAAACAACTTTCTTATAAAATCCATATTTAAGTAGTTTGGGATTTAATGGCGTTTACGTCTAACCAAGAACCGGCATTGTAGCATTCTATTCCCTCAGAAGTTAAGTATTGCGCAGCCATACCGCTTCGGTTTCCCGAGGCACAACAAAGCAATAAAGGTTGTTTCAAAGATCTCAGTTCATCCAGGCGCTGGGAAATCTCCTGCAGGGGGATGTTTACTGAATCTGCAACCTGGCCTCCCCTGTATTCTTCTGGCGTGCGTACGTCTACTATGGTGCCTTTGTTTTCTTTTATATGCTGTTCCATTTTTTTCTGTTGTTTCGTTTGCGTTTTATGTAAGACTTTAAGATGCTTTCCGCATTTCGCACAAGCTGATAAGCATGCTTATAGCAAACGCATATTATTTGTGTTTAAAAATTTGATTGTGAGTGATATACTCGCCTTACGTCTGAAACGTTTTTACAGCTTCGCTGAGGTCGTATACGTGTACTTTGCCGTTGAGTCGTGCTTTAATGATGCTGCTGCCTGCTGCGCTGCGGTAGCCACCGGCACAATGCACCACTATAGGCTTTTCTACAGGTAGCTCATCCGCGCGTTCGCGCAATTGATGCAGGGGGATGTGCCGGGCTCCTTCAAAAAGCGCGTTACCCGCAGTTTCTGAAGCGTTCCGGATGTCTACGATCGTATAATCTGAGGGGTGATGACGCAGTTGATCCGCTTCAAATACCTCCTGTGTCTGATCTCCAATGTTGCCCACTAAAACAGCTTTTACATTGGGCTCGTATCCAATTTTGGCCACCCGTTCCATAAGTGCTTTTCCTGTTTGCTCATCCTGAACGATAAGGTAAAAGGCCTCTTCGGGTGCTACAATGCTGCCTAACCAGGTTTCAAATTTGCCGTTTATCATCAAGTTGATCGCCCCTTCCAGGTGTCCGCGCTTGAAATCTGCTTCTGCCCGTGAATCAATAAGCATGATGTTTTCCTCCAGGTTTTCTCTTTTTGCAGCTTTAAAAGGGACCTTACGTATTGCAGGAGCAAAGGGTTCGGCTCCTTTTTTATTTACACCTACCGCATAGGGAAAGTATTTGGGCACGAAAGGCTGGTCTTTGAGCAATTGCTCTACAAACTCAGCTTCGGCCATGGGCTGTAAGCTCCAGTTGCTCATTTTTTCAGCGCCAATGGTGCTTACGTCCTGGTCACTCATTCCCTTTCCGCATAAACTGCCTGCGCCATGGGCAGGATACACTTTTACTGTATCGGGCAGGGGTATAAACTTGTTTCTTAGGGTATGGTACATTTGCCTGGCTAACTCTTCGCGCTTTGCATGGATTGCACCGGCTTTTTCGCGTAGGTCGGGCCGCCCGCAATCCCCTATAAAAAGAGAGTCTCCGGTAAAAACAGCCACTTCCTTTCCGGTTTCATCTACCGCTAAAATACTGATGCTGTCGGGCGAATGCCCCGGGGTATCCAAAGCCTTGAGGCTGGCCTTGCCCAAAGCAAGAACGTCTCCCTCATTAAAAGCTTTATGCGGGTAATCTGCCCCAAGACCAGTACTGGCATAAATATCAGCGCCCTGGCTTAGGTGTATTTCCATATGGCCGCTTATAAAGTCTGCATGTGGATGTGTTTCTATAACCGCTACTATTTTGGCTCCCGTTTCTTCTGCATACCTGTAATAAGGTTCGGGATTCCGTGCCGGATCGATCAGCGCCATTTCCCCATCGCTTACCAATGCGTATGCGTAGTGCGCTAAATCTTTGTCTTTAAATTGTTTAATCGTCATTTTTTACGTTTTCTTTTGCTTAGTAAATTAAGTACAGGCTACGTTTAACTCCATATTCCTTCCTTGAGCAGCATAAAAATAGCCATTGCTATTACAAACCAACCAAAGCCTTTTTTCAGCCGGGATCCGTCTATACGTTTCCCCAGCCACATGCCGATGTAAATACCTGTGCTGGCAATAACGGATAAACTCAGCAGCAGGGGCCATGCGATTTCCTGCGTCTGTACGTCTCCGATAAACCCAAAAAGAGACTTTAGCGCAATGATCAGCAAAGAGGTGGCCACTGCTTTTTTCATGGGCAAACCAACCAGCAGCACCAGCGCAGGAATGATCAGAAAACCACCCCCGGCACCCACAAAACCCGTTATAGCCCCTACAATGATCCCTTCAATAAACACCAATGGGTAGTTTATAGGTTTCGCTTCTTTTGATTCAGCCATTTTTTGCGGCATGATCATCCGGATGCCGGCCACCAACATGATCAAGGCAAAAAACAGCAGGATAAACGCATTTTTGCTTACTTCAAAATCATTGAGGGTAAACAATACCTCCGGTAAACCGGGTACTAAAAACCTGCGCACCAGGTACACAGCTAACAGAGAAGGCAGGGCAAATACAATGGCGGTTTTGAGGTTTACTTCTTTTTTGATGATAAAGCGTATGGCTCCTACGGCAGCCGAAACCCCAACGATAAACAGGGAATAAGCCGTGGCCAATACGGCATCAAGCGCAAAAAAGTAAACCAGCAAAGGCACGGTAAGAATGGACCCCCCGCTTCCCACGAGGCCCAGTGAAATGCCTATCAATAAAGCCATGAAATAACCCAGTATTTCCATCACATTTGGTATTGATCGTTTTCAATAGCGTGTACAAAAGTCCGCCATAAAAGCGAGGCCTACAGCAACCTTTGTTACACAAGCTCAATTTTGTTCCTGAACAGCCGTATCCAACCCTTTTGTTCCATCTGCTTCAGCAACCTGGAGATCACCACCCGGGCGGTACCTAATTCGGTAGCCAGTTGCTCGTGCGTAATGGCAATGCTTTTGCTTCCAGAGAGCTTGCTTTTGGTTTTGATAAAGTCCAGGAGCCGTTCATCCATATTTTTGAAGGCTACCGCATTGATCACCTCCAGCAATTCCTCAAAGCGTTGGTGGTAGAGCTTAAAGATGTATTCCAGCCATTGTGGATGCTCTTTAAGCAACATTCCCAGTTTTTCTACCGGGATCATCAACAGTTCCGTATCTTCTTCCGCCAGGGCTTTTACTTTGCTGGTATCCTGGTGTATACCTCCTAAAAAGGACATGATGCAGCTTTCTCCCGGGCGAATGTAGTAAAGGAATATCTGTCTTCCATCCGGCTCCAGGCGCATCACGCGCAAGCTTCCTTTGATCACTAAGGGGATGCTTTTAATATATGCCTCCTCCTGCAGTACAGTGTCGCCTTCTTTTACCTCTTTTAGCGTGCCCATTGCCAAAAGGGTTTCCTGCATTTTAGGGGAGGTCATAAAGTTGGCGTTCTCTTGTGTTTGCATGGGTTTAAATATAAATAGCCCGCAACTATTGCGGGCTATTTTTATCTGATTCAGGAAAAGGAGGGCTTATTCCTGCTCTTCCGGCTTTTTTGCCTTTTTTATCTTCACCGTTATTTCCTGGGCTTTTTCATCCAGGCCAATGGTGATGGAGTCGCCTTCCTCAATTTCCGAATTGATGATCTGTTCGGCCAAGGGGTCCTCCACGTACTTCTGTATAGCCCTGGTCAAAGGACGTGCGCCAAACTTCTCGTCAAAGCCTTTGTCGGCTATAAACACTTTGGCTTTGGTGTCCATCTTTACTTTGTACCCCAGGTCTTCAATGCGGGCATAAAGTTTGGCCAATTCGATATCTATAATTTTCAGGATATCGTCTTTACCCAGGCTGTTAAAGAGCACTACATCATCGATCCGGTTTAAGAACTCGGGCGCAAAAGCGCGTTTTAAGGCAGTCTCGATAACGCTTTTCTCTGCGTCCATTTTTCCTTCCGTGCGGGCACTGGTGCCAAAACCTACACCGCTGCCAAAGTCCTTCAACTGGCGGGAACCTATGTTGCTGGTCATAATGATGATGGTGTTCTTGAAATCCACCTTACGTCCCAGGGAATCGGTCATATGGCCATCATCCAGAGCCTGCAACAACAGGTTGAATACATCCGGGTGTGCTTTTTCGATCTCGTCCAGCAACACAACGGAATACGGCTTTCTGCGCACTTTCTCCGTTAGCTGCCCGCCTTCTTCGTATCCCACGTATCCGGGAGGGGCACCTACCAAGCGGCTTACCGCAAATTTTTCCATGTATTCGCTCATGTCAATGCGGATCAGGTTATCCTCGCTATCGAAGAGCGAGCGGGCCAGTTCTTTAGCCAACTGTGTTTTACCTACCCCGGTAGGTCCTAAGAAAATAAATGATCCGATAGGCTTATGCGGGTCCTTCAGGCCGGCCCGGTTTCGCTGAATGGCTTTCACAATTTTGTCCACGGCTTCATCCTGGCCAATGATCCGTGTCTTCATTTCATTGCTCATGCCGCTGAGGCGGTTGCTTTCGTGCTGAGCCACCCGCTGTACGGGAATACCGGTCATCATGGAGACAACTTCCGCCACCTGTTCCTCATCTACCAACTCGCGGTTTTTCTTTACCTCTTCTTCCCAGGCGGCCTGTGCATCTGCCAGCTGTGATTCTATGTTCTTTTCATCATCACGCAGGCGGGCGGCTTCTTCGTAGCGCTGTTTTTTTACCACCTGTATCTTCTGCTCCCGGATATCTTCCAGTTTCTTCTCCAGGTCCATTACATCCTGGGGAACCGTAATGCTGGTGATGTGTACGCGTGAGCCTGCTTCATCCAAAGCATCAATGGCCTTATCGGGCAAGTGGCGGTCGGAGATATAGCGAGACGTAAGGCTTACACAAGCGGCAATGGCTGCTTCAGTGTAATTTACATTATGGTGGTCCTCGTAACGTCCTTTGATGTTGTTCAGGATCTGGATGGTCTCTTCCACGGAAGTGGGATCTACCATTACTTTCTGAAAACGCCTTTCCAGGGCTCCGTCTTTTTCTATGTATTGACGGTACTCGTCCAAAGTAGTGGCACCAATGCATTGGATCTCGCCCCTGGCCAGGGCCGGTTTGAACATATTGCTGGCATCAAGCGATCCCGTGGCGCCACCGGCTCCAACGATGGTGTGTAGCTCATCGATAAACAAGATGATGTCGTCATTCTTTTCGAGCTCATTCATCAGCGCCTTCATGCGTTCTTCAAATTGTCCGCGGTATTTGGTGCCTGCTACCAGAGAGGCCAGGTCCAAAGTCACTACCCGTTTATTAAAGAGTACGCGCGACACTTTTTTCTTGATGATGCGCAGCGCCAATCCTTCGGCAATGGCCGATTTACCAACACCGGGTTCACCGATCAGCAGCGGATTATTTTTCTTTCTCCGGCTGAGGATCTGGGAAACGCGTTCTATTTCTTTCTCACGCCCTACTACAGGGTCCAGTTTGCCTTCTTCGGCAAGTTTGGTAAGGTCGCGTCCAAAGTTATCCAGTACGGGTGTTTTGGATTTTGCCTCACTTTTCTTAGCACCACCGCCACTGCCGTAATTCGGGTCTTTGCGTTCAAAGTCCTCCTCTTCTTCGCTATAGCTCATCTCCGTTTTAGACTTGTCGCTCAACTCACTGGCATAATGTGCCTGGTACTCTCCCTTTACATTATCGTAATCAATGTCGTACTGTTTCAGGATCCTGGAGACCGGGTCATCATCGTTCCGTAAGATGCAAAGCAGGAGGTGCGAAGTGCGTATGATGTTGCTTTGAAAGAGCTTGGCTTCCAGGAAAGTAGTTTTCAGGGCCTTCTCTGCCTGTCGGGTCAGGGGCAGGTTTTTGCGGGTGCTTATTTGTCCGGATATATTGGGGGCGCTGATTGCTTCAATTTTTCTGCGAAAAGCCTGCATGTTTACACCCAGGTCTTCTAAAATGTGAATGGCGCTTCCTTCACCTTCTCTTATAAGCCCCAGCATAAGGTGCTCCGTACCGATGTAGTCGTGGCCCAGCCTCAGCGCTTCTTCCTTGCTGTAGCTGATCACGTCTTTTACTCGGGGTGAAAAATTTTCGTCCATAAAGTTTAAAATATATGCTGTTTGAAAATAGGATTTTTAAAACTACGAATACTATGCCACTAAAGATTTAACGTAAAGTTATCGGCTTTGCTTACACCAGCAAGTAAAAAAGGCGACAATTATTAACACAAGGGCCTGTCAGATTGTGAGTAACTAGCCCGTATAGGATGCCTCTATCCCTTGCTACATCAGTATATTTGAAGTTTTAGTAGTAAAATCTCTTAAATAGGTTTAAAGAACTGACAACATGGCCGAAGGCGAAAGAATAATTCCTATTAACATAGAGGAGGAAATGAAATCCTCCTACATCGATTATTCGATGTCTGTAATTGTGTCGCGTGCGCTACCGGATGTCCGGGACGGTATGAAACCGGTGCACCGTAGGGTACTTTACGGAATGTACGAGTTGGGCGTACTCTCAAACCGCCCGTATAAAAAGTCGGCACGTATTGTGGGGGAGGTACTGGGTAAGTTTCATCCCCATGGAGACTCTTCTGTATATGATACCATGGTGCGCATGGCGCAACCCTGGAGCTTGCGTTATATGATGGTTGACGGCCAGGGTAATTTTGGCAGTGTGGATGGAGACCCTCCCGCGGCCATGCGGTATACCGAGGCGCGTTTGCAAAAGATATCCGAAGACATGCTTTCGGATATTGACAAAGAGACGGTGGATACTCAACTGAACTTTGACGACTCGCTCAGCGAGCCTACCGTGCTGCCTACCCGGGTACCCAACTTATTGGTGAACGGAGCAAGTGGTATCGCGGTGGGGATGGCTACCAATATGCCGCCACATAACCTCACAGAATCGATAAATGCGATAAATGCATATATCGACAACCACGACATCACCATAGAGGAATTGATGGAGCAACACATCAGTGCGCCCGATTTTCCCACCGGGGGTACGATATACGGTTATGAAGGCGTGCGCGAGGCTTTCCTAACCGGCCGTGGCCGCATCGTGCTCAGGGCCAAAGCTACCATTGAAGAGGTGAAGGGCCGGGACTGCATCATTGTTACGGAAATACCTTTCCAGGTGAATAAAGCCGACATGATCAAGAAAACGGCTGACCTGATCAACGACAAGAAAATAGAAGGCATCGCAGACATTAAAGACGAAAGTGACCGCAAGGGAATGCGTGTAGTGTATTACCTTAAGCGGGATGCTGTGCCTAATGTAGTGCTGAATAAATTGTACAAATACACACAGCTGCAGTCTTCTTTTTCGGTAAACAATATTGCGCTGGTAAACGGACGCCCGGAGCAACTCAACCTGAAGGACCTGATCGTGCATTTTGTGGCACATCGTATTGATGTGATCATCCGCAGGGCCAAATACGAATTGCGCAAAGCAGAAGAACGGGCACACATTCTAGAAGGCCTTCTGATTGCATTGGATCACCTGGATGAGATCATTGCCCTGATCCGCGGATCACAAACCCCTGAAATTGCCAGGGAAGGCCTGATGAGCAATTACGAACTCACCGAGATACAGGCCCGTGCCATCCTGGATCTGCGTCTGCAGAAACTTACCGGCCTGGAGCGCGATAAGATCAAGGAGGAATATGCAGAGCTTATGGAACGCATTGCCTACCTGAACCGTATTTTAAATGAAGAAGCCCTTCGTTATTCGATCGCTAAGGAAGAGCTGGAAGAAATAAAGGAGAAATACGGAGACGAGCGCAGGACGGATATCGAGTATAGCGGAGGGGACGTTAGCATTGAAGATATGATCCCGGATGAGGAGGTGGTGATCACCATTTCGCATGCCGGATATATCAAGCGTACACCTCTTACGGAATACAAAAAGCAAAACAGGGGAGGCGTAGGCCAGCGAGGCGTACAAACCCGTGATGAAGACTTCGTGGAGCATATTTTCGTGGCGACCAACCACAACTATATGTTGTTTTTTACGGAGGCCGGGCGTTGCTACTGGTTGCGGGTATACGAGATACCGGAAGGCTCAAAAGCGAGTAAAGGCCGGGCTATTCAGAACCTTATCAATATCCCGTCAGACGATAAGGTGAAGGCTTTTATAAATACGAAAGACCTCAAAAATGAGGAATATGTAAATGAGCATTTTATCGTATTGGTTACCAAAAAAGGTGTGATCAAGAAAACAGGGCTCGAAGCATACAGCCGCCCCAGGGTAAACGGGATCAACGCCATAACGGTAAGGGATGGCGATACCTTACTTGAAGCGCGCCTTACTACGGGCACAGACGAAATATTGATGGCCAAACGCAGTGGCAAGGCCATCCGCTTTAACGAATCTGCGGTACGTCCCATGGGCAGAAACGCCAGCGGGGTGCGGGGCGTTACTTTAGAAAGCGACACCGACGAGGTAATCGGGATGGTTACCGTTGATCCAAATGATGAAACCATCAGTATACTGGTAGTTTCTGAAAAAGGCTACGGCAAACGTTCCGACCTGGATGAATATCGCATCACCAACCGGGGAGGCAAAGGGGTAAAAACCCTGAGTATTACCGAGAAAACAGGCTCTCTGGTAGCGTTGAAGGCCGTAAGTGATGAAAATGACCTCGTGGTGATCAACAAAAGCGGGGTGATGATCCGTACAGGCGTGAGTGAATTGCGCGTAATGGGCCGGGCTACACAGGGCGTTCGCCTGATCAACCTGAAGGGCAATGATGCCATCGCTTCCGTAGCTAAAGTACCTGCTGCCGGGGAAGAGGAAGAAGGATTGGAAGCTCTTGAAGGTAGTGAAGAATAATAGTACCGACCCCTTCCGGAACGGTTAAAAAGAATCCCTGCCGCTTACTAATAACTAGCCGGGATTTTTTTGTGGTGTTAAGTGGAATGTAAGAAGAATGCTATTTTTGTACCTGTGCATGCTTTAACTCCTCAAAATGCTTAAACCTAGTATATTCCGGCTACTTTCTTTCTTTTTACTCATTTCACTTGCGTATAATGTACCCCTCGGAGCTCAGCCCAACGTAGCGGGAAGTGGAAAGGGAGTGGAATTGACTACCGGAAAATATATTGACTTGGGGAATAGCCTGTCTGCGTTGTCAGTTCCCTTTTCTGTTTGCTTTTGGTTCAAGGAAACAAGCCCGGGTAATCACCATCGGTTTTTTGTGTCAAATGCAAATACATCTGATTATTATGGCACTTGGGTACAATACATAAACGGCTCGATTGCTATCTCTTTGGGTGATGGATCGGGTAGAGCCAGTTTTGCTAGGCGTACGGGCATAACAAATTTTAGTTTTGTAACAGGCCGGTGGTACCACTTCAGCTTTGTGGTAGGAGCGCACAACAATATAGATATTTATGTAGATGGGGTACCTCTGGTGGTTTCTTACACGGGTAGTGGTACAGTTGCTAATTTAATGACCAGCAGTCCCAGTTATCCTGCCTATATAGGCCGGGGGAGTGGAGGTGCTGCTTATCAATACGCCAATGGGGTATTGGATGAGTTTAGCCTTTGGAGTAAAGCACTGTCCCAAACCGAAGTGCGGGATCTGATGTGCAAAAAACTATCGGGTAATGAAGCCGGCCTACTCCGGTATTTCAGGTTTGATGAAGCTGCGGGTACCACGGTGTTGAACGGTGCACCTTCCGGTAGTGACGGCACCTTGATAGGGGGAGCCCAAAGGGTAAGGTCTGGTGCCGCGCTAGGCGATCATTCTATATGGGCCTACACTACGGCCGCCAGCCCTATTTCCCTGTCTACGGTATCCGCTACGGGCGACCTGATTGACCTGAATACGGCTCCGTTGACAAACGCGGGCATTCATGTGTATACGGTAGATACATTCCCCGATCCGACAGCAGGCCTGTCTATTCCCAGTGGGCAGGAAAACTATTTTGGTATTTTTACTACCGGCACGCCTACCACCTATAATTTTACGTACCGGCCCGATCCGGCTTTGGCTGCCGCCACCAGCAACAACCTGGAACTCAGGGAAAGGTTTTCAAATGAAATACCGGTATGGACGGGAGGGATTGGCCCCGCCAACCCTACTATTAATGAAAACAACAGGTTGGGCCGGGCTGAATTTGCGCTTTCTACCATAGGTTGTATAAACGGGTTTAGCCTAGGGAATGATACCGTAAAATGTCCCGAGGACAGTATCTTTCTGGGGAGCATGACTCCGGTAATCGGAGCCCAGTATACCTGGAGCACAGGATCCCCCAATACTGGTATTTATGCGACAATACCCGGTTCCTACTGGCTGGAACGAACTGACCCCGATGGCTGCGTATATTCCGATACGGTGCTTGTACAGGATCATACTGTACCGGTATTTGACCCGCTTCCTGCTCATATCAATCAGTGTGATTCTGTTTTGTTAGATGTACCGGCCTTTTACAATGTGTGGTGGGATGATGGCAGTACAGCAAATAACCGTTGGATTATGTCATCCGGCAACTATTGGGTAGCTACACAAGACCCAATTACAGGATGTATAGTGTATGATAGCATTTCGGTGAACCTCATTAACCTGCTTATTACTCCCGGTTTTTTAGGAAGCGATACCACTATTTGCGGAAACGCCAGCTTCAGCTTTTCTGCTCCTACGATACCTTCTGCCAGTTATACCTGGAGTAATGGAAGCAGCAGCCAGACCATAATCGTTTCCCAGAGCGCTACGGTGTGGTGTCTTATTTCGGTAAACGGATGTTCCCTGTCGGATACCATCGTTGTTGAAATAGATCCCCTTACCGATCAACTGCTTACCGAAGAGGAGCTGACGCTTTGTGATACGGTAGATATTACAACATTGAGCTTTTCCGTAAACAACCCGCCAGCTTACGCCTCCTTTTTATGGAACAACGGCTCTATGGCTTCAAGTACAAATTTTAGCAATTACGGGGTACATTGGGTAGTGGCGTATAAGCCCAATGGTTGTATGGTTTCCGATACCATTCGCTTACTCCGCTCTAGTCCTGCTTTTATAGAATACCCTCAAGATGCACAATTCTGTGAGGAGAACGGTCCCGTATATTTCCCAAAACCAGAAGGCGCCCAGGAGGTGCTGTGGCCCAACGGCTCTGATACTTCTTATACGGTTGTGAACAGTGAAATCGTACGGGTTCTGTTATCGGATGGTTGTTTTGATACTACCTATGTATTTAATGTAGAGCTATTTGATTGTGTATGTGAAGTATACATGCCCGATGCATTTACCCCTAATGGGGATGGCCTCAATGAGACCTTTGGACAGGTTTCAGCCTGTACTTTTAGTTCTTTTGAAATGTATATCTACAACCGCTGGGGAGGACTGATCTTTCACACCAACAATCCGAATGACCCTTTTACCGGAACCGATCATATGGCAGGCACCTACTTTTACCATGTGCTCTACCAGACACTAAACAACAGACCCTTCGTAAAAAAAGGCTATTTCAGCCTTATCAGATAAAAGAGGTCACTTCCCGTTGATCCACAGGGCATGAATAATACCAGGCAAACCGCCCAATAAGGTAAGGATGATGTTAATGAACAATTGTTTCCCCACCCCGTGCACTAAGGCAACGGCTATTGGCGGTAAAAATATAGATAGGATGATGATGGCGATAGACATGGGGCGAGTGGTTTTATAGCAAATATATATAAATATGAAATTAAAGTATCATAAAAATAAATAAAATTGAATTTAGCAGGCGCAAAATCTTTCCAGCCTGGTAGCGGGTTTGTATGCCCTTGGCATATAGGGTTTTAGGTCGCCTCATCCAGACGGTACAAAAGCAGGTGTTGGGTCTGCAATAAAGGAAAATCTTTATGCTATCTTTTCTTGCTATGGTAAGGAGCCATTATACTGCTCTTAACCTCAGGTACTTATTTCTTCCCCAGCTAATGAAATAGAGTAGGTAGCCAAAAACCGGAACAAGAGACAGGCTATAATAAACCGGGGGAATAGGCTGTATAGAGCGGATGGCAATGAAGCCTGCCGGGAGCAACAAAGCTACTGGCATCAACCATCTTCCATATTTAAAACCCGATAATTCTATTTCAAGGGTATTTCCTTCCGGCAGATCAAAAACCAAAGGCTTACTAGTGCACCAGTCCAGCTTTGCTCTCAAGATGTGTTTGCCGGGCTCAACCTCAAACGTCTTGGTTTCCCCGTTTGCAATGGAGTCAATCTTTTTCTCGTTAAGGTATATTGAAATATGGCGCATGCTGTTCACCCATTCGGAAGTTCGTTTTAAAATAAGTTTTGCCATAGCATAGTTTTTAGAAAGGCTTGTTTGTCCACTTTTCTCGGGTGAGTGTATACACCACGCACTTGCTTTCTCCAAAATGCCTTTTCTCTACAAATTCGAACCCAATCCTCTCGTAAAAACGAATCGCGTTGCTATTCGTTTCCAGGGGATCGATCAGGATGGCGGTAACCTGTTTATTTTTAAAACAACGTGCTACTGCCATACGCATCATGCCGGTTCCGTAACCTTTTCCCAGGTCTTCTTTTTCACCGATCCAAATATCGATCGCTCGAAGATTTTCAGCCACATCGCCCCAGTAATGGCTTTCTTCTATGGCCGGGTCAATGATCTGTACAAAGCCAACGGGTCGTCCGTTTACCTCTGCAATAAGCTGCTCCCGCCATTCGGGAAAACGGGTGAGTTCAAATGCCCAATTCCAATCGTCATCCGGATCTGAGGCAATTACGTGGGCTTGCTTGTCCCAATACTCCAGCAGCTCCAGGTCTTTGATGGTGGCGTTACGAAAGTTAAGCATACTCCACTACTTCTTTTTTTCTTTTGCAGCCGCTAGTAGGCTTTGTGTTGGCCATGAGTTTTTGGAAATACATGTCATGACTTGGTAAAGGTAAAAGAGGAAAGGATAGAAAAACAGGATATTCTTGAGCAATTTAAATCCAGATAAGGTGTAAACAGGGGCAAAGCGTACTTGTGCAGTTACTAAAGTCTTTATAGGGTTGCATCTGTCTTGTTTGTCTTATAAGAGGGCACATGCTTATATGAAAAGTCAAGCACAGCTATTTAATGGGGATCGTTCCGCTTCTATATAAGTCTAAGGCCGTATTGAGCAATGTCTTTATGGTTTCAAGAGGTAGATCCCGGTTCGGTTTTACCCTGAAGATCTTCATTCTTGAACGCTGGCCTTCCTCCAAACCTGGATGGTCAAGGTGTTTTCCTTCTACCATCAGGATATAGGGCTCATTTGTTTTTTTGTCGGTCCATAAATAGCAGAACATTTTCTTTTTGTAGCAGAAGCAAGGCATTCCCCATTTCCGCGTTTCCGTTATGTTTTCGTCTTGCGCAAGGATGATATGGCGCAAGGCGAGCAAACAACTTTTGTTTGGCTCTGCTTTGTTCAAATAATACTGATCGAGTTGCTCCTGGGACATGGCCTTATTTTACGTGAATAATGGATAAGCAAAATGCTGTCAGTTTGAGTGTCACGCCACAGGCGTGATGTATTCCCGCAGTAGCGGGACAGGCTGAAAACAAGTCATTT
>JANQPD010000016.1 GCA_028285465.1 Owenweeksia sp. | reverse complement strand
AAATGACTTGTTTTCAGCCTGTCCCGCTACTGCGGGAATACATCACGCCTGTGGCGTGACACTCAAACTGACAGCATTTTGCTTATCCATTATTCACGTTATTTAGAAAGCTGCAGCCGTTGTACTTCTGAAAAACCCGCTCCCTCTACGCGGAATAAATAAACCCCTGCAGGGAGGCCGTGCGGAAGGGACAAGTTCAACCTTACGGCATTGGTGCGTATCTCTTTTGAGAAAACGAGCCGGCCGGCTGTATTGTGCACCTGCACCTGGTACCTGCCCCCCTGGGGTAAGCTTACTTCTACCTCACCTTTTGTAGGGTTGGGATATACTTTAAACGCCTGTTTATAAGGTTCCTCCTGGCCTACCGACTGCTCTACCTTTAAAAGAGCAACGTAATCGTAGGTCATATTCCCATCGCTTATGCGGATGTTCAAGGCAAAGGACTGCCCCTTAAGGTTTTTGTCCGGAGTCCAGGTAAACGTTCCTTTTTTACCGCTTCCCTGTTTGTTGTTGGTCACCGCAAAGGAAGCATTCGAATTGGGTAGATCAAAAGGAATTCCGCTGGCCTCCATGGTAACACCGGTAGTGCTGTCCGGGTGTAACAAGGTGTAGGCAACCACATCAAAAGCAAAGGGTTGCCCTCCGGTAAGGCTAAAGGTAGGTAAGCCATTGAGCACAATACCCCCGCTTGTCCTTAGCACCAGGGTACTGCTGTCTACCACATGGAGGATCATGTCGCGGTGTGTGCGTTCCACCAAACTACCCGCCCGGTAGGCTTCAGCGGTGAGCACATAGGCAAACTTACCCGTAACATCCGGCTGTAAACGCCAAAGCCCGGCAGACTGCACCACTGTATTGTGCGAAGCCCCTGTTCCCGGAATGGGTACATACTGCGCAACCGGAGCACCGGCTGCAGCCAGCACATCATCGAGGCTATAGTATATGCTGTCCGCATCCGGATCGGATGCAATGAAACTGTATTGCCACAGCGAATCTTTCGGTACAGCCAGGATCGGGTTTTGCTTAAAAAGGGGCGTTGCTGCACTGCTGCCTGCATCTACACGGAAGGTCGTTTCCGTATAGAAACCGTTGCCCAGCGCCTGTTGGTAATTGTCCACATCAGCCTCCCGGCAACAAGCACTTAAAAACACCCGGTAATCCCCGCTGCTTAAAGTTCCGGTGCTGCCCCGGTAAATGCTGCGCAATACGGGAACGGGGTAAAGGCCCACTTCCAGTACCGTATCTCTTAAGAGTTGTACAGGTACGGGGGCTTGCCCCCCTCCCACCTGCTCCAGCCAAACCTCCTGGTCATCAGGCAATACTTTATTCCCTTTGTGAAAAAGACTTAATGCCAATTGAGTATGGCCGCTTACATCTACCGCGGCATGCAATTCTGCTCCCTGGTAAGACAAGGTCGTATCCCCGTCTACGTAAATCCAAAAGCTATAGTCATGAGTGGAAACCGTATCGGCAATACGGAAATTCACTACCTCAAAGGTATTGTTAAGGGCAGAGTCGGGCGTGAAACTAAAAGTAAACCGCCTGAAACTGCTTGAAGAAGAGTCTACTACCAGGCTGGCATTTTGCCCGAGCTTAATCCCATCACTCACAGTATAACTGATCTTTACCGCGCTTCGCGGAGGGCCGGAAACAGGATCGGGATAGCTGCATTCAATGGAGTCAAGCACCAATGTGTTTCCCTTTTTTACCAAATAGCCGGTAGCGCCCGAAGAAAGGGAGTAAGTAGGTGTAGGCTTTGAAAAGACCGGGAGTTGTTGCTGGGTAGAGTAATCTATATCCGGGTAATAAGAGGCTTCTCGCATAATGCGGCTTACCACCTGGCCATTTACATAAGCCTCCGCTTTTATAGCATAAATATAGAGGCCGGCAAGCGGGTTGTTGCCCTTTGCGGTTAATGCGCCCGTATACTTATCGATGTGTAAAGTCTGGTTAGCCGGATGCTGGTTGGGATCAAAAAAAGGAACATAACCGGAAACCGGGGTATTGTAATCGGTTAAAGGATCTGCCAGTGCGTAAACAATGCTATCCACCTGCGGACCACCAGCCATATTGGAAGAACGGAAATCCTGGGAAGAGGCACTGTATACCGGGTCAGATTTAAAATAAAGGCCTTTCACCTGTGTGCCCATGGTATGATGGAATTCCGAAAAGATATAAAGTGCGCTGCCGCCGTTCGCATTATTTACAGGAGAACGGGCATTAACAGGAGCGCTAAAACGGTGCATCCCATCTGCCAACAAGAATAAAGTATCCCGGTAGGTATGTTTCTCAAACCCGCCATAGTTAAGGTTATTGTAATAAAACACCATATCGATGTCTACCCTGCTTGCGCTACCGGTAGTGGCAAAGGTGGGGTCATCCAGGTTCTCTGCACTATAACTTACCGAGCTAGGCAATAGAACTGCTCCCGTATTCCGGTAAAGCACCAGGGTAACAACGGCCCGGTTATTCGATATGGTCTCGATGTACATTTCTGCCCCTGATAAATGGCTCGCACAAACAGACAAACCGCTCACGGCAAGGATTATGGATAAGAACACTCTGGCTTTCATATAGAATAACAGATTAAATTCTTTACAATAATAGGAAAAAGTGTCTGTTAAGAGAATGTCTTAATGTATTGTTAATCTTTTGCCACGCCCATAGGCATTGCATTATATTTAGCACAGTTTTCTAGCCCAACCTAGATTCATTATGAGAAAATTCAGACTCCCCCTCCTGATCTCCTTAGCGGTCCTGGCGCTCGTAGCCTTGTGGTATTTTTCCCGGGAAGGAGAAGCAGAGGTACGCCTCAGCGCCAAGGCTTTCGTGGGTGATTTTAAAGACGAAGTAGTGAGCAGCGGGGAGTTGATCGCGAAAAACTCAGAAAACATTACGGCACCCAGTGGCATGCAGCGCTACGGGCTGTACCAGATAAAAATTGCCAACCTGGTGCCCGAGGGCACCTATGTGGAGGAAGGCGATTTTGTAGCGGCCCTGGACAAAACAGACATCAGCTCCAAGATAAACGAAGCCCTGGTAAACCTGGATAAGGCCACTAGCCAATACACCCAAACCCAACTCGACACCGCCCTCACACTCCGGGAAAAGCGCAACGAGCTGGTAAACCTCGCCTTCCAGATCAAACAGAAAGAGATTGAAGTAAAGCAGAGTATATATGAGCCCCCCGCCACCATTCAAAAAATGAAATTGGACCTGGAAAAAATACGGGCAGACCTGGGACGTAAAAAAGAAGATTACCAAATAAAGGAAAGGCAGAGCCGGGCCAAAATGATCGAAGCCGGGGCTGAGCTGCAGCAAACCCGCAACAAGCTTAAAAAACTGGAAGACCTGGAGCAAAAGTTTACCATTAAAGCACCTAAAAAAGGCATGGTGAACTACTACCGCACC
This sequence comes from Owenweeksia sp., assembly GCA_028285465.1. Classification (GTDB taxonomy): domain Bacteria; phylum Bacteroidota; class Bacteroidia; order Flavobacteriales; family Schleiferiaceae; genus JANQPD01. Next base: position 3,508 of record JANQPD010000016.1, on the reverse strand, counting down.
TGGGACGGCAAACGGCAAACGGGCAGTACCATACAGCCCTGGAACCCGGTGGTGGCTACCCTGCCCGACCTGAGCCAGATGCTCAGCAAAACGTATATAAACGAGGTAGACATCCGCAAAGTAAAAGTGGGGCAAGACGTAACCCTGGGCCTGGACGCCTTTCCCGAAGCAGAACTACACGGTACGGTAACCAAAGTGGCCAATATGGGGGAAAACCGGAAGGGAGCGGACACAAAGGTTTTTGAAGTAGAAATTGAAGTAAGGGAAACCGATAGTTTGTACCGCCCCGGTATGACCACCAGCAACCACATCAACATCAGCGAAATGGAAAACCGCTTGCAAATACCGCTGGAGGCAATTTTTGGAGAAGACAGCCTGAGCTTTGTGTACGTAAAAAACGGGGTAAGCCTGCTGCGCCAGGAAGTGTTGCTGGGAAAAGCCAACGATGAATTTGTGATCGTAGAAAAAGGCCTGGAAGAAGGCGATGAAGTGCTCCTCAACGCCCCTGAAAACGGCCATGACCTGGGCTTAAAAACGCTTACCGGTGTTCAAAGTGCTGCCAAATGAGTGCTTTTTTCTCTGCACGCGACCTCATCAACCTCAAAATTGCCCTTAACGCCCTCCTGGCCAACAAGGTGCGCAGCATGCTTACTGCCCTGGGGATCATCTTTGGTGTAGCGGCCGTAATCACCATGCTGGCCATCGGCAAGGGGGCCAAAGAAGAAATACTGAGCCAGATCGAACTGGTAGGGGTGAACAACATCGAAATAAAACCCATCGTTGAACAAAAAGAGGAAGAAGTAGGAGAAGAATCTACGGAAGAAGACCAAAAAAAATTCTCCAAAGGACTTGACCTGCAAGACGCCCGGGGCATAGCCCGCATCCTCGGCAATGTAAGACACATAAGCCCCGAGATCCTCATCGACACCTACGTGATCAGCAACGGGAAACGCAGGACCGCCAAACTCATCGGGGTAAGCCCGGATTTCTTTAACGTCGCCAATATTTCGCTGGCCAAAGGCCAGATGTTCAGCGAAGAGCAGGTAGAAAATGCCGCAGCCGTTTGCATCATTGGCAGCGGGGTGGAAAAAAAGTTCTTCACCGGCCAAAGTGCTTTGGGAAAAGACATCAAGTGTGGCGACCAATGGCTTACCGTAATCGGGGTAACGCGTGGCAAGCTCATCAATAAAAAAGCCCGGGAAAACCTCGGCATCCGCAACTACAATATGGACATTTATACGCCCATAAACACCGTACTGGTGCGCTATAAGAACCGGGGTATGCTCCTGGCCAATCCCGATAGCTGGGACGATGATGACGGATCGGGCAACCCCTCATTCAACTACCACCAGGTGGATAAGCTCACCGTTCAGCTGGAAGAAAGCCATGCCCTTTCTGCCTCCGCGGAAGTGATCAGCCGTTACCTGAAAAGGCGACACAACCAGGTGGTTGATTTTGAGATCGTGATCCCGGAACAGTTGCTGGAGCAACAGCAAAAAACCAAAGACATCTTCAACCTGGTGCTTTCCGCTATTGCCGGGATCTCTCTCCTGGTAGGAGGCATTGGCATTATGAACATTATGCTGGCCTCGGTACTGGAGCGCACACGTGAGATCGGTACCCGCCTGGCCATAGGCGCCAAAAAACAAGACATCATCCGCCAGTTTCTATTCGAGGCTTTGCTCATTAGCCTGAGCGGGGGCTTGTTGGGCATTCTCCTGGGCGGCCTGGCCTCTTTCCTCATCAGTGAATTTGCCGAGATCAAAACCATTGTTTCGGCTACGGCCATATTCATCTCTTTTGGCGTGGCCTCCACTACCGGGCTCATTTTCGGCATTTCGCCCGCCCGCAAAGCAGCCATGCAAAACCCCGTAGAATCGCTTAGGTATGAATAAATATCCGCTCGTTTTTGCCCTCCTGCTTGGCTTCACCGGTCAGGGACAGGAAACCGTTGCACTTTCACTAAAAGGGGTAGTGCAGCGGGCCAAGGAACAGTCGCCCAGCTATTACCGCGCGCTAAACACTGCTGAGAACCGCTACTGGAATTACCGGCAATTCAGGGCCGGTAACCTGCCACTACTCACCCTCAATGGCACTTTACCTGACTACAGCAGTTCCATTACCCGTGTTTTGCAGGATGACGGTACCTTTCTTTTCCCGCAAAGGGAACAGCTTTTCCTCGCGGGCGACCTTAGCCTGGAACAAAACGTAGCCCTTACGGGAGGTAATTTTTCCATTTCTACCGGCCTGCAACGCACCAATGTATTCAGCCCGGTGGCCCGAACGGACTATTTCAGTACCCCGGTGTCCATCAGTTATTTTCAACCTATGGTGCTCTACAACGCGCTAAAGTGGAACAACCGCATACAGCCCTTGCTTTACCGCGAGTCGAAACGTGCGTATGACGAAGACCTGGAACGCATTGCCCAGGAGGCCGCCGAAATGTATTTTGACGCCCTGGCGGCTTCGATGCGCATGAACATTGCCGAGTTGAACGTAAGCAATAACGATACGCTTTTTAAAATATCCCAAGGCCGCTTTAACCTGGGAAAGATTGCCGAAAACGACCTTTTGCAGATCGAGCTCAACCTGCTTAATGCCCGCAACGCGCTTCGGAGTGCAAGCCTCGATTATGAATTAAGCACCCAAAACCTGAAGCGCTTCCTGAACCTGGACCAGGGCGCTACCCTCGACCTGGAAACGCCTTCTACCGTTTTTTTGATGGAGATTTCCATTGACGAAGCCCTTAACCAGGCCAGGTCTAACCGGCAGGCGGTGCTGGAATTCAGGCGAAGGCGCCTGGAAGCCGAGCAAAGCATAGCCGAAGCCCGCGGGCAAAGCGGGTACAACCTGAACGTACGCGCTAACTTCGGCCTTAACCAGCAGGCCAATACCCTGAACGATGCCTATGCCGATCCCCTCCAACAGCAAAACGTGGCAGTAGGCGTAAGCATTCCCCTGGTAGACTGGGGCAGGGCCAAATCACGCGTAAAGCGGGCCAAGGCAAACCGCGACCTCGTGGAGGTAGACGTACAGCAGGACGAGATCAACTTTGAGCAGGAGGTATTTTTGCAGGTGATGCGCTTCAACATGCAACAGGAACAATTGCAAGTAGCGGCCCGTGCCGATACCGTAGCACAAAAGCGCTACGAGGTAACCAAGGCGCGCTACCTTACCGGGAAGATCAGCATCACCGACCTGAACCTGGCGCAAAGTGAGAAAGACAATGCACGCCAGGGCTATGTACAGGCCCTACGGGCATACTGGGTAGCCTACTATACACTCAGGCGCCTCACCCTCTACGACTTTGTACAGGGCCGCAGGATCGACTACGAGGAAGGTACTTTCTGATACACCCCTTGCACCCGGGCTTCCACTCCTAAAAGATCTCGGGGTTGTAGTTTTCCGGACGTTTCCCCCGGATGGGGCGGTACAATTCCTGTATGTAGGCCAGGTCTGCCTCCATTTTGCCCGAAGGCGTGAACACATCCGCCACGCCCGCTTCCTT
>JANQPD010000054.1 GCA_028285465.1 Owenweeksia sp. | reverse complement strand
CTCAGGCCAAAAAATTGCTCACACAACCCGCGCTACTGGAAGTGAGAAGCCTTGATAAATATTTTGGTAAACGCTCAGAAATACAGGCGGTTAAGGGTGTGGGGTTTTCTTTATATCCGGGGGAAAGCCTGGGGCTGGTCGGAGAATCAGGCTCCGGAAAAACGACCATTGGGCGCATACTGTGCGGGCTTGAAAAAGCATCCGCCGGTACTGTTTTCTACAAAGGCGAGGACCTGGCGCAAGCCAACAGCAAAGCCTGGAAAAAATGGCATCGGGAAATACAGATCATTTTCCAGGATCCTTTTGCCAGCTTGAACCCAAGGATCAGGATTGGCGAAGCTATTGCGGAAGTGTTAATTTACCGGAAAGGGAAGAACCGGCAGGCAGCCAAAGAAAGAGCGGAGGAGTTATTGCAGAAAACAGGCCTGGATGCATCTGCTTACCATAAATACCCGCATGAGTTCAGTGGGGGGCAGCGGCAGCGCATTGGCATTGCACGTGCCCTGGCTATGGAGCCCGGGTTTATTGTGTGTGATGAAAGTGTGAGTGCCCTGGATGTTTCCGTACAAGCCCAGATCCTCAATTTGTTAAACGATTTAAAGGAGGAGTTTGGCTTCACCTATCTATTTATAAGTCATGACCTTGCGGTGGTGAAGTACTTTTGCCACCGGGTGTTGGTTTTACAGCACGGAGCCTTAGTGGAAAGTGGGTTTTCCGATCAGCTGTACCGGCACCCGCAAAACCCGTATACCAAAATGCTTATTGAAGCCATGCCTGATCTTTAAATTGGCTTATTTTAGGCGCCTCTATGGTATTTAGCAGCACCCTGTTTCTTTTGCTTTTCCTGCCGGCCTTCCTGCTGGTGTATTATGCCTTGCCCTATCGTTTTAAGAATGCCTGGGCTTTGTTGGCCAGTACGGGCTTTTATGCCTGGGGCGCCCCGGTATTTGTGTTTGTTTTGTTTGGCAGTGTGTTGTTTGATTACCTGGTAGTAAAACAATTCTCAAAGCGTAGAAACGCCAGGCCCTGGTTGGTGCTGGCCGTGGTAGCCAATGTAGCTTTACTGGGCTATTTTAAATATGCCAACTTTTTCGTAGAGAATGTCAATCAGCTTTTAAAAACGTTTGGCATAGAGCCAATGGGCTGGACAGAGGTGCTATTGCCCATCGGGATATCCTTTTTTACCTTTCAAAAGATCAGCTATTTAGTAGACGTTTACCGGGGTATACGCCCTCCTCTAAAACGCTTTGCGGATCATGCGCTCTATGTGATCCTGTTTCCGCAACTCATAGCCGGTCCCATTGTACGGTATAACGAAATAGCAGACGAGATAGTGGACCGGCGGGCAGGCATCAATGCAGATAACCGTTTACTCGGGCTTTTTCGCTTTTGCGTGGGCCTGGGCAAAAAAGTGCTTATTGCCAATGCCTTAGGTGCTAAGGCAGATGAACTCTTCGCCATGGATGTGGTAACCTTGAGCAGCTCTGAAGCATGGTATGCCGCTCTTTGCTACACGTTCCAGATCTATTTTGATTTTTCGGGCTACTCGGATATGGCTATTGGTTTGGGACGTATGATGGGATTCAAATTCCCGGAGAATTTCAAGAACCCGTATATCGCACAAAGCATTACCGAATTCTGGAGGCGCTGGCACATTACGCTTAGCAACTGGATGCGCGACTACCTCTATATACCGCTTGGCGGGAACCGGGTGTCGAAAGGCCGCTTGTACATAAACCTCTGGCTGGTTTTTCTCATTTCCGGTTTGTGGCACGGGGCTTCCTGGACCTTTGTCTTCTGGGGAGGGTACCACGGTTTTTGGTTGGTAGCCGAGCGTATGTTCTTGCTGAAATGGTATCAACGCATGCCAAAGCTTGTCCGGGTAACCTGGATCTTTCTTTTAGCCGTAGTAGGTTGGGTGTTTTTTCGTTCAGAGGATATAGATACGGCCTTTGCTTTCCTGGGGGCCATGTTCCGGTTCCAGGATATGCAAACCTTTTACTGGCTTGAGGTAAATACCACTTTGGTGGCAGCCGCTTTGTTTACCTGGTTTGCCTTGCTCAAGGGGGTGGAGGAGTGGCAGGTGCGTGTGTATGAAACCCCACCCAATGCCATAAAAACGATCATGATCAGTGTATGTAGTGTGCTGCTTATGGTCTTTTCGATCAGTTTCATCACGGCTTCCGGCTTTAATCCCTTTATCTACTTCCGCTTTTGAAGAAGTTGAAAAACATATTATTTGGTGTTTTGCTGACATTGCTGTGCCTGCCGTTCATTCAGCGGTATACCCGCCTGTTTGCGGTGAGCGATTTATACGGTGCCTTTATAGCACCCCCTCCGGCTGAGCGGAACCTGAAAAACTGGTTTTCCGGAGAGTTCCAGGAGGCATATACTGCACATTTTGATTACAACATCGGTTTCCGGCCAACCTTTATCCGCATCCACAACCAATACCTCTATTCCGCGTATAAAAAGTCGAGCAGCTATGCCTCTGCAGGCCGCAAAGGGCAGCTCTATGCCTTTGACTACTGGGAAGCATACAGGGGTTTTAATAGTGTGGGTCGCGATACCGTTGCACACCGCTACAAACAGCTTTGCGCCTTGCAAGATAGCCTTAGGGCCCTGGGCAAGCCCCTGCTTTTTGTTATTGCCCCCAATAAGGTAAGGCTGATACCGCAATACCTGATGCCCCATGTAGAATCGAATCCCGGGGAGGATACGAATTACGATCTATGGCTTGAGTACTTGAGAAGTGGGGATATCCCGTATATTGATTTTAATGTGTACTTCAAAGAGGTGGCCGACACAAGCACCTTGGATGTTTTTCCAAGCACCGGCACCCATTGGAATGCATATGGCATGACTTTGGCCCTGGACACCATATTGCGCAGGTTTGACGCGCTCAAAGAAGGATCGGCTTTGCCTCACCTGGAATGGGATGGCATTGAGTTAAGAGACAGTACCCTTGACTCGGACCGCGACCTGGTTGGGGGGCTTAACCTGTTTTTTACCTTGCCTACACGTCCCCAGCCTTACCCGGTAAATACCCGTGTTGTAGGGGCGGGTTACGGGCAATTGCCCAAAACCCTGATTATAGGGGATAGCTTCTTTTGGGGGTTTTTTGCCTTGCGGCCCCTGTTTAATGAGATCTGGCATCCCGATTCCCGTTTTTGGTATTATAACCAAACCCAGTTGGATATGGGAGAAGGCAGCAGGGACTCCGTGGCCACCTTGAATGCCCACGCCCTACTCGACCGGCTGGATTACATATTGATTATAGGTACGGAAAGCAATTTATCGCGCATGCCGTATGGTTTTCCGGAGAAATACTTTGCCGAAAAACCTTGACGGTTAAAGAACCCGGGTTGTTCCCGGAAAGCTAATCTTCGTGCCGCAGGGCCGCTTCATAGTCGGGCCTCTCCATCATATCATAGTAAGCCTGATCAAACTCCTTTTCAAAAAGCATGTGGAAATAGGCTTCTTTGGTCATACTGTCGTGATGGATAATGCCATGCACATAATAAAGGTGAAACCGCCAGGATAGGTGAAGCATACAAGCCGCCAGGATCAAGGCAGGGGTAAATGCATACCACTTTTGCCTGAATAGCCATTTTAGCAAATGGGCCAAACCAAAAGCAATGAGCGGTAAAAACTCGAGCATGGCACGACTGCCGAAACTGCCGCCATACCACCAACACCACCAACTGAAGATCACATACCCACCCAGGAATATGGAGAAAAGCCCTGCGATGCCTGGCAGGCTTTTTTTAGCAGAAGCGAATGCCAGGCCAAACAAGCCAAAGAAAACAACCGGACTGTAGGGGATCCACCCTTTTCGAAAACCGAAAAACCCTTCCATTAAGGCAGGGTTACTAAAATCGAAGCCCTCATTGCCATAGGAATACATAAACCACTGGCCGGTCATAAACTTCCAGTAAAGCAACTGGGGTATCCAGGGCAAAAGGGCAGCAAAAACGACCGTTGCAAAATGTAAAGGGTTGAAGGAGAGCTTGTTTTTACGCCCGGCATGTACAAAAAAGGCCAGGGGGAAAAGCAGGGCAAAGGCGTTGGTCGGCCTCAATAAAATGAGCAGACCGGCAAAGAAGGCCAGGAAAAAGGCCTTAAGCAGGCTTTGCCTTAAGATATAGCTTTGCGTGAGCCATAAAACGGCGGCTAGCAAAGTAAACCCGTAGCCGTGGGCCATGGGTTCCATGGTGCCGTAATAAAGCAAATTGGTGCCCAGGAAGGTAAGCAGGAGTGTTGCTGCTACGGCCAGATCAGAAAATTGGAAGCGCAGAAAGGCGCGCAGCAAAAAAACACCCAGGATTGAAAAAAGCAGGAGGTTTGCCTGGAGCATAAACGTATAAGGCTCACTAAGCCCGTCTCTGGCGTAGTGTGTGTACTTCGCCCATACATCTGCCAGCAGGAAAGCCGGTAAGTTGCAAAGAGCCCAGCCTGAAGACATTTTCACTACCTCTCTTCCTCCCTCCAGTTTAACGGTGTGGAATTGATGTTCTTTGTAGTATTGAGGCGCTTCTTCCAGCAGGAAGTCATAGTAGATAAAAGAGGCAGGCAGGTAATGGTAGTAAAGTGTAATGTCCCAGTCAATGAGCTTAGCAGGTTGGTGGTGCCTGAAATCAAAATAAGACTTCACCACAAAAATGGCGATCAAACAAGCGGCAACAAACGAAACCAGGCCGTCAAATTTGCGCAACGGGGCTTTCATGCTTTTACTTTTAAGCGTTTGTTTGCCTTTACCATACATTCTTTGCCTGGTGTACAAAGCTTTATTCTACAACCTGCTTATCCTCATCCGGCACGTTTTTTATAACCAGGCTTTTAATATACGTACTTGTAGGGCGTAAACCATTTTCAGATATACTCAGGTGTATCTTTTTCGTTTGGGCAGGGGTGTGCACCTTTCGTGAGATGTATCCCCAGTTTCCGTCAATAGCCTTTATATTACCGAAAAACCCAATGTGTTCTTTACTCAATTCAACCCCCTCAGCGTTGAGCATTTGCACTTCCATGGCCTCAAAAGCCTTGGTTTGTTCAAAGAGGTATACCCAGGAGGCAAGCTCTATTGCTGTGGGTTGAGACCGGCTCCAATCGATCTCTTCAAGCAAACGGGGAGGTGCCGCTTTTATCCTTTTGCCCTCAACAGCCGGAGCAGAGCCAGCGTGGTTTACCCGGTAATCCCTGGAAAAAAAAGCATTTTTAGGGGCAATGGCAAACTGCTTATGGAGGGGGCTGCTTTCATACAGGAATAAAAACTTTTCGAGATTAAAAGAAAGCAGGCGGTAGCTTTTGCCTTCTTTTAACACCCTGCCTGTAGCTTCGAGCAGCAGGTGTTCGTAGGGGCTCAGGGAGGCCTCCGGGTCTAAAAGTACCGCTACTTTTTTTCCTTTTAGCTGTTCCGCAAAAACGGGGGTTTTTAAAGGGAAAAGCTTAAAGGCCAGGGCGTTTAACGTTTGGTTTAGCGAAGTGCGGCTAAGCATTACCCCTGTAGTGGGAACACCGGTAATATAAGAGATACCCAACGTATTTTCCAGGTGTTTGCTGCTTGCGTCAAAAACAAAATTTTCGGAACCGATATGGAAGTACGGCAGGGGTATAATTGCGTCAAAGTCCTTAAGGATTTCTCTTAGCTCACCCTTCAAACTGCTGCTTCCCTGCATCAAAGGCAAGTGGTGTTTAATGCGCAAAGGGGTTTTGGATTGCCAATAGGCATCATTAGCAATAACGAGGCATACCAGTAATGGAACAAGCCATTTGAGATAGGTTTTTTTTCTGTTTAACCAGGCGTTGAGCCAGCTAAAGGCATACAGGTTAATAGCGCTGAACAGGATCCAGTGAAAGCGCGTGGCAGACCTGAACTGCCTTACCGGCCCCAATAGCTGGAAAAACCTTGGGTTGTCTCCTAAAACAGAATACATAAGTGGGATAAGCATGGCGCCGCACGAGATCAACAGCAAGAAAAGATGTTTGGTGTCTTCCGTATAAAAAAGGTGCTTTCTAGGCTTTTTGAAAGCGATAAAGAAGGGTGCTGACACAAGGGCAAAAAACAAGAAAACACTGGCAAAGCCTCCTATATAACTTACCGCTTCCCAATCTACCTGGGGCATACCAAAATGCACATGTATCCAATGGCCGATAGGCTTACCTACTGGTAAGAAAACGCCATACAGCTTATAGCTACCCAACAAAGGGCTCCAGGGATAGGAAGGCCTGTTTTCAAAAGGATCTGTGAACCACATAAAACCTTGAACCAGTAAAAACGGGATCAATACTTGTATGGCCCAGTGCGTAAGGTGCATGGCCCAGCTTTTTTTAGGCGTTTTTAAGATTTCTGTGGCAAATAATACACTGAAGATAAGGAGTGCAAAGGCAAAGTAATAGGCATGCAGAAAGGAGGCGAGCACGGTGGTAAGCAGAATAAACAAGGAAAGCCTGTACCCGGGTTTTTTCAGATGTAAAACAGCCAGGTAGAGCATCAGGGGAATAACAAATGCATAGGAAAGCGCAAAATGGTTGTGGAGCCTGGCTATTTGAGGGGAAAGGAAGCACAGGGCCACAGCCGCGATGGCGGATAACCAGGGCCTGACGTTAAGCGCTTTCAAGCAAAGAAAGTTGAACAGTGTGCAAAGGAGTAGCCCAAGCAACGGCAAGGCGTTGTATACGGCAACGGCAAAGCCGTCTGAAGGAATACCCAGCTTTTTAAGGAACTTTAAGAAATTGGCAATTAAGGGCTGGTTATCTGTAAAAAGCACGTGTTCACCATAAGGGTAATTCATCCCTTCAAAAACAACATAGCTCTTGTCCCATTTTATGTGGTAAAGCGCTGTATAGTAGTTTTTTAAGGCATCATGAGAGCCGGCAAAAAAATAGTTGTTCAGGTGTAGCAGGTGATCCCATTCCTTCAACAAGAGAATGAGGGTAGTGCCTGTCAAAGCATATAAAAGATATGGCGTATAAGAATGCTTCATCGATGCTTCAGGATCTGGATAAAGTTGCGCATCTCCTTAAACAGGATGCCTGGCTTCATATTGGTAAACTCAATTCCATCTTTTAATGTTACCGGCACTCTGGTGGTTTTCACCTTGTTTTTTGCGGCCAATGTAACCAGTTCCAGGTCGTACAGGTATCCGTTAACTGTTGTTTTATGGAAGAGCGCTTTTGCTTCTGCATCAAAACCCTTAAGCCCGCATTGTGTATCCCCTACATTTAGTTTAAGGAGTATCTTTAAAGCTAAGCGGAAAGAAATGGAGAGCAACTTTCTGAAAATGGGGACCTTATGGTAATAATTGCGTTGCCGGTGCCCCAATACCAACCCTCCTTTTTGAATAAGGGTGTTGGCCAGCCTGAGCATACTGTCTTGCGTATAAGGGAAGTCTATATCGGTAGTGATGGCGTAAGGGGCGGTAGATGCACTTATTCCTTCACGCAAGGCGTACCCTTTGCCTTTATTTGTTTTGTAGGTATGATAGAGCAGGTCGGGAAAGGCAGCTCTTAGCTGCTCAATGCCCCCTGGTGTTACGCCCAAGGTAGAGCCATCGTTTACCAAAACCATTCTACAGCTGCCTTTAAAACTTTTCTTAAAGAGACCGAAAGAAGTAATTAAGTTTTCTTCCCACCCTTTAATGGGGTTGTAGCAGGGAACAACTAAGTCGAGCTGGTATTTTTTTTTCTCCATTCAGGCTAGCGTCAAACACGCATCTCGGGAATATCTCCTTCTACGACCAGTTTTCCCGCGGTGGCATTTTGTATTTCTTCCACGCTTACTCCGGGCGCACGTTCAAGTAGTTCAAAGCCCCCCGAAGTAACGTTCAGCACCGCCAGGTTGGTAACGATCTTTTTTACGCACCGTACACCCGTAAGTGGCAAAGTACATTCGGGAAGCAGCTTGGAATCCCCGGCCCTGTTGGTGTGCATCATGGCTACTATGATGTTTTCTGCGGAAGCGACCAGGTCCATAGCGCCTCCCATACCTTTTACCATCTTACCGGGAATCTTCCAATTGGCGATATCGCCTGTTTCGCTTACTTCCATAGCGCCAAGTACGGTCATATCTACATGTTGCCCGCGGATCATGCCAAAGCTGGTGGCCGAATCAAAAAAGACCGCCCCGGGGAGAGCGGTTATGGTTTGTTTCCCGGCATTGATCAGGTCTGCATCCACCTCTTCTTCGGTGGGAAAAGGTCCCATTCCAAGAATGCCGTTTTCAGACTGGAACTCAACGGAAATTCCCTCAGGAATGTAGTTGGCAACAAGTGTAGGGATGCCAATGCCGAGGTTCACATAATAGCCATCTTGCAGTTCCTGGGCGATGCGCCTGGCAATACCATTTTTATCTAGCATGGGATTTTTATCTTAGGAATTCTCTAAAGGCGTAAAAATAGTACATTCCGCACTAGATAGATAAAGAGAGGAGGTTTGATCGTTCCAGATGAAGGCCTCTACTTGCCTGGCCTCCGATGTACAATCATATAAAACCGAGCTGGCTCGGAGTGAACCAAACACTTCCCAGGTATTGCGCAAACCCTGCAGGTTCAGCTTTTGTGCATGTATAATGTTCTCCGCTTCATCCTTAACCTGGATGTAGATACCCAGATTCCTGGGCACGGGATCTACCCGAAGATTAAGCGAAAAGACAAACACCAAAGGAGCAGAACAACCGGAGTCAAGCGGTAAATTGACCAAAGAAAACCAGTTGCTCTCTTCCGGGGCATTTGGCCGATACTCTTTGGAATGGATTTTCTTCAAGGGTGTTTTTTCCCTTCTTTGCCAAAGCGTAGTACCACTGTATTCGTCAGTTAATACAGCTTTATAGGTAGGAAGGGCCGAGCTTTCTTTTTTTGTCGAAACAACAAAATGGGCTAGGGATGTCCCGGGTTTTTCCCTTTCTTGAAGCGGGTTGAGCTGACCTTTTCTTTTGAGGTTGAGAAAATCAAACACAGCAGTGTTAAAAAGCGGCTCTGTTTCGAGGAATAATAAGCCATCTCCCGTTTGTGACCGGGCCTTTTCCAGCTGGGTATAAAAAGCCTCTGGAAATTGTTGCATGCGCCAGCCCTTTTCTGCATGATGGAGGTTATACGCAGGGAGTTGAAAAAATGGCACGGCAAGCAAGGGAAGGCTTATGAAATAAAACAAGGGGGCCTTGTATTCAAACAGCGTAAAGCCAAAGAGGGTCCCTCCGAAAAAAAGAGGCAACCAGTGCAACAAAGTCCTGTTTACCGGGAAGGGTATATGAAAGAGATAAAACTGGAGAAGTGCGGCGACCACATTTAAAAGGAAAAAGCTCAGAAAAAGCAAAGGCAAAACAGCTGGGTTTTTTCTTCTGTTTTTCCGAATGAGCAGGTGTAAAAAGAAGAGTATACTCAATGCGCAGAAAGCGTATACAACCAGTTGCCCGGGGGAGGCCTCCCTGCCAAAAACAAGTGTTGACAATTCCTGGAAGCTGTCGGTTATCGAGAAAAAAGAACCGTAGTAAAGCTCCTGGTGTTGGCGAAGTGTAAAACCTATGCGTATGAAAGGTATTAAAGCGGCCAGGAAAAGGAGAGCTTTTAGGGACCATTGTACGAGCAACCTGCGCTTAAAACTGAGAAGCGCATACCACATAAACCAAATAAGGTAGGTGCTCACCAGGTTGAGGTTACACCCTACAGCCAGCCAGATGAAAAGAAAAGAGGACCAGTTCTGCACTAAACGACCTCGTTGGTAAGCACGGTAAAAATGCCAGATGGCCCCCATCATGAAGGCGATGGAGAGCCCGTAGCCTCTACAGTAGCCAAAAAACTCCAACAAAGGTTGAGGGGTAATTAAACAGAGCCAGAAAGCAAGCCGGAGCAATGGGTGGGTAAGGCGTGCACCGATCTTATAGGTGAAATACAGGTAAAGTATAAAAGCCAATAGGTTGGGCAGGCGGATGCTGAATTCGGCTACCCCAAACCATTGTAAAAAGACCCAGGCCAAAAGGGAGTTAATGAAATGATTGTTGGCTGTCCAGTAGGCATCCGTAAAGGGAAAGAACTCCTCGGGATAAATAAAGTGAAAAAAGGAAATGGCCTCGTCATTCACCAGGGGGCTTAGCCACGCCCGCATACAGACATAACAAAAGGCTGCTGAGGCCAGCAAAGTATAGGCCCACTTCTCCGATGTATACTGGCGATCCAAAAGAAGGATTAAAGGGAGTTACGCTTCTCTTATGGTCCGCTGCTCAATGCGCTTTTCATAATGGCTTCCCTGGAAAATACGCTGTACAAAAATACCCGGGGTATGAATCTGGTTGGGGTCAAGTTCACCTGCAGGAACCAACTCCTCTACTTCAGCCACAGTGATTTTTCCCGCCATGGCCATCAAAGGGTTGAAATTTCGCGCGGTTCCCTTAAAAACCAGGTTACCTGCTTCATCTCCTTTCCAGGCCTTTACAAAGGCAAAATCGGCTTTAAAGGCATATTCCAGCAAGTGAGGCTTTCCGTTAAATTCCCGTACTTCTTTCCCTTCGGCTACTTCTGTGCCGTAGCCTGCGGGCGTAAAAAAGGCGGGTATACCTGCGCCAGCGGCCCGGCACCGTTCGGCCAACGTACCTTGCGGGATAAGTTCTACCTCGAGTTCACCACTCAACATTAAGGTTTCAAACAAGTCGTTTTCGCCTACGTAAGAGGAGGTCATCTTTTTGATCTGGCGGGGAGACTGAAGGAGCAGGCCCAGGCCGAAGCCATCTACCCCGGCATTATTGCTAATGCAGCTCAGGTTCTTTACCCCGCTTTTCCGCAGGGCAGCAATACAGTTTTCAGGAATGCCGCACAGCCCGAACCCCCCCAGCATAAACGTCATACCATCTGAAACACCCTGTATGGCCTCCTGTGCGTCATGTACCGTTTTATTTATCATGAGAAAAATAGTTTAAAGAGAAAATTCATCCGGCACTTCATCGAATACATTTTCAATCGCTTCTTCGGCCGGGTCTTGGTCATCTTTGCAATTGAGGTCTATTGAAATAGGGTTTTCGGGCTTGTTAAAATCGGCCTTACTCACCTTGAGTTTAGGGTCAGCGTAGCATTTTTCCATAAACAGTGCCCAGGCGGGTAGAGCTACGGTAGCGCCTTGCCCGTAATATGTACTGCCAAAATGAGCCGCCCGGTCTTCGCAACCGGCCCACACGCCGGTAATCAGGTTGGGCACTACGCCCATAAACCAGCCGTCAGAGTTGTTTTGCGTGGTGCCTGTTTTCCCGGCTATGGGGTTTTTAAATCCCCAGGGAGCCCCGGTTACTACATTGTCCATAGAGTTATAGTTGGAAGAGCGCAGCCTGGTTCCGGTACCTCCCTGGGTAACGCCTTTCAGCAAATCCAGGATCACATAGGCATCTTCTTCGCTCATTACCTCGTTGGTTTTAGGAGTAAACTCTTCCAAAACCACCCCGTTTTTATCTTCAATACGGGTTATTACAATGGGTTCGGTATATACACCTTTATTGGCAAAGGTGGTATAGCTTCCCACCATATCGTATAAGGAAGCATCTACAGACCCTAGAGCTATAGATGGTACAATAGGTATTTCTCCGCTTACTCCCATTTCGCGCACCAGTCTTACCACGGGCTCGGGTCCCACCTCGCGCATGAGGTAAGTAGTAATGGTATTCATACTATTGGCCAATCCTTTCTTAAGGGTGAAAATACCCCCGTATTTCCCATCGGAGTTTTTAGGGCACCAATCTTTTAGCAAACCAAAACGCCCGCGTTCTATACAGGTGCGTACATTAGGCACCTGCATACAAGGCGAGAAATGCTTTTGTTTGATGGCGGTGGCATATACATAGGGCTTAAACGTTGAGCCCACCTGGCGCCGGCCTAGCTTCACGTGGTCGTACTTAAAGTGCTTGTAGTCGATACCCCCCACCCAGGCTTTTATAAAACCCGTTTGCGGCTCTACCGATAGCAGGCCCGTCTGATAAAAGTACTTGTAGTAGCGGATAGAATCCATGGGACTCATAACGGTATCTATGTCTCCCTCCCAACTGAAAACCGTCATGGGGATAGGGGTATTGAAAATAGCCTCTATCGTATCTTCAGGCGTATCGTTTTTTACCATGGCCCTGTAGCGAGGTGTTCTGCGTTTGGCTTGCTCCAGCAGGCGGTCAATCTCTTGCTGGTTTACATTGTGAAAAGGCGCAAATTTTCTTCCTTTTTCCTTTTTGAAGAACACGCGTTGCAGGTTCGAGAAGTGCTCTTGCACCGCTTCTTCCGCGTAGCGTTGCATGCGGCTGTCTACGGAAGTATAGATCTTAAGGCCGTCTGTATAGATGTTGTATTCCTCTCCCCCGGGTCTGGGGTTTTTTTTCACCCAATCCTTCATAAAAGCTCTCAAATACTCCCTGAGGTAGGGCGCCAATCCGTCTAAATGGCTTTGCCGCTCAAACGTGAGTTTTATGGGGCGCACCTTCAAGGTATCGTAGCTTTCCTGCGACAACATCTGATTGCGGATCATTTGCTGGTACACGGTATTTCTGCGCAGCAATGCGTTTTGCGGATTCCGAACGGGGTTATAGAGGATGGGGTTTTTAGCCATGCCTACCAAAATAGCAGCCTGTTCTACGGTAAGGCTATCCGGGCTTGTATCAAAATAGATGGCACTGGCGGAGCGTATGCCCACAGCCTGGTATAAAAAATCATATTGGTTAAAGTACATGGCAATGATCTCTTGCTTGGTAAACCTGCGTTCAAGGCGTACCGCAATGATCCATTCTTTTACTTTTTGCAATATGCGCTCAAACTTGGAGAGGGCGCGGTCGTGGAAAAGCTGCTTGGCCAATTGCTGGCTTATGGTACTGCCTCCCCCGTCTTTCCCCAGCCTGAAAATAGCACGGGCCAAGGCCTTAAAGTCAATGGCGGAATGCTCATAATAACGTTCGTCTTCCGTAGCCACCAGGGCGTTGATGAGGTGGGGCGAAAGCTCTTCGTAATCGGCATGTGTGCGGTTGTCCTTATAAAACTTACCCAATACCTGGCCATCGGCGGTAATGATCTCGCTCGCCAGGTTGCTTTTGGGGTTTTCTATTTCTGCAATGGGGGGAAGTTTGCCAAAAACACCCATAGCGGTGAGTGCAATGAAAAGGAAAAAGCCAAGAATACTTAAGAGCACCAGGATCCAAAAGCGCTTGACATAAAGGGAAAAATCATCACTGGCCTTTGTTTTCTTCGCCATTGCTTGTGGGTTTTTGCTTGTAAATGCGTAATCCGATATCTTCTATGCCCTCCAGGCGCTCGGCACGCATGGCCTGGGTAAAGGTAAAAGTATACATGCCTTTCTCCGCAAAGTGCAATGCATTTCTACGGTATGGGTAGTTGCTGGTTTTTAATGCACCCAGGCCTTTCCCTGTCCACGCTCCGTATTCGTCGGCCAAAAAATATTGAGCGGTATCCTGGTATTCTATCCCTTGCTCCGATGCTATACTCCTGAAAAACCAGAGGTTGCGGTTCGGGTAGTCGGCATTATTGCGTACGCTTACCTCTACATAATAACGGGCATCTACGTCTTCTATGTTTACCGAAAATTGTATGGTGCTGTCCTGGTGCCAGCCCTTTTCGGGAATGGAAACGTATGCATCATACAACGGCTCTGGTCCGCAGGCTACGAGGCCCATTATAGACAGGAAAGCCAATATGCGTTTAGCCATCGTTTCTCGGTTTTCTTCTTTTTTTACGGTTGGGATTAGCCCTTTTTTTGTTTTGGGCGGTTTGACCGGACTGCATTTGTGCCTGTTTATTTTGCCTGCCGCCAGGTTTGGCCTGCCCACGGCTGTGTCCGCCTCGTTTTTTACGTCTGCGCCCTTTATTGTCAAAGCGGGTTAGGTCATCCTGGCCTACCACATTTTCGTACTCTGCCCCTTTCGGGCCTTGTGCTTCCAGCTTGAAATCTTCCAGGCTTTCCGGGGCCTTTCCCTGCTCATTTAAGGCCATAATTTCTTTTACCCGGTCTACCTCCAAAGGCACCCATTCGGTGCCGGCTGCAGGGTAAGCATACCACATGATTCCTTTGAAGATGTCCATCTTCTGGTAAATGGCGTTGCCCTTTTTGGTATCGAGCCTTCTTTCCGTATCGGGAAAGTCCTTTGGTGCATCCAGGTAAGCATCCAGTTCAAAGTTGAGGCAACATTTGAGCTTGCCGCATTGCCCGGCCAGTTTTTGTGGGTTTAAAGACAGCTGCTGGTAGCGCGCGGCAGCTGTGTTCACACTCCTGAAATCGCTTAGCCAAGTACTGCAGCAGAGCTCACGCCCGCACGAACCAATGCCACCAAGGCGGCTGGCTTCCTGTCGGGCACCTATCTGACGCATTTCGATCCGGATCTTAAACGCGCTGGCCATTTCTTTAATGAGCTGGCGAAAATCCACCCGTTGATCTGCCGTATAATAAAATATAGCCTTGCTGCCGTCTCCCTGGTACTCTACATCGCTTATCTTCATTTCAAGCTTCAGCGAAATGGCCATCTCCCTGCTGCGGTACATGGTAGGCACTTCTTTACTGCGGGCTTCTTTCCAAACATCCAGGTCGTGCTGGGTGGCCTTGCGGTACAGTTTTTTTATCTGTTCAGAATCCTTGGCTATCCTTTTTTTCTTCATTTGCAGCTTTACCAGCTCGCCCATCAACGATACGGTACCTACGTCATGACCGGGAGTGCCTTCAACGGCCACGGCATCTCCCATTCTTAAGGGTATGTTATTTAGATTTCTGTAAAACTCTTTTCTGCCGTTTTTGAACCGTACCTCTAAAATGTCAAAAGGCTTAACCGTGCCCGGCATTTCCATATCAGCCAGCCAATCAAAAACGCTCAATTTTTCGCAACCACCAGTACTACACGCACCATTGTTTTTACAACCTTTAGGAAGCCCGTTGCTACTGCAACTCTTACATCCCATATGCTATTCGTGTGTTTTTACTGATTTTATAATACATAACTGAATACCGGAAAAGGTATTTCAGCAATGCACAAAGATATTAATCTAGTGCACACCCCTTATTTATGCCGCGATATCATTTTTAAGGTGCTTTTGCGTTAGTCTAGCGCAATACCCTATTTTTACCCCTTATGATACGCACCCGCATACTTCTCATGCTTTCTTTTTTAGGTGTTTATGCCTATTCACAAACCACTACGGATATCGGCATTTGGCTGGATCACCTGCCCTATAGGAATGGCATAGATTTTCACCAGCAAGGCGGCCAGGTATATTGTGCTACCGAGCAGGGCCTGTTCATATATAGCCCGGGCGAGCAGGACATTCAGCGCTTTTCAAAGGTAAACGGCCTGAGCGATGTGGGTTTATCGGCTATTGCATGGAGCGAAAAGCACAACCTTCTGGTAATTGGTTACGAGAATGGCAACCTCGATCTTTTAGAGGGAGAAGCCATAAGTAATTACCCGGATATCCTCCAGTCAGGCAACTACCCTGGTCTTAAAAGGATAAATGACATTCAGGTAGAAGGAGATATTGCGTACATCAGCACCGATTTTGGCATCGTTACTTTTGACCTTAGTTTAAACTTTCAGGAACGTTATGTGCGCGAAACCCTTATTATAGGCGAAGAGAGCAGTACGCTACGGGTTTTGCAAACGGCACTTACCCCAGACAGTATTTATGCAGCTACAGATCAGGGACTGCTTTATGCCAGCCGGGAAGATGCGCTAATTTTTTCCGATAACTGGCAAAAAGATATGAGCCCCGGAAAAACGGTAAACCTGATTACTTTTTTTGACAATAAAGTGTTCATCAATGACAACAACCCCCCTAACCAAGACAGTGTTTTTTACCGTGAAGACGGGGTGTGGAAGCATTTTAGTTTTGTTGACCAGGGAATAAACTCAAGCCTGAAAGGAAGAAACGACTTTTTGTCTGTTACAAACAGCTTCAGCGCCCAGGCCTATAGAGCTGATGGGACACGTGTGTATAACCTGACGAGCCAGGCAGTTGGAGAGCCTGACTTTAACCCTATTGCCGCGCTGGTAGATGTAAACAATACAGATGCCTTCTGGGCGCTTACCAACGGGCAGGGCTTATACTTGAATTTTCAGCAGTTTTCTACGCAGAACATAAATCCGAACAGCCCTAAGACCAAGAGCATTCAGGCCATGCATCACGATGGCTCACGCCTTTTTGTGGCCCCGGGTAGTATAAATGAGGTATGGGGGCCTCTGTTTAATACAGATGGGTACTTTGTACTGGATGAGTTTACCTGGAGCAGCAAAGTACCCAGCACAGAGGAGGTTTACCCCGATATTATTACCGTTATCTCAGACCCGGGCGATCCGGACCATTATTACCTGTCTTCCTATGGGCGCGGGATCTTAGAGTACGCAAACGGAGCGCTGATACGTGTTTATAACGATACCACTACAGACGGAGAGATGCTCAGTTTTGCGGGAGAATCACAGCACCGGGTAGGGGGGTTTAGCTATGATGACGAAAAGAACCTCTGGTTTACAAACTCCCTTACAGATGAACCCCTGTGTAACATAAACCCGGAGGGGGAGGTTACTTGTTTTGGTTTGGGTTCTGTGGCGGGAAGCAGCACCGCCCTGCGCGATATACTATACACGACAGAAGACCAGGTGTGGATGCAAACCCGTACGAACGGAATAGTAGTGGCCAACTTTGCCGATGGAACACTACAAGGCAGTACACGCCTTACCGGAACAGAAGGAGAAGGCAATTTGCCCGGCAGCCGCATATTGTGTTTTGCAGAAGACCTGGATGGAGAGATCTGGATCGGCAGCGATGAAGGGGTGGCGGTTATCTACAGCCCCATCAACATCTTTGAACCCAATGCAAACTATGACGCAAGCACACCCCAAATTCCCCAGGAAGACAACCCTGGCTTTGGCGACCCTCTGTTGGGTGCCGAAGTGGTAAACGACATAGAAGTAGACGGGGCAAATAAGAAGTGGTTTGCCACTGCCAATAGCGGCGTGTTTTATACTTCCGCAGATGGGACCGAGCAGATCTATAACTTCACCGAGGAGAATAGCCCTCTGCTGAGCAATAATGTTTTAGACATTGAAGTAGATGGCTCTACCGGGATGGTATATTTCGGTACAGATCAGGGAATCGTTTCCTTTCAGGGGGTAGCTACAGAGGGAGGCACGACAAATAACGATGTGTTTGCCTACCCGAACCCCGTTGAGCCCGGCTATAGCGGACCTATCCTTATAAGGGGCCTGGTAACCAATGCCCAGGTAAAGATCACGGATATAGAGGGCAATATTGTTTTTGAGACTGTGGCAGAAGGTGGGCAAGCCCTTTGGTCGGGCAATACTTTTTCCGGTACCCGGGTAGCCAGTGGGGTATACATTGCCTACATTACAGATGATCTGGGTCAGGTAACCGATGTGACTAAAATCCTGGTGATAAACTAATGCTTGCCAAAAGCCGGGCTATTGTTTTGAGCGCTCTTAAGTACGGGGATAGCTCCCTTATCTTAAGGACATATACGGAAACGCATGGGGTTATGAGTTTTATAGCGGGGGGGTACGGACCTAAAAAAAAGGGCCCTGTAAAACCAAGCATGGCCCTGCCCCTGGTGCAGCTCAACCTTGTCTATTATGAAAAGGGCAAAGGAAGCCTTAAGCGCATTAAAGAGGCTGCTTTTTACGGTGCCCCGTATGCCGAAGTAGGGATTCACCCCGTGAAGAACTGCATGGCGCTTTTCCTGGCTGAATTGCTGGCGCATGTGCTGCATGAGGAAGAGGCCAATCCGGCTCTTTTTTCCTTTTTAAGTACACAGTTAAGGGCGCTTGACGAGGCAACACATTACGCCAATCTACATTTACACTTTTGTTTTGGCCTTACCGCGTACCTGGGTTTTGCACCTACTCAAAACAGTGGGCCTGCATCGTACTTTGACCTGGTTGACGGGACTCCTTCCCTGCATGAGCCGGCACATACCCATTACATTACAGCTCAGGTATGGGAAGATTGGCAGAAGGTTCAAAGCCAAGGGGAAAACACAACTCTAAAACTCAGCAGCGAAAGGAGGAACAGGCTTTTAGATGCCCTGTTGTTATATTACAGGCATCACGTAAAGGATTTCGGGACATTAAAATCGGTAGAGGTAATACAAAGTGTATTGCATTAACCCAGTTTTATGCTCCGGAGCATACATTCCAGCTCAAAAAGCAGGTTCCGTTTTTTGAGCTCAGGGGCAAAAACGAAGGCTTCCAGCACAATCACACGTTGATTTTCCTCATCCAGTAAGGTGAAATTAATGAATGGGCCGCCTTTAAAATCGCCTACGGTACGCCATAAACCCCGGGTTTCAAAAGCGAGTTTACCATCAATAGTGGTTGTGCTTACTTTCGGGGGCAATATGGTCTCTGTAACCATGTAGCTTCCTTCCCGCTCTCCGGGAATGAAGTGTTTCACCAGGCTGTCTCGTGTATTGAGTAAGCTGGTTTCTACGATCTCATTTTCTTTCATGGGGCGGAAATAAGCAATAATGCCCTGGTCACTTTTTACGGTCTTGTTCCACATAACCACCAGGCTGTCATAGGCATGCTCTACTTCAAAGGCCCTGTTTATAACCATATCCTGCACCCCGTTTTGCTGCAACACCTTGGGAAGGGTTTTCATACGCGCGGGTTGAAGACGCTTAAGCATCATGTTTACCTCAGACTGGTAGTAGGTTTGGTAGAGCTGCTCTCTCACCTCTTTTACGGTTTTGGCAATTTGCATTTCGTTGCCTGTAAAAGAAGAAACGAGTTGTGGTTTGGCCCAGGCATCACGTGTTATGGTGAAGCTGCTGTCCGCTTTATCCTCTAATATAATTAGGTTGCGCGAGTGCCGCAAAAGGTCGTTAAACTCGGCCGGGCTTACCTGCCTTAAGGTAAAAACGGGCTCAGGTTGGGGGAGGCCGTATTGCGGGGCAATGAAATGTTTGCGGAGCAGGTCACCGGCTATGCCGTCCCACAGGGCATCTTCGGCCACTACTATAAAATCGAGCCGGCCGCCATTGCTCTGTGGTAAGGTCCTTCCTTCGGATGTATTTGTTGGATTTAAAGTTTCCTCCGTGCATCCGGTTAAAAACCATAAACCACATACAAGAAGGGGAAGCATACACTTCATTTAGCTGTCGGTATATATTTTCAGAACCATACCGGGCTTAATGCTCTTTACATTCCGGATGTTGTTCCACCTTTTAATGTTGTCTGCACTGATCCCCGGGTACTTCCGGGCGATTTGATACAGGCTGTCCCCGCTTTGGACCCTGTACTTTTCATAGGCTCCCTTTTTATCGGTACCGCTTTTCTTGCTGCTGTGCAGGCTGGCAGAAGCCGTGGTTTGCGTATATGCTTTACGCGGGTAGATTGTGAGGCGTTGACCTACGCGGATGTTGTTGCTGCGTAAGCGGTTCCAGCGTTTGATGCTGCTTACCGATACCCCGTAACGCTGGGCAATAAGGCCCAGTACCTCGCCTCTTCTTACCTTATGGCGAATGCGGTCTCCCTGTTGTATCAATTGAGGAGTAGCAATTTTATTTACTTTAAAATCCCGGGCGGCCAGGGCATAGATGCTGTCTTCATTAGCTGTAAAAAGACCTATTTTTTCCGCAGGCAAGATCAGGCGGCAAAAATTGCGCTTCATTTTCGGAACGATCTTATACCGGTAAGCGGGGTTGAGAAAGCTCAGCTCTTCTTCACTGATGTCGATGAGCTGTGAGATCTGAGCAAAGCTGATCTTCTCTTTTATGCTAACCGTATCACAAGAGAAGTAGCTCCGCCTTACTTCTATGGGAAAAATGTAGTGCTCACTTGCATAATTCATTATGTAGTTTACGGCAATAAAGGCAGGCACATACCCCTGCGTTTCGCGGGGCAGGTAAGGCCGTATGGCCCAATAGTTTTTTTGGCCACCGCTTCTGCGGATGGCTTTGCTCACATTGCCGGGCCCCGAATTGTACGCGGCCAGAGCCAGGCTCCAATCGCCAAAAATGTTATACAAGGTTTTCAGGTAGCGGCATGCGGCCTGAGTGGCCTTTATAGGGTCGTTGCGCTCGTCTACATAACTGTTTACCTGTAATCCGTTCATCTTACCGGTAGCGTACATAAATTGCCACAACCCCTGTGCGCCAACCCGCGACCTTGCCGAGGGGTTCAAGGCAGACTCTACCACGGCCAGGTATTTTAACTCCAAAGGAAGCTCGTACTTGTCCAGGGCTTCTTCGAACATGGGAAAGTAGTATTCTGCCAGTCCCAACATGCGGCTTACCTGTTCCCTGCGCTTAAGGGCATAGACGTTGATGTAGCGTTGTACGGCAGGGTTGTAATCCAGGGAGATGGGAGAAACATCATCGAGCAACCCCAGGCGTTGCTTAAAAATGCTGTCGTGCAACTGGGTGGGGATGCCACTGATCGTATCTTCTGAGTCCAGGAAAAATTGCTGGGTAGAGGCGTAGGCTGAGTCTTCCACAAAAAAAGAATTGTGCAGCATGCTGTCCAGGCGGGCTACGTAGGGATCATCCTCCAGGCCTATGTCGCTGAGTTTGAGTGGGGTTATCTTTTTAACCGTATCGGTAGGGGGCTCTGTAGGAAGCTGGAAGGCAAAAGCGCTACACACGCCCGCCAGGATTAAGGTATATGTGAGTAAATGCCTTTTCATGTGTCTATCTATCAATTATTACTCAAGTTTCTAAAAAATAAGCGGTTACAGGGTGTTACGCGCCTCTTTCTTATCCACTAGTAGTTGTTCATTACGTAATGGGCGAAATGCAGCAAACGCTCTTCTTGAAAAGCGGGAGCCATCAATTGTACTCCAAAAGGCATACCATTGCTGTGTTTCCCCAGGGGTAAAGAAACGGAAGGGGTGCCGCAAATATTGGATTGTACCGTAAAAATATCTTCAAGATACATTACGGTGGGATCAGCCATTTCCCTGTTCAGCTCAAAGGCGGTTGTAGGCGTGGTAGGAGAAAGGATGAGGTCATAATTGGCAAAGATCTCATCGGTTTTTAGCTGGATGAGCCTTCTTGCCTTTTGCGCTTTGGTGTAATAGGCATCGTAATACCCGCTGCTCAACACAAAAGTGCCCAACATAATGCGCCTTTTTACCTCCGGTCCGAAGCCTTCGGTACGGCTTAATTTATAGGTGCTTTCCAGGTCGTGGGCGTTTTCGCTTCGGTAACCGAAGTGTATCCCGTCATAGCGGGCGAGGTTGCTCGAAGCTTCCGCCGTAGTGAGGATGTAGTAAACCGGCACCATTACATCCAGGTAGGGAAACTCTACCCCTTCTACCGTATGCCCTTTTGCCTTGAGGCTTTCAATGCGGTCCAGCATCTGCGTTTTTATCTCCGGGTCAAGGCCCTCCATTTCAAGGGTATCTTTGAGATAGGCGATGCGGTAGGTCTTCTTAATGTCATAATCGATCTCCACCGGTTTTACTTCCTTCTTTGAAGCCGTGCTGTCAAAGTCGTCTTTGCCGGAGATGATGTTGTAGATCAGGGCGGCATCTTCTATGCTTTTGGTAAATGGACCTATCTGGTCAAAAGAAGAAGCGTAGGCAATAAGGCCATAACGGGAAATACGTCCATAACTAGGCTTAAAACCAATGGTGCCACAAAAGCTGGCCGGCTGGCGTATACTGCCTCCTGTATCGCTGCCCAGCGCCGCCTGGCACAGGTTGGCGGCTACAGCTGCTGCGCTGCCCCCACTACTTCCGCCGGTTACTTTGTTGTTATCGTGTGGGTTAAGCACGGGCCCGTAAGCGGAATACTCATTGGATGAACCCATGGCAAATTCGTCACAGTTCAGGCGGCCTATCACAATGGCGTCCTCTTCCAGGAGTCTTTCTACTACCGTGGCGTTGTATAAAGACTGAAAATTCTCCAGCATTTTGGAAGAGGCAGAAGTGGTATGGCCGCGGAAACAAATGTTGTCTTTGAGGCCAATAACCAGGCCTGCCAGCTTACCGGCTTTGCCGCGTTGTATTTTTTGATCAATAACGGTAGCCCGGCTGCGGGCATCGTGTGCGTATACTTCTAAAAAAGCATTGAGGTGTTTATGGTCTTCAATGCGTTTCAGGTAATACTCTACCAATTCTGTACAGCTGAAAGCGCCTTTCTCAAGTTGCTCGCGGTACTCGCTCAGCTTCTTAAAGTCCATGTAGTATAAGGGTTTGGGGAAATGTGTAGGCTACTTTTTTTCTTTTTCGCCTTCCTGCTCATCTTCTTTAACCGCGTTCTTGAATTCTTTTACACCGCCTCCCAAACCGCGCATGAGCTCAGGGATCTTACGGCCACCAAAGAGCAAGAGTACCAGCACTACGATAAGCACGATTTGCCAAGGCCCGATCACCCCTAATAAAATCGAAGCTAAATTCATCATGATCCTTTCAAAATTAGGCAACAAAGGTAAGGATTAATATGCCTTGGTGTATTTGCGAAACCCGGCCTGGGACAAGTCGGGTTTTTATCTAGTAATCAGGCAACCCGGGGAGCATTCATTCCTTGAAAATGGCGACCTCCTCTAAGCTTTTCCTGTCCAGGTCGGGAACGGTAGCGCCCTCAGCAGCATAGCCAACCGGCAACAGCAGAAAGGGCTTTTCGTTCGCAGGCCGCTTCAGGAGGTCACTCAAAAAATTCATGGGGCTTGGTGTATGGGTCAACGTATTCAGCCCTGCCCGGTGTATGGCCGCAATTAAAAAACCACAGGCAATGCCTACGGATTCCTGAACGTAATAGTTTTTGCTTTTGCCCTTGGGGCCGTCATTGTAGGTTTTTTTGAACACAATGATCAACCAGGGAGCGGTTTCCAAAAAGGGTTTATGCCAATCCGTGCCGATAGGCGCCAGGTCATCCAGCCATTCCTGCGTGGCCCGGCTTTCATAAAATTCCTTTTCTTCCTTTTCGGCTGCCTGCCGTATGCGTTTCTTTAAGGCTTTATTGCTTACGGCTACAAAAGTCCAGGGCTGCTTATGTGCCCCGCTTGGGGCAGAGGAGGCAGTCTGAATAAGCGCTTCAATGGTCTTTTTGCTTACCGCTTCTTCGGAAAAATAACGGCAGCTTCTGCGTTCGTCTAACTCACTGTAAAAAGCCAGCGCCCGTTCTTCTACCTTTTTGGCCACTACTTTTTCAGGCCTATAGGGTACAAAAGGATGTTCCAAAACAATACATTTTACCTTCAAAGGTATTGTTTAGCCGGTTTTCCGTCTTGTTTTATCTTAGCAGAAATCAAAAAGCCTTATGAAAATACAAACCTGCACACTATTCCTTTTGCTTCTTTCAAGTTTTTGCGTGAACGCACAATACGTTTCAGGAGGAAATGGGCACGCGCTCATTCTAAAACCCTCTGGAGAGCTTTATACAATAGGAAGAAATGATTATGGGCAAATAGGCGACAGCACTTTGCAAAATACCTGGTTGCCTAAGAAAGTTAAGCGTATTCCAGGAATAAAAGCCGCCTCCAGGGGGTATGATCATTCCCTGGCCATAGACAGCAATGGAAATGTATGGGCCTGGGGAAGAAATAATTATGGCCAATTAGGCACCGGCCTCGTAATGGACTATACCTGGCCTCAAAAGTTGCTGAACCACAGTGGGTTCATAGAAGTACAAGGGGGGCACTGGCATACGGTAGGCCTTAAAGCGGACGGCAGTGTATGGGCCTGGGGGCATAATTTTTATGGGGAGCTGGGAAATGGAACGAGAGAGCACAGTCCGTACCCGGTTGTGGTACTGCAAGAAAATGGCCTTCCATTAGAGCATATCGCAAACGTGGCCTCAGTGGGTTACCATACGCTGGCCCTAGGGGCCAACGGAGAGGTGTATGCATGGGGATCGAACACGTATGGGCAATTGGGACACCTGGAAGCAGAAAGGCAAGCTGTGGCAAAAAGGGTGCAAGGGCTAAAAGGCGTAAAACAAGTGGCCACTGGTTGGCATCATTCTGTAGCGCTTGATTCCCTCGGGCGAGTATATGTATGGGGTTCGGACCCCAGCTCTCAAAGGGGCGAAGCTACTCTGCGTCACTTCAAAAACATCGAGGTGCTGGACCACTTGCCCAAAATTGAAAAAATAGCTTGCGGGAGCTGGCATACCCTGGCTATAGATGAAAACCAGGAAGTTTGGACATGGGGTAAGAATTGCAACGGGAGTTTAGGAACAGGAGATACATTAAGCACCACCTATCCAATAAAGATACAGCACCTCAAAGACATCACAGATATTGGCGGAGGCTGTTTTCAATCATTGGCCGTAGATAAAGCAGGTACGTATTGGACTTTTGGGTTTAATGGGTTCGGGCAGCAGGGACAGAAAAACCCTAAATGGAATTACTTGTTTCCGCAGAAGTTAGAAATGACGGAAGAAAACCAGACGGCCGAGGTAACAGGTTTCTGGGGCACACATAATTTTCCTCAAAAGGCTATATTTTGGCTGCTGGCTGCCTTACTTTTTATTAGTGGAGCACTAAACATGGTATTGTACCGCAAGCTATCCCGCTCTTAAGGCACAGCAAATTTTAACTCTTTCACATGAAACACCCTTACTTTTTTCTTCCTTTTATAGCCTTTGTACTGTTTGCTCTGAGCGGAAATGCCCAGGATACCATCCCCCGGGAAAAACTGAAAAACTACCGGTTCCGGAGTATTGGCCCGGCAGGCATGAGCGGGCGCATTACCGCCATAAAAGTGGCTCCTGGCAATAAGCAGTTGATCTATGCAGGCTCTGCTTCCGGTGGATTGTGGAAAAGCGCCAACGGTGGACAAAGTTGGAAAAGCCTGTTCAGCAACGAAGCGGTGAGCAGTGTAGGGGCTATTGGCCTTGATCCTCAAAATCCGGATGTGCTCTACGTGGGTACCGGGGAAGGAAACCCACGCAACTCCCTTACCAGTGGCTATGGCTTGTACAAAAGCCTGGATGGCGGTAAAAGCTGGACCTTGATGGGCCTGGAGAAAACCCGGAACATTCACAGGATATTGGTTCATCCACACAACCCGCAAATACTTTATGTGGCCGCTATAGGTACTCCCTGGGGGGACAGCGAACACCGCGGGGTGTACAAGAGTACTGATGGTGGAAAGCATTGGGAAAAGGCATTATACATAAACGAAAGAACGGGTGCCGCAGAGCTCATTATGGATCCTAAAAACCCTGAAAAGTTAATGGTGAGCATGTGGGAACACCGCAGAAACCCATGGCTGTTTACTTCCGGGGGAGAAAACAGCGGCTTATACGTAAGCTTTGATGGAGGGGAAAACTGGCAGCAACGCACGGAAAAAGACGGCTTACCCAAAGGCAAGCTGGGGAGGTTGGGCCTGGCCATAGCACCGAGCAATACCCAAAGAGTGTACGCACTGGTAGAGCATACAGGCAATAATGCTCTGTACCGCTCAGATGATGGAGGGTTCAAGTGGTTCAAGGTAAGCGAGGACGACAAGATCGGCAACCGCCCTTTTTATTACGCGGAGATCTATGTAGACCCTAAAAACGAAAACCGGTTGTTTAGCCTGTGGACTATGCTGAGCATGAGCGAGGATGCGGGAAAAAGCTGGAAGGTGATCGCTCCCTATAGCAGTGTGCACCCCGATCACCATGCCTTCTTCATCCACCCTGAAGACCCTTCTTATATCATAGAAGGCAATGATGGTGGGCTTAACATTTCCAGGGATGGAGGGAAGAACTGGCGGTTTGTAGAAAACCTGCCCATAGCACAGTTTTATCATATCAACTACGATATGGAGCTGCCCTATAATGTATACGGGGGGATGCAGGATAATGGTTCATGGAAGGGGCCGGCCTATGTATGGCGGGCAGGCGGCATACGGAATAGTTATTGGCAGGAACTTTACTTTGGCGATGGTTTTGACGTAGTGCCCGACCTGGAAGATGCACGCTATGTGTATGCGATGAGCCAGCAAGGTTATGTGGGGCGCATAGATACGGAAACGGGCTATACCAAATTGATCCGCCCAGTACATCCCGAAGGAAAAACGTTACGGTACAACTGGAATGCAGCCATAGCACAAGACCCTTTTGAGCCTTCAACCCTTTACTTTGGTGCACAATACGTATTTAAAAGCAAGAACAAGGGAAGTACATGGGAAGTCATTTCTCCTGACCTGACCACCAACGACAGCACCAAACAAACTTTTGGCGAAAGCGGTGGGCTAACCTATGACGTAACGGGTGCTGAGACATACACTACAATTTTAGCAATTGAACCGGATAAGCGGGAGCAACATGTATTGTGGACAGGCAGTGATGACGGGGTGCTTGCGCTTTCGCGCGATGGAGGAAAAAGCTGGAATACGGCATTGTTCGGCGAGTTGCCCGGTGCACCTCAAGGGGCCTGGATCCCGCAAATAGTAACGAGCCCGCATAAAGCCGGTGCAGCCTTTGTAGTAGTAAACGATTACCGCAGAAACAACTGGGAAGCCTTCTTGTATTATACGGAGAATTACGGCAAAAGCTTCAGACGTTTGGCTTCACCGGAAAAAGTACCCGGTTATGTCCTCAGCGTAGTACAAGACCCTATAGCTCCTGACTTGCTTTTCATGGGTACAAATACCGGCTTGTATTTTAGCTTAAACAAAGGAAAGGCGTGGCAAAAGTGGGGGAATGATTTTCCAACCGTTCCCGTGGCAGACCTAAAGATCCATCCGCGGGAAGGCGATCTGATAGCGGGTACTTTTGGCCGGTCGTGCTTTATACTGGATGACCTGGCCCCATTGCGCGCCCTGGCTGAAAGTAAACAAAAGGTGATGCAACAAAAGTTGAAAGCCTTTGCCGCACCTCCGGCCTACCAGGTAAAATACAGGCGTGCAGACGGCACTCGCTTTGCGGCTAACGCCATGTATGCGGGCGAGAACAGAAACCGGGGGGCGCGCCTTTCTTTCTGGAGCAATGTAACGGAAGAAGATTCGCTGAAAGCTAAAAAGACAAAGGTGTATGTGCTCGACTCCATGCGCGATACCATTCGCACCCTAAAGCACAAATATGTACCAGGCCTTAACCGCCTAAACTGGCCTCTCGATGCTCGGTCCACCCCCTTTCCTTCACGTAAGGATGCCATACGGGATACGAATGAACGCGGGGGCATGGATATACTTCCGGGCTCCTATACGTTGGTCTTTGCGATGGGTCCTTATAGAGACTCTACCTCCGTAGAAGTAAAACCAGACCCCCGCATCGCCTATAGACTTGAAGAGCAGGAGCGGCATTATGCATTGATGCAAGACCTGGACAAAAAAGTGAAGGTATTGCACAAAGCGACCCGGCAGTTAAAACACAGCAAGGAAACGTTAAAAGCCTTGAGGGGAATCCTGAAACTGCGTGCACCAGACACTACTCAAAATGCACTGCTGGACAGCATCAAAGAAATGGATAAGGCAATTGGGCGTCTCGAAGAGAAAGTATACGGTAAAGAGGTAGAGGGCTACTATGATCAGCCGCATACGCTTAAGGAACAATATGAAGCTGTGCGGTGGTATCTGAACGATAACTTAAGCCAACCTGGTGAAGCCAGCCAGCTGTTGCTTGCCAAAACCATAAAAAGTATGGCTTCCTTTTTAGAGGAGCTGAACGCTTTTTACGAAACGGAGTGGGCGGACTTTAAAGCGTACATAAAGAAAAAAGAGGTTTCTTTATTTGCAGAAAGTGAAAGGTTTGACCTGGACTAAACCTGGCGCCGGGAGAACCTAGAATGCCTTACTGCTTGCATAAGGCGGCCCTCAGCGTAAAGCCAACTTTCGGCTTGCCCTGGCATCCGGCCAGTTCCAACTCCAGATTTTTTGTCGGGCCTCCTTTTCCAGGTAGCTTTGAGTACCCATGTCAAGCCTGTGCTTAAAGGAATGGATATCTTCGTATTGTATCCACTTTACTTTATTGTTTTGATGTGCCGCAATTTGATCTTCAACGGTTTGCAGGTTTTGATACAGCAAGGGATAAACAGAAGGGTCGAGGTCTAGGTAATGATCCACATCTATCTCGTGGGGGTTGTGGTGTGCCAGGTTGTGGGTTAATACGATACGGTCCCACGAAAAGCAGGCGCTCACGGTTAGGGCGCCCAAAATAAAAGCACTGTTCACCCGCATGAGGTAGGCAAAATTCCGCTTTTGCGCGATCTTCACCCATAAGCTAAAAAGGCCAAAGAGCACCATGCTGATAAAGATCAGGAGGCCAATGCGTTTGCTGGCCAGGCCGTGGAAATTAATGTAGTGCCCCGTGCGTATGGCAACCGATATAGCCAGTAAAGCGTTTTGCACGATCCAGGCAAAAGCCAGGGTTTTAAGCAAGCGGTTGTTGGGGTAAAAGTTGAGGTTCTTTCTGAAGAAGTACAAGACCAGGGCAATAGAAAGCAAGAGGCAAACCAAAAGATAGCCCGTTCCCTCGTGCACAAAGGCCTTAAGGTTAAAGCCTTCACGGATACTAAAGCTGAACCAAACCCATTTTACATCGATAAAGTTAATGAACAGGAAAAGAGCATTAAGCAGGCTGAAAAGCACCACTGCGCGGTAGTGCTCTATTTTAAGATGGGGCCCCAGGTTTTTGAGCTTGTTTTTTTTACGTTGGCGCAAAAGGGTATTGCCCGGGGATAGCCTCAGGCGGGTACTCCAGACAGAGCGAACGGCCCAACGTGTAAGTAAGAAGGCAAGAAATAAGAAAGCGAGGTGTGTGGAGGAAAAATGCTCAAAAAAGCGTCCGATGCCCTGTAGAAAACCTTCCGTATAACCAGCAAACACCGTATTGCCCGCTGAGAAAAGCAGGATGTATAAAAAGAGAATGAACACCGGAAAAACGGCAACCCTTAAATAAACATACCCCCTTTGTTTGCGTAATGTGGGGTTGGCGCTAAGGCCGGGAATGAGCCCTTCTTTTCGCGTAAAGAGGTTCCATATGCTGTTTACAAGGCCTTCTACTACGGAAACATCAAGCTGATGCAGGCTACCTACCAGCGACACACTGGAGAGTAGAAAAACGACCAGGGACAAGTTTGAGTGTAAAAAAACCAATGCTACACCCGAAACGAGGTTTGTACTGATGAGAAACCAATGTGTTTTATTGAGAGCAGGACGTTTCCTGGTATAAATGAAGGTACAGGTAAACCATACGAACAGGGGCAGGTTGACGCCCATTCCCTGTTGCCAGAAGAGGAGGTGAAAAGATAGAAAAATGCCCGAGAATACAAGGAAAGCACGCATAATAAGCTGTTTGGATTGTTCCTATAAACGAGGGAGACACCGTTTTTGGTATGCATGGAAATGTTAAAGTAAACCTAGGCCCGGCTTTTACGCATAAGAAACCGTTTCCATAGCGGAACAGCAGTCGGCTTTGCGGTAAGGCATTGATCCCATTCGCAAAGGTTTTTCGTATGTTCGCCATGTGCAACCGAGCCCAGTGATGGGCTTAACCGATCCTGTTTTTAAAGCATCGTG
>JANQPD010000084.1 GCA_028285465.1 Owenweeksia sp. | reverse complement strand
ATCCCAAACGATGGTGCCTGCAGTATCCAGCAGGCCAAAGCGGATCTGGGTAGAATCTGCCCTGGTGGTATTGGGAAAAAGGGAGAGCATTTGCGTTTCTGCAAAGCGGTAGGTGCCATTTCCCTCATCTAAGGCATGTAGAAAATAACTGCCCTCCGGCCCGCGAAACTCTTTCAACCAATGTAAATTACCGCTTTGCCGGTTTAGCCGCGCAGCAAGAGCATAATACAAAAAGGTTTGGGAGCCGTTGTCAAGAACCCGGCCTTCCCCGGTCACCAATACCGAACCGTAGGCATCAATTACCAGGTCGGTGCCTCTATAGCCATTGTTCAGCCCGGGAAAATTATCCTCGAAACGCCTTTCCCACAATACATTAAAAGCCGTATCAAAACGGGCTACCCACAGATCGTACTTAAAACGGTTGCTGGAGGTTTCTTCGCGGTACAAATAACCCGTAGCTATAAAGGTGCTATCGGTGTCAAACGACATGGAACGCACATTAGGAATAAAGCTTTCAAACTCTGAATATGTAAGCTCTTTGACTACGCCTAAAGTGTCATTTAATTGCCAAAACAATACTGTGGTAGAATCCGATGAATAGAAATTTGTTTTAGCTGCATAAAAATGATTCCCGATTTTTTGAAAACACTTCCCACAATTATTGAAATCAGAGATGTTTGTATCTAAATAAGAGTAAGCCTTTAACAATTGCCCTTTTAGATCAAAAAAACCAATGTCTGTTTGCCTTAGATCAAGCGTACTTTGCCCAAGCACAATATATCCCGTATCGGTAACCATTATGGATGCATCGGGACCACCTTGAGTTTGCCGTTCAATGTTGTTAAAATAGCTTTGTGCACACAGAAACGTTCCGAAAAAGGAAAAAAGTATGGCAAGAAAATGTTTCATCCTCAATGACTTGGATCAAAGATAAAAGATAGCAGCACAATGCAGCTATCTTTTATCTGGTTTCCATGCTTTGTTTATTGAACGCTAAGTTTTTCCCGGTACACTACTTTATCCCCTGTTTCCAAACTTAAGATATATACTCCGGGTGTAATGTTTTTGATACGGAGTAGTTTAGTATTGGCCTGGTGGTCTTCCACTTCCCATTGCTTTATCAAGGTGCCTTTCATATCGCGCAGGTAAATGGTAAAACTTCCGTTAAGGCCGGCCTCAAACCATTTCCATTGCAGAATAGTATGGCCGTTGCTGGGGTTGGGGTACAGCGTAAAGCCGCTATGCGGTTCAGCCGGGCGTAGGTTTGAGGCGGAAGCCCCACTTTCTCTTTTGGCCTGTACTTGCCCGCCCACCGGCTCCATATAAGCGGTTTCTTCCCCGTTCAAAGCCAGCAGGGCAAGCGCCCGGCCTTTGGCCCGCACCGCATTAGGAGCATCTACTATGCCCTGCAAACTGTTGAGTTGTGCCGTACTCAGTTGGTCCATCCGCCCCTCGCTACTGGCTTTTACCGCTTTTACCACATCGTAAAAGCTATGCATAAAACCCAGTTGGGTGGTTTCAAATTCGCCCAGGGCACATTCGTTAGGGATGGCCGTGAGTTCGGTATTGGCGGCCGCAATATTGCCTTCGGCCAGCAGCATATCTACCAGGGCGTAGCGGAAGCCCACTTCGTCCCGCGCTTTTAAATGGGTCTTAATGGCCTGGTAGGGAGTACTGCCACCCGTACTGATCTGCCCGGCCAGGTATTCCAGTAGGTCCAGCGAAAGCCGTTCGCTGCGTACCTGCCCGTTGGCAATGCGCATATCCGCTACATCTTTGGTGGTAATGGTGCGGGTTTCGTCCTCAATATCGCTCAGCGTTTGCTGGCTTAAGGGCGGCTGGCGGTTTTCCAGGGCGTCCCATACCTGGTTGTCTCGGGCTCCATGGGGGTTGGCCACCATCACGTTGCGTAGGGCCAGCTCGGGAAAATCAGCCAATTGTGTAAGCTGGTAGAGGCTGCTTACCGATACGTGCGGGGCCATATCCATCAGGTCGAGGTACAACTGCTGGTAAGCCGTTTGCCCAACGGCAAAAAGGATCTGGGCTTCCAGTTGCGGGGTGCTGCCCCCGTCTATCAGTTGCTCTCGTACCAGGCGGCCCTGGGCCAGCAGGTCTTCTACCTGCTCAATTTCCAGTCCCGTAGCCCCGGGATCACTGATGCGGGGCGGCTTGGTTAAAGAGGGACAACTATTAAGATAATCAGCATTTGTACTTAGTGCACTTTTGGTGACTCCAAGGGAATTCACCGGTTCTACCCGGTTGTCGCCCGAACCGTAGGTGTAGAGCACATTGGGGCCAAAATTGTCGAAGTTGCGGGCGCCACCGCCTATGCCGAAGCGGTTGTTGGGGAAGGTGTTTACATCTCCCTGGATCTGCGCAATGCTGGGGTTGCCTTCGTTCACCAGTATGTCGGTGCTGTTGAACTGGGTGCCGCCCAGGTCGTTGCATAAAAAGTTCAGGCCAAAGTCAGGATCAAAGCTGTTTCGGTTTTGCCCGATGGCCTGCATGCCCCAGTAAAAATTGTCGGCCGTGTTTTTATACACCTGGTCGGAGGCCCCGCAATTGTCTTTTACCACAATGCCGGCCGCCAGGTAATTGGTGCCGTCCGGGTTGCTTAGGGTATTGTCGTGCAACTGGAAGAGGTCACTGAAATCCAGGTATATGCCATAAGCCCGGGGCTGGAAGTTGGGGTTGTCGGTAGTATACGTGTGGTTGGCCCGTACACTTATGGTATTGTAGGCCACCTTGGAAAACTGGGTTTCCATAAGGTATATGGCGTGGATGTTGTTCGTAAAATTGGCCCCTACAATGGTAATGGGGGAAGCCGCCTGGTAATAGCTGGCGTTGGCGCTGCGTATGGCATCGGCATAACCTTCAAAATGGCAGCCGTTGCCCTCGTATTCGTGTACGCGGTAGCTGGCATCAAGGGTAAAGATGGCCTGGCCTTCGTACATAAACGATCCTGTATTGTCGTTGGTAAACGTACAGCCCTCTATTTCCACGCCTCCCACGTCCCACATGGAAATGCTTGCGATCATACCGTTGCCGCTGTAGGCGTTGTTGCGGGTAAAGCTGCAGTTGCGGAAGCTGGCTTTATAGGGCTGTGGGCTAAGGGTGGTAGGGTCGGAATAACTCACCAGTTGCACATCACGCTTGTTGTTCTCAAAGGCAGCGTCCTTTGCGGTAATGATGCCTCCCATGGTCCCCCAGTTGTACCATTCGCCCCCGCTGCCGGGGGCAAAATTGTTGATGGCGGAGCGGGCGTGGGAGATCTTTCCCCCGTTGATGACTTCCAATACCCCCTGGTGGGTTGGGGTTTGGGCAGCATTGGAATGGCCGCTTACGTATATGCCGCTCCAGTCGTTCCCGGCATTGATGTTGCTTTTGGTGACGTGGCCTCCGTCAATCACCAGTTTGGCGCCCGGTTCAATAAGGATGTGGCCCTGTGGAGGCATTTTTAATTCACATTTTATGGTAAGTGTGTACCCGGACCTGATTACGAGCGGGCGGTAAAGCTGTATGGAAAAGTCCCAGGTTTCATCTTGCGTTATACTTTTTTGAAGAGGAGTGTAACCTGAAGTAAAATCCCGCACTTTTGAAAGGGCCAGGGCGCGGTGTGCTTTGCCCAATTGCTTTGGAGTTATGTAGCCATTGTCGTTGGAAGACATCAGGTTGTTGGTGTATTTATCGTTGGCATTTGCATAAGGGTCTCCTCCTGCTTCCTGTACACATACGTTGCACCCGGATTTACAATTGTTGTCGTTCGGGTCTACACACCAGGCTTCACCGGGCGCATAGGGAAAGAGATCGTCCATATAATCGAGGGCGCTGGTATTGCAGGCTTCCATACTACAGTTGTTGTTGTACCCGTATGGGTGGAGTAGTGTGAGTACATGCCCCAATTCATGGCCGATATGCGACATAAAACTATAGTCGCGGTAACAATTCCCGTTGTCGCAGGCTATGGAGATCGGGCATGCTATGCAGGTATCTACATGAGGGCAATAGGCCTGGCAGGAATAACCAAGTTGATTGGGGTCATCTGTGGTTACTACCACCGGGGCACCCTTGGCAAAGCTTTGAAATCCCCAATACCCGATGCTGCCTCCTGTGGATATGTGTACGTTGACCTGGTTTTCTGCTTCCGGATGAAGGCGGTATAACTCATCCTGTAGTTCATTCTGAATACCAAAGTCTATGCGTTTTTCCGCAAGGTCGGTGTTGCGTATAAAATAGATGTGCTCGAGTTCGAAGCGCAGTTTTTTATGTTGTGCTTCGGTTACCCCGGCCACCGGGTCAGAAGGCGCTATATAGCGCTCGTAAAACTGGAAATTTATACCGTTAAGCGGGTCATGGATAAATCCTTCAAGTCTTGCCCTGTCGGTAGGATTGTCCTGGAAATTTGTGGTCCCCGCATCGTTCTGCCATACCACCAGGTTGATATGTATGGATTTTACAGGGGTGAAGGGGTTGGGGATATAATTTTCCAGGTGTTGGTAATAGTTCTGGTAATCCGGCCCGGAGCGGCCGCAATCTGAACTTTGCGTGCCCTCAGGCGCAGGTTGGGCACTCAGGTCTTCTACTTCGGCACCTCCGCAAATATCCTGGGCCTTTGCTGATGTAAGGTATAAGAATAAACAGCTTAAAAAAAGAACATGTTTCATGGGGCTTGATTTTGGTTAAAACCCAAATCTGTATGTTTTTTCTTATATTCACAATTCCATTTTGAACTAGTTTACCTTGATTTTAACTTTTACCGGCTATGTCTACAAAGTATACCTTAACGTTAAAACAAAAACGCCAGGAGCTAGGTCTGAGCCAGGAGGCGTTCAGTGCCCGGCTCAATATGTCGCAAAGCCAGTATAGTAAACTGGAACGTCATGCGCTTGATCCCCCGTTAAGCTTACTGCTGGCCATTTGTAAAGCGCTTAACTGCACATTTACTGAACTGGTGTATAGCCCCCTCATATTACCGGAAGGTGAGAAGGACTTTTGCTTTACGGAAACCCATTTTGAGTCTTTACTAATCCATCATAAGCGCATATGTATCCGCCTGGAATGTATGGAAAAAGAGGTGGTTAAAATGTATAATTTGATACAAAAAGAATGTATGAGAAAGCGTTAAAACATGCGTGCCCGGAGGTGGGATACCAAGCAGGCTTGTGTTTAGGGATATTATTTCACTCCCCTTCAAACCCCAGGGAGAGCGAATTCACACAATAGCGCAAACCGGTACCGGTAGGGCCATCGTTAAACACGTGCCCGAGATGCCCGCCACAATGCGCACATAAGATCTCTGAACGGAGCATGCCGTGGTTTTTGTCCAGCTTTTCTACGATCACTCCTTTTTTTATGGGCGCATCAAAACTGGGCCAGCCGCAATGGGCATCAAATTTTGCGGCACTGGCAAAAAGAGGCGTTTGACAGGCTGCACAGTGGTATATACCTTCTTTGAAATGCAGGTTATACTTTCCGCTGAAAGGGGCTTCGGTACCCTTTTCGCGCAGCACCGCGTATTGTTCTTTGCTCAGCTCTTCACGCCACCGGGCTTCACTTTTTTCGAGGGGAAACTCTTTTTTATCCATATCCGTTTTCTGTATACAACCACCTCAGGGCAAAAAGGCTCACGACCTGGAAAGGAAATGGGTAACGGCTTTGATCACTTCTTTGTCCATCAAGATCCTGCGGTGCCCCAATCCTTTGGTATAAAAAGGCGTTGCTTTTGTCCACGCAGTGGCTATTTCTTTTGCTTCGGCTATAGATACATCCAGGTCTTCTTCATCGTGGATCACCATGCCTTCCGGCTGATGTTTTGCGGCCAGGTAATCCGTGGAGATCTGCTCTACCTTAACGTGGAAAACCCGCTCGATCCGCTGGCAGATCCGTGTGCCTATTTCCGGGCTGGCGCCTACTTTTTCACAAAAGTCCTGTACTACGTTCGGTACGGAAGCGGGCGTGCCAACGGTTATAATGCGCTTGCTTACCTGGAAACGATCAATGGCATTAAAGAGGGCCATGCCCCCGAGGGAGTGCCCGATCACACCATCAAAAGCACCAAAGCACTGCATCATGACCTCAATAGCCTCTACAAAGGCCAGCATGTTTGTACTTTTTTCCCGTGCGTTTCCATGCGCCGGGGCATCTATACCGTAAACCGTATACCCTTGAGCAGTGAGGGCTTCCACCAGTTTAAAGAACTGGGTAGCTCTTCCGCTCCAGCCGTGCACAAGCAATATTTGCTTTTCTTCTGCACCTTTTGTTTTCGGTGGCCACCGGTATCCCGTAAAGGGTGCATTTCCGGCTTGTAAGGCATAGATCTTAGCCTTTTTAGCCATGGCCTTTTCGCGCTCCGGTATTTTAAAGGGAATGGGCTTGAAAAAGATCCACAAGGCAAAACGGGCGGCCAGCCAGGGATGTACCTTTTCAAGTAGTTGTATGCTCCTGGAAATGTAGGCAGGAACCTTAAAACTGAGCCTTTCTTTAGGAGTAGATGGGGTCATGCGTAGGCACAAATATATTATGCATGCATGGTATTTTTGTAAAGAGGTGCTCTAAATATCCTGAAGGGGGCTTGACCGGATCATGTGTATATTGAAAAGTATCGGATATTTGCAAACCGGATCGAAGCAAAGAATTTTAGAGATATCCTTTTTATAACGTAAACATTGCCATGAAGCAAACATTAGCCATACTTCTTTTTGTGCTGCTGGCTGCCTGTAAAAAGGAAGAGGATACCGGTACGGACCAACGCCAGCAGATCATCGAATATCTCAATGAAAATGGACACACGGCTATTGAAACCGAAAGTGGCCTTTTTTACCAGGTAGAGGAGGAGGGGAACGGAAGAAGCCCGAAACAAAACAGCCGCGTACATGTAAACTACAAAGGTTGGTTGCTGGATAAAACGGTGTTTGACGAAAGCCCCGACAACGGCACTATTTTCGAACTGGCAAATCTTATTCCGGCCTGGCGTGAAGGCATTCCCAAAATCGGGGAGGGAGGGAAAATTTTGCTTTTTTCACCTTCACACCTGGCATATGGCTCAAGGGCTACCGCTAGTATTCCCGCTAATTCGGTTTTGATCTTTGAGATCCGGCTTAGAGCGGTGATCGATTGAAAGTCTATCGCTTGTATTGAATTAACCCGCCAGTTTCTTTGTTTTTCCCTGAGGCTTTGTCAATGAGTTTAAGGAGATTGTCGGCCTTACTGAGGTTAACGGCCATGTCGGTTGTTTTCTTGGCTTCATTTACCAGCCTTCTGGCTTCCTGGTAATCCTTTAATAAATAGGCCATATACCCCGCCAGCATTTTATACCTGAAATCCACGCTGTAATCAAACGCGGTGAGCGCCAGTGCCTGTGCGGCTTTTTGCGAAGCGGATGAAGTAAAATTGTCGGCAATGAAAAAGGCTTCTTCATAGTAAAACTCTGCGGTATCCTGGAAGGTATCCGCTTGTGCCACAAAATGATCAACAGCTTCCGTGTACAGCTGGAACTGGTCCGTTTCCATGGCAAAGTACTTTTTGGTTTCAAAAGCCATTGAGGCGGGGTCGTTTTCAGGGGAGAGCGGAATGAGCACCTTGCATATTTTTTCTAACAGGAGGCTGTCTTCATTCAAAATGGCTAGGTTTACGTTATACGCGTAAGATTCCTGGAAAAAGAGGTTTGCATCAAAGGCCAGGCCCTGCCTTTGGATCCTTTCCCTGTTCTCCAGGAGCAACCTAGGGTACCTGGTTTCCAGGCTCAGGCCATAGTTTGTTATTATTCCCAGGTTTGCTGTGCTCAGAAGCTGCTCTTTGTTTAGCCCCGCCAGGTATTCAAGCACCAGCTCCTGCGTTTCCGCAAAGGGACGGTTGAGCCCATACACGGCTATAAGCTTCCGCCATTGCTCATTGCTTAAGGTTTTGTTTATGTATGCCTGCTGTAGTTTAGGGTAAAGGGTGTCGTTCTCTTGTGCCTGCCGTATGAGTTGTGTCATTTCCTGACTGCCGGTATGCCCCTGGGCTAATGAGAGCAGAGTTTCATCTGTATTAAACAGCATAAAGGCAGGCAGGCTATCTATTTCAAAAGCCTGCAACAGCCGGCTTCCCATATCGTTATCGGTTTTAACGAGACAGGGTACCGTGGTGCGTAAAACCCGGTTAAGTGCTTCCTCCTTAAAAATACCCTGGTCAATCATTTTACCTAAGGTGGTTCCCTGGTCGTTGAGTATTACAAAAAGGAGCTGATCTGTGCCCTGTGCAATCTTTAAGACCTCCTGGTATTGGTCAAAGTCCCTTAGTTCGATGATTTTTATACGTTGCCCCCAACCGGAAAGGCTGAGGCAAACGAGAAGAAAAAATGCAATAGATCTGTACATGGATTATTTTTTTGAGCCAAAATTCTGCGTAGCATACACAACTTTCAGACCATCTTTTTCTGTTTTGACGGCAGAGGCACCACAACCCAGATAAGAGAAGTTTCCCTGCAGGTTTTTTCGGTGGCCTTTAGAGTGCGCCCAATCGTCAACCATTTTCCGGGCAAGTTGTGCATATGTATAGGTGCGCAGCAGCTTTCCCTTGTCATCTACTAATTTTCCCTCTTTCCGGAAATAGCTGTTGCCTGGCCCCAAGACCTGTATGTTCATGAGAACAAGGTTTTCTGAAACGGAAACAAAGTCTTTTCCTCCGCAGGAAAGAATGCGTTTGAGCGGCGTGCGCAGCGCTCGGTTTTTTCGGTCAATGTGATCAAAGAAATTGTGTTCCAGCATGTTGCCGCTGTGCAACTCCGCGCTTTTTTCCAATACCGGGCTATACTTAAATAAAGGCAGGCGTTTGCGGGCGCGAAACTCATTTGTGGCAAAGAAAACGGCTGCATTCAACAATTCCCGGTTAAACTGACCTGGTTCAATAGGGGCATTTACTTCGCTTAAGGCGAAGAAAGAAGCAGGGGTATGGCTGTCGTAATAACTTGTTTCCCAGGTGTTGGAAGCAAGGATTAGAGTGAAAAAACTGAAAAGAAGATTCATTTAAAAATATCGGCCTTTTGCGTAGGCCTTTCTTCAAAACGCGTAAAAAAGCCTTCTAGTTCAGTCATATCGGGTGTAACGTCTTTGAGCGGGTATAAAGTGGCTTCCGGTTTTTTCAGAAAACCGATCTGGTCTACTTGTTTATTCTTGAACTTGATAATGATGTTGCTGCTGATGCTGCGGTTCATACCAATATAACTTTTGTCTTCCTGCCGGGCATAGTAGAGGCTTTGTCCGTTGCCGTTTACAAAAACACGCTTTAGTTCGTTGCCGGAAAACCGCCCGAACATATTGCGTCCTTTTACCTGGTTGTATTTCAGGCTATCTACGATGCTAATGATAAAAGCATTGCCAAAAACCTTCAGGCTGTCAAGCTTTTCATTTCGTATGGTCATCAGGATCGTGTCGCCTGTGATCTGAGTGCTGTCGTTCCAGGTAACAGGCTTATAAAACATGCGAAAGATGCTGTCAGACGTGGCATAGGTGAGCGAGTCACAGGCTCCTTGCAGGTCTTTTTTGAAGAAACGCACCTGGTGAAAAATACGCAACTGGCGGTACTCCTCGCCCAAAGAGTCAAGACGGTTGCTGGAAAGCAGGGTATCCCCATGTACATGGAGGGTATCGTCGTTATCTAAAATACTGTATACCGGCTCCAGGGTTACAAAAGCACTGTCTGTAGCGCCTGTATATTGGCCATAGTTCCCGGTAATTACATAATGGTCAGCGGTATCTATAAGCACCAGGTTCCCGAATACTTCTCCAAAATCATCGTTCTTCTCGTAATACAGGCTGTCTCCGGTAAGGATCTTATTGTTGTTGTATAGGAAGGTGTTTTTTCTGAATTGTGCGATGTCGAGGGCCGTATTGTACTGGCCGTCCGTGGTGTAAATAAAGCTGCTGTCGCTGGTAATGTCGGTGGGCCCCTCAAAGTAAGCGAAACGCGTATTGCTGTTGTACCGCAGTGTATCGCTTTCGATGACATAACGCGGGTTGGTGAGCACTACATCCTTTTGAAAAACAAATACTTTGCTTGCCGTATTGTAGTAACCGGCCTGGCTTACCAACAGGTTCTCATCATTCACGATCCGCCCCCCGGTGGTGTAATACGCAATATCCGTGTTCCGGTCCAGGTTGATCTGCGTGGTAGTAAGCTCTACTTTGGGGTCTTTTAAGCGCACCGAATCTCCGGTAACTACTGCCAGCCGGGTATTTCCGTCATATTCCAGGTAATCTCCCCAAAGAAAAAGAGTATCTCCCTGATTAATGCGTACGTTGCTGAAAGCCTGGGCGGTATTGGATTCATCGAAACGCCACGCGCTGTCGCAATACATCAGGGCCCCTTCATGTTCCAGGACCACGTTTCCCAACAAACGGGTTTTCTTAAGTTTTGCTATATAAATGCCTTTGTCGGCCTGGCGAATTTCAATACGTGTCCGTGCTTTTTCTTCTTGCGCAAGGAGGTTCCCGGGAAGAAAGCAGGCTAGTAAAAAGCTAAGCAGAAACGTTTTGTGCCGCAAGATGTATGGTTTGATTCCGGTCCGGACCCACCGATACGATCGTAATGGGCACACCCGTTTGCTCTTGTACAAAAGCCACATAGTCTTTAAGTGCTTGAG
Source organism: Owenweeksia sp. (assembly GCA_028285465.1). GTDB lineage: Bacteria > Bacteroidota > Bacteroidia > Flavobacteriales > Schleiferiaceae > JANQPD01. Next base: position 33,054 of record JANQPD010000084.1, on the reverse strand, counting down.
GTGCTGTCTCAAAATTATCCAGCCCGGTTAAATCGTCCTGCCAACCTGCCAATTCGGTATAGATGGGTTCTACCAGGTCGTTTTCAATGTTGTAAGGCAGGTAATCAATCACCGTGCCTTTGTAGCGGTAACCGGTACATACTTTAATGGTAGAAAAGCCGCTCAGCACATCGCTTTTCATCATAATAAGGTCGGTTACGCCGTTTATTTCTATGGCATATTTAAGTGCCGGAAGGTCTAGCCAACCGCATCTGCGCGGACGCCCGGTGGTAGCCCCGAACTCATGTCCTTTGGCGCGAAGTGCTTCCCCTGTTTCATCTTCCAGCTCAGTAGGGAAGGGGCCACTGCCTACCCGTGTGCAATAGGCTTTAAAGATCCCGTATACCTTTTGGATCCGGTTTGGCGCAATGCCCAGCCCGGTACAACTTCCGGCACAGGTAGTGGTGCTTGAGGTTACAAAGGGGTAGCTTCCAAAGTCGATATCGAGCAGAGAACCCTGGGCACCTTCGGCCAAAATGCTTTTTCCTGCTTTCAGCGATTGGTTGATCATATGTTCGCTGTCGATCAGGGTCATGCCCCGCAGGCGTTCCACAGCGGCAAACCAGGCCGGCTCAAGTTCTTCCAGCTTGGTGAGGTAGGCTTCGTACTCCTCGTAGTGCGAAAGGATCTGCTTGTGCTTGTTCAATAAGCTGTCGTAGCGTTCCTGGAAATCATCCAGTTCAATATCGCCTACGCGCAAGCCGTTTCGCCCTGTTTTATCCATATAGGTAGGCCCGATCCCCTTAAGGGTGCTGCCAATTTTGTTTTTGCCTTTGGCTGCTTCCGAGGCGGCGTCAAGCAGGCGATGACTGGGCAAAATAAGGTGTGCTTTCCGGCTGATGAGCAATACTTCATTGATGTTTAACCGGAAGCTTTCCAGTTTTTCAATCTCTCCCTGGAAAATTACGGGGTCTATCACTACGCCATTGCCGATCACGTTTTGTGCGCCCGGGTGAAAAATGCCGCTGGGGATGGTGTGCAATACGTGCTTTATCCCATCAAACTCCAGGGTATGCCCTGCATTAGGTCCACCCTGGAAGCGGGCAATAATATCGTAGTTCCGGGTGAGTACATCTACAATTTTTCCTTTTCCTTCATCGCCCCATTGGAGGCCCAATAATACATCTACAGCCATTTATTTTGCTGGTTGAATTAGTTGTTTTCAGATTGTTCTTTGGTGCGTGTGCCGTACAGGTAGAGCGAGTGTGTGCTGATGTGCACGCCAAAAATCTCGGCTACCGTATCCTTTATTTGCTGAATGCGCGGGTCGCAGAATTCCAGTACTTCACCGGTATCGGTAAGAATAATGTGGTCGTGCTGTTTGTTGTAGTAAGACTTCTCGTAGTAGGAGTGGTTTTGCCCGAACTGATGTTTGCGTACCAGCTTGCTGTCCAGCAACAACTCAATGGTGTTGTACAGGGTAGCACGGCTTACCCGGTAATTCTTGTTTTTCATTAAAATGTACAGGGATTCAATGTCAAAATGATCATCGTGATCATAGATCTCACGCAGTATAGCGTAACGCTCGGGCGTTTTGCGTTGTTTGTTCTTTTCCAGGTATTCTGTGAACACCTGTTTTACCGTCTCAAAATCCTGGTTGTTCATTTAAATGTGTACAAGGGTGCAAATTTAAGCATTATCCTTCAGCATACCTGCGCTCTACGGAAGTAACGCCTTCTATCTTTTTAAGCTGCTCAATTACGGTAGCCAGGTGAATTTTATCTTCTACTAGCACGGTGATCAAGCCTTCGAAAATGCCTTCTCCGCCCGCAATGTTTATGCTCCTTATATTTACGTGTAAATCGTTGGAAATGATCTGAGTAACTTTATTTACCAGACCAACAGTGTCGATGCCGCGAATAATCAGCACGCTGGTGAATTCGGATTTTTCCGTGCTGATCCACTTTGCTTTGATGATCCTTGCGGCAAAGTTGGATTGTAAATAAATGGCGTTGGGGCATTGTTGGTGATGCACTTTAATGCCTTCCGTAGCGGTAATATAGCCGAATACATCATCACCTGCGATAGGGTTGCAACATTTGGCAAATTTGTATTCCAGGGTATCTTCTTCGTTGCCGAATACCAATTTACTGGGACCGGCCTTTTTATCGTTTTTCTGTTGCTTGGCCAGGCGTTTTTCTTCTTTCCTGGCAGTGCCCAGTATGCGCTTTTTGAGATAGCCGTAGAATCCCCCGGATTGATCGCGCATAAAATCTTTGATCTGCGCGTTGTCGATGATCTGCATGCCCACCTTGTAATAGAGCTCCGTAGGGTTTTTCAGGCGGAAGTACTTCACCATTTCCTGGATAAGGTTTTCGCTGGGCTTTACCTTTATGTAATTGAGTTTGCGTTTCAGTACGGCTTTGCCATCTATGGCAATTTCCTTTTTTACCAGCTTTAGCGCGCTTTTTATGTTGCTCTTGGCTTTGGCTGTTACTACGTAAGAGAGCCATTCTTCCTTGGGCTTTTGTTTCATGGAAGTAATGATCTCTACCTGGTCGCCACTGCGCAGTTTGTAATTGAGGGGTACCAGCCGCCCGTTTACCTTTGCGCCCAGCGTTTTAAGGCCCACATCGGTATGTACCGAAAAAGCAAGATCGAGAGGTGTGGCTGCCTGGGGCAGGATCTTCATATCCCCTCTCGGTGTAAACACATAGATCTCATCTGCAAAGAGGTTGAGCTTGAAGTCATCTACAAACTCGAGGGCAGAACTGTCTTTGTTTTCCAGCATTTCCCGTATCTGGGCTATCCAGATGTCCAGTTTATTAGTGCCACTGGCGTCCTCTTTGTACTTCCAATGGGCCGCATATCCTTTTTCGGCTACTTCGTCCATACGCTTGGAACGTATCTGTACTTCTACCCAATGGCCGTCCGGCCCCATCACGGTAGTATGCAAAGATTCATACCCGTTCGATTTGGGCGCTGAGATCCAGTCCCGTAAACGCTCCGTGCTGGGGCGGTAAAAATCAGTAACGATGGAATACACCCGCCAGCAGTCGGCTTTCTCCCTTTCCGGTGGAGTGTCAATAATGATGCGCATGGCAAATTTATCATACACTTCTTCAAAGTTTATGCCCTGGTTCACCATCTTTTTACGGATGCTGTAGATGCTTTTGGTGCGCTCTTTTATGGTGAAGTCGAATCCTTCACTTTTCAACGCATCCTTGATCTTGGCGCTGAACTTTTTCAGGTATTTTATTTCGCCTGCTTCGCTCGACTTTAGCTTTAACACAATATCGCGGTATACTTCAGGCTCTGTATACTTCAGGCTTAAGTCTTCCAGTTCCGTCTTGATGTTAAACAACCCGATGCGATGCGCAAGGGGGGCATACAGGTATAAGGTCTCCGAAGCGATTTTCACTTGTTTATGCGCAGGCATGCTGTCCATTGTGCGCATGTTGTGCAGCCTGTCTGCCAGCTTTATCAGAATTACCCGTATGTCATCCGACAGGGTGAGCAGCATTTTGCGAAAATTCTCCGCTTGGAGCGAGATCTTTTGATCGAAAACACCTGAAATTTTTGTGAGGCCATCGATGATGCGGGCTATTTCTTCCCCGAAAAGGCGTTCAATGTCTTCCAGGGTATAATCGCTGTCTTCCACCACATCGTGTATAAGGGCCGCGGCTACTGAGCGGGGGCCGAGCCCTATTTCTTTGGCCACTATAGTAGCTACCTCCAGCGGGTGGTAAATGTAGGGCTCGCCCGATTTCCGCCTTACTTCAGCATGGGCATCCTTAGCCAGGTTAAAGGCTTTTTTTATAGTGGCTTTGTCTTCTTCATCGGCCTTGTCGCTCATCGTGCGCATCAAGGCTTTGTAGCGTTTGGTTACCTCTTTGTTTTCTGAGGCCAATTGCAGTTCATCCATATTTCAAATATAGTATTCTAAGGTACTATCCACGATGCGAATGTGAGGCGCTTTATAGAAAATTGTTAACCGTTTATTAGGGCTTGTGGCGCGTGTATCAGCATCCGGTCTATTCCTGTATCTTTGCCGCTCATTTAAGCATTTTTACATTTTGAATACGTTCAAGGCCTTAGGCCTTTCGCCAGAAGTATTGAAAGCACTTGGCGAAATGGGTTTCGAAACACCTACCGAGATCCAACAACAAACTCTCCCCTTATTGCTAACCGAACCCCAGGACATGATAGGCCTGGCACAGACCGGTACCGGGAAAACAGCGGCCTTCGGGTTGCCCTTGATCGAGCTGGTAGAAGTAGATTATCAACCTACCCAGGCATTGATCCTGGCCCCTACGCGTGAATTAGCCCAGCAAATTGCCCATCAGCTCGAGGCATTTGCAAAGTACAAGAAGCTGCGTGTGGTGTGTGTGTTTGGCGGGGCCAGCATCACCGGACAAATCAGTGAAGTAAGACGGGGTGCCCACATCATTGTAGCTACCCCCGGGCGTTTGATCGACCTGACAAAGCGCAAAGCCGTTAAGCTGGATACCCTGGAATACATCGTATTGGATGAGGCAGATGAAATGCTGAACATGGGTTTCAAAGATGACCTCGACTGGATTTTAGCCCAAGCCCCGGAAACAAAGCTTACCTGGCTTTTTTCGGCTACAATGCCGGCCGAGATCAGGCGTATGGTGAAGGACTATATGATCAACCCGGCCGAAATAAAGATCAACCAGGGAACGATTGTAAACACTAATATTGAACATCAGTTTTCCGTAATAAAGGCTTCTGACAAAACAGAAGCGCTGCGCAGGATACTTGATTTTGACCCGGATATGTACGGAGTGGTTTTTTGCCGTACAAAGCGGGATACGCAAAGAGTGGCGGAAGAATTGGTAGAAAGCGGTTATGCTGCCGAACCTTTACATGGCGACCTTTCGCAGGCACAGCGCGATGCGGTGATGAAGCGTTTCCGCGCTAAGAACCTCCAGGTGCTCATCGCTACGGATGTGGCGGCCAGGGGAATTGATGTGGATAACCTGACACACGTGATCCACTTCGCCCTGCCGGATGACCCTGAGTATTATACACACCGCAGCGGCCGTACGGCACGGGCGGGAAAGAAAGGCATTTCCTTATCTCTCATTACAAAAAGCGAAATGAGGAGGGTGCGTTTCCTGGAAAACAAACTGGGCATTGCTTTTGAAAAGGCCATGATCCCTGCGGCAGAAGCGATCATGCACAACCGCATCAGCCATTGGGCAAGCCGCCTGGTGGAACAGGAGGTTAGTGAAAGGATGGACCGGAAAGCGTTGCAAACGGCGGTTGACCTGCTCAATGATTTCAGCAAAGAGCAATTGATCGGCAAACTGGTGAGCCGTGAATTGGCGCGTATCTCTAAAAACCGCTCTTTTACAGACCTGAATGACGCGTCCAGGAAAGATGCTTCGCGGGACGGAGGCAAAGAAAAGAACTACCGCCAACGCGATGCACGGGGCGTAGAAACAGGCATGCACCGGTACTTCATCAGCATCGGAACAATGGATCGCTTTAATAAGGGGCAGTTGCTGCGTTTTATATGTGACCATACAGGGCTTACCAGCAAGGAGATCGGGCGCATGGAAATAGACAGGCGTCATGCCTATTTCGATGTGAAGCAAGAATCGAGCAGCCTGGTGAAACAATTGAATGGTTTTGATCTTGACGGCAGGGCTTTACGCGTAAACCGGGATGATGAGGGTAGGGCTACGCGCAGCCGGCCTCGCGCTAAAGGACGTGACAAGAAATCTGCTAAAAAGAGAGGGCGTAAAAAATAACCTGTAAAGGGTTTTATTCTTTTAGCCCAATACTGCATAAGGCACAAAAAGCCCCTCATTACCATAGGTTTTGAGGGGCTTTTTTTGAACCATAAACGCAGGCTCATGTTGTGTGTAAAAATAGTATGATACGAGAAGGAAGTGAAGTAAGGTGGAAGTGGGGAAGTGGCCATGCCACAGGCAAAGTAAAAGAAACCTTCAGCCGCAACGTGACCCGCACCATAGAAGGAAATGAAGTTACCCGTAACGGAGAAAAAGGAAACAAAGCCCTGTTGATTTCACAGGAGGACGGTTCCGAAGTTTTGAAATTGGAAAATGAAGTAGAAAAAGTGTAAAATAGAAAAAGAATTAGCCTTAAAAAAACGACTTTTTGATAAGCTGTTGTTAAACAAAAAAGAAGAGTTCGAGCGCCTTAAGCATTTTCAAAGAGAGCAACTGGAAAGCATCAATAAGGATGACCTGGATGAGCACGATATGATTGAAAGCCCTATGGAAAATCAAATGCGGGAAGTGCGGCTTGAAGGAAAGGTGATTGATCATATAGAAAAAGATATTGAAAAATTGGAAAAAGTGGAGCAGATCCCTGCCCGGGAGGAAGTGCAACCCTGGGCGTTGGTACGCACGGACCGTCAAAATTTTCTTGTCTTTTTACCCGAGCAAAAAATTGAACTGTAAGGGGAAGTGTACGTTGGAATTTCTGCAAAAAGTCCCATCTATAAAGAAATGGAAGGGAAAAAGGAGGGGGATAGCTTTACTTATGCAGATTAAGCGTATGAAATAGAGGCCGTTATATAGGAATTATTCAATTTAAACGGTTTTTTAACCCAGGCTTCGCTTTAAACGTTTCTATTCGTTTTTGTGGTATTTTTCTGGTTTTTTCAATAATACCTGGGCTTATTTTTTAGTTTTACGGAATTAAACATTTTTAGCAGGTGTAATTTGGAAAATGAAAAACTCCTGGAAGCCAGTGCCAGTTTGGCAAAGGTGATGATCAGGCAAAACAGGGAACTTATTTGCATACATCATCCGGATGGCCGCTTTAAGACAGTAAGCGATAGCTCTTTATCAATTTTGGGGTATACCCCTGCTGAAATGGAGGGGGCAGACCCTTACGACTTTATTCACCCGGAAGATAAAGGGCATACACGTTCCGAAGTACACAATCCTGCCCTGAACGGAAACATGGACTCGGTTACCCACCTCAGGTACCGCAGGAAAGATGGGCGTTACATTGTGTTGCAAACCATTGCCCAGCCGGTCTTTACGGCTGATGGAAAAGTGGAGGGGCTCTACACCAGCTCGCGTGATGTGACCGAACGCCAGGAGCAGCGCCATGAACTCGAATACATCAAAAGGCTTTTTGAAAAAATGTCGAAAATGGCAGGCGTGGGCGGTTGGGAGTATTACCCTTCCACGGGCGATTTGCACTGGACGGATGAGGTATATGCCATTCATGAAGTGCCTAAAACCGCAAAGCCCAAGGTAGAAGATGGTTTGAGCTACTACCCCGGAGAGGCAAGGACGAAGATGGAGAAAGCACTGCAAAAAACCATAAACGACCACAAGCCTTATTTACTGGAATTGCCGTTTATCTCTGCGAAAGGCACACACAAATGGATACGGGCTTATGGAGACGCACACCTTTCGGGTGGTAAGCTTGAATTCATTTACGGGGCTTTCCAGGACATTACCGTACAAAAACTCCGCGAGCTTGAGCTGGAAGCAAAAAACAAAGAACTTCGGCTGTTTTCCAATTCATTGACTCAGAAGAATATGCAATTGGAAGAGTTTTCGCAGATCATCGCACATAATTTACGCGCCCCGGTAGGTAATATTGATACGCTTACCCACTTGCTCGGCCTCTCCAAGGATACAGAAGAGCAAGACATCTATGTGCAGCAGATCCAGGAGTCGGTAGGTACTTTAAATGAAACCTTTGAAGAGCTTATGGAGGTGTTGAAAGTCAAAACGTCTACCTCCTTAAAGCTGAAGACTATTTACGTACGTGAAGAAATGGATAAAATACTGAGGTTGTTCACGGGTTCCTTAAAACAAGCTTCCGCAAAAGTGCAGTTTGAACTGGATGCTTTTGAATGCCTCAGGACCTCTCCGGTTTATTTTAATAGTATATTTTCTAACCTGATTTCCAATGCTTTCAAATACAGGAACCCCAAAATACCTTTAGAGATGCATGTGCGTAACGGGTATACCGATTTGGGTAAGCCCTACATTACTATTTCGGATAATGGCCTGGGAATAGACCTCGACCGCTATGGAAACAAAATATTTAAACTGCGTAAAACCTTTCACCGACATCCCGATGCAAAAGGCTTTGGCCTGTTTATGGTTAAAAACCAGGTAGAAGCACTGGGAGGAAGTATTGAAGTGCAAAGCAAGCCAAAGGAGGGAACTACTTTTACGGTTTACTTTAAGAAACAGCGTGACAAGAAAAGTGCATAAAGACACCGGGCTCCGGGAGGGGAGGCTGAAGCCCTGTCCGCAAATGCCCAACTGTGTTTGCAGCATGCATGAGGGAGATAGGAAGCACTACCGGCCTCCCTGGCGATACCACACCGGACGGGTTACCGCAAAAATGGCCTTAGTGCAACTGCTAAAAGCAAATAGGAGGGCCGAAATTATAGAGGATGACGAGGCATACATCCATGTTGTGTTCACGATACCCGTTTTTGGGTTTAAAGACGATGTGGAATTCTACTTCCCGGCAGATACACAAATGATTCACTTCAGAAGTGCTTCACGTGTGGGGTATTGGGACCTCTGGGCAAATAAGTGGCGGATGCACCGCCTGTATAAGAAGCTTTCTGCTAAGATAGAGCTTGCAAAAAAGGACCGTTAAAGTAAATAAGGGACATGTAATTTAAAAGTGCTGCCCTCTTTTAAAGTGCTTTGGATAGACAGGTAACCTCCATTTGCGTGTAAAAAGTCCTTCACAATGCTTAGGCCCAAGCCTGTTCCCCGTTCATTCAAAGTTCCCGGGGTGCTGGCAGTACTGCTTTTTTCCGATACATCGAGGATCTGCTGTATTTGTTCTTCAGAAAGACCGATGCCCTGGTCTTTTACCGAAAAAACCACTTCTTTCTGTTCGAGCTGCAGGTGGGCGGAAATGTCGAGTTTACCTCCCTGCGAAGAGAATTTTATCGCATTGGAAACGATGTTACGTAAAGCGATCTCTATCTGGTAATAATCCGCCAGAAGCTCTAAACCGGGGTCCTGGGCAATGCTTACCTGCAACCCCTTGCGTTCAAAGGTAGGCGCCAGGCTGCGCCTGATGTTCTCCAGGAGGCTTTGAACCCTGAACCGCTCGGGATTGGTCTTGATCTGAGAGAGCTGATTCTTACTCCAGTACAGGAGGTTTACAACAGAATTCTGTGCGGTATATACAGACTCTTTCAGTTTGGTCAGCAACTCGTCAAATACATCCTTATCCAATAACTCCCCTTCTTCCATAAGCTCCAGCACCCCGATAAGCTGGTTAAAAGGCTCTCTCAGGTCGTGAGAAAGGATGGAAAAGACTTTGTCTTTGTTCTTATTCTGCTCATTGAGCCGGGCATTTTTTTCCAGCAATTGTTCGTGAATAGCATTTAGCTGCCCCTGTTGTGTGGAGACTTCCTCGTTCTTCTCGCTCAGGAGACGGTTAAACTTCGATTGCTTTTTTGCAGCACTGAAAGCCAGGATCAAAAGCAAAATAAAGAACAGGGCCAGAACAACCAGGCCCAATTGCATGTAGAAGTTCCGTTCAATGATCTTTTGTTTCAGTTCCGTCTCATTCTTTAGCACAGAGTTTTCTTTACTTGCCGAAGTCAATGTGTAGTCCATGATGTACGCATTGATGTTGCTTTCATGCAAACTGTCGGAGTAAGCTTTAAATACTTTCTGAAACTCCAGGGCTTCCTTGTAGTTCCCCTTGCTTTCCGCCGTTAAAGCAAGCGCTTCAGCCGCAATTCTTTTTAGGTAAAACCCCGGCTGATCCATGGCCAGGGTATATGCCTTCAGGGCTTTTTCATATGCTTGCGGGTAAGCTTTAAAATGATGCAAAACAAGGCCGTAGTTCGACCATACTTCGATTTGCGTGTAAGGATCTCCAAATTCTTTCGCCAGGGAAAGGGCTCTTTCACAGTTTTCTATAGCCAGTTCCCGGTTATCCAGTGCCTTATACACTTTTCCCCAGATGTTATAGGCTTGGATGAGGTCGAGGTTGCTTTTGTTTTTTTGTGCCAGTTCAACGCCCCTGTTTAAAAACAACTTTGCTTCAACAAGAAGCCCTTTGTAAACCATAATATGTGCAAGGCCACATAAAGCATTGGTTTCTATATCCTCAAACCCGTACAGCTTGGCTAAGCTAAGCGCCTTGCGGTATTTCTCCTCGGCCTGCACGTAATCCTGTTGATCGAGGTGAATGCCTGCAATATTTGACAATACGAGCGCCTCGGAGGTAGAGTCGCCTTGTGCAATATCAATTTGAAGGGAAAGGGTATACAGGCGCAAGGCAGTAGCATATTTGCCATGGTCGGAAAGTACATTAGCCAAAGAAAAGCAGGTATAACTCATCCCTAGAGAATCTCCCTGTTCTTCAAAAATATCCAGGGCAAATTCCAGTAATTTCTTGGCCGTATCCAGCTGGTTTTGATAGTAAAAACACTCGCCTAATGAATGGGCCGACTCGGCCAGCAATACGGTGTCTCTTACTGCATATGCCCATTGGTAGGCCTTCGTGGCGAGTTGCCTTCCTTTTGCAGGATCGGTATAAATAAGCTCATCTGCTTCAACGATCAAATCCCAAATGGCATCTTTAACCGACTTTTCCTTAGGCTGGGCAAGCGTATGCAAGGAAAAGGCAGAAAAGAAGAGGCTCACAAAAAAGAACCTTGCAAATAAAAATAAGGATCGTTTAGTTTGCATGAAGCACGCAAAAGTAAGTGTTAAGTAAGATTATTGCTTTTTTGAATAGATTAAATGTTTCTTTTTGAAGATTTGCTGTCCACATTGTACCTATGAACCTGACGGCAGCAGGGATTGGCACTGCCAGGCCTGTAGTACGGAGTTCGATATGTTTGAGCATGCCGGAAGCTGCCCGGCCTGCGGGTATACACATGTAAAAACGCCCTGCATAGCATGGCGCGGAGGGTGCGACAGGATTAGCCCACACCTGGATTGGTATGCAGGTATGGACGAGAAACTATTGATGCTGGGGATCGTAAAAGATCAGGAGGCATAGAAGCGAATTCCCTTGTCGGTGGCTCTGCTCTTTATTACCTCCCATTTGAGAAAACTCGCCAGGATCTTTTCCGCCTTGTATACCGGGAGTTTTGAGGCCCGCATAAAGCGACTCAGACTTATTTCCTTCTCCTCGCTCAAAAGGTCAAACAGCAAACGCTCATTTTGGCTGTAGGCAACCAGGTTTTTTCGGGTGGTATTGGGCCTTTTATCCTTCATGTAACAGATCAGTACACGGTTGGCCAGGAAATTCTCATCTTCCTGGCGGATATAGGCCAGCCACTTTCCATCTTCAGCCTTAGCGTAATGCGGGCGTTCACCTGAACGTTCGATTTCTACTTTCAGAACCTGCCTGCCTTCTTCATCTTCGTACACAATACAGCTGAACGGCACCTTGGGCCTGCAGTACAATTCCGCGGCCCCTTCGATCATATAGTATTCTTCCTGGGGGTCTATGCCGGTTATTTTTCCATTGTCCTTAACGCCTATCAGCAGGCTGCCACCATCCGTATTGGCAAATGCGCTCAGCGTTTTGGCGATCTTTTGTGCGCTATCAATCCTGAATTTAAAATCCTGGGTTTGGTGTTCCCCTTCCCGGATGCATTTTTCGAGGGCTGTGATGTCTCCCGTAACAGCGTCCAGGGCTCCTTTAGCATCTTCGTAACGGTCAAAGTTCATCAGGGACATTTTAGGCATTAACGTGGCGTATAAAGCGAAAGTATGGAAGCAGAACTTTAAAAAACAAAAGAATGTTTTCAAATCCTTGACCTGCCAATTAATTTAGCCGCAAACTAGGTGATGAGATGAAAAAAGCAATACTGGTTTTGGGAATGTGTGTATGGGCACATGCGACCTACGCCTGGGGACAAACGGGACACCGGGTAATCGGGGAAATAGCAGAATGCCATATGAGCCGGAAAGCCAAGAAGCAGGTGCAAAAGCTACTAGGCAAAGAGCGTTTATCCATGGTTTCTACCTGGATGGATGAAGTACGTTCCGATGATGCGTACGACCACACGCACGACTGGCATTGGGTAACCATCCCTTATGGAAAGAGGTATGCCGAAACGGAAAAAAACCCGGATGGTGACCTGATTGAAGCTATTGGCAGGATGAAAAAAATACTGGGGTCGGATACAGCATCAGGAGAGAAGAAGACCGAAGCGCTTAAGTTTCTGGTGCATCTTGTGGGTGACCTGCATCAACCGCTGCACGTGGGGAACGGCACTGATAAAGGAGGGAATGACGTAAAGGTGAAGTACTTCTGGGAAAAATCCAACCTGCATCGAGTGTGGGATAGCGGCATTATTGACAGCAAGCAACTTAGCTATAGCGAATTGGCCGAATCGATAAACCGGGCCAGCAAGGACCAGGTAAAAATGTGGCAGGCAGGCACCGTGGTTTCCTGGGCGGTAGAAGCCCAAGCTTACCACCCCCAGGTATATGATTTCCGGGATGTAGGCATACTGAGCTACGAGTACAATTACCGCAACTGGGACCTGGTACAGGCGCAATTGCTTAAAGGAGGCATACGCCTGGCTGGAATTTTAAACGAAATATTTGGCTGATAGCTTTAAAACGCCTTTACTTAGCGGTTCTGCAACCCTCAGAGAAAGCTACTCGGACTTGTCCTGAAAATTTTAATGCACAAATCAAAACTAAGATGAATTATAAATCCATGCTGTTGGCCGGCAGCTTACTCATTACCCTCGGCACACAGGCACAGGTAGATCTGATCAACAAAGTAAAGGATAACGGTGCTGAGCAGGCGGAAGAAAAGTTTGCTTTTGAAACCATCATCGACCTGGAAGCCACGCCCGTAAAAAACCAGGCCCGTAGCGGCACCTGCTGGAGCTATGCCACGACTTCTTTTGTTGAATCGGAAATGATCCGGATGGGAAAAGAAGCGGTTGATCTTTCTGAAATGTTTACCGTAAGGCAAGTATACTTGGATAAAGCCGAAAAATACGTACGCCTGCACGGCCACCTGAACTTTGCACAAGGTGGGGCTTTGCCGGACGTACTGTACGTAATAAAAAAATACGGAGCTGTGCCCCAGGAGGTATATGAAGGGCTCAACTATGGTACCGAGGCCAATAACCACGGGGAGTTGGAAGCAGTGCTTAAGGCCATGCTCGACCAGGTGATCAAAAACAAGAACGGAGAGCTTACTCCCTCGTGGCGCAAAGCTTTTGAAGCTACCCTTGATGCCTATCTGGGGCCGTACCCGGAAGAATTTACCTATAAAGGAAAGCAATACACCCCTCGTTCTTTTGCGGATGAGGTAGTGGGGATCGACCCGGATGAATATGTACAAATAACCAGTTTTACCCATCACCCCTTTTATAGAGAAGCTATGATACAAGTGCCGGATAACTGGACCTGGGCCACTGCATACAACGTTCCCCTCGAAGAAATGCAGGCTATTGTGGACCGGGGCCTGGAAGCAGGCTATACCGTGGGTTGGGCTACAGACGTGAGCGAGAAAGGCTTTTCCTATAAAAACGGCTTGGCGATCGTTCCGGCCAAGAAATACAAGGACATGAGCAAAGAAGAACGCACAGCTATGTTTGACGGACCAAAAAAGGAAATGCATGTTGACCAGGAAGCGCGCCAGGCAGCCTACGACAATTACCGGACACAAGATGATCACGGCATGCAGATTACCGGTAAAGTAAAAGATCAGGAGGGAACGGAGTACTACATTGTAAAAAACAGCTGGGGAGAGAAAGAGTATGGGCCACGACCGGGCTATGTGTATGTATCCGTACCTTTTTTCCGTTATAAAACCATTTCGGTGTTGATCCACGAAGATGCCTTGTCGAAAGGCGTAAAGAAAAAACTGGATATCTGATGCCCGGACTTGATCAAAGCACTTATGAACCACTCTTCGGGGTGGTTTTTTATGGATTGAATGCTTTGGCCACAATGCGCCTGGGGCACTTGCCGGGATAAAGAAAATATCCTTACTTTTGCGCTCCCCTAAATGGGGGTGTTATATTTTTAATTATTAAATCTTTAACGGATGAATCAGTACGAAACCGTTTTCATTATGAATCCCGTCTTATCTGAAGATCAGGTAAGGGAAACGGTAGAGAAGTTCCAGGGTTTGCTCGAAAGCAAAGATGGAAAGGTGCTGCACAATGAAAATTGGGGGCTAAAGAAATTGGCCTATCCCATTCAGCACAAGAGAAGTGGTTTTTATCACTTAATGGAGTTTACCGCTCCCGGTGAGGTAATCAACAGCCTGGAGGTGGAGATGAAACGCGATGAACGCATCATGCGCTTTTTGACCGTACGCATGGACAAGGACCACCAGGAGTACGCCAAGGTGAGAAGAAAAAAAATGCAGAAAACCGCTTAAAATCTTAAAAAATGAGTGAATTAGAAACTGGATCAAACCAATCTGAAATCAGATACTTACAGCCGCTTAGCATTGATACGGGCGTACGTCAAAAGTACGATCGCTTCAAGCGTTACGGCATTAAGTACATCGACTACAAAGACCCGGACTTTTTATTGGGCTTCCTGAATGAGCAGGGCAAGATCCTGCCCAGGAGACTTACCGGAACATCACTGAAATACCAGCGCAAGGTTGCTGTAGCCATCAAGCGTGCCCGCCACCTGGCTATTTTGCCTTACTTAGCTGATAACCTTAAATAAGCGGTAGCTATGGAATTGATATTAAAGCAAGACGTAGAGAACCTGGGCTATAAAGATGACGTGGTAACTGTGAAAAACGGTTACGGAAGAAATTTTTTAATCCCTACCGGAAAAGCAGAACTGGCTACGGTTAGTGCCAAGAAGATCCTGGCAGAAAACATCAAACAACGCGCGCACAAAGAAGCTAAAGTTATTGATGACGCCAAGAAAACCGCTGAAGAGTTGGCGAAGCTGGAGATCAAGATCAGCAGTAAAGTAGGCAAGGGGAACAAGTTGTTTGGTTCGATCAACAACGCTGACCTTGCCGAAGCGCTGACCAAAGAAGGGCATCATATCGACCGCAAGTTCATCAACATCCAGGGAGGTACCATTAAAGCTACCGGCCCCTATAATGCTCAGATCAGGTTACACCGCGAAGTAGTGGTTGACTTTGATTTTGAAGTAGTGGGTGAAAAGTAAAAGCCCTGGCTTTTGAAAGGAAACAAATGCCTTCCCGGATATTCTTCGGGGAGGCATTTTTGTATACACTTCTTCGAAAGCAATTCGCTATCGAATGCATGCCTGGAATGCTTGAGAAGCGTTAAGGCCCGGAGAAGAAAACAGGATTTAAACTTTGCTTATGCACTGGCAAAAACGAACTAAGGAAGAAATAAAAGAACGCGTGCTTCAGGCACTGGATCAAAACCGGAATTACGATTCCGACCTTATCCTGGGTATTCCCGGCTCCTACCTGGATACGGCCCAGTTTCACCGGGATGCGTCCTTTTTGGAAGACGCCCCTTACCTGAAGACCTTTATCAACAACCCAAACCACATCGGTTGCCATACCCTTACCGGAGATGAGGGTGAGGACCTCTTCCGCGGTACCCAGCGCCTTGAGGTAGAACTCATTCGCCTGGTAAGCGAAGAGATCATGCATGCAGATGAGGAGTCAATAGATGGGTATGTAGCCCCTGGGGGTACGGAAGCCAACATCCAGGCCTTATGGATCTACCGCAACTATTACAAAAAACAATTTCGGGCAAAGAACCACGAAATAGGGGTGGTTTTCAGTACGGATAGCCATTATTCCTTCTATAAGGGCGCCAACTTATTGAGCATTGAACCCGTTCCGGTGGATGTGGGTGAAGAGACCCGGGCGGTCGAAGAAGAAACGCTCAGGAAGGCCCTGCACCACGCAAGCATACAAGGTGTGAAGTACTTTATAGTGGTGGCAAATATGAGCACAACCATGTTTGGCTCGGTTGACGATACCGCACTCTACAGCAGGGTGTTCCGCAGTTTAGACCTGCCTTTTAAAATGCATGTGGATGGTGCTTTCGGGGGCTTTGTTTACCCTTTTACCAACAAGAATAACGCGCTCGATTTTCGAAACCCGGATATTACCTCCATTACACTGGATGCCCATAAAATGTTGATGGCACCTTATGGAACGGGTATGTTCCTGATCCGGAAGGGCTGGATGCACTATGCCGCAACGGAAGAAGCGCAGTATGTACAAGGCCTGGATTATACGCTTTGTGGCAGCCGGAATGGCGCACAGGCTATTTCTATATGGATGATCCTGCAAACACACGGCCCGCAGGGCTGGCAGGAAAACATAGACGGCCTTATGGCAGAAACCGACCGGCTTTGTGCTGCCTTGCAGGAAATGAAGATCCCGTATTTCCGAAATCCCCGGATGAACATCATCAGCATTAAGGCGGGGTATATCTCAGAGACCCTTTGCAGGCGCTACCGTCTGGTGTCGAATGATTATACGGGGAGTGCCAAATGGTGGAAGGTAGTGGTTATGCAGCACACAAAGGGTGAGGTCATAGACCGCTTTCTTGAAGAAGTGCGGGCAGAACAAATGGAACTAAAAGGGAAATAGAAAGAAACACGGTATGCTATTGCGGACCTGTTCAGCTCAAAGAGGTAATGTGTACGTATATAATGTTTAAGGTAATTTTCAGTTCAACAAAACCATATTTTGAGATACTTTTAGCCGTATGAAAATAGCCTTTGTCAATGGTCCTAACCTTAATCTTGTAGGCAGGCGCGAGCCGGAGATCTATGGCCGTCAAAACCTGGAAAGCTTTTTAGATCAGTTGGCCAGTGAGTTTAAAGAGGTTCAGTTTGAGCGCTTTCAGTCTAATGTAGAGGGAGAACTGGTTAGGTATATACAAGAGGCGGAAGCCGGGGCTATTGTACTAAATGCAGGAGCCTATACGCATACCTCCATTGCCCTGGGGGATGCCGTAGCGGCCGTAACAATCCCTATCATTGAAGTGCACATCAGCAATGTATACAAGCGGGAAGTGTTCCGGCAGCATTCGTACATTGCTCCACATGTGGCCGGTACTATAACCGGTTTCGGGCTGGCGGGTTACCGCTTAGCTGTGCTGATGGCTATGGCTTTGTAAACGAGTCTTCGTCAAGTAGGGAGAACTTTCGCTTCTTTTTAAGGAAAAAGGCTTCTACCAGGCTTTTGTGGTATACCCCTTTTAGTTTTTTCATAGGCAACCGGCTGTTCCTTCCTTTTTGGCGGGCAAGCTTGGGAAATAAGCCGTAGAAAGCAAAGTGGGCGCGCAATACCGCTAAAAAATGCCTGGGCTGCCGGTCTGCCAGGAACTTAAGTGCAGCTGCTCCGTCCAGCAGCAAGCGGGTAAAAATGGTGAAAAAGCCTTCTATAGTGGGTAGGTTCAAAAACAGGATAATCAGGTTGTTGCGGAAGTTGAGAAAGGTTTTGCGGGCATTGAGCTTATCCAGGGTGCCTCCTCCCAAATGGTACACGGTTGAAGCAGGCGCACAGGCAACCGCATACCCCGCTTGCTGCAGGCGCCAGCAGAGATCAATTTCCTCCATGTGTGCAAAGAGCACTTCATTAAGCCCGTTTACGTCCTCAAAAGCACTTTTACGAAGCATCAGGCATGCACCGGAAGCCCAGAAAACCTCGCGGTAGTCATCATATTGCCCGGTGTCTTTTTCCTGCTCATAAAAAAAACGCCCCCGGCAGAAGGGATAGCCCAGGTAGTCGATAAATCCCCCGGCTGCCCCGGCATATTCGAAAAAATCGGGCTTATTAAGATCTTTGATCTTAGGTTGCAGGGCGGCAAGCTCCGGGTTTTTTTCCATGGCATGAAGCAGGGGGAGAAGCCAGTTTTCCGTAACCTCTATGTCGCTGTTCAGCAATACCACATAGGGCTCTGTAATGTGTTTCAGCCCCTGGTTGTACCCACCGGCATAACCCGCATTGGAAGGGTTGGCAATCCAATGAATGTGCGGCCAGTTTTGTGCTGTATACTCCCGGCTGTCGTCTGTAGAGTGATTGTCAATGATATACAACGTAGCTAGGTCCTTGCTGTATTGGCTTACCGAGGGAAGGAAGCGCTCCAAAAGGGCACGCCCGTTCCAGTTGAGGATGGCTACGGCTATTTTGGGCGGATCAGGCATATTTCCATCTGCGGTGGCTCCAGAGCCAATCGGCAGGTTTTTTTCTGATTATTTGTTCGAGAAAGGCAACGTGTGTATCGGTGATCTCGTATGGCGCAGTATCCCGTGCGTTTTCGAAAAGGAGATGTGCCTCCACTTCGTAATGCCCGCGTTTAACCCTTTGTATGTCTATAAAAACAACGGCAAGGTCACATTTTTTGGCCAGGTTTTCTACCCCCAGATGCACAGGGGTTTGAACTCCGAAAAAAGGTGCGCGGTACTTTATTTTACTGCTGTGCGGGCTTTGATCAGCCATGAAGACATACAAGGGAGCCTGGACCGGATTATCCATCATAAAGGGATACGTATCGCTCATAGGAAAAAGCGTAAGGCCAAACTGTTCTCTTATCTGTACTATTTTTTTACTGAAGCGCTTGTTCCCCAGGGGATGGTATACAGCAAAGCAGGGATGGGGCACGCAGAGTGGAAAAGACATGGCTGTCCATTCAAAGTTGGTATAATGGCCCATTACCAGCATAACCCCCTTTTTTTGAGCATAAAGACGCTCAAAGAGTTCCGGGTTTTTTAACACAAACCGCTTGCGCATGCTTTGCTCCCTGACGTTCAGGCTTTTGAACGACTCAACGATCAGGTCGGCAAAGTTCCGGTAGAAATCCGCCCGTATGCGTTCGAGTTCACGAGTGTCTTTTTCAGGAAAGGCCAGCTTCAGGTTAGAGAGGATCACTTTTTTGCGGTATCCAACCAGGTAACGCATGAGGAAATACAGGAAATCACTGAACAGGTATAGTGCCCAAAAGGGAGCAAAGGAGATGAGGCGGCCTATGCCTATGGAGAGGTAATACCCGATCATGGCCGCGAAAATACCCTAATTATCCCGATCGGTAAACAGGGGGCAGCTACAGTTTTTATTAGTGTGGGTTTGATGTATAGGAATGTCGTAACAGGCTGAGTAAACCCTTTTGCGTACGGGATGCATAGCGAACTCGCGTTTTACTTAGGGTTGGATGTACCGGGAGGTCCATTGTTGATCGATGCGCTCAAACAATTTCCTGCGGTGTAAACGTGTCGGGGCAAATTCCAGGAATTCCATGCGTACCGGGGCAATGGCATACCCACCCCAGTCCTTTGGGCGGGTCAGTTTTTGTTTGCTCTTTGCAGATTTCACACGGGCAAACACTTCCTCAAGGGTTTGGGGCTTGTCGATCTCCTTTCCCTGTGTGCTTATGTTTGAAACGATCTGGCTGTCTGAGCTGCGTTCGTTAAAGTATTTCTCTGCCTGAGGCTCTGGGATCTGTGTGGCTACTCCTTGTACCCTCACCTGTTTTTGTGTTGTTGCCCACCAAAAAGTGAGCGCTACTTTGTTTAATGCGGCTATTTCAATGCCTTTTTTTGAAAGCAAAGAAGTGGTTATAATGAAATGGTCGTCAACTATTTCTTTTAGTGAAACAAAGCGGGCATTGGGAAAACCGTCTGTTCCTTGGGTAGAAAGACAACAAGCAGAAGGGAGAGCGGCGCGGGAAGCGGCCCGTTCTCTATCAAACCATCTTTCAAAAAGTGAGATAGGCTGTATTTCCATTGCTGGCGGTATAAAGCTCTGCACAGAGGTTTTAATTTCCCCGGTCCATGATCAAGGTATTGTTGTTTAACCGGCTGCCAAACTCATCTCCCATTTCCAGTTGGCCGTTGTCTATGTTGCTGCCGCCACCCAGTTTGCCGTTCGCCAGTTGGTAACGCCAACGGTGGTTTTTTAACTCGCCAATGGCCGTGCTGTGGATCAGTTCGTAATCGTTCGAGGAGTGCTGAAATTCGGCAAACACAAAAATGCGGTTGGTTTGCCGGATGGCCCAGGGGGTATTGATGTTATGGTAATGCCAGATCTGGTAAGGAGGTAGAGTGGGTTCCATTTTGCGGTCTTCCATCTGTGCAGGTGCTCCGTAAACCAGGTAGGCATATCCCCTGTCTGTGAGGTATCCCTTTTGGATGCGTGTACCGAATTCTTTATTTGCATACACTACCACGTTCAGGTAACGTTTCCAGATCTCTTCCGCTTGGGCGGGAAACTTTTGCTCCCAAAAACCATACAGGTAGTTTTGCATTTCCTCCTGGTCTCTGCGTTGTTGCACTTCTTTTATCGTTTTCTTTTCCGCTTCGTTGCCGATCACCGTAAGGTAATTGAGGTATTCGTAGAGGGTGTCTACCTGACCGATTTTGGAGGCAAAGTTTGAAGGATTACCTGTGGCACTGGCTAAAATTTCTTCCAAAGGTTTGGGGTTGGCCTCCTTAATAAAGAGCGTGTTTTTCTCGTGCACTACCTCGCCTTTGCTGTTCAGTACCTGTACCACTAACTCATAGGTGCCGGTAGAGAGCTTATCCAGGGCTATACTGTGGAGTACGGGGTGTACTTTGCTGGTTTTTACTTTTTTTATGCGGCCGTAGTCCCTTAGCTTTTCTTGTGTTTTTGCATTGATCAAAAAATACTGGTAAGCATAAGAAGTGTTTTCCCCTAAAACTTCTGCAGTGCGATACAGTTCTGCATAAAAATGCAGTTGGTTAAAGGAGGGAGGGAGGTAGGTTATACCTGAAGTAATGATCGGAAAGAGGTTGTAGCCGGACTTGGTAAAAGCGCCGGGGACGGTTGCCGCTTCAAAACGTTCCAGGAGCACCAGGTCTGATGAGCTTAAGGCGGAAGAGGAAAAGTCTATTTTAATCTTTTGTTCTACCGGGTAAGACTGGCTGGTATCATGTGCGTCAATAAGTTCCATAAACATGAGGTACTGTCCGTTTTCCAAAGCGATGCGCTCCTGGTGTAGCAGGACCGGCGCTATCAGCAGGGTGTCTTCTACCAGGGCGCTTTTGATCCGGAACTTGGTAGCTGCTGCAATTTGTGCATCCTTAGAGAAGGTCACCAGTACGTCCAGGGCCGCCCGGTATTTCCCATTGGGTTGCGGTTTAAACCGTAGGCTTTGGCTGTTCAAAGCAAAATAAAGTTCCACATAAGGTTGATTGTCTTGCGCCATAAAGCGGGCATAACTAATGCTTACCCCTAAATTTTTGGCATTGAGGGGAAGCTGAGCCAGTAGGAAAAAGAGGAGAAAAAACCGGAAAAACGTCATGTCCTTATGTTTTAGTCTGATACAAAGTTAACATTCCAAAAAATAGCAGCGGGTGCTGGGCAAAAGGAAAAAGTTTTTACTTTTGCCCCCCTCAGAAAGCACGCTTTCTGTACGCGTTGGAGAGATGGCAGAGTGGTCGAATGCGGTGGTCTTGAAAACCATTGACCTTCACGGGTCCGGGGGTTCGAATCCCTCTCTCTCCGCATGACTAAGCCTTGAAGAAATTCAGGGCTTTTTTTGTTTTCATATCCTATCAAAAGCAGACAGGGATGAGAACCCCGGGGTTCGACCTGAGCTGGCGAACGCAGTTGCGCACCATTGGAAATGGGATGCTGCGCAACTAATCCCTCTCTCTCCGCATGACTAAGCCTTGAAGAAATTCAGGACTTTTTATCTCCTGTTTGAATCTTTCGAGGGGACCCCCTTACCGTAATCAAACTGGTGTCCGGCTTGGGACATACCGCTTTATCCTTACCTTCGAAACTTCAAAAAACAGGATTTCACACATTATGAAAAAACTAAGCCTTATAGCAGGTGTTTGTATGCTGTTTGCCGCGTGTAATTCCGCGCCAAATGAAGAAACAGAAACTGCTAAAACTACAGAAGAACCTATGGAGGATTTTAAATGGACGAATGAACAATTTGCCGACCTGCGCATCCTGCGCTTTCAAATTCCGGGATGGGAAGAGTTAGACCTGCGTCAGAAAAAGCTGGTGTACTACCTCACGCAAGCAGGGCTTTCGGGCCGTGACATTACCTGGGATCAGTTTTACAGGCATAACCTCGAGATCCGCCGTGCGCTGGAAACTATTGTAAAAGAATACAAAGGGGATAAGGACAGCAAAGACTGGGAAAACTTTATGGTGTATATGAAGCGGGTATGGTTTAGCAACGGCATCCACCACCATTACTCCAACATCAAGTTCAAACCTGGGTTCGACCGGACCTACCTAAAAGGTTTGCTGGAAGAGACCGGGGCGAGCATGAGCCCGGAAGCTTTTGAGGTGATCTTCAACGACCGGGATATGAAGAAAGTGAGTAAGGACCCCAAAGAAGATCTGTTGCTGGCTTCGGCTGTGAACTTCTACGATCCCGACATTACCGAGCAGGAAGCGGTGGATTTTTATGCGGAGAAGATCGATAAGAATGATCCACGTCCTATTTCATATGGGCTTAACTCAAAACTGGTACGCGCGGCAAACGGGATAGAGGAAAGAAAGTGGACAGCCGATGGCATGTACGGAAAAGCCATTACGCAGATCATATACTGGTTGGAAAAGGCCAAAACGGTAGCTGAAAATGAGCAGCAGGCAAAAGCCCTGGATCTGTTGATCGAATACTACCGCACAGGGGACCTGGAAACCTGGGATGCGTATAACATCGCCTGGGTAAACGATACGGCAGGAGACATCGACTACATCAATTCTTTTATCGAGGTGTATGACGATCCCCTGGGCTATAAAGCGACTTATGAAACCGTGGTGCAGATCAAAGACTTTGATGCCAGCCGTAAAATGGCTGTTTTGAGCGACAACATCAAGTTTTTTGAAGACCATTCACCTATTATGGATGCGCATAAAAAACCGGATGTAAAGGGGGTATCCTATAAAATGGTTTCGGTAGCCGGAGAAGCAGGAGCCACTACTCCCGCTACTCCTATAGGGGTAAACCTGCCTAATGCCAATTGGATCAGGACGGAACATGGTTCTAAGTCGGTAAGCCTGGCCAATATTGAAAACGCGTATGAACACGCGCGCGGGGAAGGGTTCTTGGAGGAATTTGTCTTCAGCACGGAAGAATTGGAGCGAGCAAAGAAACATGGAGAGGTAGCCAGCAAAATGCACACTGCCTTGCACGAGGTAGTAGGGCATGCTTCAGGCAGGCTGAACCCGGGTATAGGCACACCTAAAGAAACGCTGAAGAACTACGCCAGTACACTTGAAGAAGGACGTGCTGACCTGGTAGCCCTCTATTACCTGATGGACCCCAAATTAATTGAACTGGGCTTAGTCGAAAGCAACGAGGTAGGCAAAGCCGAATATGACAGCTACATTCGCAATGGCATGATGCTACAGCTGCGCAGGTTACAGCCCGGAGAGGTGATCGAAGAAGACCATATGCGCAACCGCCAGTTGGTGGCGGCATGGGCCTACGAAATGGGTAAGGAACAGAATGTGATCGAGAAAAAAGTACTGGACGGAAAAACCTATTTTGTGGTGAACGATTACGCTGCCCTGCGCACGATCTTCGGCCGGCAGTTGCGGGAAATTCAGCGCATCAAGTCGGAAGGAGACTATGCGGCCGGCCGCGACCTGGTGGAGAAATACGGTGTGCAGGTAGATGCCGGGCTTCACAAAGAGGTATTGGCCAGGGCTGAAAAGTTCAACCTGGCCCCTTACCAGGGCTTTATTCAGCCCGTGCTGGTGCCGGTAACCGAGGGAGAAGAAATAACGGATGTGCGTGTGGAATACCCCGATAACTTTACCGACCAGATGTTGTGGTTTGGCGAGAAGTACTCCTTTCTAAGCGAGTAAAACAAATGTTGTAAAAAACCTGAGGCGCTTACTCTTGTTGCAAGAGAAGCGCCTTTTTTAATCTAAAATCATCACCGATATGTCATTCGAAATTTTTCTGGAACCCTCGGCCTGGGTCTCGTTGCTTACACTTAGTTTGTTGGAAATCGTATTGGGTATTGACAACATCATTTTCATATCCCTGCTTACCAATAAACTTCCCGAAAAAAACCGGGAGAAAGCCCGTACAGCCGGTATTGCCCTGGCGCTTATCCTACGTATTGTAATGCTGTTGGGCATTACGTGGATAATAGGTTTTACACGACCTCTTTTTGAAGTATTTGGGTTTGAGGCTACCGGGCGTGATCTTGTTTTATTGCTGGGGGGCTTTTTTCTCATTGGGAAGAGCACCAGTGAAATACACCACAAGATAGAAGAGGGGGGAAGGGAAGGAGAAAAGGAGCAGATGAAATCAGCCGCACAGAGAAGTTTTGCGGCCATCATCCTCCAAATAGGTTTGCTGGATATCGTTTTTTCTTTTGACTCCATCCTTACTGCCATTGGCATGACGAATGAGATCATCATTATGATTCTAGCGGTAGTGATCTCTTTGATCGTGATGCTGGTTTTTTCCGGGCGTATTGCGCGCTTTATAGAAAAATACCCGACCTTGCAGATACTGGCCCTGGCTTTTCTGATCCTGATTGGCTTTGTCTTGATCGCGGATGGGTTGCATCAGCACATCTCTAAAGGATACATTTATGCAGCAGTAGCTTTCTCTCTGGCCGTAGAAGTAGTGAACATAAATGTGCGAAAGAAAAAAGCCCCGGCCTCTTAAACGGGGCTTAGGATATGTATAAACAAAAAGGCGGATGAGGTAACCTCATCCGCCTTTTTTATGTGTAAGAAGTAATTTCTATTCTTTTACAAAAACACCGTTAAGTTGTTTTTTCTCACCTACTACCTGATAGGTATAGATGCCAGATTGGAAACTGCTCAGGTCAAGCTCAATTTCCTGGGTGCCATTAGCTTCATAACGCTTAGTGAAAACTACTCTTCCGCTCATGTCCTGAATAGACAGCGTCACGTTGTTTTCATTCGCTAACTCATACTTAATAGTGGCTGTATTATGAGCGGGGTTGGGGTATAGCTCAAGGCCTTTTCTTGAGATCAGGTTTTTATCCAGGCCTATTGTAGCATCATCAACTTCGGCCCACAGATGTATGGAGAATTGAACCGGAGCCCCACCTACGGAAAATGTGCCGCTATAATTGGACCAGTTGCTGCTCTGATTTGTCTTGAAAATGGAAGCACCACCGCAGCCGTTGGCTGTAGATGCAAGAGAGAGCCTGTCGGAGCCATTATCTACCTCAATGGTAGCCCAGAAAGGAGCATTTACTGTAACAGGCGAGGAAAAAGTAAAATGCGTAAAGAGTGAAGCCGCAGCTGTGTCGCTCACGTTATCAAAGGCTACAGCGTTGGAGGTAGCCATAGGAGCAGCAGCAATCCCGCCAGTGGTATCGTAAAGGGATGTTGTGAAAGAACCTTTGTTTACACCCTCCTCTTTAAAAAGAGTCAACCCTATGATACCATACACTTCCAGGGGGTCACCATCTAAGTTCAATGCCTGGCCAACCTCAGTAATGGAAGCTCCGCCACCAAGATCAAAAGCCCCTGTAATGATCGTATCATTTATTGTATAAAATGTTAAAAGATCATTTGGCGATGAGCACGTAAAGGGAGGAAGGATAGTGTCCGTGGCGGCTGCAGTTTTTGCTGCTTGTTGAAGATTTGTAGTGAGAAAACGAGCCGGCAATTCTCCCTGTACAGCTTCTTGGGCAAAAGCATTGAAGCTCATCAGAGCTGCAAAAGCGAATACTAATTTTTTCATTTTGTTATGTTCATTAAGGATTAAATAAACAGCGAAAATAAGGGCCGGAGGTGGAATTCCTCAAAAAAGACGCGTGATTTTTACCATAATTTAGTGCTAAAAAGAAAAACCACCCTTAAAGGTGGTTTTCAACAAGCGAAAAATGTGAACGCTTTTACGGGCTGAGAGTAAAAGTGCGCTTCACCAGGTTTATGGTAGGGTTCACGGCAGTACCCTTGGCATCTACCAGTTTAATTTCAAACGTATTCTCTCCCATGGGCAGTCCCTCTATAATATAAGGTTGCCAGGCATCAAATTCAAATTCCAGTGTTTCATTGATGGTGAGCATCACCGAATATCCGTCAGGGGCCAGCTCTACATTATGCAGGTAAAAGTCAAACAACACCTTTTTGGTGTCGGCTCCTTTGTACTCCCCTTTGGGGCGGCTGTAAAACAGCATGGGCTGCGACAGATCATAGCTTACATCTTCTATAAGTTCTCCTGTGCTAAACTGGAATACCTGGAAAGCCCCGGGGCTTTTTACACTTTCGTGGTACGAACGCGATAAAAAGGCGATCGCATAGTGTGTACCGGCTTCAAACTCCTTCTCAAGCCCCGGCATATAATGAGCCGAGTAGGGACTGTTGTCTACAATTAAATGGATATGCTGGCCCTTGGCGCTATTGGCCAGCTCTTTATCGGCTGCATCTGCTGTTTGCACGCCTAGTTCATATTGTTCTACACTGAACTCAAAAGCTACCGGACCAGAGTTGATCTTGCTGCCGCTTTCCGGTTTTTGCAAGGTCAGCTTGGCGCCCGGATATTGCGGAGAGGAGGGAGCGGGGTAAATTTTGATCCCTTCTTTCGCATAGCTTTCGGGCGCATCGTGCTCGGGTTCTGCCACCACTTCTTCGTTTTCTACGGGAGGGTCTACCGTTTCTTCCGTTTGCACAGGAGTGGTATTGCAGGCCCAGAGTAGACTGGCGGATGCCAAGGTGAGTATTGTTGTTCTTTTCATCGTTATTGATTTTATACGGAAACGAAGTACGCCAAAAAAAGTTTTAGAAAAGGCCTTCTGTGTCAAAAAAGCATATTAAGATTAAGGCACTTTCCACAGGCGGGTCTGTGGGAAAAAGAAAAACGCCCGCAGAAATAATGCAACTGTATACAGATTGCTCCTTTGTCAGGTAATTGCTCACATTTTACGAATGAATGATCCCTTCGTTTTTTCCCGGGTTGGAACGATTATCGTGCATAGGAAGAATATACGATTATATTTTGTAAAAGTATTCTCTCATAAAAACATCTTTTTACTATGCCGAATCCTGCCTCAATAGCTGTGTTTTAATAAAAATGCACATGCAAATAGAGATTTCTTTAATGAAATGGTAGCTACCAACTCCTGTACTCAGGTAAGCGGATACCGTTGGGATTTTGGTGACGGGACCACCTCTAACCTGGCCAATCCCGCTCATACGTTTGCCCGGGATGGCGTTTACCGTGTTTGCCTTACCGTAACGGCAGATAACGGCCGCGAAAAGTGTTCGGATACCTTCTGCCGGAACATCACCATCAGTGGATGCAGGGGGATCATCAGCTTTAAGAAAGGACAAGAGGGAGGCATTACCACGGATGCCGAACTGAACGAATTCAACGCTTCGGTTTTCCCCAATCCTTTTGGCCAGCGCTTGTCGGTTCGCTTTGAGAACCCCAGCGAGCAAAAGGTGGCGATCACCCTCCTCAACGGAAACGGCCAGCAGGTAGCTTTGCTTTCTGACGAAAGCCGGGCGGCCGGAAACCACGAGGTGCAATTTGATGTAGAGGCGTTGCACCTGGCGGAAGGCATCTACTTTATAGCGATCAGGTCGGAACAGCACACCAGCTATAAAAAAGTGTTGTACCGGAAATAAAAGGTATTGAATGGGATAAGTTCCCGTTTTTACCGGAAGCCCCGGCATTGTAAATGCCGGGGCTTTTATTGAACCCCAAAAAAGGAAGCGGCCGGGAAGGCTGCTTCCTTTTTCAAAAGAGCAGGTTATTGCTTTCCCGAAGCGAGCAATACGAGTTCATTGAGCACCACCTCGGTTACGTAGCGCTTTTCACCCCCGTCTGTTTCGTAGCTGCGGCTTACAAGCTTGCCTTCCAGGCCTACTTCTTTGCCTTTGTGCACGAATTTCTCCACCAGCTCGGCCGTTTTGCCCCAGGCTACTACGTTGTGCCATTGGGTTTCCGTAACCCGTTCGCCTTTTTGGTTTTTGTAACTTTCATTGGTGGCCAGGCTGAATTTGGCCCGTTTGTTCCCGTTTTCCAAGTTTTTGATTTCCGGATCTGCCCCGGGGTTGCCGATCAGTTGTACGCGGTTTCTCATAGTAGACATACGCTTAGCATTTAAAGATTAATAGAGCAAAGGCCGTTCTTGTTGAACAACGGTACAAAGATGGACGGGGTACCTGGCCCGATCCGGTTATTGCCCGTTTACCTTTCGTTTGTAAATGGTAGTAAACGGTTGAAAACAGTTAAATAATTGAGTGATTGTATTTTATCTAGCCCTTTTAAACGATTCCCTCCATATCCAAAAAAGCCTACGGTTGAAAGCGGGAAAAGTGATTGTTTCTTATATTGAGGGGGTCAATAAAGGCAACTTAACGTGAGCAACCCCTGCATCGAAATCCATAAGAAAAGACATCGTGGCACTGTAGCGTTGTTGCTGCTGTTTGGCTATAACCAAAAACTGAGTTTTGTTGCCAAACGTGTTTTGGGTGCCCTTTACACAAAAACCTATAAGGGGTGGTGGCTTCCCTGGAATGCTGCTAACCTGGATCGGGTACGCATCGCCTATAAAGATGTGGCGAGGCTGGACCTTTGCTATAAGCGGGAGGCTCTTGCACCGGATGCTGAACGGCCCAAAAAGATGGTCTTGGAAGACCTGGTACCGTGCCATTACGTGCAAAAGCTAAAACGTTTGGGTTATGCAAAAAACACTATACGTACATATCACAGCTACTTCAACCAGTTTTTGCATTTCCATCACCCCACACCGGCTACCCGCTTGGGCAAAAAAGAAGTAGACATGTTTCAAGATCATCTGATCGTGGAGCGAAAGCTGTCTGTAAACACCCAGCGGCAGGTAGTAAATGCCTTGAAGTTTTACTTTGAAAAGGTTCTGGGCGGGTCTATGCCCAATATCTCTATTGACAGGCCAAAGAAAGCGTTAAAATTACCGGTGGTGTTGAGCGAGGGCGAAGTAGTGCGGCTGCTGGCGGCAACCAAAAATATGAAACACAGGGTTATACTGGCCGTATTGTACAGCACGGGCCTGCGGTTAAGCGAGTTGTTATGCCTGCGGGTTAGGGATGTAGATTTTGATCGCGAAATGATACATGTGCGTGCAGGGAAAGGCAAAAGAGACCGTATGGCCGTAATGAGCCAAATGCTCAAGCCCTTTTTGTTGACTTACCTAGAGCTGTACAGCCCAAAGTATTGGCTTATAGAAGGGCCGGATAAAAAGCAATACAGCGCCAGCAGTGTGCGCAGCATATTGCGGAAAAGCGCTTATTTAGCGGGCATACAAAAACAGGTGACCCCCCATAAGCTAAGGCATAGCTTTGCTACGCATTTATTGGAAGGCGGTACTGACATACGGTTTATTCAAGAATTACTAGGACATAAGAGCCCGGCAACGACGGCCGTGTATACGCATGTTACGCAAAAATCTTTGCGCAAAATAGAAAGCCCCCTGGATCAGATTTTCCGGAATACTACATTCAATAACAATAACTTAAAACTCACTTAGCTAGAATGGGATATCAGCAATATGCTGATATCACTAGTTGTACCTCATGCCAAAAGAATAAGAAATGTTAGACTTTTACTTGATACAAGATGACGAGCCAAAGCCTGACTATCCGGAGCAAGCCAATTTGGAATTTGCTGGCGGACTTGACCATAAGACTTTTGAAAATTTACAGAACAAAGGAGTTATAGGAAGTCAATACGATTACTATTCCGATTTCAGGTGGGGAACAAAGATGATTGAACAACAGAGTACTAATGTCAATCTGGACAAATTTAAAAAGGACACTGACCTGAAAAAACTAATTGACATTCTTGAAAAAGCAAAGAACAAAAACAGTGGACTTATTGCCTACTGTGATTAAAAAATAAAAAGCACGAAGGCACAACAAAAGCTATAGTGCATGCCCTTCGGGACACGCACCATAGCCAAAGCGTTGGCAGCAATTATGAAAAGATTAACGACCATACTTTTAATTACTACTTTCTTAGCCTGCAATAGGACAGCTAAGGTTGAACAAATAGAAACTAAGTCTAAAACTTCTTCCGATAAGACCGCCTTTTTAAGAGGAAAGCAACTTTTCTTGACCCATTGCTACAGTTGTCACCACATCTCAACCAAAAAGATTGGACCACCTTTCCAGCGAATACGTGAGGACTATGGTGTTTCTTGGGCGTTGAACTTTATTAGGAACTCTGAGCGACTTATTTATGAGGAAAAAGACACTCGCGCTCGATATATCTTTAGTATATACAATCAATCAATGATGACAGCATTTCCCAACCTGACAGACCAAGAAATTATAGCAATTTTGGACTATGTTGATTCCCACGAATTCAACCCAAGCATGCACAGCCATAGAACAGCGACTATTGAAGAGATGAGTGAATTGGTAGAAGAATATGAAAAAGATCGTAAGGCTCGAGAAAATCAGTTGTTAGAAAAAATTAGAAATTTTAAAAACTAACTGCTGCCAACAAAAGCTAAACGCAATGCTCGGTCAACTTCTCAATAATATAACCACGGCTTTTTACTACTTTTAGCACAATCGACAAATACTAACCTTTTAACCCGCACTGCTTTTAGCAAGATCGTTGGCAACAAGCCTAAACTTAATAATCGACAATGAAAAAATTTGGAGGTATCTTATTGATAATAGTTGCAGTCCTACTTGTTATTGCAACACTGACGAACCTAACTTCATTAATTTCCAATCTTATTGGTATTGTCAACCTATTTGACTCAGAGACCACTGGTTTTGACAAAGGACAGATTATTGGTGGCCTGATTTATTGGATTATACATTTTTTAGCCATGTTCTTCGCTTTCAAATATGGACTCAAATTGAGCAAAAAGTAAAAAGGCCAGTTGCCAACAATGGCTATAAGCCAACCTCGTACGAAGTCTCCGTCTACTATATTCCGGTTCTTTCAGTACCTTTCCTTGGCCGATAATCAATCACCCATAACCCGGCCGACCTTATAGCCGGGCCGTTGTAAGGCATTAGCAAAACCGCGGCAAACGAAAAGTTTATTTAATATACCACTTGAAATATTTAAATATTGATAAATAATATTATAAACATTGATACAAAAGATTGCAAATGAAAGACTTTCTCAAACAATTAAAACTGATTGATTATTTAAACACTGAACTTGAGATTGATAAACACGATTTTATCAATAGACTAAAAGCAAATGTAGATGAAGGGGATACGGGAATGTTTTCTGAAGCCTTTGATGTATTTTCATATAGTAAGAATGAATATAAAGGACATGTTGGACTAGATGAATTTAAAATAAAGAGACGTAGAAAATTTTTTGACATGAATATGAACTTGGCTATTGCAAAAGGAATATATAAACAGCAGGACAATAATCTAATTATATATACAGAGATAAATGGATTTACTGGGATGATGATTCCCTTTTACGTATTTTTAATAGTGTTTTATTTGATTTTTATAATTGGATTTTCTACATCTGAGAATGTTGGAGGTAATATGGATTTTTTTGGTTTACCATTTATAATTATTCATGCAGCATTCATGTTTGGAATACCATATTTCATGATGAGACGTAGTGTAAGTAGGATGAAACATGAACTTGAACGAGAATTTTATTATATGACTAAATAAAAACGCCTTACAACACTGTATATAATCAATAGCGGGTGTGTACCACGTGGATAATGCTGTATTTGGCGGATCAACTTGCGCTCGCCCATAGCTAATCTGGTGAAAATACCGCTACTGCTCATATGCTCAACGTTGTAGCATATTTGAAAAACGACATGAAACATATTTCGACAATACTAGTCACACTCTGCTTTTTATCCTGTCAATCACAATCAGCAAATAACTGGGAGAACCTTTCCCTTGACAGAGAAGGCTTCTACATTTCAGAACCTGGTAAATTCAAAGCCAAATTCCCTGAAAAACCAACCCACTTTGAAAGAGAGGTAAACGCGGGAACCTGGAAAGCAGTTGATCACCTCTTTCAATATAACGAGAATGAATATTTGATGTATTCCGTTTCATTCATGGACTTTCCAGAGTCTTACTTAAGAAAATTGAACACCGAGCTACTTCTTGAAAGTACGGTGGACCAGATGATTGCAACTTCAAACGACTCAAAAATTGTAAAGAAGGAAATTAGACAGCATGAAAATGGTCAGGAGATCTACTTTGAACTTGTATCAAATGACCCATCGATTGGCGGGTTTACCTATGGAAGAGTAATCTTAGTCGAAAACCGTCTTTATAAGGTTATTTATGGTGGGACAAATCTTGAAAATCCCGACTCTGACCAACTCGCTTTTATTACAGAATTTGAAGTGACTGAAAAGAAATAAAAAAAACATGCTACAACAATAAATAAACGCAAGTCGGCTTTAATCCCGTTCCGGTTGGGGCTTTGCGGTGGATAGAGAAACCTTTCGTTTCTTTGCAAAACTACGAAAGGAGCCGCCCGGCGTTTATTCAAACCGTTGTGTGTCATTGAAATGAACGTACTAGATAAGTTTCAAAGAGAAATATTAGAGGGATTCTTAAGACTTGATAATTCCGAAACTGAATATGGCAACTTTCATTCGGTTGGATTGCATCTTGTTTTCAAGAAGACAGATAATGGTCTGACAATTTTAACAGATAATCAAGGAGATGAAATTCATATACTAATTCAAACAGCGTCAGATTTCAGACGAAATAGACTTGAAGGATTTGGATTTGTTCATGAACCTACTAAGGATGATATTCTAAATGAATTGATCGGTAAAAAGCTCATTAGCTCTGAACGACTTGTATTTGAAAAAACTGAACTTCAAGGAGAAGATTTTGTAGTTAACCGAGGTGAAGTACAGGCTATAAGACTTGGGTTCGGGAATTCGGAATTGGTAGTAAAAGCATCTGGTGATGAAATATGGACTGAGTCTGGAGCAAGGATAGAAATTGATAAAACAGAATATCCAGGAGCAACCTGGAAAACAAATTAAAACGAACACACAACAATGTGTATAGTGCATAGCTACCCTGCGGGATAGCAACGCACCATACACTAAACGTTGGCGGGCATTTGGTACGATATACAAACATCCTTTACAGAGTTATAGAAACATCGTTTACACTTTTTAAGTCGCAATTTGAAACAAAATTCAGATTGCCATGCCTTGGAAA